>CP040556.1:1200000-1800000 GCA_013378335.1 Streptococcus sanguinis
CCCATAACTGTATCGCCTGGCTCAATCAAAGCCATATAAGCAGCGCAATTTGCCTGGCTGCCTGAGTGAGGCTGAACATTAGCAAACTTAGCACCAAAGATTTCCTTGGCGCGTTCAATTGCCAGACTCTCAATCACATCCACTACATCTGTCCCACCATAGTAACGGCGACCTGGATAACCTTCAGCGTACTTATTGGTCAAAATAGAACCTTGAGCAGCCATGACAGCTTTAGAAACGACATTTTCTGAAGCAATCAGCTCAATATTATGCTGCTGACGTTCTTCTTCTTTAGCAACTGCTTCCCAAATCTCTGGGTCAAATGCTTTGTAGTCTTCTTGGTCAAAAATCATAAGGTGTCTCCCTTCTTTTGCGAAAATAGGACCTAAGGTCCTAAAAGTTAAAATTTTATACCATTTACTTGGGCGAGAATATCCTCGCGAGTGATTGCCCCTTGGCGTAAAATAAGAGCCTTTTCTCCAGACAAGTCTAGAATAGTTGAATCCTGACCGGTCAAAGAGTCATCATCTTCTACCCCCGAGACCTCCTCTTGGAAATCCATCATAATCTGCTGGAAAGAAGTTCCACTAGCTTTTCCAGAAAGATTGGCGGATGGACCAATCAAGGGACCGTACTTCCGAATCAAGTCCAGGGTGACCGGATGTTTAGGAATCCGAAAACCTACGGTTTTCATACCTGAGTTTATCCAAGCAGGCACTCGGTCATTGGCTTGGAGGATAATAGTCAGCGGCCCAGGTAGAAAGGTTTGATAGAGTTGCTTCAGATAACTGGGCTGATTCTTGGAAAAGGCATAAATCTCTTCCAAGCTAGCCACATTGAGATTAAGAGCCTTGGCACGAGGTCTTCGTTTTAATTCGTAGACTCGTTCAACCGCCTCTTGATTCAAAGCCTGGGCAAAGAGGCCATAAACAGTTTCTGTAGGCAGGACAACTGCTCCGCCTGCTGCCAGAGTCTTTTCTATCTTATCCATTGTCCATTGCCACCATTCTATCTTTGCCAAATTGATCTTTCAGAACTCGGATTCGTTTTTTAGGGAAGGATTGTTTAAGTAACTCCCTGACACCGTCTCCTTGCTTGTATCCAATTTCCAGATAGATTTTTCCTTTTCTGTCAGATAGTCTCCTGCCTGCTCTGCTATTTTCCGATAGACGGCATAGCCATCCTCCTCCGCGAAGAGGGCCATGTGAGGTTCTGATGTCAAAACGTTAAGTCCAACTTCATTCTTATCCGCTTCTGAAATATAGGGCGGGTTGGAGACGATGATGTCAAAGCTCCCACTGATTGCTTCAAAACAATCGGATCGGACAAAAGCAAGACTAAGGCTGCAAGACTGAGCATTTTCTGCTGCTAAGGAAAGAGCGTCTTTCGAAAGGTCTGAAGCAGTAATCTGCCAGTCTGGACGGCCGTTTGCCAGTGCAAGAGCAATGGCTCCGCTACCCGTCCCTATATCCAAGACAGACAGAGAATTTTCGGGATTTTCTGACAAAATCAGCTCCACCAGCTCCTCCGTCTCAGGCCTTGGAATCAGAACACGCTCATCAACCTTGAGAGTCAAACCGTGAAAGTCACTGCTGCCAATGATATACTGGGCTGGTTGTGAGAAAGCAACTGCTTTTGAATTGCTTTTAGCTGCTCACGGTCTTCCTGGCCGACTTCTGTCCGAAGCTTGAGAACAAAGTCGGTAAAGGAGAGCTCATTGAGAGCCCGATAAACGAAAGTCAGGCTTTCTGCTTCTTCTCCCACTGCTACTAGCTCTTGCTCTAGCACAGCCAAATATTGAGCTAATGTCATTATTTATTCAGCTCTTCTAGCTTTTGAGTTTGGTCATAGAGAACCAGAGCGTCAACGACTTCATCCAGTTTGCCAGCTAAAATCGTGTCCAGCTTTTGCAAGGTCAAACCGATACGGTGATCTGTCACCCGGTTTTGCGGGAAATTATAGGTACGAATCCGCTCTGAGCGATCACCTGTGCCAATCGTAGACTTGCGCTCTGCATCCTGCTCATCTTGAGCAATTTGAGCAAAGTGGTCTGCTACGCGGGCTCGGATGATTTTCATAGCCTTATCTCTATTCTTCTGCTGGGTCCGTTCTTCCTGCATTTCGACCTTGATATTGGTTGGCAGATGGACAATACGAACAGCGGTCGCAACCTTATTGACGTTCTGTCCGCCAGCACCAGACGCGTGGTAGATGTCAACGCGCAAATCTTTAGGATCAATGTCGTATTCGACTTCTTCGATTTCTGGCATAACCAAGACGGTTGCCGTCGAGGTGTGAACGCGGCCTTGGCTTTCGGTTACAGGAACCCGCTGTACGCGGTGAGCGCCAGATTCATACTTAAGCTTTGAGTAGACCGACTGACCTGAGACCATAGCGACCACTTCCTTGATTCCACCTACACCATTGTAAGAAGCTTCCATAACTTCAAAGCGCCAGCCTTGGCTCTCAGCATATTTTTGATACATCTGCAAGAGGTCTCCTGCGAACAACTGAGCCTCATCTCCTCCTGCTGCACCGCGGATTTCAAGGATAATATTCTTATCATCGTTTGGATCTTTCGGTAAAAGAAGGATTTTTAGTTTTTCCTCGTATTCTTCTTTTTCAGTCTTGGCATCTTTTAGTTCCAGCTTGGCCATTTCCTCCAAGTCCGCATCACCAGAGGCGTCTTTAATCATTTCTTCGGCGTCTGTGATGTTTTGCAGAACTTTTTTATACTCGCGGTAAGCCGCCACTGTATCGCGGGTGCTGGCTTCTTCCTTAGAAAGCTCCATAAAGCGCTTGGTATCGCTGACTACATCTGGGTCGCTTAGGAGTTCACCAAGTTCTTCGTAGCGATCTTCAACCGCTTGTAACTGTTCATAGATGTTCATAGATTTTTCATCATCTCCTTTATTTCTATCATTGGATTATTTAATGTCAGGGTTAAAATAGTGCTTGCGGCAGACTGAGATATAGGTCTCGTGGCCGCCAATTTTAATCTGTTCTCCGTCATAAACCGGCTTTCCGTTATCAGTCCGTAAAACCATGGTGGCCTTACGAGAGCAATATTGGCAAATGGTTTTAATCTCCTCAATCTTGTCAGCCAAGAGCAAGAGGTGTTTGGAGCCTTCAAAGAGTTCATTGCGAAAGTCGTTTTTCAGACCAAAAGCCATAACTGGAACATCCAACTCATCCACCACTCTAGCCAAATCATAGACATGATGGCGTTTCAAGAACTGAGCCTCATCAATCAAAACACAATAAGGTTTTTCAGGCAGCTGCTGGATATAGCCAAAAATATCCGTCTGATCTTCAATAGCCATAGCATTCCGCTTCATACCGATACGACTAGAAACGACACCAAAGCCGTCGCGGGTATCAAGAGCTGAGGTCATGATGACTACGCTCTTGCCTTGTTCTTCATAATTGTGGGCCACTTTCAAAATTTCAATGGTCTTGCCCGAATTCATCGTGCCATATTTGTAGTATAACTGAGCCATAATTTAAATCTTTGCTAATTCACTATCTCCATTTTTACTTCACATTATTTTACCATAATTCATTACTCTTTAAAACCTCATTTGTGATAAAATAATAATAACGAAATAAAGGAGGCAGAAAATATGCCATTTGTTAGAATTGATTTATTTGAAGGTCGTACTCTGGAGCAGAAAAAAGCTCTTGCCAAGGAAGTAACTGAAGCCGTTGTCAGAAATACAGGCGCACCTCAGTCTGCTGTCCATGTCATTATTAACGACATGCCAGAAGGAACTTACTTCCCACAAGGTCAAATGAGGGAAAAATAAAAAAAGAATAGCCAGCTGCTCGTATCACCATCAGCAGCTGGCCTTTTTATTATTGACTTTCAGTCTGTCTCGCTCCGCTAGGTGCGAGACAAATAAACCACCCGCTATGCGGGTGCGCATCGAAGGTTATACCAAAAAAACTCCAAACGCGATACAATAAAGGTGTTCAAGCCCATTGTGAAGCGAAAGGAGAAAAATATGGCGCAAAAGGCACATAGTTTATCACACACAAAGTGGATGTGTAAATATCACATTGTGTTTACACCTAAGTATAGACGAAAAGTTATCTATAATCAATATCGAAACAGTTTGGGTGAAATATTTCACCGATTATGTAGTTATAAAGGTGTTGAAATTATCGAGGGTCACTTAATGCCAGATCATGTCCATATGTTGGTAAGTATTCCACCGAGGATAAGTGTTTCTAGTTTTATGGGGTATTAAAAAGGCAAAAGTGCTCTCATGATGTTTGACAAACACGCCAACCTAAAGTACAAGTTTGGGAACCGACATTTTTGGGCGGAAGGTTATTACGTGAGTACAGTAGGGCTTAATGAAGCCACCATTAAGAAATATATCCAAGAGCAGGAAAAGCATGATATAGCGTTGGATAAATTGAGTGTAAAAGAATATGAGGATCCCTTTAGGGATAGTGGTAAGTGATGCAAACACCTCTTTGAGAGGTTTGTGACGAGTCAAAAGCAATGAGGCTTGAACAAAGTGAAAGCCAGCGTCTTTAGGCGCTGGCTGGTGATGTGGGCTTATAGCCCTGGTACAAACCACCCGTTAGACGGGTGGTTATGATTTTCACTTAGGAATGATTGTCCCTATTCATTTATCAGAAAACCAAATCGTAAGGAGACTCCAATTTGTCCGCTAGACTTGCTAGAAACTCCGCTGCGGGCTGACCATCTACAACTTGATGATCAAAAGTCAAGCTGAGCGGCAGGAATTTCTGCTCACAGACCTGTCCTTGGCTGTCAAGAGCCAGTGACGTTTGAAGGGCACCAACTCCTAAAATGGCCACTTCTGGTGTATTTAGGATAGGAGTGAAATACTCAATTCCTGCTCCCCCGAGATTGGTAATACTGAAGGTTGAACCTGAGTAAAGAGCTGGATCCAAAGTTCCTTTACGAGCTTGATTGGCCTCTGTTTTGATAGCTAAGCCCAAATCAGCCAATGTCAGCTTATCCACGTGACGAATGACCGGCACCACCAGACCATCACTAAGCGCAGTCGCAATACCGATATGAATATCTTCTACTTCCTGATACTGACCATTGAAATACCAAGCGTTGAGCTGAGGGTGATCTTTCAATGCCTTGGCAACTGCCTTTGTCAGCAGAGTCGTGATGCTGATTTCGCCATTTTCTAATGGAGAAGCCACCTTATCTTTCATATCCTGTCTAAAGATCATCAGCCTGCTGATATCCACCTTACGGTGCAAGGTGACCTGAGCTGATGTCTGGAGACTGGTCATCATCCGCTCTGCAATAGTCTTGCGAATGCCTGTCAATCCTGCACCATAGTCAGCCTGACTAGCCGGCTGAAGGATTGCTAAACTACTTTCCGGTGCTTGGGTTGGGAGTGCCTCTGGTTTATGATTCTCTACATCCCGTCGGGTAATGCGGCCCTTGCCTCCCGTTCCTGAAATCATGGAAATATCATATCCTTTTTCCTTAGCAATCTTTCGAGCCAGCGGAGTGATGAAAATACGTCCTTTTTCATTTTTTCCGACAGTGTTGGAACTTGCTGCCACAGTTTTTTCAGCTAGCTCTGGCTCTGAACCAACTGCTCCCTTATCACTTTCTGATTTATTCGCAGAGACTTCTTCCGTCTCCATACCTGGAATAGATTCTCCTGCTTCACCAATCCATGCAATTACTTTCTTGCACGGGACAGTATCGCCCGCCTGACTGATAATTTTTAAAATCACTCCTGCACTTGGCGCCTCTACATCGCTGGTCAATTTTTCAGAACTGATTTCCAAGACAGGCTGACCAGCAGCTACGGTGTCGCCTTCCTTGACCAGCCAGTTATTTATCAGACCTTCGGTCATTGTTAAGCCTAGCTTAGGCATTACAATTTCTGTAGCCATACTTGCCTCCCTTCTATCTCTTCAGATCGTCAATCAATTCCGCAGCAACTGTCAGAACCTTATCAGCATTAGGAATATAGAGCTGTTCCAAATTCACCGCAAATGGTACCGGCACATTTGGCGCGCAGACGCATTTTACCGGGCCATCAAGATAATCAAAGCATTTATCAGTCACTACAGCTGCAATATCCGTCGCTGTGTTATTATGAGGGTTGGATTCATCAACGATAATCAGCCGTCCAGTTTTCTTGACTGATTCAAAGACTGTCTCCTCATCCCAAGGGGCTACCGTTCTCAAGTCAATCACTTCAACCGAAATACCATCTTTTTCCAAGCGATCCGCCACCTCATAAGCAACATAAAGCATTTTACCGATAGTAACGATAGTGAGGTCTGTTCCTTCACGGCGGACAGCAGCCTTTCCAATTGGAACTGTATAATATTCTTCTGGTACCTCTCCCTTGATACCATAGAGAGTCTTATCTTCTGAATAAATCACGATATTGTCGTCTTCAATGGAAGCCAGCAGTAACCCTTTAGCATCATACGGAGTTGCTGGAACAACTACCTTTATACCAGGAATAGATCCAAAGATACCGTAATATGAACCCGAGTGTTGAGCTGCAGCCGAAGCTCCTGCCCCATGCATGGTCCGCATTGTCATCGGAACCTTGGCCTTACCACCAAACATATAGCGCATTTTTGAGCCTTGCCCCAGAATGGCGTCAAAGCAGAAACCGATAAAGTCATTGAACATCAGCTCCGGTACTGGCCGCAAGCCAGTCAGGGCCATTCCAACAGAAGCTGACACGTATCCGTGCTCAGAAATCGGAGTATCAATCACCCGCTCTCGGCCGTATTTTGGCATAAGCCCTTTGGTTACACCCATTACACCGCCCCAAGCTTCTTCGTTTTCTTCTTCCAAGTGCTTGATTGTTGCACCGCCAGCAATATCTTCTCCCAGAAGGATTACGGTGTCATCTTTTGCCATTGCCTGATCCAGCGCTTCATTGATTGCTTTCATAAATAACAGTTGTCTAGCCATTTGATCAACCTCCTTCTATCAATCAGCAAATACATCTTCCAACAGAGACTCAGAACGAGGAATCGGACTGTCTTGAGCAAATTTGATTGCTTCTTCCACATCCTTTCGAGACTCTTCTAAGATGGCATCAAGCTCCTCTTCAGTCAAGAGGCCATGCTCGATAGCGTAATCACGGAAGACGTCCAGAGCATCCACATCAGCCCAGTCTTTTTCTTCACCTTCCAGAGCCTTGTACCTCTGCTCGTCTCCTTCAAAGTGACCATGATCCCGATACGTAACAGCCTCAATCAAGGTAGGTCCTTCCCCTCTACGAGCCCGTTCTACAGCTTCCTTAGCTACTTGGTAGACAGCGAATAAATCCTTACCATTAACCCGGATGCCAGGCATATTATAAGCAGCCGCTCTCTCAGCAATGGTGCCAGACGCTGAAGAATACCATTGCGGTGTCGATTCTGCAAAGAAGTTGTTTTCATTGACAAAGATAACTGGCAGTTTCCAAATTGATGCCATATTGAGACATTCGTGGAAATTCCCTTCATTGGCCGCACCGTCACCGAAGAAGCAGACAGCTACACTGTCGGTTTTCAAGTACTTGTTGCGCATTGCTGCACCGGTAGCTAGACCAAAGCCTCCACCAACCATACCATTGGCACCGAGGATTCCCTTGTCCAAGTCAGCGATGTGCATAGATCCGCCTTTTCCTTTTCCAAGTCCAGTCTCCTTACCAAAAATTTCTGCCATCATTCCCTTTAAATCACCGCCCTTAGCAACACAGTGACCGTGTCCCCGGTGAGTACTGGTAATATAGTCCTGGTCTGTCAAATTTGCACAGACACCCGTAGCAATCGCTTCCTCTCCGGCATAAAGGTGAACAAAGCCAGGAATCTGTCCTGCAGCAAAGAAACGCCGAGTATTTTCCTCAAAATTACGGATATCCCACATGGTTTTATACATGGTCTTGGCTTTTTCTTTGGAAATCTGCTCCACCTCAACTTCAGTAGCATCATGGACTTTTAAATCGACTAGCTCCGATACAGCACTTTGGCTTCTTGTTTTGGTCAATCGTTGTGGTAAATCTTTATAATTTGACATATTTTTACCTCCTCATTAATCGTCCTGAACGAGTCTTTTTGCGACTTCTTGTATTAGTTCTGATGTGGTCGGATGAGCAAAAACCGTTTCAAGAACTTGATCCAGCGTTGCTTCAGCCTGCCTCAGCAAAATCAAATTCTGCAGAAGATCTGTACCGTTCGGACCGACGATGACTGCACCTAGCAGAAGATGGTATTGCTTTTCTGAGATTAGCTTGACATAGCCCTCCGTCTCACCTATAGCGATAGCCCGCCCATTATAAGAGAAAGGCAGCTGCTCGACCAGAACATCATAGCCCGCCTTCTCAGCCTCTTCCTTGCTGAGACCAAAAGAAGCCACTTCAGGATTGGTGTAGAGTGAACGGGAACACCCAGCGGATCAACTGCTTCTTCAGCTCTCCGGCAGATAGCTTTTACAGCCTTTATCCCTTCTGCACTAGCTACGTGAGCCAACATATAAGATTCCAAAAGATCACCGATAGCATACACATGCTCTTTGGATGTTTCGTAGTATTGATCTACCTTGACAAAATTCCGTTCTGTCAAGGCTAAACCCATATCCTTGGCTAGCTCTAGGTTTGGTTTGCGGCCAGTAGCGACCAAAAGATGGTCGAAAGCAACCTGCTCGTTCTCAAGTAAGACAGAATTAGCAGTTACTTCCTTTATCTGCGCTCCCTGATAAATCATCACCCCCATTTTCTTTAGTTTCTTTTGAATCACATGTCGCGCTTCAGCTTCTTCGGTCAAAAGAATTTCCGGCGCAACCTCAATAACAGTGACAGCGACACCCAGAGGAGCCATAGCGAAAGCTAGCTCAATTGCGATAACGCCACCTCCGATAATGACTAACTTCTCAGGAAGCTCCCTCAAGTCAAAAAACGTATCCGTCGTTAGATAGTCAACCTGTTCCAATCCCTTGATAGGAGGCACAAAAGGATAACTGCCAGTAGCCAAAATCACATCTTTGCCACTGATTTCTTTACCATTGACGGAGAAAGTTCGGTCTTTGACAAACTTGGCCTGCCCTTGGATATATTCAATACCTAAAGACTTAAAGCTAGCATGAATTCCAGATTGCAAACTGGCAACAACCTGATTCTTTCGGTCTACCAATTTCTCAAAATCAATCCTTTCAAGCTTGCTCTCAATGCCATAACGCCTAGCCTCCTCCATTGTCAGCAACCAATGACCGTGCTGGAGATAAGCCTTAGACGGTATACATCCCACATTCAGGCAGGTTCCGCCGATAGACTTCTTTTCTACCACAGCCACCTTTTTTCCAAACGAGCTGCTTCTTCAGCAGCCACATAACCGCCCGGTCCAGCACCGATAATCAAAACATCATAAACAGACAAAACACTCCTCCTTTCATAAAATGCAAAGGGTGCTCCAACAATCAAAATGATTGCTGTCGGCTATAGATACAAAAAGTATCTCATTATTTTTCGTATACCTAAGACTCATTTCAAAATCTCAGGATAGAGTCTGCTCAGAAACCATGAACCTCCTTTCTTCATTTTCTTCGTCTACACATAGTAAGCGCTTGCTTTTTAGAAGAAGCTTATACCAAATAATTAAAATCCAGTTGCCCATCCTTCAAACCGACTTGAACTGTCATTTCAGTTGTTTCCTTATTTTCGACCAAATAACGAGCCAAAGGCGTTTCTAGATAGCGCAAAATGCTTCTTTGAATAGGACGAGCACCAAACTCTGGTTGGTAGCCTTTCTGGGCTAAAAAAGCGTAAACTTCTTCGCTCAGATAAAGCTGAATCTTCTGATGTTTCAACCTTTCCTGAAGTTGCCGAACCATAATTTTTACGATATTGATCATATCTTCTGCCCTCAGAGGGTTGAAAATAACCGTCTCGTCAATTCGATTTAAAAACTCTGGCCTAAAGCTATGTTGCAGCAAGGACAGAACTTCTTCCTGCGTTTCAGCAGTCAGTCCCTGTTCACTTTTGAGACTTTCCAAAATCTGCTGGGAGCCAATATTGCTTGTCATAATCAAAATAGTATTTTTAAAGTCGATAGTACGCCCTTTAGAGTCTGTCAAGCGTCCTTCGTCCAATACTTGCAGCAGGGTGTTAAATACATCCGGATGGGCTTTCTCAATCTCATCCAGCAAGACAATCGAATAAAGCCTTCTACGAACAGCTTCTGTCAGCTGTCCTCCCTCTTCAAATCCTACGTAGCCTGGCGGTGGACCAACTAAACGAGCCACGGCATGTTTTTCCATGTATTCAGACATATCCAGTCGAACCATTTCCAGCTCATTGCCAAACAGCCGCTCAGCAAGGGCTTTTGCCAGAGCAGTCTTCCCAACTCCAGTCGGACCAAGAAAGAGGAATGAACCAATAGGACGCTTGGGATTTTGAATTCCTGCTCTCGAGCGCAAAATCGCTTCTGAAACCTTTTGAACAGCCTGGTCTTGCCCTACAATTCTCTGGCGCAGGAGCTTGTCTAGATTTAGCAGGTGTTCGCGCTCATTGTCCATGATTCCCTGCACTTTGATTCCTGTTATACGCTCTACGATACTAGCTATATCTTCCCGACTGACGTTTGGTCGTTCAGTTTCCGCTTGAGTTAGCTGGATTTTCTTGACAGCACAAGCCTCATCAATCAAGTCCAGTGCCTTATCAGGCAAATAACGATCTGACAGATAACGAATTGAAAGACTAATCGCTGCCTGCAGAGCTTCATCCGTCAGGGAAACTCCGTGAAAGTCCTGATAATTCTCCCGCAGTCCTTGCAGAATTGTCAATGCCTTATCTTGATCAGGCTCCTCAATGCGAATGCGCTGGAAGCGCCCCTCCAAAGCTTGATCTAGCTCGAAGCTTTCTCGATAGGCAGCAAAAGTCGTTGTGCCGATGATATTAATCTGTCCCTGAGCCAAGAGCGGCTTTAAAAGATTACCTGCATCAAGAGAGCCCTCTGTCCGACCTGCTGTCACGATTTGGTGGATATCCTCAATATAAAGAATAATCTTCCTCTTAGCAGCCAGCACCTCATCCAAAACAGCCTTGAAGCGCTCTTCAAACTCTCCTCTATATTTAGTTCCGGCAATCAGTCCGCCTAGATTTAACTTAAAAACTTCCTTGCCCAGTAAATGTTCCGGAACATCATCAGCAATCAATCTGCCAACAAATCCCTCCATTACTTTGGATTTTCCAACACCTGGAAAGCCTATGAGAATGGCATTGCTCTTGTCTTTTCTGGAAAGGACACGGATAATATCATTGATTTCCTCTTTGCAGCCTATCACCTTCCTACCAGTCTGGTCTGCCAACCACTGATTAAAGTTAGTTGCATATTTGCTCAGGGCTTGATAGCGACTCTCCTGACTGGAAGAGACTGCTCGTTTGCCTTGACGAACCTTATTCAACTTTTTCGCAACCAGCTCCTTATCAATCCCTGCCTGCTTCAAAAAGACAGTTATCGGATTTCGCTGCTGATGAAATAAACTGAGAATCAGGTGTTCTACTGTTACTACCTCGTCCCTCAGTTCCGCCCTCTCAGCCTCTGCATCATCTAAAAGATTCTTGAGACGCTGGCTATACTGACGTCCAAATCGGTTCTTGTCCGTATGTGAAAATACAGGAATCTTGGCTAGTTCCTGATTGATGACGCTGATAAATTCATTAATATCAAGGTCCAAACCGGTATAGAATTCCAAGGCAAAAGCCTGAGGCTGGGTCAGCACTGTCCAGACATGCGGAATGTCCACTTGATAATTGTGTTTTTGAATAGCTAATTCCTTTGCAGCATTTAGTACTTCTTGCAAAAGATGGGTATAGTGTTCGGTCATATAGTTCCCTCGCTTTTCTACTGAAAACCAAAGATAACTGTAAACAATATTTTAAAAATTAACCTATTTTAACAAAAACTTGACTTGATAATCTTATGACTATTATATCATTTTCACAATCAATATACTAGAAAACATGTAAGCGTTTTACCGTTTTAATCTAATTTTAACAAAAGTTTGTGAAAAAAATAACACTGAGTTATCCTAAAAGGACAAGCCAGCGCTCTTTAAGTTATGATAGTTTTAGCCAAACGATTAAGCCGCCACTGAAAGAGAATACCGCTCGTCACCAAACTAGCAATGAGGCCAATCCAATATCCATAAGGGCCAAGCTGGTAAAATGATCTAAGAAGAGCCCCAGAGGCAGCGAAATTCCCCAATAAGCAATCAAACCTAAGTAAAATGGCACCTGAGTATCCTTATAGCCCCGAAGAATGCCCTGCAAAGGAGCCGCAAAAGTATCTGCCAACTGGAAAAAAAGGCTGTAGGTCAGAAAAATAGATGTCATACGGATAAACTCGGTATCCGAACCATAGAGTGCAGCCACTCGGTCGCGTAAGATATAGAGAAAGAGAAAGGTGAAGCCAGCAATTCCCAAGGCCGTCAGCCGCCCGAGTTTACAGAATTTTTTAACATCATCAGGACGGTTGGCTCCAATTTCATAAGAAACGATGATGGACATTGAGGTTGAAATACTCATAGGAAAGGCATACATTAAGTTTGAAAAATTCATGGCCGCCTGATGGCTGGCAATGATTAGTGACGAAAACTTAGCCATGATCAAGCCAACAACCGAGAAAATCACGACTTCAGCAAAAAAACGTTCCTCCGATAGGCAGACCAAGCCGAATGCCTTCGATTAAGCCCTTTTTATCTAGCGGTCGAATCTTCCACAGCTCATAGACTCGGACTTTTGGATGTTTGACTGCTACCAACAAGGATATGAGGAGCAAAACCCAATAAGCCAAAGAAGTCCCAAGTCCAGCTCCTGCTCCGCCCATTTCTGGGAAACCAAATGCTCCGTAGATTAGGGCATAATTGAAAGAGCCATTTAAAGGCAAAAGTAAGAGCATGAGATACATGGAAAGCTTGGTCAACCCTAGAGCATCAAACAGAGAACGGATGGTGCTAAAGAGCAAAAGAGGAATAATGCCGAGCGCCAGATACCAAAGATAGTTCTTAGCCACTTCTTCTACTAAAGGCTCTAGGCCAAGGTGAGACAAAACCAGAGGAGCGCCCACAAATACCAAGGCAAATAAAATTAGCGATAACCCCAAAGAAAGATAAATAAACTGATAAAAATCAGAAGCAATCTTTTCTTTTTTCCCTTGTCCTAAATGATGCCCAATTATGGGTACCAAGGCCGACACAATCCCTATCAGCAGGTCGAAAAATGGAATCCAAAGACTAGTTGCCATGGAAACACCAGCCAGATGGAGAGTGTCATACTGACCAGTCATAGTCGTATCAACAAATGAGGCTGAAAAATTGGCCAGTTGGTAGATCAAGATTGGCAAAAAAATAGAAATAAAGAGCCGCATCCGCTGCTGTAAATTATGAGTTTGGTGCATAGAAATCCCTCAAAAACTTTTTCTACCCAAGTAAAATCAATGAGCTTAGATTTTAGAATATCAACTATCTTTACTATACTATAAGCCAGACAGATAGTCAAAAGGAAAAGGAAATCATATATCTGCCTCAGTAAAGACAACCTGACCTTTCTCAAAACCTGCGATTCGCGCCAAAGAAAGAACACGATAACCAGCAGTTTCCAAAAGTTGACGGCCATCCTGAAAGGATTTTTCAATGACAATGCCTACCGCTTCAACTTGAGCTCCTGCTTGCTCAATAATAGTAATTAAGCCCTTGGCTGCCTGACCATTAGCCAAAAAATCGTCAATAATCAGCACCTTATCGTCAGAGTTGAGAAATTTCCCAGCAATCGAAACGGTCGAAGTCACTTGCTTGGTAAAAGAATAAACTTCAACCGTCAAAATCCCTTCTGTCATCGTGATGTTTTTGGCCTTCTTAGCGAAAATCATTGGTAGCCCCAGAGCCTCTGCTACGTAGACAGCTGGAGCAATACCAGAAGCCTCAATAGTCACTACCTTGGTAATTCCTGCATCCTTTACCGCCTCCGCAAAGACTTGGCCAATTTCTTTCATCAATGAAAAATCAACCTGATGGGTCAGAAAAGAGTCAACTTTCAAGATATTTTCACCTAACACTTGTCCATCTCTGAGAATCCGTTCTTCTAATTTTTTCATTTATCCCCCTTTTCACAAGCCATCTTGACTCTAGCAGAAAAACACGGCTATCCGTGTTTTTCGTTTACTCTTTTTCATTTTTATTCTCGGTCTTGTCTTCCTCTCCAGCATGATTGACTGCTTTTTTGAATTCTGAAAACATTTTACCGATTGATTGTCCCAGTTCGGGCAGGCGTTTTGGTCCGAAAATGAGCAGGGCTCCCAGAACAATAATGATTACCCCAGGTACTCCGATGTCTTTTAAAAGTCCCATTAATTTCTCCTCGTTGATTTTCTTTGATAAATGATGCGACTGAGCAAGATGCTGACTTCATAGAGCAAAATCAGAGGTACTGTCATAGTCAAGTCACTGATAAAGTCAGCCGGTGTCAGGACAACAGCTAAAACCAGCAAAACGAAGTAAGCGTATCGTCTATATTTTACCAAAAATTTCGGATTGAGCAAACCTATAGAAGTCAGAAAGGACACAAGAACCGGCAGCTCAAAAAGGCATGCAATCGGAATAGTGGTATGAAAGACGAAACTAAGATAATTCTGTGCTGTCAGCCGAGTCTCAAAGAGCCCCTCCCCCAGCGACAGCAAAACCTGTAAAATAGCCGGAGTCACAAAGTAAAAACCGAAAGCCAGCCCCAGCACAAAACAGAGAAAGGTAGCCGGGATATAGGCGAAAACGGCTCGCGCTTCATTGGCTCGCAAAGCCGGTCGGACAAACTCCCAGACCTGATAAACTAAAAATGGCAAGGTCAGGGAAAAAGCGACCAGACTAGCCAGACTGATATAAATCCAAAGGATATCATCCGGACCCAGCACCAGCAGCTTCTGCTCAAAATTACTGGTTAGCCATCGATAAATATCGGCTGAAAAGAGCAAGCTGACTAGAAAAACCAGGAAAAAGCAAGCCAGTACTGCTAGAAAACGTCGTCTGAACTCAATCAAATGCTCAATAATAGTCTGTTCTTTTTTATCCATGCTGCTGCTCGCTTCTCTGATTTTTCCAGCTTACATAGACAATCAGTAAGATAAAGAATGCCTGACTAACTACCACTTCTAGGCTTGGATAAATCCCCATCCATTCTACAGTCACAAAGCCATTGATTAAGTGAGTCGGTAGGATATTGGTTAGCTGAAGGGCATGGATGCTGACGCCCAGCATCTTAAAGGCCAGAGCATAGATTAGCCAGGTCAGCCAGAAGAAAATACTGTGTGGCTTGAGCAGACCAGACGCCTTGCTCATGATAAAGGCCAGCAAGACCAAGACCAGAAGAGCCAAGCCGATTCCCAAAAGGAAATCAGTCATAGTGATGCGCGGCAGAATTCCCGCATAAAAGAGGATGGTCTCAGCCCCTTCACGGAAAACTGCCAGAAAACTAAGAGCAAACATGGAAAGAAAACTGCCTGTGGCTGTTACAGCCTTCATCTGATTTCCATGAAGGCATTCCATTTTTGAATAGAAGACTTGCTGTGCAGCCATATACCAACCAATATCATCATGGCGACAGCAAAAATTCCCACTGCACCTTCGATAATCTCACGATTGGATCCGGAAGCAACTGCCGGGAAAAGAAACTGCAGCAAAGCTGCAATCACAGCACTGGCTAGAACTCCACTCGCTGCGCCAGCATAGACCCATTTGAGTCCTTTTTTCATCTTGGAGGCTTTCAGAGTCGTTACCAAAGCCATGACGATCAAGAGCGCTTCTACACCCTCACGCAGCAAAATCAGCATAGCATCAAAGAAATGATAGGAAGCTGTCGTATCAATCTGTGACAGCTCACTAATCAAGGTTTCTAGCTGCTTTTGATACTTCTCTTCGCTACCCTTGACCATAATAACAGGCGTCTGACTCTCGACCTTGTTATAAAGCGACGGATTATTGACACTGACATCTCCTTCAATAGTTGGCCAAATAGTAATGAACTCTTTCATCTTGGCAGCGGCCTTTTTATCATCGCCGCTTCGAAGAGACTCAAGGCCTCCTCTAGGAGCTTAATCCCATCTTTCAGAGTCAGATTGCCAGCAGTTTCTTGGATTTTTTCTCCTTTGACAAAATTATCAATGGCAGTTTTCAAATCATCAAATGAAGACTGAATCATGTCAAAGTCAGTAGGCTCCGTCTCAATGGCGCTGCGCAGGAATGAAATAGCTGTTTCTACCTTGCCGTAATGAGCTGTGCTGTTGTCTCGGACCACGCTTTCATTGGTGGTCCAGGTGCTATTCATCTTCTTGTATGCTTCTCGAGTCGCTTCTAAATCCTTAGCACTAATAGCCTTTTGTAGATTTTCAAATTTTGGCTCTAGCTTACTGAGAAGCTTCTTTTTCTCGGCCTCTAAGTCGACTGGATTCTGCTCTTTCTCAAATTTCAAGAGGGCAGAAGAGATCTGTGTCAGTTTCTCCTCCGTCACCTGACCCGATAAGTCTAGTGCCTTGCTTACCTCTTGTCCCGCTGCAGAGTCGTGATTAGCCACCTTTTCAAAGTCAGTCTTGATTTCTCCAACTAGCTGCTTGGCTTTTTCCTGATCATTCTGCTTGACTGCAGTACTGGCATCAGTGATTTTGACGAATAAACTGCTGTAGTTCTCGTCCGCTAAAACTGGCTTAGCCAAAAAGATCAGCAAGAGACCTAAGACAAATAGGCTTTTATTCAAATAATTTTTGACCAAGGTACTCTCCTTTTTTCACTCCACCAAAGCAAGCAAACAAGCCACTGCCGACATGTGTGACGTACTCATTCATCTTATCTTGAGCGCCTAGATTGGTCTGAACTTTGACAAAGCTGTCTGGATCTTTTTGGAAAGATAGAAAGAGCAAGCCAGTGTCAAACTGACCAGTACTTTCATCAATCCCATCCGAGTACGAGTAAGACCGGCGGTATATAGGCTTATCAACCTCCTTGGCCAGACGGACATGTGAATCCTCTGGCAGCAAGTCTAAGTCAACCTCGTCAAACTCGTCTTTCTTGCCAAAAGGCGCTCCGCTTTCCTTGTAGCGGCCAAAAGTATTTTCTTGCTCCTGCAGATTGGTCCGATCCCAGGTCTCAAGGAACATCTGGATTCGGCGGACAGCCATGTAAGAGCCACCCTGCATCCAGTCCTTGCTGTCGCACCAAATGACCTTATCGAAGTCTTTTTCCTTGGTCACATTGGCCGTGCCGTCCTTAAATCCAAAGAGATTACGAGGCGTTGACATCCGGTCTCCGATAGCTGCAAAGCCTGACTGACTCCACTTCATGGTGATGGCATTTCTGCCCTTGCGGACCAGATTGCGGACCGCATGAAAGGCTACCTGCTCATCATCTGCGCAGGCTTGGATGACAATATCGCCACCCGTATATTTTTCTTTGAGTTGCTCCTTTGGAAAAGGCGGCAAATCCCGAAAAGCCTTAGGTCGTTTGTCTGACAAGCCCATTTTTTTCAGAAAATCGGCTGAGACACCAAAGGTCAAGGTCAGTCGATAAGGGTTGAGACCGACAGTTTCTCCAGTATCTGTTGGCGGCAAAAGAGCATTTGAATTATCTTTTTTGACTAATTCTCCATCGACTAGCTTCTCGCTATAGGCTGTCCAGTCCTTGAAGAGCTGGATAATGGTCTCCCTATCTGTCGTATGCAAATCCAGAATAACAAAGTAGATATTTTTCTGCATGGGAGTTGTAATACCCGCCTGATGCTCTCCATAGAAGCTGATTTCTTCCTCACCGTCAGCGAATTTCTTATCTTCCTTCGCCTGATTAGCGAAAAAAGCAGATGCACCAGAGACACCCAGTGCAAGACCAGCGCCTCCAATCCCTGCTTTTTTAAGAAATTCACGACGATCCATCTTTTTATTAAACCATTTTTCGTCGTTTGTCATATCTTTATTCCCCGTCTAGAATGACTCCCATTTGTGAAAGAGGCTCACCCAGTTTTGTTACAGCTTCCGCCAGCTCCTTGGTGTCTTCTTTTGTCAATTCTGTATAGAGCTTGTAGTTTTCAGAGTCGGTCATGTGCTTATCTAGGAGACTATTGACGTTCTTAAACTCAAGTTCCAAGGTCTTGACAAGCTTCTCGTCCTTGTCTTGAATCAATGGCTTGAAGAGCTCAAAAATCTTTTCTGCCCCTTCAATATTGGCTCGGAAATCATAGAGATCTGTATGGGAGAATACTTCTTCCTCGCCTGTAATCTTGCTGGTCGCCACTTCATTGAGCAAGTCAACAGCGCCTGTCAGCATCATATCTGGCGTCACTTCAACCGTTGCGATTTTAGCCTTTAGCTCCTTGATATCGTTAACCAGCTGATCGGCATAGCTTTCAGTGCC
This sequence comes from Streptococcus sanguinis, assembly GCA_013378335.1. Lineage (NCBI taxonomy): Bacteria > Bacillati > Bacillota > Bacilli > Lactobacillales > Streptococcaceae > Streptococcus > Streptococcus sanguinis. The sequence continues at coordinate 1,218,404 of CP040556.1, forward strand.
CTTGGTTGTATTTTGCTCCCACATGATTTTTCAATGCGGTGGAAACCAGACCAGCCTTCTTCGGTCTTGTTTTCGTCTACATAGTCGACTAAGCGGAAGTCAATTTTAACATCTGATTCACCAAAGCTCTCAGCAATCGGCTCCGAGCGCTCGTAGGCCATCCGGATAAGCGGATATTGCTTTTTAGCCTCATCAAGCTTTCCTTCTTTAAGGGTATCACGAAACTTCTCCGTATCTGTCAGGAGCTGATCGATTTGTCCTTGGACAAAGGTTTTGTAATCCGCTGTCGCCTTGTCCAATTCTTTCTGATTGACATGCGTTTGGCTGCTAGATGTTTGACTGCTTGAGCCAGTCTTATTTGTAGAATTGTTGGCTGCACAGCCAGTCAGTAAAATTGCCGTTGAAAATAGGACGATGCCAAGTTTTTTCATGGTGACTCCTTTGTTTTCTCTCTGATATGAGATTATTTCCTGTAAATTATACCAGTTTTTTTCTCATATTTCAAGAAATTGTCTGACAATTTAATCAAAAACTATATATTAAGACCACTAAAGCAGTGCTTCTTTGACTTTCCCAATCTCCGTCTTTTTCAGGACCAAATAAATCGTATCTCCCAGATAGAGGCGCGTGCTGCCATTGACTGTCTGAGTCTTGCCCTTGTGGATATTCATAGTAATCAAAACTCCATCTGGTAAGTTTAGCTCATGCACTTGCCGACCTGCAATCTTTTCAGAAACAGGGATTTCAATTAAAGTCGTATCTCCCTTGTCTTCGATACTGTCTGGCAACATTTTTTCCAGCATGGCCTCATAGACGGGCGCTCCTTTTAGCAAATCCATGATGATGTAAGCTGTCAGAGTGACCAGTCCCAGCGGCATGAGATTACTAATGTCTCCAACCATCTCTGTGACCAGAATCATGGCTGTTAGCGGAGCCTTGGAAATGGCGCCAAAATAACCACTCATGCCTAGGATAATGAAAATTGGAAATTGCTCCTGAGAAATCAAACCCAGCTGCAGACAGACTGCACCCATTGCTCCGCCAAGCAATGACCCCAGAGCTAGAATAGGCAGGAAAATCCCCCCCGGCAATCCACTCCCGTAACTTAACATACTCCAGACAAAACGCAGAGCAAAAAACAAGAGCAAGGTTCCTACAGTGTAATGACCAGCAGTCAAAGATAAAATCAACTGATTGCCCCCGCCCAACAAGTGTGGTAAGAAATAACCAATCGGAAGAATCAAGGCAAAGGCCAGAATAGGATAGTAGGCTTCTGACATCCCAAATATTCGGCCCAAAAACTGATAAACCAGCTGAATATTCAAAATAACTTTCTCATAAATAAAGCCTGACAAGCCCAGCAGCAAGCCCATGACTAGGTAGATCCAATACTGCTCCAGCCTCATGACTGGGATATTATCCGGCATATCCAGCACTGGCGTCAGTCCAAACATGGAGAGCGAGACAAAGTTAGCGACTAAACTAGCCGCCAGCGTAGAAACCCAGAAAAAACGTGAAAAATGACGGTAAACTTCTTCTACTACGAATAGCAGACCTGCGATTGGTGCATTAAAAGCTGCTGCTAAGCCTGCTGCCGCACCGCTAGCAATGAGCGCCCTCTCCTCAGCAGCACTTAAATTCAGAAATTTAGAGATGCCTTTGCCACTCATACCACCCAGCTGAATACTTGGCCCTTCTCGACCCAACATCAGACCGCTGGAAATGGCTAAAATCCCCAATACAAACTTCTTCCAGAGAACACTCCACCAAGAAAGCGACATCAGGCCTTTCAGCTCTGCTTCGACCTGCGGAATCCCCGACCCCTTGATATTTTTCTCCGACTTTACCAAGCGGGCATTGAGCAAGACAATGAAACAATAAAGCAATACCAAGGCCAGTAACCAAAGCAAAGATTGCTGACTCCTATGGTAGACATCCTGCACTAAATGAAAGATTTTTTCAATCAAAAAGCGAAAAATGCCTACTACTAGTCCAGCAAACATCCCAACTAAAACACCTCGCAAAACCTGGGAAATAATCGAATGAGTTGCGAAATTAAATTCTCTCTTGATGTCGTCCTCACGTGAGCTAACCTCTTTTGCCATTCCCAATCTCCTCTAAATAGTTACTTTACCAATATTCTAGCACAAAGCAGGCCTGATAAACAGATGAAATATAAATTTCTTATTTCAGCTTTCTTTTTAAAGACTCTACACAAAAAAGTCCGGGAATTGTCCCAGACTTAATTATTTTCTTATTTAGCGCGCAAAGCTGCTTGAGTAATGTAGTTGTATGGTTTGTTGAAGTGTGGCAGGAAGAAGAGATCCAGCAAGGCCAATTTATCAATTGTAACCTTTTCCTGAATGGCCAATGAGAACATGTGAATCCCCATAGACATATCTTCTCTAGAAACCATCTGAGCTCCAAGAACTACACGTGTATCTTTATCATAGACAATCTTAATTGTAACATCATGATGCTCAACCTTTTCAAGGAAGGTTGGTTTTTTGAGTATCTTTAAACTCAACTACTGCTGGGCTGTAACCAAAGCGTTTAGCTTTTTCTTCTGTCAGACCAGTTGAAACCATCTTCAGACCAAAGATTTCGATACCATTAGAACCTTGAACACCGTTAGATTCCAATTCATGACCACAAGCATTATGAGCTGCTACGATACCAGAGCGCAGGGCGTTAGAAGCCAAGGCAATGTAGTTTGTATCATTGATAGAATTATCGTAGACAGTCGCACAGTCACCGATTGCATAAACATCATTGATGCTAGTTTCTTGCTTCTTATCCACCAAGAAAGCACCATTGCGGAATGTTTCCAACTTGCCAGCACCAAGACCAGTGTTTGGACGGAAACCAACAGCAAGCACTACCATGTCAACATCATAGCTAGCCTTATCTGTTACAATGCGTTCTACCTTGCTTTCACCCTCAATAGCTTGAACAGTTTGACCGAAGGCTAATTGAACACCGTTGTCTTCAAGGTTTTGGCGCATCATATCAGACAAGTCGTGGTCATAGTAACCAGCCAAGCAAGTATCCACAACATCAATCAGAATCACTTCTTTACCAAGACGTTTGAAGGCTTCTGCCAACTCAACCCCAATATAACCAGCACCTACTACTGCCACACGTTCGATATGTTTGCTCTTGTCTTGCAATTTCTCGATAACATCTGCAGCATTTTGATACAATTTTACGAATTGCAGATTTTCTAAGGTTGATTTAAATTCGCGGCTGTTAGGATCAAACTCAGCACCTTTGATTGGCGGAAGAATTGGCTGAGAACCTGTAGCTAAAATCAATTTGTCATAAGACTCTACATGCTCTTTGCCATCAACGATAGCTGTAACTTTTTTCGCATCATAATCAATTGACTCAACTGGTGAATTCATATAAACTTTTGCGCCTTTTGCTTCAAAAGTTTCTTTGTCTGCATAAAAAAGTCCATCTGGCTTGCTGATTTGCTGTCCAATCCAAAGGGCCATTCCGCATGCCAAGAATGAAATGTTTGAGTTTTGGTCAAAAATAACTACTTCATTTTCTGCACCATAATTATCCAACATTGTATTAATACACGCTGTACCTGCGTGGTTTGCACCAACTACAACGATTTTACTCATAAGAATAGTCCTACCTTAATTTATAATTTACTAGACAAGTATATCATCTCCTGTGAGCGTTTACAAGAAATTTGCTCGAAATTTTCAAAAATTCTTAGACTCCCTAAAAAGCTGTACCACTGCAGTCTAAATGCTTCATAAAAACTACTTTTTTCCAAAGTTTTATTTTCTGAAAATATAACAAATTTAAGATTGTGAAACCGGTATCTTTTTGATATAATAAGGTCAGAGAGGTTAATTTTAGAAAGGTTGTGATAATGTGGACTTCGCTTCTCGCTCGCTTCATTTGATGGGAAGTACAATTTGTATCTCTCTCTATCATGAGCGGGCGGAAATACTCTTAGATGAGGCGGTCCAACTGCTTCATCTCTATAAAAATCGCTTCAGTGCCAATGATGAAGACTCTGAACTCATGACTATCAACCATTTGGCAGGATTTAAAAGTGTCTCAGTTCATCCAGAGCTTTTTGAGCTGATTGAGCTGGGAAAATATCACAGCCTAGCAGAAGGCAGCCACTTAAATATCACGATTGGCCCTCTAGTCCAGACCTGGCGGATAGGATTTTCAGACGCTCATCTCCCAAGTACGGAGGAGATTCAGCAAGCTCTGAGCTTAACCGACCCAAATTTGCTTGAGCTGAACCCAGAAGACCATAGTGTCTTTTTGGCTAAGAAAGGCATGAAGCTGGATTTAGGCGCCTTGGCTAAAGGATATATCGCTGATAAAATTAAGGACTATTTTCTGAGTCAGGGAGTGACTTCTGCTCTTATCAATCTCGGTGGCAATGTTCTGACGATTGGGAAAAATGCAGTCAGCCAGCGCGCCTGGCGAATTGGCATCCAAAATCCCAAGCAGCCTCGCGGCAAGCACTCAGCTATCTTAGCTGTCACCAATCAGTCAGTGGTCACATCAGGAATCTACGAGCGAACCCTTACAGTGGATGGGCAAAACTACCATCACATTCTGAATCGCAAAACAGGTTATCCTATCGAAAATCAATTGGCTAGTCTGACCATTGTTTCAGACAAGTCGGTAGATGGTGAAATCTGGACGACTCGCCTATTTGGTGAAAGTCCGACATCAATTCTGTCTCAGATTGAACATCAAACAGGGATTGAAGCATTGATTATCACCCAGGATAGTCAGCTCTTCTGTAGCTCAGGCCTTTTAGAGCAGATAATTCCTGCTTCTTAATTTTCAAAAGTGATAACTTTGTTGCCACACCAAGCGGTACCTCTATCGCCCTATCTTTTATAAACATGCTCATTAAAAAAACGCCCTCTCTTTCTTCTAGGTTTTACTTGCTTAAAGAAAAATAAATGCACACATGAGGGCACTGTATCTTAATTTCAGAAAGGAAATTCTATGTTAAAACTTATTGCAATTGTTGGAACAAATTCTAACCGTTCTACAAACCGGCAACTTCTTCAATATATGTCTAAGCACTTCGCTGACAAGGCTGAAATCGAGCTGGTTGAGATTAAAGATATCCCTATGTTTAATAAACCTGCTGATAGAAACGTACCTGAATTGGTATCAGAAATTGCCGAAAAAATCGATGCTGCGGATGGCGTACTTATTGGCACACCTGAATACGACCATTCTATCCCAGCTGTGCTCATGAATGCTCTGGCTTGGCTTTCTTACGGAATTTATCCACTGCTGAACAAACCTGTCATGATCACTGGTGCTTCTTATGGTACACTTGGCTCCTCTCGTGCCCAATTGCAGCTCCGTCAAATTTTGAACGCTCCAGAAATCAAGGCAACTGTTCTTCCAGATGAGTTCTTGCTTTCACATTCTCTTCAAGCTTTTGACCAAAGCGGAGACTTGGTAGATCTTGATGTTGTCAAAAAATTGGATGCTATCTTTGATGACTTCCGTATCTTTGTCAAAATCACCGAAAAATTGCGCAACGCACAAGAATTGCTTCGCAAAGATGCTGAAGAATTTAACTGGGAAAAATTGTAAGATAGGAGACTGAAAGAATGAAATTTGTTGGAATTGTAGGATCAAACTACGAACAATCATATAACCGAAAATTATTGGAATTCATCCGCCGTCAGTTCAAAATTAAATTTGAATTGGAAGTCTTAGAAATCGATGAAGTCCCAATGTTTAACCAAGATGAAAAATGGGATGAAAGCTTCCAATTGCGTTATTTGTATAACAAAATCACACGTGCAGATGGTGTCATCATCGCAACCCCTGAGCACAATCATACTATCAGCGCTCCTTTGAAGAGTGTCTTAGAATGGCTCTCCTACGAGGTTCATCCTTTCGAAAGCAAGCCTGTCATGATTGTCGGTGCTTCTTACTACGACCAAGGAACATCTCGTGCTCAAGTTCACCTGCGTAAAATCCTAGATGCTCCTGGCGTCAATGCTTATACCCTTCCAGGCAATGAGTTCTTGCTGGGCAAAGCCAAGGAAGCTTTTGACAATGATGGTAATATCACCAACGAAGGAACTGTGAATTTCCTTGAAACATGCTTAGATAACTTTATCAAATATGTAGAGGTCGTTTCAAAATTGAAAAAACCAAAACCAATTGAACCTGAAGACTTAGACTGCGGAAAGCCAATCGCTACGACAATTACAGAAGTTGATCCAGATGATCCAGAATGGGTGGAAAAAGTCGCTGAAATCACTGGCGCTGTTTCAGGCGATACTTATGTCAAACTTGACCATGGTATCTTGACCGTTAATCAAATTGATATGTTCTTGAAAGCTATGCCGTTTGAATTGACATACGCTGACGATAACAACCAATTCCTCTACTACAACAACGCCCACCAAGACCCAGACACCATGTTTGCCAAACGCGTGCCACCTCAATCAGGTAGCCGCATGTCAACCGTTCATGGTTCTCTCCCACCAGCTCGGATGAAAAATGTAGAGTGGGTTATCGGAACACTTCGCAACGGAAACCAAGAATACGTACGTACAATCGTCCCAGGTTCACCTGCAGGCGTTATCAATACCCACAACTACCAAGCTATGTACTATCCTGACGGATCATACGCAGGTATCAATGAAATCGTCTTTAATTTCCAACCATGGCTCGACTGGTACTTAAAAGAAACTGGTCAACGTTTGGTTGGAGGCAGCGGACCATTCGCTCCTGCTGCTGGAGGCCATGGAGACGCAGATGCTACTTCTGGTGCTTCTGATGCTGGAGGCGAAGGAGCTGACGCGACATCAGGTGCTAGCGTTTAATCACATTACAAACTAAAAAGAGAGTGGGACAGAAATCGGGAATTCGTTAGAATTCGATTTCGTCGTCCCACCTCCGCACAGTTGAGTAGGGCTGTAAAAGCTGATGAAATCAGCGTAGTAGAGCCCACTCAACCACTGCGTCTTGCTCGACAATCCAAAGACAATTGAGAGGCTAGGACTTTTGTCCCAGCCTCTTTTTTGCTTTATTTCATTTCTTTGAAAGCTGCTTCTGCATCAGCATTACTGATAGCCCCAAACTGGATTTTACCGATTTTCCCTTGACCGTCAATAAGGATTTCAGTCGGGATACTGCGGATCTGATAGGCTTGGAAAATTTCTCCTGAAGTATCAAATAGAACTGGTACATCTTTATAACCTTGTTCTTGATACCATTTTGGAAATTCCTCGACTGACTTCTCTCCTTGGAGACCTGGTGCTACAACTGTCAAGATTTCAAAATCACGATCTGTTTTACCAGCCAATTCGACCAATTCTGGCATACTCTTCTTACAAGGTCCACACCAAGAAGCCCAGAATTTTAGATAAACTTTCTTGCCTTTATAGTCAGAAAGTTTGACTGTTTTTCCATCCATAGACTGCAGAGTAAAGTCTGGCGCCTCTTGACCGACAGCTGCTTGGGCGACTGTACTTGTCTGAGTGGTTTCACTAGACGAGCTGCTGGTTGTGGGCATAGTCATAGGCTTATCCTCCTGCTCCGAGCAGGCTGCCAAAAAGGCTACAGCTGACACAGTTGCTAATAATGTAACGATTTTTTTCATATTTCTTTCTCCTTTTACCCAAAAAGTCCAGACAGGGCGTTGAGCTGTCCTAGCATCAGCAGAATTCCCATCAGAATAATCAGGGCTCCGCCAATTTTCTTCATCAGACTCATATAAGGCTTGATTTTATTAAAATACTGCATAACAAAGCTAGATGCCAAAGCCAAGATTAGGAAAGGCAGGGCCATTCCTAAGGTGTAAATCAAGGTCAGAATGGCTCCCTGGAATGCACCATTCCCACCCGAAGCTGCTAAGGCCAAGACTGAGCTGAGAATCGGACCAATGCAAGGAGTCCAGCCAAAGCTAAAGGTAATACCTAATAAGAATGCAGACCAAAAATGATGTTTCTGACCATTCTTTTTGAAAGTCAAACTCTTTTGAATCTGTAACTGGCGAATATTAATAAGCTCCATCTGGTGCAGACCTAGCAGAATGATGAGACCGCCCATCACATAACGAAAGGTAGTACTGTAAATAATTGTTCCTAGAAAGCCTGCTCCAAAGCCTAGCAAAAAGAAGACCGTTGAGATGCCCGCAATGAAAAACAGTGTTCTAACCATGCCTTGCCAAGCAAGCTCCCGGCCAAATATTTTCAGGGTCTTGACCTCCTTGTCATCCAATAAAATACCAATATAAACCGGCAATAAGGGAAAAATACAAGGGGAAAAGAAGGACAAAATACCCGCTAAAAAAACTGAAACAAAAAATAAAGGTGATTCCATTTTCTCTCCTCTAACTACTTACGTAGAATATACATTCACTTATCATTATAATTGAATCTTATAGATTTTTCACAAATCCGCTACGGTAATTTTCATGCAAACTCATGAGACTAGAAAAGAGAAAATTTTGCTTTATGAACAGCAAAACCAGTGCATTTTTTCAAACAGTAAAAAGCCGGAGGAAATCCTACCGGCTTGAATATTTTAAAACTTAATAGACCTAATCATCTGTAACTAGCGGCAAATAAAGACTAATCTGGGTAAATTTATCTGGTTCGGACTGGATTTCCATATGGTAGTCGTCTCCGAACTGCAATCTTAAACGTTGATCGACATTTTTCAGACCGACACCACCTAAACGAAGGAGGGTCGCATCCATAGAGGCGTTGACATCAAAGCCTCGGCCGTTATCATAGATAGATAATGTCAGCCTTCCCTCTTCTGCTGCCGATGTCACACGAATCATGCCCTGTCTGTCAATTTCCTTGATGCCATGATAGATAGCATTTTCAACCAAAGGCTGAAGTACCAGCTTGGGCAGTTTATAATCAGCTATAGATTCATCCTCTTCAATCTCATATTGGAGCTTGTCACCATAGCGCTGCTTCTGGATAAAGAGATACTGACGAACGTGATCAATCTCATCTCTAAGAGAAATCTGTTCGTGCCCTTGATTAAGCGCCAAACGGAAATACTGAGCGAGTGATTTTGTTACCTCAACAACACGCTTGCTGTCATTAAACTCAGCCATCCAGACAATCGTATCTAAGGTGTTATAAAGGAAATGGGGGTTGATTTGAGCTGAGAGAGCTCGGAGCTCATAGCGTCGGACATTTTGTTCTTCAGTCTTGACAGCTTCCATCAGCTGTTCAATCTGATCCAGCATTTTATTGAACTGCTGAGCCAAGTCAACCAACTCTGGAGAACCCTTTGCTTCCGCTCGCAGATTTGAATCACCTGCCCCAATCTTTAGAATGACAGCCTGTAGATTCTGCAGAGGTTTAATCCACAAACGTAGAACAAACCAAATACCAGTCAAGCACAGCATGAGTGCTAAAACGCCCATTCCCACAAAAGAATAAAGCATCTGTGACTGAAGCATCTGCAATTGCTCTAATGAGGCGACGCCAATTAAAGTCCAGTCGCTGTCCGCGATATCAATCTGGTAGACAAAAGCCTGTCTCTGGTCTGCGTAACCCTCCTTGACCGAGATATAGGGCTGCATAGCTTTCATTTCCTGACTGGATGAATAAACACTTTTCTTAGGATGATAGACAAATTCATGCTGGCTATTAACAATAAAACTAAATCCTTTCTTCCCTAGCTGAAGCCGATCCAGATAGGCTTTGAGACTGTTATAGCCGATATCCAAACGTACAACACCGAGATTCTGCCCTGCTTCATCCACTACTTCCTGAGTGACGGAAACAACCCACTTCTCCTTCTCAGATGACAGGGACTCTTTGCGAGCAGGAGTCAAGACAGGCATGGCTTTGGTATGAACAGCTTCCTGATACCATTTTTCATTCATCATATCAGAAGATGTCTGCATGCTGATTTGAGTATCTGTCGATACCACGCGCCCGTCCTTGGTAACCAATACTGCCGACACTAAATCCGGATCTGTCTCAATGATGGTTTTCATCAAAGACTGAACTGACGTTTCGCTGCTTTCTTGATTCTGAGCAAACTTCCGAATCGTTTCTTCCTTGCTTAGTGCGGAGGTGGTTTGCTTTAATTTCTGCAAATAGGAAGCAATGAACTGCCCGCTTTGCTCCATACTATTGCGAGTCGTCCGCTCTGTCAGCTGCCGAATAGTCCCCGAGCTAGTCTGATAGTAAAGACTCCAACACCCCCAAGAGTAAAAGAACCAGCAGAAAAATATAGACAATCAACTGGATAAGAAGCGGATACCGTTTCATTTCTCCTCTCCTTTTTTAAACTGCCGGGGTGTCAGCCCAACCACCTGCTTGAAGCGCTGAGAAAAATAGTTCATATCGTCAAAACCTACCTGCTCTGCTATTTCATAAATCTTCAAATCTGTAGTTAAGAGTAAGAGTTTTGCTTTTTTCATCCGCTCTTGGATCAGATAATCCTGAAAGGGCAAGCCTAATTCTTTTTTGATAAGAACGCTAAGATAGGACGGACTAAACCCTAATTGGAAAGCCAAACTTTTCAGACTTAATTCTGAATCAGCTAGACGCTCGTGAATAGCCTCTTCCAACTCAGAGCGTTGCCCCTGATCAACCAAGTTTTGAATCTGGGCTTTTTTACGTTCTTTATCGAGCTTGGTCCGCAGCTTGGCCAACATTTCCTCAACATCATCCTTGGAAAAGGGCTTTAGCAGATAGTCATCTGCACCTAGCTTAATGGCCGTCCGAGCATAGTCAAAATCATCATATCCCGTCAGAAAAACGATATGGCACTTAGGAGCCTGGTCTCTGACTAGCTTGGCCAGTTCGAGACCGTTCATCTGTGGCATATTGATATCGGTCAGCAAAATGTCAGCAGGATTTTTCTGAAATTTCTGCCAAGCTTCTATTCCATTTTCAGCCTGGGCAATGACTTGCATACCAAACTGTTCATAGTTTACCAAGGACGCAATCCCCTGTCTTACCAGATACTCATCCTCTACAATCATAATTGAATACACAAGATTCAACTCCTTATTTATACTGGATTTATTATAGCAAATTTTCAATCAAAATGCTCTTAAACATAATCCAAAAGATAACCGTAGCCCTTCTCCTCCATCTCAGCTTTTGGAATGAACTTAATTGACAGACTATTGATACAATAGCGCAAACCTCCCTTGTCCTTAGGTCCGTCTGTGAAAACATGCCCCAGATGGGAATTTCCAACCCGACTGCGAACTTCCGTTCGAGTCATATTGAAACTCTTATCTTCTTTATAAGTCGCAACATCTGGACTAATAGGACGGGTGAAACTGGGCCAACCGCAGCCTGAGTCAAACTTATCCTTTGATGAAAAGAGAGGTTCTCCTGTCACCACATCCACATAGATACCAGCATCGAACTTATCCCAATATCGATTAGAAAAAGCTCGCTCTGTGTCATTCTTTTGTGTGACAGCGTATTCTTCTGGCGAGAGCTTAGCCTTAATCTCTTCATCGCTAGGCTTAGGATAGCGACTAGCTTCGATAACTGGGTAAGCAGCTTGATTGACATCAATATGGCAATATCCATTAGGATTCTTTTTTAGGTAATCCTGATGATAATCTTCTGCCTTGATAAAGTTTTTCAGAGGTTCTTTTTCAACAGCTAAAGGCTTATCATATTTCTTAGCAACCTCATCAAAGACCTGATTAATAGTATCAAGATCAGCTTCGTCCGTATAATAAACGCCTGTCCGATACTGGGTACCCTGATCATTTCCCTGCTTGTTTTTAGAAGTTGGATCAATGATGCGGAAATAGTGAAGCAGAATTTCTTTTAGCGAAATTTTCTTGGCATTGTAAGTGATGTGAACCGTCTCAGCGTGACCAGTTTGGGAGACCAATTCATACTTGGTCATGTCGCCCTTACCATTTGCATAGCCTGATACTGCATCAAGTACACCTGGCACGCGAGAAAAGTATTCTTCTACCCCCCAGAAACAGCCACCGGCAAGATAAATCTCCCGCTTGTCCTCTTCCTTGACATCTTCTTGCTTTTGTTGGGATACAGCTTCTGTCTTACTCATAGAGGCTTTCTTAATCTGTTCAGGAGATGATTGCTTACCATTTCCCGCAATCACATAGACCAGTCCAAAGCAGACAAGCAAGCCAAGCATAACCAGAAGAATTTTCCATTTTCCTTCCATGTTTATTGCTCCTTTCTACTTGATTTCCTTTAGTGTTTTCTCAATATCTTCCTTGCTCATGTAGCCAATATGTGTCTTGGCAAGAGAACCATCGCTGCCAATAAAAAGAGCAGATGGATAAGAGCGAATACCGTATTCTTTCAGCAATTCTCCCTTGGTGTCCATGAGAACTGGGAAGTCTTTATAATCCAAAGATTTGTACCATTCCTTGAAATCATCTGCAGACTTTTCTCCATTAAAAGTCGGAGACACCACTGACAGGACAACATAATCTTTTCCTGACTGCTCCTTAGCCAAATCATTGGTATCTCCAAGAGTGGATAGACAGATAGAGCACCAAGAAGCCCAAAACTTTAGATATACTTTCTTGCCTTTGAAATCAGACAGCTTGTAGGTCTTGCCGTCTACTCCTTGAAGACTAAAGTCCTTGGCCATCTTGGTAGATTGCTCAGAATCAGCTTTTGTTTGCATATTGCTTTTATCACTTTTAGAAACTTCCGAGTTCATCTTCTGATTTGAACAGGCTCCCAAAAAGCCGACACAAAGCAGACTGACAGTCAATATCGATATCTTCTTCATCGTTTTCTTTCCTTTCAAAATAAGGAGAAAGCCGACAAAACTGACGACTTTCTTTCCTATGGTGGAATTCTTATTTGTCAGATGACATTTCGGATGAATCTTTCATTTCATCCTTCATGCTTGAATCGCTTGATTTCATATCATCTTTCATGTCAGACTTACTGTCGGACATCATAGAAGAGTCCTTCATATCATCCTTTTTCATTTTATCATCAGACATGCTAGAGTCTTTCATATCCTCTTTCTTCATGTCGTCTTTTTTCATATCATCCTTCTTCATCATGCTGCTGTCATCCATTTTCTTCATATCAGAATCGGATTTTTGATTAGAGCAGGCAGCTAGGACAAAGATACTAAGTGCAGCGATTGTAAGTGTAGTGATTTTTTTCATGATGTTTCTCCTTTAATTATATAATTTTTATCCAAATAATGATGCTAAAACGTTTAGATTTCCAAGCATTAGCAAAATTCCCATGAGAATAATGAGTGCACCGCCGATTTTCTTAAGCGTTCCCATATAAGGTTTGAGTTTCGCAAAGCGCTGTAATACCCAGCCAGAAGCCAAAGCCATGGCTAGAAAAGGAAGGGCTAATCCAAGTGTATAAACCAACATAAGCAAGCCTCCCTGAAGAGCGCCGTTGCCTCCTGAAGCTGCAATTGCTAAAACAGAACTCAGAACAGGTCCCACACAGGGCGTCCAACCAAAGCTAAAGGTGATACCCAAGAGAAAAGCGTTAAGAAAATCACTTCTTTTACTGTTCTTTTTAAGTTGGATGCTCTTTTGCTTTTGCAGTTGCTGGATATTAATGATTCCCATCTGGTGGATTCCCAGTAGAATGACAATACCGCCCAGAACATAGCGAAACCAAGGGCATAGAGGACTTGCCCCAAAGCACCAGCTCCATAACCTAAAACCAAGAATACAGTTGATAAGCCAGCTATAAAGCTGAGCGTCTTAACTAGACCGTACCAAGAAAAATCCCTTCCCATAAACCGAACCGTTTTCGGCTGATCCGAATCCAGCAGAATCCCCACATAGACCGGCATAAGCGGTAAAATACAGGGCGAGAAAAAAGATAGAATTCCCGCCAGAAAAACTGAAATAAAGAACAAAAAACTTGTTGCCATTTCAAAAACCTCTCTATCAATTTCTGAATCTAGTATAAAATAAAAATCCCCTTAAAAATAGAGAGAAAGATTTGAAAAAACTTGAATTTGATGTTATCTTTCCCATATCAAGATTTAAAAGCTCATACAATTTACTATGGATTTATTTCAAGTTTAAACGAAATGTAAATGTGCTTCCTAGTCCATATTGACTTTCAACTGTAATTTCTCCACCTAACTGATGAGTCAGTTCTTGAGCAATGGCAAGTCCTAAACCATGGCCACCCGTCTTCATATTCCGAGAGGTTTCCACACGGTAAAGGCGTTTAAAAATCTTATCCAGCTCCTCAGGAGCGATGCCCTGTCCTTCATCCTTCACACTGATTGTCAAGTACTGCTCTGTTAATTGCGCCACAACCTCGACTTTGGTCCCAGGATCCGAGTATTTAAAGGCATTGTTCAGTAAGTTGACTAAGATACGGGAAAGCTTGTCACAATGGCTCTTTATTTTCGCAGATTCAGGAGATACTTGAATGTAAATGTCTCGCTCTTCTCGTTCTATCAATAGTTGAAATTCACTCATGGCCTCAATCAATAACTGGTCTAAAAAGATGATTTCGACTTCGTTATCTGAATCTGCTCGAGGTTGAGCATTAAGAGTCAGAACATCCAACTCCTCTACTAGTTTATTCAAACGTTCTGTCTGACGACCAATGGTCGTTAAATAATGAACCTGCTCCTCTTCCTTGATAACTCCATCTATAATTCCCTCTACAGTCGCTTGTATAGAAGTAATGGGTGTTTTAATATCATGAGAAAGCTGGGCAATCATCATCCTCTTTTCCTGCTCACTATCATCAAGGGATGCAAAGGTTTCTTGTAAATTATGAGACATATCATTAAAAGCTTGACCTAACTCCTGAAATTCAATAGGTCCCTTGGCTTCAATCTCTGTCCCAAAATCCTTACCGGCTATATCCTGGGCTTGTTTTTTTAGATGTCGCAGGGAAGAAAAGACTGGCGATAATAGAAAGAGACTAACTGCTGCTCCAATAAAGCTAGCAACCAAAGTCACTCCCACCAAGAAATAAATCTCACTTTGCGCGATTAACATCCGCTGCACTGCCCAAAATACAACTAAGATTGTTAATAGGGTAGAAATCAGATACCCCACTAGGATGTAACTTTTTAACTTCATTTTCCACCTCATGGTCTTTCCATCTTATACCCTAGCCCCCAGACCGTTTTGATGGCAGGAGTGTTCCCTCTAGCATGCTTGGTCAATTCTTGTCTGAGTGCATGGATATGAACATTGAGTGTGTTGGTATCATCTACATAGTCTTCCTGCCACACCTTCTCATAAAGTTCTGTCTTTGAGAACACTCTCTCAGGATTACTGGCTAATATCCAGAGGAGTTCAAAGGATTTCACTGTTAATTCTAGAAATTGATCTCCAATACGAACCTCATGAGTCACATGATTCATCACTAAATCACCGAGCTCAATTTGTTCTGTCTCTCCCCTACGCTGAAGACGACGCAAGATGTTATTGACTCTTAAAACTAACTCTCGAGGGCTAAAGGGCTTTGCAAGAAAATCATCTGCTCCCAAGCTCAAACCATAAATCCTGTCCTGCTCGCTGGTCTTAGCGGTTGTAAAAAGAAAAGGTTGATCAGGAGCTAAATACTGAACCTCACTGATAAAATCATAACCATCCATATTTGGCATCATGATATCTGTGATGATTAGATCAACGGATTTTTTTCTGAAAAGTTCTAAACCTTCAAATCCATCATGAGCGACTAAAACTTGGTAACCAGCCTGCAATAGATAACGTTTTTGGATATCTAGGATATCCATCTCATCATCAACAAGTAAAATTGTCTTTCCCATTTGACACTCTCCTGATAAAAACAGTGTTATACTGGCTTTAGTATAACACTATTTTTACTAATTTTTAAATGATTTGAATCTTAATCTTCATGTTTAGATTTCAAACCTAGAAATCCAAGAAGACCTGCCAAGGTTAGTCCAAAGAAACTAATGGTAGCTGTGGCTGTTTGAGCTTCACCAGTTTTTGGTAGCGTAGATTTATCAAACTTTTTCGCTGTATCAGCCATTGAGCTAGAAGTTGGATGATCAACCTTCATATCTGACATATGTTGCTCTTCTATCGCCATATCCTTAACTTTACCAATAGAATCTGTTACAGAAGGCTTCGTATTCATCTGACCTTGTTGAGAAGGTGTTGTCGCCACTTCTTTTCCACGAAGCTGAATCGTTACTTGACGAGTTGCGATAAGATTTGTCAAATCTGGTTTGCCATCTTTGGCACCATAGACTTTGACAGTAGCTTGGTAAGCTTGAGTGCCATTAGCACGAAGTTGGTCGAGAAGGGCTTGACCTTCTTTGCCTGTCGTGTTGCCATTCAAATCCACTTCATAGAAGTATTGACCTTTGGCCAAGCCTTCAAGTGGTAAGAGGGCTGGGTTATTCGCTGTGCCATTATCGGACCATGGTGCCTTGTCAGAAGATTTGAGCAAGAGACGCGTCAACATACCGTCACCACCGAAAGCTTCATACGGAATGACTTGGTTAACTCCGGCCAAGAATGGACCTGGAACATTTGCTTTTTCAAGATAACTGGCTGGAACATCAATGCTATTTTTGATGTTGTTAGCAACAGAGTCTTTAACTGCGTCTTTTGAAACAGAGCCGTTCAACTTCACTGTTACATTTTTTGTCGTGATAAGATTTGTCAAGTCCGGTTTGCCATCTTTGGCACCATAGACTTTGACAGTAGCTTGGTAAGCTTGAGTGCCATTAGCACGAAGTTGGTCGAGAAGGGCTTGACCTTCTTTGCCTGTCGTGTTGCCATTCAAATCCACTTCATAGAAGTATTGACCTTTGGCCAAGCCTTCAAGTGGTAAGAGGGCTGGGTTATTCGCTGTGCCATTGTCGGACCATGGCGCCTTGTCAGAAGATTTGAGCAAGAGACGCGTCAACATACCATCACCACCGAAAGCTTCATACGGAATGACTTGGTTAACTCCGGCCAAGAATGGACCTGGAACATTCGCTTTTTCAAGATAGCTGGCTGGAACATCTACTGTGTCCTTCGTATTCTCAGAAACTCCTTTTTTAACTTCCTCTGGAGTTGTTACTGATTGAGGAGTAGGAGCTTCACGATCTTGGCTACCAACTGTCGCAGGAGCTACCTCTGGTTTGCTTTGTTCTTCTGCTGGATAATTGACCTTTGGTGTATCCTGTTCTTCTTTCGGTTTTGCAACGTCATCTTTAGAATCAGTACTAGTCTTCTCTGAGGAATTAGTTTCATCGACCGCTTCCTTTGAACTTGGAATCGTCTGATTTTCTGGAAGAGCCGTATCCACAGCTTCTTTAAGAACATTTTCTGGTAACTCACTTTTTTCTGTTACCGATGAAGGATTTGGTACAACTTGTGCTGGTGTTAAATTGACTTCATCTGCATGTACAGAGCTTGGCTGACCGACTAGGACAAAAAAACCACTGGCAACTGCAACAGAAGCTACACCAACGCTTAAGCGACGAATTGACCAACGAGTATATTTTTGATTTGAATTGAATCTCATAGGATCCTCCTTAGATTTTTTATGACTCTAGTATAAAATCATAAAATTAAAAAGGAATAAGAAAAAGTTAAAATTTTTCTTAAATCTTTCTTATAAAATACTTATATTTTTTTACCACACATCAAAAAATAGCAGAATGAGCTTCTACGCTATATATTCACTAGCTATTCTCCAAGAATATAATCTGGAACTAAAAGACGGTATATACCTTAACAAAGGTTAACAGAAGCTACCAAATTGCTTTGTTTCTGTACTTAATTATAAATCATGTTCTACCGTTGACACTCAACAAAAAAATCCATCACTATCGTGATGAATTCAGACCGTAGACAAACATTCCAAATAGTGTTTGTCTTTTTCTGTTTGTCAGGCTAAAATTTCATCTTTTGATTTCATCTTTTGATAGCATAATGGTCATTTGAACAAAATAAAAAGGCTTCCCCACCCTCATTTTTACTAGTTTTTTGAGATTCAAACACGCCAAAGTAAGCCCAACCTTATCTTCCATCTTGGACTTGCCTTTCTCTCTTGTATAACGGAGGTTGTGGTATTCTTTAGCTGTCCCAAAGAGCCGCTCAATGGTTTCTTTGCGCTTCTTATAGAGCTCCTTCATCCCTCTTTGGTGTCGAATCTCTTCACAACATTCAAGCGCATCTTTCCATACATGTCTTGTGATGACTTTCTGCTGATTCTGGCTCTGGGTACAAACAGATAATAGGGGACAGGCGACACATACTGTTGAATCACTCTTATACTCACGGTAGCCTGCTCGGGTCGTCGTGCGATAGGTTAACACTTGGTTCTCTGGACAGAGGTAACAGTCATAATAGGAATCATAAACAAAATCATTGGGCCTTAAGTTCCCTTTTACACCCTTGGGGCGGGTATAAGGGAAGACAGGGGTAATCTCTCTGTCTAACAAAAATTTTGCAATACTTGGGGTTTTATAACCTGCATCTGCGATGAGATAGGTTGGATGAAAAGGCTCAATCTTGGCAAAAAGGGCAGGGAAAGCCTGACTATCATGAACATTTCCTGCTTCAACCGTATAAGCCAAGGCCCAACCATGCTTATCACACGCTACTTGGGCAGAATAGGCAAAGACTTCCTTGTGTTCCCCCTTGTGGAACCAACCACTCTCAGGATCTGTCCTTGAGATTTTCTTTTCCTTAGCCTCGCTTTCTTTTGCGGGCTTTAAGGGCTTTTTTTCGTGTTTTCTCCTATCTAAATCAATCTCAACTTCCAATTGCTCACTCATAAATGTAGCTTGTTGGGCAACCATTTCCTTATGATACTTGTGGCTGTTGGCTGCCGCTTTAATATGGGTTCCATCCACAAATATCTCAGAAGGATCAATCAAACCAGCACATAAAGCTTGATGGAGTACGTGTGAAAATATCTCAGTAATCAGTGCTTTATCTTGAAAACGACGGCTGTAATTCTTTCCATATGTGGTAAAATGAGGCACCTTGTCATCCAAGCTTAGTCCAAGAAACCAACGATAAGCTACGTTTACTTCTATGTCTTTAATGGTTTGGCGCATGGAGCGAATGCCATAAAAACATTGAATCAAAGGAATTTTGACCAACATGACGGGATCTAGACTGGGACGACCCTGATCTGGGCTATAGGTTTCTTCAACCAAGTCATAGATAAAGTCAAAATCAACCTCCGCTTCCAATTGGCGAAGAAAGTGATCTTCTGGGACCAATTCGTCTATCGTATAGAAGCCATATTGGCAGCGATTATAATCAGATTTTTCTTTGTGAAACATAGGGAGCACCTCACAACTGTTCTTACCTCTATTATACGACTTTACAAAAAGAAAAGCCCTTAGAAACTTCTGTTCTTAGGACTTTGTCTTCAATCTGAATCCATCACTATCGTGATGAATTAAGTTTTTATGCTTCAATTTCAAAAACTTCACTCTTCTGTTTGTTTGGCAAAAAGAGAGAAAGTAGGATTCCAACTAGAGCTGGCACCAACCAAGGCAAAGAAGCCTGAGCAAACGGAAGGGCATTTACCATATCACTTACCTTTGTAATATGGAACTGCTGCCCAAGAATACCCGCAAAGGAAATCAGAGTCACTGCTGCTACCGTCAATTGCATACCGACTTTGGACAGTGGCAAGAATTTATTGACAATGACAATCAGCACGATAACAATGGTAATTGGATAGAGAATTTGCAAGACTGGAACAGAATATTGAATAATGGCATTGAGGCCAAGATTAGCAATCGCAAACCCAATCAAAGTAAAGACAGTTGCGTAAACTTTATAAGATAGCTTAGGGAAAGTTTTATGGAAGAATTCCCCAGTCGATACAATAAGTCCTGCTGTTGTCGTAAAGCAAGTCACAGTAACCATAGCTGCAAGGAAAATCTGAGCTGTAGGTCCAAAGATAGCCTGTGTCGCCTGCGATAGGACATAAACACCTGGATTGCCTTTGGCAATAATCTCAGCTGGAACTGGGAAATGATTGCCCAGAAACGCCAAACCGATATACATGGCGCTAAAGCCAAACGCTACCATCAAACCAACAACCCAGATAGTTGAAACATATTCCTTTTTATTCTTGAAACCTAGCTGGTTAAGAGTTGTTACTGCGATTACACTGAAGGCCACGGAAGCCAAGGCATCCAAAGTATTATAACCTTCCAAGAACCCTTGCCCAAAAGCTGACGCAGAATAAGCTTGTGAAGCCTGCTGAGGAGCAGTTGAACCGTATTTCAAAGCCCCTAGAATGACTAAGATGATGATCAAAACTGCAAAAACAGGCGTCAGAATACGTCCAATCCGATCCAAAATCTTAGATGGATTCAAAGAAATCAGATAAGCCGCCACAAAGTAAAGGGTCGTGAAAACAATCGATCCTATACCAGTCATGTTTTTAGACAGCATAGGAGCGATACCAACTTCATAAGCTACTGTCGCTGTCCGCGGAATAGCAAAAAAGGGCCCGATTGACAGATACAAGGCTACAAGATAGATAATAGCAAACCAAGGCGCAATCTTCTGAGAAATCTCGTGGATATAGCCCTTAGGATTGAGCGTTCCGATAATCAAAGTCAGAACAGCAAGCCCAACCCCGGACAGGACAAATCCTGCAATAGCCGGCCAAAAATGCTGGCCTGATAATGTTCCAAGCGAAGGTGGGAAAATTAAGTTCCCAGCACCGAAAAATATTCCAAATAAGAGCAAGCCTGTCAAGGCACCTTTTTTAATCACAGGAATCTCCTTTAAATTTTTTCATGCTTTATCATTATATACGGAAGAAGCCCGCTCTGCAAGACTTTTAACTTTTTCAGAATATTGATTCAAATCAAAAGAGCGTATATGATTTAAATCAAATTATTTATCCGAAATTTTGGGAAAAATCCTCACTTATCCACAGATTTTTGGAGATTTTGAATGTTTTAAAACGAAATAACACTTTTTGTTTTAAATCGTAATCTCTTTCCTTGTCAATCTCTTCTTTACCTATCTTTTTTGAGCGGCTCCTTTATATTTCTTGCTTCTTTTTCTTTATCCTGCGCCATAACCTTTTTCTGCTAGGTCTGTCCTTAGTCATTTCGACTTTTTTGATGCAGCAGACCGGTATGCGCTACCGACACTTAATGCGTGAGAAATACAATATTGTACATCCTGATCCAAAACAAAATAAAAGAGATTTTTCATAGTAAAAAGGTTGAGACATCTTATCTCAACCTTTTAAAAATGGCTATAAATCATTTAGCACTCTTTATACATCGCTAAATCTTCGGTACTTAATTTCGAATTCAAAAAAGTTCTTCTCTTGCAGCATATGGAAAATATCTCGATAAGCCTCCTCATCAAAATGATGTCCCAAATACAGGATTTCAAAGCTTAATCCTTCATATTCCAGAAAGGCATTGGTCGTTCGGAAGCCGTTACGCTTATAAAAGTCCATACGTGCTTGACGTTGTTCTAGATTGTCACATTCTTCATCGACACGTTCCACCTCTAGAACCATGGTTTTTTGATAAAACTCTGTCAGTTTATGAATAATTTCACCCCCATAGCCATGACTGCGAAGGTGCGGCATAATCGCAAAGAAGCTGACATAGAACATTTTTTCATTATAGACTGCAAAAGCAAAACCAACAAATTCTTCCTCATTGTAGAAGGCAAAGAAATGAGAACGCTTATCATTTGTATAACGGAGAAATTCGCTGATAGCTACCCTTTCCTCTACAGGAAAAGCCTCGCGGTTTAAGGCCTCAACCTTATCCAAATCGGGAAATTCTGCTGTAATAATTTGACTAGTTAAAGACATTGCTACCTCACTTTGCTTAATATTCTAGCAGTTGTCAAAAAATTTAGCAAGCATTATCAAGCTTCTTCCGCTTTTTTAGAAAATTGGCTCTGATAGAGGTCATAATAAAATCCTTTATCAGCCAAGAGACTCTCATGATTTCCTTGCTCGATAATCTGACCATCCTTGAGCACCAAAATCTTATCCGCTTCCTGAATGGTCGACAGTCGGTGAGCAATGACAAAACTAGTCCTGCCCTGCATGAGTGTTTTCATAGCCTTCTGAATCAAGAGCTCCAGCCGTGTATCGACAGATGAGGTCGCTTCATCCAAAATCAGAATCTTAGGATTGGCCAAAAGAGCCCTCGCAATCGTAAGCAACTGTTTCTGACCCAGCGAGATATTACTGGATTCTTGGTTCATTTCCATATTGTAGCCGCCTGGCAAGGTTCGGATAAAGTGGTCCACATTAGCCGCCTTGGCCGCTTCCACAATTTCTTCATCAGTGGCTTGCAGATTGCCAAAGCGAAGATTTTCCTTGATAGTCCCCTCATAAAGCCAAGCATCCTGCAGCACCATACCAAACTGTTTGCGGTAGTCCTGGCGAGAAAGGTGGCGTATATCATGCCCATCAACTGTAATCGCGCCTTTGGTCACATCGTAGAAACGCATGAGCAAGTTAATCAGCGTGGTTTTACCAGCACCAGTCGGACCAACAATAGCCACCATTTCTCCTGGTTTGACTTCCAGATTAAAATTCCGAATGAGCGGCTTGTCTACTACATACTGGAACTCCACATCCTTGAAGCTAACCTGACCTGTCAGATCTTGCTCCAGCTTTTCTGTCTTGTCATTGACTTCATCTGCTTCGTCCAGTACTTGGAAAATCCGGTCTAAAGAAGACTTAGCACTCTGCAGCTGGCCAGCCAGCTGAGTCAAGTTTTGAATGGGCTGATTAATCTGCCAGACATACTGAACAAAAGCTTGCAGATTTCCGACTGTCAAGCGCCCAGCGATAACCTGAAGTCCACCCAGTACAGCTAGCAGCAGATAAGTCAGGTCAGAAATAAAGTTCAAAACTGGATTCATAAGACCTGAGATAAAGCTGGCCTTAAAGCCTACTTTCTGCAGGTTTTGCGTAATTTGACGAAAATCCTCCTGGGAGCTTTCTTCTCTGACATAGAGCTTCAAAATATTAAATCCAGTCAGATTTTCCTGAACAAAGCCATTCATAGCTCCTAGTGCATCTGCCTGCTGTTTAAAGTAAGGCTGGGATTTCTTCACGATAAAGCGAGCACTGAGGTAGGTAATCGGAATCGAAACTACCACAATTATACCCAACTGCAGATTGAGTACCAATACCATGACGATAACCAAAATCAGAGTAAAGACTGCGTTGATAACCTGCAGAAAGGACTGCTGCAAGGCATTTGAAACAGCTTCGACATCGCTGGTAAAACGCCCCAGCAAGTCACCAAACTGGTGCTTATCAAAGTAAGAAACGGGGATGCGATTAATCTTATGACTAAGTTCATCACGCAAGTCACGAATGGTAGCCTGTACTGCATTGGTCATAAAGTAATTAGAATAGTAAGAACCGATTTCATAAAAAATCGCCCGCACAAAATACAAGACCATGACCCAGCCCACATAGGACACATTAATCTGAGCACCAGACACACCTTTAGCCATATCCAGCAAATTATTTGTCAGTTCAGTAATGGCTAGACCTAAGACAAAGGGCTCGACGACACTCATAACGACACTGAGGATTTTGAGGAAGATTGCAAAGGCGACTGCAAACTTATAAACTTTTAGGTAGCTCCACAGGCGAGCAAAACTAGATGTGTTTTTCATATCAGTCTCCTTTCTATTCCTCTGTCAAAGCTTGATTTTTCAGCTGCGAATCCGCAATTTCACGATAGATATCATTGGTTTCCATCAACTCTTCGTGCTTCCCGCGTCCGACGATTTCACCCTCATTCAGAACAATAATTTGGTCAGCGTCCATGATAGTTCCCACCCGTTGAGCTACAATCAGCACCGTTGCTTGACCTGTCACTTCCT
This sequence comes from Streptococcus sanguinis, assembly GCA_013378335.1. Lineage (NCBI taxonomy): Bacteria > Bacillati > Bacillota > Bacilli > Lactobacillales > Streptococcaceae > Streptococcus > Streptococcus sanguinis. Next base: position 1,242,219 of record CP040556.1, read on the forward strand.
TGAGACGACGACGAAGCACTGCATCCGTCTTATAATCCAGAGCAGAAAAAGAGTCATCGAAGATATAAATATCCGGCTTTTTGACCACCGCACGGGCGATAGAGAGCCGCTGCTTCTGCCCACCAGATAGATTGCTGCCTCCCTCAGCCAGATGAGTCTCAAAACGCTCTTCCCGGCTCTCGATAAAGTCCTTGGCTTGAGCTACATCAGCTGCCTGACTAAGTTCTTCTTGACTGGCCTCTTCCTTTCCGTAGCGTAGGTTTGCTGCGATGGTTCCGGTAAATAGCAGAGCCTTCTGCGGAATAAAGCCAATCTTCTGACGCAGAGCTTTCAGATTGTACTCGCGGACGTCCACACCATCCACTAAAATCTTACCAAGTGTTACATCGTAAAAGCGAGGAATCAGCTGCACTAGTGTTGACTTCCCAGAACCAGTAGAACCAATAAAAGCAACAGTCTCACCCGGCTTGGCCTTGAAGGAAATATTATGCAGTACAGGACTCTCGGTCTCACCGGGATAAGCGAAGGTTACATTGTCAAACTCCAGATAACCCTTCGTCTCTGTCTCGGTTACACCATCTTCATTAGGATTGATTGAGATGGGCATGTCCATGACTTCCTTGAGCCGCTGGCTCGATACCGCAGTCCGTGGATACATGGTAAAGAGATTGGCCAAGAAGAGGAAGGATAGCAGCGCGTGAAAGCTGTATTCGATAAAGGCAACAAGATTTCCGATTTCAAGACTTCCATCCCGCAAAGGATCTAGGGCAAACCAGACAATGGCCACAATCATCGCAATAATAATCTGCACAAAGAGTGGCTCTGTCAGACCGGTCAGCTTAAAGAGCTTATTGGAGTTTTGCGCATAGACCTCATTTTCATCAGAAAAACGCTTCTCTTGAAATTCTTCTCTTGCAAAAGCTCGAATAACGCGTAGACCAGTCAGATTTTCCCTTACATACTGATTAATCTTATCAAGAGTCTTCTGCTGCTTTTCAGACAAGGGCTTGGTTTTAACCGCTACATAAATGACCACGACAGCCAAGAAAGGCACTGAAACAGCGACTATCCAAGCCAGAGACGGACTGGTCAGAAAGATCATGAGAATACTGGACAGCATCATCATGGGAGTAATGACACCCATTTTCAGAGTTTGCTCTGCAAACTGCATAAGAACAAAAGCATCCGAAGTCAAGCGCGTGACCAAAGAGGATACACCAATTTGCTCATACTCATGATGAGAATACTCTTGCAGCTTAGCATAGAGATCATTGCGCATGTCCTGCACCATGGTCGTCGTTAGCTTCCCAGCCGCATAAGACAGAACGATTCGCCCCAGCACTCCTAAGATAATAACGCCAAACATGACCCAAGCCCAGAAAAAGAGACGGTCTGTCTGCTTAGTATTGATTCCCTCATCAATCATCCGAGCCAGCACCGTTGGCAGACCTAGATTGACGATTACAAAAAAGATTGCCGCGACAAAGTCTAAGACCAGCCACTTAGGATATCTCTTCAAATAAGACCAAATGTATAACATAACGCCTCCTTCACTATCTATTCAAAAATAACTCACTCTAAAACACCCAAGTGCTTTTAAAACAAAGAAAAGAGCGCGCAAATGCACGCTTTAATATGAATATTATAACAAAAATATGAAGGAGGGTAAAGGTCATTTCAGACTTTTTTCTGCTTATCATCAGCCTCATAAATGACTGTCAGCAACAAACTGCCTGAAAGCAGACCAGCTATAGTTTTAATTGCTTGACTTATGTAGAAAAACAAACCTAGTTTTCACTAGGTTTGTAATTTCTTATCTGCAAGAAGGTCTGAATTTAAGAGTGATTCAATCTCATATCTCGTTCCAACCTTTCATAGTAACTAGTCTGCAGACTGGTTGGCCGGCTCAAACCAATAACTTCTGGTTTTCAAAGATTGATTTTCTGAAATCATTGGTTTGATCGAGGTAAGCTTTGAAGACTGCTTTTTTCAGCTTATGCACAGCACTGTTATATTCTGGTTTATAGCCGCTCCAAGAATACCAATTATCATTTGCATCTTTGAGAACCGCTTCATCCATCAAGGTTTGCAACTCTGCTACAGTACTGATAGTCTTAGTAGCATAACTTGTCCATGGTTGTCTCGTATCATCAAATGTGACCTTATTCAAGCTGTCGAACTTGTTTTTACGTTCTTCATACATAGCCTTCTTAAACTCAGTCCAATTATTAAACTGACCATTGAAGACCTTGCGTAAAACCAAGTCATCTGTTACCAGACCTCTGGTCTTACCATAGATACTGATGGTTTTCCCGTTTTGCTTGGCATCATCTTCATATTGATTAGAGATATAAGGGACCATACCATCTTTAAAGCCTTTGGCTGCCAGAAGTTCATAAGCCATACGCCGTCCCATAAGATCGCCAGGAGTTCCTTTTTCACTGCTTAAAGCAGAATAAATCGGAGAGAAGAGTTTAATCGTATGGTAGCCGTTTCTTTCTACATCGCCATTTTTGTACTCACGCGCTGAAAGAATATCATTTTCAATCAAACTATCGAATGAGTTTAATTTTTGTGCATCTGCCATTGTAATATTTTTGATCACATTCGTTGCGTAAACATCATTTCCATCAGCATCTCGGACATATTTATTCTCGACTTTTCTCAGAACGTTCACTTTCTGCGCATCAGACAGATGGTTCACGATTGACATCCCTTCTAGGTACTCCAACATATAAATGACATCAAACATGTTGTGAACATAGTTTTTCAAATCATCCGCATCTTGGAAACGTTTAGTTGGATCAAGAACTTGCAAACGAGATTTTTCAGTCGCATCATTCTTGTCATATTTGAGAATTGAGTTGACTGTAATTGTCGCATCATCTGGATGATCCGGTGCTTGCAACAAGCCCTTGGCGAAGAATTCTGGACCAAGACCGCTTCTTCTTCCATATCCTCCTAAATAGATCTCGTTATCAGAATCATGCGTCATCTCATGAGTATAGGTAATGGCTCCGTCCTTGTCCAGCATACGATATCCCATGTAGTAAACACCGTCCCCAGTAGCGTAAGCTCCGTGCTTATTGTGCACGACCTTGTTTCCAACCGGTCCGAAGAAATACTTCATAGCTGGATTAGAACTATCAAATTGTGCTTCAGCTGTAGCTTTGCCAACAGTAGTATCATCTCCAAACTTATAGGCATCATAGACCAAGATATTTCGATAGAGCTTTTCACGCCCCTGCTCGTCTAATATTCTATACCAATAATCATAATGGTCGCGTTGGCGTTTTGCAGTTTCTTGGGCATTATCCTCAACAAACTTATTGAGTTCAGCCCCAGCTCTGTGCTCATTATTTCTATATCTGTCATATGCACCAAAGCCAAGACTGGATATGGTCGATATGACAAAGACTGATCTTTCAGGCATAGTCAGCAATGGTAAAACCATATTTCGGTATTTCCAAGTGTCGCTGGTAATTCGATCATACACCCCGATAGAGTATTTGCTGCCAGCCTGCTCTTGTTTGACCCTCACCTCATCAATAGCTGATTTTTCTTCAACTATATAAGCCTTGGTTTGCTCTTTGAACCATTGATTATTTGTTTTGTTTGGTAAAAATACTTCCCGGTAATTGGCAAGCGTGCTGAACAAATCTTTTGTTCCATTATTGTTTGCAAGGCTGATGCTATACGTATCTACGTTGTTCTTGGCTAGAAGATTGTTAAAGCCTGATTTACCTAATTCAATGATCGTATCTAACGGCGATACGTTGCTCTTACCAAAGAAATCCGTGTGGTACATGACTAAGTCTTTGATATTCACGTCACCATAGTTAAAGTTGTACCAGCGCTCTAAATAGGTCAAACCTAAAAGCAAGGCTTCCTTATTGCGTTTGATTTTATCAACGACGTAACCATTAATCGTTTGATTTTCGCTGGCAATGACTGCATCAGCAGACAAAAGTTTTTCCAGTGTATTTGCTAGATTTTCCTTCGTTTTGGCAAACTGCTCTTCTAAGTATAATTCCGTTAATGAAACTCCTGAAGAAATACCCAAGGTGTTTCTGATAGCCTCTGACTGATAATCGACCGCTCTCAAATCAGGCAAAACTTCATTAATGATTGAACTATGACTATGTAAGAATTGATTCGGCGTATAGATGAGATCGGTATCGCCAACACGGTATTCTGCTAACTTACTAAAGTCAGATTGATAGGTAATATCTAGTGTTTCAGATGAATGATCCTTATAGTGAAGCAAGAGCTTATTAGCCGCTTCTTTATGCGAAGCAATATCTGTAATCACTTCATTATCCTTCATCATGACTGCAGATAGGACTTCTTTTTCATACAAAGCGCTATCTTCTTTTACCAGATTACCGTATTTGACAATGGTTGCCTTATCATAAAACGGCAGTAATTTTTCTATATTCTTATATGCTAATGCTCGACTGGCTTGATAGTCTTTAACCTTAGAAAAATCACTTTCTATATTTCTGCTAGTCAGTAAGCTTTCGACTTTCGGTACAGCAAGAGAGTTAATTTCAGATTTCTTACTTGCGATTTGAGCAGCATCAATCAATGTTCCTCTCTCTTCGAGGGATTCCTTGGTGACAACCTCATCCTTTTCAAGAGTCACTTTGTAGACTCTGTTATCTTTGTTGCTATATGAGTCAGTTATTCGCATTCCTCGATAGTGATACCCACTAATCGCATTTCCATTCATAACATTGACATCGCTAAGAACATTATGCAATCTTCCAGCGTGTCTCTCTTCGCTAGAATCTCTATCCCATAAGTAGCCAGCAACACCAGCAACACTTCCAAAGCGCTTCACATTATTAATATGGCCCTCGGCGTAACTATTGCTGATAAGCGCATCCTTCTCGACAAGACCTGCAAGGCCGCCGACAGTTTGGTTTGTGCTATCCGCATTTGACGAGATGGTAATTGTAGCTTTTGACTTATCTACTACTGCATTGATGCCAGTAAGTTGACCTACTAATCCTCCGATATTGTATGGTGATCTCGTTTCATAGGAGTTGACAATTCTTCCCTTGAAACTGCTATTTGTAATCTTAGAATTATCAGCCTTCCAGACCAAGCCACCAATGCCACGTTCGCCAGCCAGAACACCATCTACATGGACATTATTAATCCTTGTTGCATTATTGGCTTCATTTGCAAGGGATCCAATATCAGTTTTCCCTGAGATATTTACATCTTTAAGAGCCAGATTTTCTACAGTAGCAGCGCTCAAGGTGTCAAATAAAGGCTTCTTCAAATTATAAATAGCGTAATTTTTCCCGTCTTTGCTGCCAAATAGCTTACCAGTAAATCTGCCCTTTATATAACTGTTAGCACTATTTTCTAGTTCAACCTCATTAGCATTCAGACTAGCACCTAAATAATAGGTTCCATTGAGATTGTTATTTATAGCTTGAACTAAGTTACTAAAGGAAGTAAAGTTTGTGACTTCTCTCTCTGCCTTTTTAGCTAGATAAAAAGTAAAATTGTCCTCGTACTTATTGTCAATGTCCTGTTTTAATTTTTCCGCACTTGCAGTAATTTTATAAACTGGCTGACCATCTTTTGTGCTATCAACTATTGAAGAAATCGGCAAGAAGACATCTTTAAACTTAGAAGATTTGACCTTCACGAAATAATTGTCTTGATTGCTCGGAATTGTATCCAGAGAAACGTGTTGTTTGTATTTTCCGTCAGATAGACTATACAATTCCAGTTCAGATACATTTCTCAATTCAATATGCTTTTCAGGTTCTTGCTTCTGCTCTTTAGGCTCTTGAGCTTTTTCAGCAGGATTTTCTGCTTCTGGCGCTGCTGGTTCGATGTTTCCAGTATATTCTTGCGGAGGCTCTACCTGTTCGGGCTCAACTATGGCTCCAGCTTGGACTTCTGTATACTCAGGTAATGGAGCGACCTGCTCAGGTTCCACTACCGCTCCTGCTTGTGTGTCTGTATATTCTGGCAAGGAAGAAACTTGTTCAGGCTCAACGATGGCACCTGATTGAACATCTGTATACTCAGGTAATGAAGAGGCTTGCTCGGGTTCGACTATTGCTCCCGATTGAACGCCTGTGTATTCCGGTAATGGTGTAACTTGCTCGGGAGCGACCACCGCACCGGATTGAGTTCCCGTATACTCTGGTAAGGGAGCAACTTGTTCAGGTGTCACTACTGCGCCTGCTTGGGGTCCTGTGTATTCTGGCGAGGGAGTCGCTTGTTCGGGTTCAACGATTGCTCCTGCTTGGGGTCCTGTGTATTCAGGCAATGGAGCGACTTGCTCAGGTTCTACTATCGCACCGGATTGGACACCTCCAACCTCCGGTTCAATTTGTTCAGGCTCAACTATGGCTCCAGATAATGTACCTGAATAATCAGGCAATGAAGCCACCTGCTCAGGCTCAACGATTGCACCAGATTGGACACCTGTGTACTCTGGTAAGGGAGCAACTTGCTCAGGTTGAACCAAGTTAGAAGCTACTGGTTTTTCGCTAGGCATTTCAAGCTTTTTAGTCCCTTTTTCTACTATTTTAGGAGTCGCTTCCTCTATTTTAGTCGAAAGAACCTCTCTAGAAACTTCCGTATTATCTACAGTAAAAATTCGAACGACTTCGATTTTCCGGCCTGGTTTTCCTTCTTGTTTTACTCTTACAGTCCCCTCGGCTAAATCCGCATTTTCTTGTATTTGTTCTCCAAAGGCTATCTCAGTTTCAACAGTCTCTTCTTTGTATAATAATTCTGACTTAGCTACTCGGCCAGACAAGACTTCATCTTGAGGCTCAATTGTATTGACGCCAACCGTTTGATTTTTCAGCCCATTCTTATCAAAAGAAAGAGAATAATTTAGCTTCTTATTTTGGTTTAAAACTTCTTTATCTTCATTAGCATTCTGCTGATTATCAAGAATCTTATTGTCTAATAATTTTTTAATTGATTCGTTTTTTATGTAGCCAACATAGGTATAGCCCGAAATTTCACCTGGTGAAGGCAGACTTTCCCCAGCTGACACTTGATATTCCGCATTATACTGCAGTAAGATCCCATTTCCCAGCGCATCGACGGATAGTATCAAGCCTCCTCCCACACCAGCACCCACCAAAACAGTCAATAGGAACTTGCCTTTAACCTTTCCTTTTGACACAACAAAAACAACCAATCCTATCGTCGTTAACAGACCAGCCGTCATCATAGTATTAGAGTTATTATTGTCTCCTGTATTCGGTAAGGTTTTTGCTCCAGTATTTGAGTTTAACCTGTAGACAAGATAGTAAGTCTCCTCGTTGCCTTCTGACATTTTAGGAAATCCACTTACAATCAACTCCTTTTCTTGCGGAGTTATTTCAGTATCTGTCACGTATTTATAGTGTACATTCAACTTTTCCTGCGCTTGAACAGAGTCAACCCCAACGATAGAACCAAAAAACAAACTAGAAATAGCAGCCGAAACAAGCCCGACAGCTAATTTCCTAAAAGCAAACCGAGTTTGCTTCTCCCCAAAAAACTTTTTCATTAAAATCCCTTTCAAATTATTCTAAAAAGAATAACAAATCCTTTAAACCAGAGAAGGTGCAACAGTGAGCCGATGCATCCATTCATCTGAATCCCCCTAACAAAAATTCCCTAATCAACAATCTCATATAACTTTTATCTTATTCATAATATCTCCTAAATCGCAATAATCTGTCTAAATTATATCATACAATCCTATTTTTTGTTAGCGTTTTAACATAAAAATGATTTTTGGATACAAAAAACCAAGTCTTTCGACTTGGTTGATTTCTATGATTGGAAACTCTATTATTTAAGAGTAACAGAAGCACCAGCTTCTTCCAATTTAGCTTTAAGTTCTTCAGCTTCTGCTGCAGCAACGCCTTCTTTGATAACGTTTGGTGCACCATCAACAAGTTCTTTAGCTTCTTTAAGGCCAAGACCAGTGATTTCGCGTACAACTTTGATAACGCCGACTTTCTTGTCACCAGCTGCAGTCAATTCAACGTCAAATGAATCTTTAGCAGCGGCAGCTTCACCAGCACCAGCAGCAGCTACAGCTACAGGAGCAGCCGCAGTTACACCAAATTCTTCTTCGATAGCTTTTACAAGGTCGTTCAATTCAAGGATTGAAGCTTCTTTAATTTCAGCAATAATGTTTTCAATGTTCAATGCCATTGTTATTTCCTCCAAATAAGTTTTAAATTTATAATATTTTTTTCGTAGCTAGGCTACGCTGCGTAGCTTAAAATTAAGCTGCGTCTTCTTTGTTGTCTGCAACTGCTTTGACAGCAAGTGCAACGTTGCGAACTGGCGCTTGAAGTACAGAAAGGAGCATAGAAAGAAGTCCTTCGCGGTTTGGAAGAGTTGCAAGTGCAAGAATCTCTTCTTTTGATGCGACAGCGCCTTCAATTGCACCACCTTTGATTTCAAGTGCATCAGCGTTCTTAGCAAAGTCGTTCAAGATTTTCGCTGGAGCAACAACATCTTCGTTAGAAAATGCTACTGCAGATGGTCCAACAAAAACAGATGCCAAGTCTTCAAGTCCAGCTTTTTCAGCTGCACGACGCAAGATTGAGTTTTTGATAACTTTGTACTCAACTTCGCTTCCACGAAGCTCACGACGAAGAACGGTATCTTGCTCAACAGTCAAACCACGAGCGTCAACAACGACGATAGATGCAGCAGCTTTCATTTTCTCAGCAACTGCGTCAACCAGTTCCGCTTTTTTAGCAATAATAGCTTCACTCATTTAGTGTTTCACCTCCGTAATTATTTTGCTTGGGAATTTTCCAAAAGAAAAACGCGCCCAAACCTAGACACGAAAGTACAATACGCTTCTTTTTACATGATACGTTTTGTCCTCGGTAGGATCTTTATGAGTCAAGCTCCCCTACTGTCTTAGGCAGTTTTTTCAAACCATTGATAATTATAGCAAAAGAAAAAAAAGATTGCAAGCTTTTTATACAATCTTTTTAAATTTAGTCATTATTTTCTGCAAATCGCTTACTTGACTAATATCTACTTCTTTCCCTTAGTCGAAAGTTTCGAGTTCAATATAATCAAAGTTCTCTCTTAAATAATCAAATAAGGCGTCTTTATGAGCTTTCTGATTCATTCCAACAAAACTTCGAAACTCATTTGTACGGAGTTCAGATTCACTGCCATCAAGATACCATGCAGAAAAATGAACTCGTCTCACCTTATGACGACTACCTAAACGATTCATCTTCATAAATGCATCTATCTTAGAACATTCTGGCAGGTAGGCAATATCAAATGTCCTGTAACAAATGAGATGATTGCCATAAACCAAAACTTGCAAATCTTTGTCAAAGTAGTCCGCATCATTAAGATTTTGCCAGTCCTCCTCAAGCTCAGGATAACAATCTCTCAATTCCTGGATATTACTGTTTAACAAAAGATTTTTTTTATCATTCTATAGATAGACCCGACTAAACTCATATTGATCCAAATAAAGGAAAGAATCAACATAAAATTTTCACGAATCATATCTAGCTGAAATGATAATACTACTTTTAATGTATGATAAATAAGACTACACGAACAAAAACCAAAGAAGATAGCACTTATTACTGGACCAATCATCAACAAAATTCTAGCTCTAAGCGGCGAAAACTTAAATCTTTTTCCCACTTCCCTCATTTCCTCTTAAACTCAATTCTTTATCTCCTTTTATATCGCATTTCCCTCTTGTGTATTTAACTTTGTTTCCATCTGGCGACTGAACAGTGATCTTATTCATAACATTTGCTTTTGATTGCGTAATATACCAAATTAATTTAACAAACTTAAGCATTTTCCACTGGATAAGTTAAGCGCGACACAAATGCTGTCAATTCACTACTCATTATCATTCACCTCTCTATATTCATTTATTATAGTTTCTGATTTTAGGGAACGCGAAGTAGACATATTAACTTGAATATATTTTCTATCGTCACTGATATTTCTGGTAAAAGAAAGAACAAAATTTTCATTTTGATTTCTCCAAGATGAATCCAAGTGATTTTTTTTGCTAATTCCTCATCCAAATAATATGCCAAATGATAGGCAGGAATTTCAGGGTTATATCGACTATTAATTAATTTATAACTGGCCAATATTTTTTCAGAAAAAACATTGGATTGAAAGAGAAAAGTGATATTTTTCGCTTCTTTTTCCATAACATAATCTGAATCTAAACTCTCCCACCCTTGAGCAGAATATTGAATATTGTGTTTGTACGCAATCTCACTAGTTATATTATCTTCAAAAACCTGTCCATTTTTTTTCTCAATAAAACCTTTAACGGATTTATCAATAGGATTCCCTGAAACATTTATAGAATATTGAACATCTTTCCCAGTTTCATCAAAATTTGAAACTGTATAAATAATTTCAAATCCTTTCGGATAAAATTTAAACAAGTCTGAAACATTTGCAGTAGAATAAACCTTTTCTAAATCCACAAACTGACTTTCTACATGAGCACGGCTATTTTATCACAACCTAACAAATTTGTCATCATTACTAAACCTCCTAAAATTATAATGAATATTTTTAAAAATCTCTTCATAACCTTCTCCTTTTCCTTAGCCATCATCCTATTGTTTGAAAAACCATGGTTTATCCTTGTGACTTTATTCCATAGTCCCCTCCTTCATCTTGGCCATTTCCTTAAGCATTTCTTGAACTTGGTGCAGAGAAAGACTGTTAGAATCCTGACCAGCAAGTCTTTCACAGGGGTTTATCCATTTATAAATCGTCTGGTTAGCGACGCCATACTCTTTGACTAATTCCGAGACTGGTTTACCTTACTCATGTAAACGAACAAGGGGTTCTTTGAATCCTTAGCTGACTTTTGTGACATGTGAACATCTCCTTTGTTTAGTTACTATTCAATCAAAATGTGTCCAGTAAATCATACTAACATTAGCTCTTTAAAACTAAAGAATTTTATTCTAATAACAAGGAATTTTTAAACAAAATTAGTATAAACATCATTATCTAATACAAAACAACTATTTATTTCTATATAGTAACGGATATGGAATCTATCTCCTAATTCTTTATATCCTTTACATAAATCTCATTTTATAACATATTAACCTGCACTCTATTATAGATTACTTTGATTGTTTTGTAAATCAATTTGGAAGATAAATACGAATTTTTAATTGAGGTATAATTTTATAGCTTGTGTTTAGAAAGTTTCACCAATGTCAAATAAAAAAATAGAGGAATTTTATCTCATTCCTCTAGCTATTTGATTAGCTTCCAACAAACTGCTCTGTAAGAAGACATCAAAAAAGGATTCGAAAATCCTTTTTTTTCAGTCCACATAATTACTTTCTTCCTTATTAAACCAAGCGTATGGCAAACCTATGAGTAGGCCACCACCGATGAGGTCACCGATAAAGGTTACACCACAGTGGCGTAGGATATTTCCAATACCAAAATTTTGCACTTCCGCTGCTGCTGAGCTGAATTTCACGATAGCGAAGGAAGCAAAGTTGGCTGCCAAGTGTTCGTTAGTCAGGAATACAAACATATAAATAGCTGATATAACTAAGAAAAGCTTAGCTGTACTATCCTTGACCAAGACGAAGGAAAGAATAGCGATATTAACAAAGGCATTGGCTAACACTCCCTCAAGCAGAATCAGCTCATTAGATCGAGCAAGCTTCATCTGCACAACACCAGAAATGAAACTATCTTTGCTAAGCCCTGCATAAGCAGCCGAGTTAGCAAAGAGCCAGCCGGCAATCAAAGAGCCAATCAGATTGAAAAAGGTACAATAAAGCAAAATCATCAAGGCTTTTTTCCAGTCAATCTTCTTCAAAAAGGTACCAGCAGTCAGAAACATCATATTGGAAGTCACCAACTCTGCATTTAGAAAGACAATGTAAGCCAATCCCCAAGCAAAGATGAAAGGAAAGAGAAAACGCCCAGTTCCTGGAACGATCTTATTCGTCAAATCTGCCGCAATGGCTCCAGCTCCGGTACTAAAGGTTAGGAAAGCTCCAGCAAAGATGGAACGAACGGCATACTTGGCCTTGCTTGTATCAAACAAAGCTTCTTTTTTGCGGCAAGCTGCTTCAATTTTAGGGATAAATGTCGATTCAGGCATAAAAAATTCTCCTATTAATTTAAACTATGTATAGTATATCACAAAGTTCTTTCTTTTGAAAGCGTTTTCGAGAACCTTTTTAAATTTTCAATCCTTTAATCCTTTTGCTAACTGAGCAATATCTTCTGGCCTTGTTCGGCAGCAACCACCAAAAAGCTGCACTCCTTGCTCTTGCCAAAGTTTACTATTTTCCAGCAAGCTCCGCTCCTGTTCTGGATCGTCGTGCCATGTCTTGGTCAAGCCATTATAAGTTTCGCCAGAGTTTGGATAGGTCAGAAAAGGTTTGTTGCACACTTGTCCAAGCCCATCTAATAATGGAGCAATTAAATGTGGAGCTGTACAGTTAAAACCAACTGCCAAGACTTGTGGACTTTCTTGAGCCAAGTTTCCTAATTCCTCAATCTTAGTGCCATCTGATATAGCTGTCTCCGACTGGGCGACAAAGGACAAATAAGCCTCAGCCTGTGGAAATTCCTCTGCTAAAAGTCGGAGGATTGCTGCCGCTTCTGCTCCATTTGGAATGGTTTCAAAAGCCAATAAATCACAGCCTGCTTCTAACAAAGCTTGAATACGCGGTCGATGAAACTCTTGGAACTCTTCTTCACCCAGCTGGTAGTCCCCCGTATACTCCGAACCATCAGCTAAATAGGCAGCATAAGGCCCTACCGAGCCTGCAACCAGAGGATAGGGTCTCTGTTTCTGCTCTTCTGTAGATAATGTTTGCCAGATATTTTCGATTGCCTTTTGTGCTAAGAAGACTGTCTCTTTTAAAAGATTATAACCCTTTTCAGGAGTTAGGCCTGCCTCTATAAATGCTGGAATGCTGGCCTGATAACTGGACGTAGTGATGATATCACTGCCAGCTCTCACATAGCTTTCATGCACATTTTGAATAATCTGAGGCTGGTCTAATAGGTATTGAGCGGACCAAAGCTTACCAGATACATCATATCCCCGGCTTTCCAACTCTGTACCTAAGGCTCCATCTAAAATAATAATTTTTCGCTTTTCAAGCAAATCTTTAAATTTTCCCATGAAATACTCCTAAAATCTACGATGACGAAGGTAATAATACAAATAGCAAAGACCAACAAAAGGTAGACCAAAATAAAGTCCTGCTCTTTGCGACTTATCCCAAGCAATTCCAACGACAGAAAGAACCAAAAGAACTATCGTAATGTAAGGCAAGAAAGGATTAAAGGGAGTTTTGAAAGCTAGTTCCTCTTCCTGATGTTCTTTCAGCCATTCTTGGCGGAAACGAATTTGAGCAATGGGAATAGACAACCAAACAACTACCACAGCAAAACCAGCAATCGAAACCAAAGCTAGGAAAACGGTGTCTGCCGCATAAAAACTTGCAAAAAGCGATAAAGCAGCCCCTAACATAGATAATAAGAGAGCTCTCATCGGTACGCCATGTCGATTAATTTTTACAACTTTTCGGCTGATCATTCCTTCATTTGCCAAAGACCATAGCATACGACTAGAAGCATATAGACCAGAATTTCCCGCTGACAAAATAGCTGTCAAGATAACAAAATTCATGATATCCGCTGCATAAGGTAAACCAATCTTATCAAAAACAGTTACGAAAGGAGCCTGTGTCACTCCTGCTTCCTTGACTGGTAACAAAGCAGCTAGAACAATGATTGTCAAAACAAAGAAAATTACTAAACGACCAATCGTTGTTTTAATAGCTTTAGGCACAGCTTCTGTCGGATTATCCGTCTCTCCTGCTGCAATACCAATTAGTTCTGTACCTGAAAAGGCGTAGTTTACTGCCAGCATAATAGACAAAAGCGCCGTCCAACTTTTAGGAAAAGCTCCATGGGCTGTCAAGTTACTGAAGAAAGGCGCGTTTTGATGGTGACTCATAGGAATCAGGCCAAATATCGCACCAATTCCCAAGATAATAAAGACAATAATCGTGATGACCTTGATACTTGAAAAGTAGAATTCTGCTTCTGCAAACAATCTAACACTAAGAGCATTCATCCCAAAAATTACAGCTGCAAAAAAAGCCGCAAAAAACCAAGCTGGAACACTAGGAAACCATCGTTGCATCAGCATACCTGCACCCAAGAACTCTGTTCCTAAAGCCACCGTCCAACAAAGCCAATAGAGCCAAGCAACTGCAAAACCTGTGCCTGGACTAATAAACTTTGTTGCATAAGTGTGGAAGGAACCAGTCACTGGCATGGCAACAGCAAGCTCACCTAAAGAAAGCATAACCAGATAAACAACCACTGCACCAACAAGATAAGACAAGACGGCCCCCAAAGGTCCTGCCTGAGCAATCGTATAACCAGAACTGAGAAAAAGACCTGTCCCAATAACACCGCCAAGCGACAGCATAAAGAGATGCCTACTCGTCATCTTACGATGAAATTCACCTTCATTCTCAAAGTTGTGGTTTTGAGAATGTTCATGTTTTGAATCTTTTTTAGCCATAATACTTCCTTTATTTTTTTGCTATTTACCTATTGTATCATAAAGGAAAGTAAGGAATCATATATATTTTTTATTTTGGTCATAAAGAAAATCTATATATACTAAAAAAGAGGTCTCCCTCTTTTTGTTGTCTTCATTAAAATCTATTCGCCCAAGCAGTATCGACATCCAAGACATCTTGAGTAGTGTATTGCTGACGATAGGGATTGTAAACGATATAGCCAGCACCAGACTCATAGAGTGGTGAATCAAAGCGAGTCAAATCGTATTTTTCAATAATATAATTCAATTTAGCATTGTAACTAGTATCTGTCGCATAGACACCAGTCAGGGCAGCTGTTGCATCCTGATAGGTTGGCGCATTGCTCTTCCATGCGCCTGCAAAATGCCCCTGTTTGAGAACCGCAACATAGTCTTGCAGAGACTCTACATAGCTAGGATATGAACGGAAACTGTCGTTGACGGTATAAGCATTTCCCTCTCCATCATCTTCCCAAGTCTCCATATTTGCAGACTGACCATCATAGTGACCTTTGATACCAAAAAGGTTATAATGAGGTTCACCAGACAGACCAGACTGCCCTGATCCACTTTCTAAAATAGCCTGAGCAATCATAACAGAGGCATAAAGATCATTGTCCTGTCCCAACTGACGCGCTGGCTCACCGATTTGTGAGATGAAGTAGTCCGTTTGATTCATAGGCTGCTGGTCGCTATTATTGGCGCTAGCAGGATTAATATGCTTGGCCAAGACGAAGCCAACAGCAATCGTTGTTGTCATGATGAATAAAGCTGAAAGGATTCTCTTACCTTTTTTGAAATTCTCTTTTTCACAGCACTTCTCCTGAATAAGATGTTAATGATACTATTGTAACATACTAAAGATTAAAAAAACACTATTGATAATTTACAAGTATATGACATTTTTCGTTTTATTTCAAAAAATCCAACTCGAAAACAAGTTGGATTTAATTCGTATTATTAAATTTTTGACAAAATCGCGTCCCAAGCAACATCTAAGCCATCCTTGGTGACTGAAGAAAAAAGAATGAAATCATCATTTTTATCAAAGTCAAGCTTTTTCTTAATAGCCGACTCGTGCTTATTCCATTTTCCGCGAGGGATTTTATCTGCTTTGGTCGCTACTAGAACAACCGGAATGTCATAATATTTCAGAAATTCATACATTTGCACATCATCTGCACTAGGATCATGCCGAAGATCGACAAGGCTGACAACCGCTCTGAGATTTTCACGACTGGTCAGATACTCCTCAATCATCCGGCCCCATTTTTCACGCTCTTTTTTGGAAACACGGGCATAGCCATAACCTGGCACATCTACAAAACGCAGCTTGTCATCAATGTTGAAAAAGTTTAGCAGCTGAGTTTTTCCAGGTTTTCCTGAAGTTCGCGCTAAATTTTTGCGATTGAGAAGCGTATTGATGAAGCTAGACTTTCCTACATTGGAGCGGCCAGCTAAGGCAATCTCTGGAATATCATCTTGAGGGTAGTGCGATTTATTGGCTGCACTCAGCAAAATCTCTGCGTTGTGTGTATTGATTTCCATAAGCACCTCGTTAGGCAGTTTCTAGAATAGGCTTATCTGTTCCATCTACTGCTTCTTTGGTAATGCGGACAAGTTTGACATTTTCCTGGCTCGGAACTTCAAACATGACATCCATCATAGTTTCTTCAATGATAGAGCGAAGCCCGCGTGCACCTGTTTTACGTTCAATCGCTTTGTTGGCAATCTCCTGCAAAGCATCTTCGTCAAATTCAAGCTTAACATCATCATAAGATAGAAGAGCCTGATACTGCTTAATAAGGGCGTTTCTAGGCTCTTTCAAAATCCGAACCAAATCATCCACTGTCAGTTGCTCCAGAGCAGCAAAAACAGGCAAACGGCCAATCAACTCAGGGATAATTCCAAACTTTTGAACGTCTTCTGAGATAATTTCCTGCATATAGGACCCATCTTCATCAATCGCTCGGTTATTCTGACCGAAACCAATGATTTTCTCACCCAGACGCTGTTTTACGATTTCTTCAATACCGTCAAAAGCACCGCCAACTATGAAGAGAATATTCTTGGTATCAACCTGAATCATTTCCTGCTGCGGATGCTTGCGTCCACCCTGCGGCGGTACACTAGCTACTGTTCCTTCGATAATCTTCAGCAGAGCTTGCTGAACTCCTTCGCCTGAAACATCACGAGTAATTGAGACGTTCTCACCTTTCTTAGCAATCTTGTCAATCTCATCGACGTAGATAATGCCACGTTCTGCACGTTCAATATTAAAGTCAGCTGCCTGCAAAAGCTTGAGGAGAATATTTTCAACATCTTCACCGACATAACCAGCTTCAGTCAGAGCAGTTGCGTCCGCAATGGCAAAAGGCACATTGAGACTGCGAGCCAGAGTCTGCGCCAGAAAGGTCTTACCTGACCCAGTCGGGCCAATCATCAAAATATTTGACTTTTGAAGTTCCACATCTTCTTCTTCTCGGCTGTCGTGGTAGTTAATACGCTTGTAGTGATTATAGACCGCTACTGCTAAGGCACGCTTAGCTCGGTCTTGCCCGATAACATAGTGGTTCAAGATATTAAGCAGCTCCTGAGGTTTTGGTACCTCAGACAGATCTGCCAGCACTTCCTCAGCTAGCTCTTCACGGATGATCTCCTGTGCAAGCTCCACACATTCATTACAGATAAAGGCATTGTTACCAGCGATAATCTTCTGCACCTCATCTTGATTCTTCCCACAGAAAGAACAAAAAACCATCATATCATCATTACGACTTGTAGGCATTGTTTACTCCAATTCTAAAATTCTAAATCTATTTATTTTCTTTCATACGTGTTAAAAAAGTGTCATATAAAAAGCATGAATGGAATTTACCAAGTTTGTAAAAGCATTCAGCAAAAATAAAGCTGCCAGTCCAAACCGCTTTTTCCGAAAGGTTTGAACGGCACAAATAAGACAAATGACACATAAAAAGGCCGTAAAAAAAACCAAAAATACTACGTTCCATTCTTACGAGTCCTTCCTTTGGTATCTTTTTATAGTAAAATCATAAGGATTCTTTTCATCTTTGGCATGAAATTCACTGCTAACTTCCTGATAAGGAGCCCAGTCAAATGTCTCAGGGAAATAAGTATCTCCTTCCAGCTTAGCAGTAATCTGAGTCTGAATCAATTCTTCCAAATACGGCTCAAAAGCTCTGATAATTTGCGCTCCGCCGATAATATACAAGTTTCTGTCCTGCTTGTGGTACCAATCCAAGACATCTTCCACATTGCTGAACAGCAAGACATTCTCATTGTCAACTTGATAGTTCTTGTCCTTGCTCAAAATCAAACTGATTCGATTTGGCAAAACGCGACGCTGCAGACCATCAAAGGTCACCCGCCCCATCAAAATAGCATGTCCAGTCGTCGTTGCCTTAAAATGCTGCAATTCTGCTGGGAGATGCCAAGGCATGACCTTGTCTTTTCCAATCAGACCATCCTCTGCCTGAGCCCAAATGGCAATAATCTTCTTTGTCATCCTTTTATCCTTTGTATTAGTAACTCTATTCTATCAAATTTGCTGTAAAAAGGCATGTTTAAAGTATGATTCAAGCAGAACTTTTGCAGAGGTTGGCCGTTTTCGCATACACTTATCAAAATCGTTAAATAGCCAAATCGAACTTCAGCTGAGGTTTAACGGGATTATAGTCTAATAACTCAAAATCCTCTGCTTTGATATCGAAGAAATTAGTCCCATCCGGCACATTTAAAACGAGTTGCGGTTGGCAGTCACTTGGTTCCCGACGCAATAGCTCCTCCGCCTGCTCGAACTGATTGTCATAGATGTGCAAGTTATTGATAAAGTAAAAGAACTTGCCGACCTTCCAGCCAAAATGCTTGGCAATCATCATCTGCAGAGCCACATACTGCATAGCATTGATGTGGTGAGCAACTAACATATCATTTGACCGCTGAGTCAGAGTCGCATCCAGATAAATGTCTCCATCTACACGCCTAACATCAAACATGGTTTGAAAAGCGCATGGAAGCAAGCCATCTGTTTCTTCAAAAGCTTCATAATCCCAGAGAGAGATGATATTGCGACGGTTCCAAGGATTGGCTTCCAACTGTTGGAGAATTTTATGGATAATATTGTGCTTCTTGACAACAGCTCCGTAGCGCTGCCCGATAGTCCCCGTATTGCTAACTTCCCAATCATTCCAATAGTGAACATTATACTTGTCGTTGAGCAGTTCCAGACTATTGGACTGGTCTTGATAGATCCAAAGGACTTCCTTAATGGCAGACTTGATGGCAATAGGGCGCAGAGTCGTGATCGGGAACTCGCCCTTGCTCAAATCATATTCCGCAAAAGAACCAGTGATATATTTAGAGTTAGCTACATTTCCATCTTTGTATCGTGGACGGGCATTTTCAGAAAAAACACCCTGCTCTATAATTTTTTTAATATTCTCTTTGAAAATCGTATCTGCTAGCGTCATGATTTCTCCTTCGTTCAGTGAGCTTTTTCTAGTATAGCAAATTTTCCATAAAAATTCTCCTACAGACCTTTCTGCAGGAGAACAAATGAAGCAAACTTGTAGAATTTATTGTAAAACCAATGATGCTGCCCCGATAACACCGGCATCATTTCCAAGAGTAGCCAAGGCCAACTTGGTTGAAGTACGAACCTGCGGGAAGCTATTCTCTTCATAAACCTTGCGAACGCCATCAAGTAAGAAGTCACCCGCAGCCGACACACCACCACCGATAACAATTGTAGATGGATTGAGGATAGAGCCGATATTAGCGCAGGCAATTCCTAAGTAGCGAGCGAAATTGCGATAGACAATCAGAGCTAGCTCATCGCCTTCTTTAGCCAAGTCAAAGACAATCTTTGCATTAACATCTTCACCGTTGTCAATCAGTTTTTTCAACTCGGCATCACCAGCATACTCATCAGCATAGCGACGAGTCAGATTGACAATACCGGTCGCAGATGCAACCGTCTCTAAACAGCCCTTCTTGCCACAGGTACATTGAATCGGCTTATCAAAGTCAACAGTAATGTGGCCCAACTCTCCTGCTGCTCCAGCAAGTCCGTGCAAGAGCTTGCCTTCGGCAACAATTCCTCCGCCAACACCTGTACCCAGTGTCATAAAGACTACATCAGGCTGGTTTTCTCCAGCGCCCATCCAACGTTCACCCAAAGCAGCAACGTTAGCGTCGTTGTCAATATAGAAAGGAATCCCTGTCGCTTTTTCAATCTTATCCTTGACCGGCTGCAGCGTCTTCCAATTGAGATTGTAAGCACCGATAACAGTCCCTTTCTCACGGTCAACTACTCCTGGCGAGCCCATACCAATCCCGATAAAATCCTCTGCTGAAAGCTGAAGTAAGTCCAAACGATGCAGGATTGACTCAATCATATCATCTACGATGTGGCTACCTTCGTCTAAAATATTGGTTTTAATGGACCATTTTTCTTGGATTTCACCCTCTGAAGTCAAAATAGCAAACTTAATAGATGTTCCACCAAGGTCAATTCCGATTATTTTTTTCGACATGATGTTCTCCTCTGTGTTTTATTTATCAACATTATATCAGATTTTTTCAGTAAGGAAAAGGTTTGCATGAAGAAAAGTGAAAATCAAATCCTTCTTTATTCCCAAAATAAACTCACAACTCTTTTGTATATATAATATCTTTCACCAGTATAAGGATAATCTTTCAGTGCAAACACTTCTGCATAGCCGTGCTTTTTATAAAAATCCGGCGCTTGAAACTGATACGTATCTACAAATGAATATTTGCATTTCCTTTCTCTGGCTTCCTGTTCAGCCCTGCACAGTATTTCTGAGCCTATGCCTTGCCCTCGTAAATCTTCGCTCACATAAAAATACTCAATCTCTAGCCAATTACCAAAAGTTTCGGCCACCATACCAGCTAACAGATTTCCTTGTTCGTCTTCTACATAGATGTTAAGAGGCTCACTTTTGGAGGGCTCCCTCTTAGATTGATTGTAGGCCCTGATTAAGTTTCCCAGTTCTTGTGTTTTTTTCGATTTTCTACTTTCCAATCTTAGTTTCATAGATGCCTCCGTTTAGATTTCTGCCTAAACACTACTTCCTTCATCCATCTAACCCACTCAGGTATTCATAGCGCTCGTATTTTTCCAGCAGTTTCTCGTTCTGCTCATCCAGTTCTTGCTGGAGTTGAGATAGGCGAGCAAAGTCCGAGCCATTCTCCTGCATGGCAGCTTCAATCTCAGAAATCCGCGCCTCCAGCGCCTCGATATCAGCCTCAATAGACTCCCACTCCTGCTTTTCAAAGTAGGTCATTCGCTTTCTCTCCTCGCGCACCTTGGCCGATTTTTCCTTTTCCGCCTTTTGGGAAATAGCAGAGCTTTCTGCCAGAAAAGCTTTTTCATCTAAGTAATCTGTGTAATTACCGAAAAATTCTCTAATGCCACCATCTTCGAAAGCCAAAATCTTGCTAGCTACCTTGTCCAGGAAATAACGGTCGTGGCTGACTGTAATAACTGGCCCGGCAAAGCCTTGCAGAAAATTCTCCAAGACCGTCAGAGTCGCAATATCCAAATCGTTGGTCGGCTCATCAAGAAGCAAGACATTGGGCTTTTCCAAGAGAAGCTTAAGTAGATAAAGGCGCTTTTTCTCTCCTCCAGAAAGCTTTTCAATCAATGTTCCATGAGTAGAACGAGGAAAAAGAAACTGCTCCAAGAGCTCTGCAATGGAAGTCGTTCCGCTGCCTATCTTGACCTCCTCAGCCACTTCTTGCAGGTAATTGATGACCCGCTTAGACTCATCCAAGCCCTCAATCTGCTGAGAGAAATAGGCCACTCGGACTGTCTCTCCGATAATGAGCTGACCAGCCTGAGGCTGAAGTTTACTGGCAATCAGATTGAGCAAGGTTGACTTGCCGACACCGTTATCTCCAACAATCCCAATACGGTCCTTGTTCTGGATTAAAAGGCTAAATTGAGAGAGAATTGGCTTCTGATCATAAGAAAAGTCCACATTTTGAAACTCAATGACTTTCTTACCGATGCGACTGGTTTCAAAGTTCATTTCCAGATTACTGTCAGTCGTCTGACCGGCCAAATCTTTCTTGAGGTCATGGAAACGATTGATCCGAGCCTGTTGCTTGGTTGCCCGAGCCTGAGGCTGCCGTCGCATCCAGGACAACTCCTGCTTGTATAACTGCTGTTTCTTATGCAGCAAGGCCGCATCCCGCTCATCCTGCTCAGCCTTGAGACGGACATAGTCTTGATAATTTCCCTGGTATTCAATCAAGCGACCGCCATCCAGCTCAAAAATCCGTGTCGAAATATTATCCAAGAAATAGCGGTCGTGGGTGATGAAAAGCACAGTTTTCTTGGAATTTTTCAAGAAATGGGTCAGCCATTCTATAGTATCAATATCTAGGTGGTTGGTCGGCTCATCCAGCAAGAGTAAATCAGCATCGCCTAAGAGAACCTGAGCCAGCTGAACTCGGCGACGAAGGCCTCCTGATAACTGGCCAACCTTAAGTGACAGATTAGTCAGACCAAGCTTGGACAGGACCGTCTTGACCTGACTTTCGATTTCCCAAGCATGGAGCGAGTCCATCTCGGCCATAACCGCTTCTAGTCTAGACTGTTGACTTTCATCATAAGCTGTCAGGAGCAGCTCATACTCTCGAATCAACTGCATTTCCCGTAAATCACTGGACAAAACAGTGTCAAGCACCGTCTGCTTCTCATCAAAATCAGGCTCCTGAGTCAGATAAGCAATCTTATATCCTGTCTTAGCAGAAACAGGGCTGACATCTCCGTCAAAGCCCGACTTGCCCGACAACACATCCAGCAGCGTTGTCTTTCCAGTTCCATTGACACCAATCAGACCAATCCGGTCTAGGTCATGAATGATAAAGGAAATATCCCGAAAAACAGTCTTATCTCCTACTGATTTAGTTAGCTTGTCAACGATAAAATCGCTCATTTCTTCTCCTTGATATAGGCGTAAATGGTCTCTAGCTCATTAGGTAAGTGGCCATCTACAATAGCATATTCCAACTCTTTCAAAATTTGGCCAAGTTTTGGTCCTGGCTTAAAGCCGAACTCCCGCATCAGCATGCCGCCATTGACCACCATTTCCTGCTTACTATGAATAGTCAGACTGGCATCAAGATTCTGAATTGCAGAGAAATCCACTGGTAGATCTTGCGCCTGCCGAAGCTCTTCTGCTTGTAGCAATAAGTCAATATCATAGTCATAGCAGTCACGTTTGGTCAAGTCTCGTTCTGAGCGAATGGCCGCAATCTCAACCAAATCTTCTACTTTATTAGCAAATTCACGAGAGGTCTTCCATTTTTTTAGAAAGCCTTTAACATTTTGCACATCCAAGGCCAGTAAAAGTGCTGCCCAAGCCTGCTCAGATGCTGAAAAGCGAAAATCCGAATCCAAGTCAAAGAGCCGTTCTAACTTAACTCTACTTCCCTTCAAATCAGGCAAAAATTCTATGGCACCGCTTGTCAAGAGTGCTTCTAAACCCTTGCGCCAAAACGGAGCCAGCAAGAGCTTGTTGAACTCGATAAAAATTCGTTCAACTGAAATCTTTTCCAGCAAGGGAGCACAATCCTTCATAGCTGCAAAAGTATCTTGCTCCAGATTAAAATCCAAGGCAGCTTGAAAACGAAAGCCCCGCATGATTCGCAGAGCATCTTCATTAAAGCGCTCTGCAGCAGTTCCAACTGCCCGCAAAATCCGCTTTTTCAAATCATCCAAGCCTTGGAAAAGATCAATAACCTGACCGTTTTCATCCAAAGCTAGAGCATTGATGGTAAAATCACGTCGCTTGAGATCTTCTTCCAAAGAGCGCACAAAAGAAACCTTGCTGGGCCTGCGGTAGTCCACATAGACATCCTCGGTCCGGAAAGTCGTCACTTCGTATTCACGGTTATTTTCCAGAACCAAGACGGTCCCATGTTCAATCCCTACATCAACCGTCCGGTCAAAGATACGCTTGGTTTCCTCAGGATAGCTAGAGCTAGCTATATCCACATCGTGAATAGGTCGCTGCAAAAGGGCATCACGAACGGAGCCCCCAACGAAATAAGCTTCAAAGCCAGCCGCTTTTATCTTCTCTAATACTGGCAATGCCTCCTGAAATTCAGAAGGCAGAGTTTCTAATCTCATAGTAAATGTTCCAATCCATAGACTAATTCTGAGCGTTTGACAACTTCTTTAATGGCAAGATTAACTCCTGTCATAAAGGAAGCGCGGTCATAGGAATCATGCCGCAGGGTCAATCCCTCTCCCTGGCTGCCAAAGATTACTTCTTGATGAGCAACCAGGCCAGGCAAGCGAACTGAATGGATACGCATGCCATTGAAATCAGCTCCACGAGCGCCAGCTATAGACTCTTCCTCATCAACAGCTCCCTGCTGCTTGCTCGGTCTTACTTGACTGATGAGCTCAGCTGTTTTGATGGCTGTTCCACTCGGTGCGTCCTTTTTCTGGTCATGATGTAGTTCAATGATTTCTACATTTGGGAAATATTTAGCTGCCTGGGCTGCAAACTGCATCAGCAAAACAGCTCCCAAAGCAAAGTTTGGAGCAATCAATCCGCCCAATTCCTTTTCCCTAGACAATGCGATTAACTCTTCCAACTGCTCAGGAGTAAAACCTGTCGTTCCGACCACTGGGCAAAACCCCTGTTCCAGAGCAAAACGAGTATTGTCATAAGCTACTTTTGGGGTTGTAAAATCAACCCAGACATGGGCTTCCAGTCCAGCCAATTCTTCCTTGGCATTGAAGACAGGAACACCAGCCACTTCTTTTTCATCCGTAAAAGGATCCAGCAGTCCAACTAATTCTAGTTGAGAATCTTCTGTCACCATTTTATAGGCTGCTTGGCCCATTTTTCCTTTAAAACCAGCAATAATAACTTTGATACTCATGTTTTCCTCCTTACAGAGACAAGCTCAGTCTTTCAAGCAATCAGATCACGGGAATATATCCCAGTGCAACGCTGCCCTCACCCAAGTGCGTCCCGATGACACTGCCAAAGGTTGCGATAGGAACTTCACTAGCAATACCGCTGTCTAGCAGATTTTGCTGAAGCTCAGCTGCTTTTTCTGGCGCATTGCCATGGATAACCATAATCTGATAAGCACCGCCTGCTGTTCTTTCTTGGACAAGTTCCAGCATACGCTTGATAGCTTTCTTCTCCGTCCGAATCTTTTCAAAAACCTCTATCACACCATGATCGTTAAAATACAGAACAGGCTTGATACTGAGCAGATTTCCCAGAATAGCTGCACCGTTAGACAGGCGTCCTCCTTTGACCAAGTGGTTCAAGTCATCCACCATGATAAAAGCGCTGGTGCCATCTATCTGCTTCTGGACATTGGCTAAAATCGTTTCAAACTCCAGGCCTTGTTCTGCACACTCTAGAGCAGATTGGACCATGATACCGAGCGGAGCGCTAGTAATCTTAGAATCTGAAAAGGCAATTTGCAAACCGTGAAATTCATCTTTCAGATACTGAATATTTTGGTAAAAACCAGAAATACCGCTGGATAGAAAGAGTCCCAGAACATGGGTATAGTCTTTGCCGTCTAGAATGGTGAGAATCTCTTCTAACTCAGCAATGCTAGGCTGACTGGTCTTGGGCAATTCATCTGACTGAGCCATTTTTTCATAAAATTCACTGGCTGTTAAGTTTCTGCCTTCGACATAAGTCTCACCAGCAATCACGACCGGAATATCCAAGACGAAAAGATTTTCATTCTCCAGCAGGGAAGCCGGCAGATAGGCCGATGAATCTGTGATAACCGCTAACTTCATAATTAAAACTCCAAATTAATGCCTGGCAAATCCAGAGCAATTTCTGTCACTTCATAAGTCAAGCGGTTGAGCATGGTTAAGCAAGGCCGAGCTAGCTCTTCTACTTCATCGTGGTCAAATTCACTCGGTTCTTCAATAAGGCGACCGTGAATGTGGTTGGCTTGCGAAATAGTTCCGCTGATAACAAAATTCTCAAAAACAATCATAAAGGTCAAAATCACAATCAATGAAGTTGTGTGAGCTTCAACATCTCTTTTGACCAATTGGAAATTCACATCAACCTTAGTTTCAGGTGTTCCATTTTCTTTTTCCCACTCAAAATTTCGGGCGTCAAAATGGTACTGACTAACAAATTCTTTTTCGCGCTGTATGTTCATTTTTATTCTCCTAAAAATATGCGATAGGCCCATTATACCATATATCGAGCGAAGTTTCCATGCTAAAATTTGCAGGCCTGAAAACACAAAAAAGGAGTCTGGGACAAAAGTCCAACCTCAAATATAAAAAGCGAACAAAACGAGTTTTCTGGTAATCAGAATTCTGCTTTGTTCGCTTTTCGCATTTAATTATAGATTTGAAGGGCTTAATAATTAAGATTTTTAAAAATCCTAAATTGTCAAATTAAGTTAGACTTTTCAAGTAACTCAGAAAAACTTGGTAGGGTGATTGATAATTTAAAGATTTCCTAGGAATTCTATTTCTTTTATCAGCGATAGCTGATAAATAATTTTGAGAAATAGTAGTAAAATCCATTTGTTTCGGTAATCCATTTCGTCTTAATAAGCCATTAGAATGTTCATTGAGGCCTCTTTGACCAGGACAGCCTGGATCCGCAAAGAAAATATCAATGTCATGCGCATTCGAAATAGACTTCCAATTAGAAAATTCTTTCCCACAATCAAAAGTTATCGACTTAAAGAGATGGCTGGGGACTTGCGACAACCATTGATTGATGGAAACCTCAATATCACTTGCTTTCCGTCCATTAGTTTTCAGTGTGATGATGGCTTTTGAGAGGCGTTCTACCAAGGTAATAACCGCACTTTTGTGTTTCTCGCCAACAATGGTATCCCCTTCTAGATGACCAAATTCTGTCTTAAAATTAGGATAAATGGCTGCTCTCTCACGTAAATCTCTGCGAAACGCTTGTTTTCCTCGTTTTTCGCTATGACCATTCGGTTTTCTTTTGCCTTTCCAAGGGAGATCCTCTTTCTTGAAAATACCACGGCCTGCTAGTCGATAGAGAGTTCTCATAGAACAAGAAACCCTATCTGGATAAGTTACTTTAATGACATCAAGGCTCCAATTTTGTTCTAAATGAGTTTGGATAAAATCTTTTTCTGCTTGCGTAAGCCTTGTTTTATTCCTGCCACAGCGATTCTTATTAACTTTATATCGCTTATAGTAATCATAAGCAGAGTGCCCTTCTTTCAGATAGTTGATGACATTGTAGATAGTCTGCTTTGATCTTCCAAGAGCTTTTAGAATATCTGTAACTTTTATACCTTCTTTGTAGTAAGCCTCTATCATTACAAGCTCGTTTGTGGTAAGATGTGTATAGGTCATTTATGTTAGTTCCTTTCAGACAAATGTGGTGTTTATCTGAGCCTAACATAGATGGCTTTTTCTGTCTAGCTTAATTTTACAAATTGGGAATTGAAATCTTTTTGTCCCAAACTCCTCAATTGTCTTTGGATTGTCGAGCAAGACGCAGTGGTTGAGTGGGCTCTACTACGCTGATTTCATCAGCTTTTACAGCCCTACTCAACTGTGCGGAGGTGGGACGACGAAATCGAATTCTAACGAATTACCGATTTCTGTCCCACTCTCTTTTAAATACTATTTTTCAAGTGGTTTGCGCAGGTAACCAAAGATAAGACCGCTGACTACCGCACCAATCAATACATATACCAAGTAAAGGATTGGATTGTTTGTCAAGCCGATAACGAAGATTCCTCCGTGAGGAGCCATGAGCTTGATACCAGACAATCCTACAAGAGCACCTGTAAGAGCAGAACCTACAATAAAGCTTGGAATAGCACGGGCTGGGTCAGCAGCTCCAAACGGAATCGCTCCTTCTGTGATGAAAGACAGACCCATGACAATGTTTGTCAAACCTGAATCGCGTTCTTCTTCAGTGAATTTATTTTTGAAAAGAATTGTTGCTACAAAGACTGCCAAAGGCGGAACCATCCCAGCTGCCATAACCGCTGCCATGACTGGAGAACCACCAGTTGAAACAGTGCTTGCCAGTGTACTAGTACCAAATACGTAAGCAGCCTTATTGACCGGACCACCCATATCGACAGCCATCATACCACCGACTAAGAGACCAAGGAGGACAGCAGAGCTTCCGCTCAGACTTGCCAAGAAATCGTTCAAAGCTGTATTGATTGCTGACATTGGAATATTGACCGCCAACATGATAAATCCAGTCACAAGAACGCCCAGAAGAGGCAAGAGTAAGATTGAACGGATGCCTTCAAGTGAGCGAGGCAGACCTGCAAGAAGCTTGCGAAGGAGAAGGATGATACCACCAGCTAAGAAGCCGCCTACCAAAGCTCCTAGGAAACCAGATGATACACCTGTTAATTCAAGAGTTTTCTGACCGCCTTCAGCATAGGCAACACCGCCAAATGATGCACCGCTGCTTGCAATGGCACCAGCTACGAAACCAGAAACCAGACCTGGCTTTTCAGCGATTGAGTAAGCGATATAACCAGCTAATACCGGCAACATGAAACCAAATGCTGCTGCACCAATTGCTTTAAATTGTGCTGCAATCTCATGGTAGCTTCCTAGATTAGAAAGCTGATCTTTTGGTACACCTAAGATCTGATCCAGCAAGAATGCAATGGCAATCATAATCCCGCCACCAATAACGAATGGCAACATTTGGGAAACGCCGCTCATCAAGTGCTTGTAGAAAGCGCCGCCCAGACTAAGTTTCTCATTACCTGATTCTGCAGCACCGCTACCGTTAGCTGCCTTGTAAACCTCTGCATTTCCTGAAAGAGCCAGATTAATCAATTCTTCAGTCTTACGAATACCGTCTGCAACTGGACGATTAATTAACGGCTTGCCGTCAAAGCGGTTCATTTCTACCGCCTTATCTGCAGCAATGATAACAGCCTTAGCATTTTTGATATCTTCTGCTGTCAGCTTGTTTCCAACACCGCTGGCACCGTTGGTTTCAACCTTAATGCCGACACCCATTTCAGCTGCGACCTTCTGTAAGGCCTCTTGAGCCATGTAGGTATGAGCAATTCCTGTCGTACAAGCTGTTACAGCCACTAAGAAGTCTCCGCCTTCATTGGCAGGTTCGACGACAGCAGGTTCTTCTGCTTTTTCTGAAGCTTGGTCAAAGAGCTCAATCACCTGTTCAGGCGAAGTCACTTGGCGCAGTTTATCCGCAAAACCATCCTTCATCAGGTATTGAGACAATTCAGCTAAGGCAGCCAAGTGAGTATCGTTAGCACCTTCTGGAGCTGCAATCATGAAGAAAAGATCAGTTGGCTGGCCATCCAAACTTTCATAATCTACGCCTTTATTTGACTTGGCAAAAAGTACAGTCGCTTCTTTCACTGCAGTATTTTTGCTATGAGGCATAGCAATTCCGTCACCCAAGCCTGTAGAAGTCAAGGCTTCACGAGCCAAAATCCCTTCTTTGAAAGTCTCAAAGTCTGTCACATAGCCATGATCCACTAGGCTTTGAATCATTTCTTCGATAACAGCTTTTTTCTCTGTTGCCTGCAAGTTTAGCAACATCACATCTTTTCTTAGTAAGTCTTGAATTTTCATATTTTTTCTACCTCTACTTTTTCATAGATTTCTTTTATGTACTCAGCTGTTGCCAAATCATCTGAGAAGGTGGTTGCCGTTCCGCAGGCCACTCCCCATTTGAAGGCTTGAATAACATCACCAGAGCGGACAAACTCTCCAGTAAATCCAGCCACCATAGAGTCGCCAGCACCAACAGAATTTTTCACGTTGCCCTTGATAGGTTTGGCGAAGTAAACACCCTCTCTAGTTACCAGCAAGGCCCCGTCGCCAGCCATGGAAATAATCACATGTTGGGCACCCTTGTCTAAGATTTGACGGGCATAACTCTCAATCTGATCCAAACTTTCGAGCTTGACTCCAAAAATATCACCTAGCTCGTGATTGTTAGGTTTGACCAAGAGCGGCTCAAACTCTAAAGAATCCAGCAGCGTCTGACCTTCAAAGTCGCAGACGACTTGTGCTCCTGTCTTTCTGGTCAGACCGATCAACCTCTTGTAGACAACATTTCCTAAATTTTTAGGACTGCTGCCAGCGAAGACTACTGTATCTTCTGAAGTCAGAGAAGAAAGAAATGACTCCAGCTCTTCTAGTTTCTGACTGGAAATTTCTGGACCTGATCCGTTAATCTCTGTCTCAGCATCTGCTTTAATCTTGACATTGATACGAGTATCCTGCTCAACCTCTACGAAATGGCTGGAAATCCCTTCCTCTTTCAGAGTATCTGTGATGAACTTGCCAGTAAAACCACCGATAAAGCCAGTCGCTGTATTCTCAATACCTAGACGTTTGAGAACTCGGCTAACGTTGATACCCTTCCCGCCAGCGAATTTGTCGTCACTGTCCATCCGATTGACGCTTCCAATAAGGACCTTGTCCAGACGGACAATATAGTCGATGGAAGGGTTTAGTGTGACAGTATAAATCATACTTCAATCACCTCCGTTTTTTCTTTGAGCGCTTGAATCACTTCTGATTCATTTTGATTAGTAATAATGCTTGCTTTGGCAAGAGGAGCGACCTTTACAAAGGATGTCTGTCCTAGTTTAGAAAGATCAGCCAAGACATAAGTCTTCTTGGCATTCTCCAAAATCGCTCTTTTGACAGCTCCTTCCTCCATATCTGGAGTGGTAAAGAAGCCATTGTCAATGCCATTCATTCCAATAAAGGCCTTATCGAAATTCAACTGACCGATTTGATTTAGGGCAACACCGCCAATGCTGGCATCCGTTGAACGCTTGACCTTTCCGCCGATAATGACTGTCGGGATATTGCGCTCCACCAACTTGGTCGCATGGTGAATGGAGTTGGTGACGACTGTCACTCTTGGATCATGCAGCTCATTGACTAAGAGCTCATTGGTTGTCCCCGCATCAATAAAAATCACATCATGCTCTTGAATCAAGCTTGCTGCCATCTTGGCAATAGCTGTCTTTTCTTGAATGCTTTTGATAGATTTTTCCTGATTACTCTCCTCTTCCTGCAGAAAATGAAAGCTTTCGGCCCCACCATGAACTCGTCGCAGTTTATGCTCGCTCTCCAGTTCATCCAAATCTCTTCTGATAGTTGATTCTGAAGTGTTTAAAGCATGTACTAGATAGTCTAAAGAAACAAATTTTTCTCTTATGACTGTCTCTAGAATAACCTGCTTTCTTTCCGACTTCAGCATAAAGCACCTCCTTTGGAATCGTTTACGATTATTATTATACCTCTTTATTTTTCAATGTCAAGCGTTTTCTGTCAAAAACTTTCAAATTCTATCTTTTTACCGAACAAAAAAGAGCTGGACCATGTCCAACCCTTTCATATCATTGCATAGCTGCCAAATAAAAGGCAATTAGCTATTATTGATCAAGGATACAATATAGGCTGCCATAACAGGCAGAAAAGTTCCAAGAAAAGTAAACACAACCAAAACCCAGAACCAGACTGATTTAAAAGCCTGTCGGTAGGTCCCTGGGAGCGAACGATTGGCATCAATGTATTCCTTAAATTTTGGCCATTTCAAGATTAAGAGCAAGAGAAATACTGTGCTGCCAGCAATTAATAGGCCGTAAAAAAAGATGTTAACAATCGTCTCCGGAGCTCTTTTTGAAAGAAAAGCTAAACCTTCTGCTATGACAAAGTTATTGATAGCATGAAACACGATAGACCAGATAATCGAATACTCAAAAGCGATATAGGCAAGCCCCAACCCGATAAAACTAGCAAAATAAAGCTGATATAGATTTTCGTGAAAAAGGCCAAATAAAATCGAAGTCAGAAGAATGGCAAAAATCTTTCCATGCTTCTCTAACGCTCGCAAACCAGCACCTCTGAAAATAATTTCCTCCGTAACTGGAGCCATCAAAGATGAATAAATCAGCATAGTCAGTGTCTCAGAACCGCCGCTCCCTGATTCCATACTAGATAGGTCTATATTGAAGAGTTGCATGATAGCCTCCATGAGCTGATTGACAACAGCTGTGAATAATTGGGCAAATAAAAGGAAGCTAATCATGTAAAAGAAAACTTTAGGAGTCATCTTCCGTCCTTTACGACGAAGGTCATATTTGAAGAGCTGCTTTCCTCGAGACACTGTAAAAGTAAGAACACCAAGGCAGGAAGCTAGAATATAGGCTCCACCGTCCTTTTCCATGAATTTGGTGACAATGTCTTGCGTCTTCTGAATATCCATACCTTGTCCAGGTAAGACGATAAAAAAAGCTGCTAACACGTAAAAGAAAACAGCAGCAACCATGACCCATAAATAAGTAAAGCAAGTCGCTGAAAATCGTCCTAGATCTTTTTTAGGGTTTAAAGGTTCGGGTATATAATACATAAAATCTCCTATATTAAATTTGCTTTTTACCCTTTCTGCTCAAGAAATACAAGGTCAAAAAGATTCCCTCGTAAAGAAGAGCGAAAAGAATAAAGGCATGCATAAAAAATTCTTCTGGCAGAATCCAAATAACTGGATCCTTGGCCGGGTCAAACATCCAGGTATTGTCTCCAGCAAAGAGAACTTGATGAAAGAGTGTAAAAAAATTATTAAAGCCAATCAGAAAGGCCAGTCCAGCTAGAACGAGCGGCAAAAGGCTGATCACTAGAAAAGCCCGTCTGTAGAGACCTAAAAATCCCTTTTTGACTACTTTTTTGATAAAGAAGATAAAGGCCGGCAAAGTTATTAGAAAAATAGCTTGCGCCAAGTGAAAAAGATACTTGACCGCCTGAAAATGATGCAGCCCTGCTGCTGACGAGCGAAAATCCGGCATCGCCAGTTTCTGACTAAAAGGATTGGTCAGGTAATTCATCAAAATGTTGAAATTATACTGGATAGTATCAGCCTTCAGATGCACCTTATCGGACAACCTGAAATAAGAAATCTCCATTGGGTATAAGAGCCAAGCCAGATAAATGGTTAGCAATATTGCTGCTGCCAACAAGCACAAGACGCTTGCTGAAAATCTTACCTTATCACGCATCGAAGTCCCACTCCGCTAGACTGGACAAGACATGCGTCGGCTGGATTGGCAGATTGGGCACTTCTTCTGGCAAGGTAAAGCCTGTCGTAACCAAGAGGGTCGGAATGCCATTGTCGATTCCCGCTCGAATATCTGTCAGGTAGTTATCACCGACCATGACCACTTCCTCACGCGCCAGTCCTAAATGCTCTATGGCTTTTTCCATGATGATGGCATTTGGCTTGCCGATAAAGGTCGGCTCAACCCGAGTAGCTGCTTCCAAGAGGGCGTTGATAGCACCCGCTCCCGGCTGCAGACCTCGCTCCGTTGGAATATTGAGATCAGGATTGGTCCCGATAAAGTGAGCACCTTTTTGAACGGCCAGAGTCGCTATTGTCAGCTTCTCATAGTCCACTTCCCAGTCCAGACCCACTACAACATAGTCAGGATTTTCTATATCCTCTATATATCCAGCTTCTTCAATGGCATGTTTAAGTCCGACATCTCCGATAACGTAGACTTTCTTGCCCAGATTTTTCTCCTGCATATAATCAATGGTAGCTAAAGTAGCTGTGTAAATAGTCTCAAGTGGCGTCTCAATATTAAAATTTTCAGCCAGCATGGTCTGCACTGCTTCTGGAGTGCGAGTAGTGTTATTGGTCACGAAAAGATAGGGAATCTTGCGCTTTTGTAACTCATGCACAAAAGCTTCACCAGCCGGAATCCGACTCTTGCCCTTATAAATCGTCCCGTCTAAATCAATCAAATATCCTTTATAAGTCATTTCTACTCTTCCTCATTCTCTTGTTTAAACTCTTGCCAGGTCACTAAAGCCTGAGCATTGACTTCACCATCACTGGAAATTTGGTGATTGCTCTGGAGACCTTCTAGGTCATAGCTAGAAGCAATCATGCCGCCCGGACGGACTTCCTTGACATACTTGAGATGGACTTTCTTGGGAATGTGCCGGGTGAGGAAATCTGCT
The DNA here is from genome assembly GCA_013378335.1 of Streptococcus sanguinis. Taxonomy (NCBI): domain Bacteria; kingdom Bacillati; phylum Bacillota; class Bacilli; order Lactobacillales; family Streptococcaceae; genus Streptococcus; species Streptococcus sanguinis. The sequence continues at coordinate 1,275,887 of CP040556.1, forward strand.
CCCATAACCTCAAAGATCCAGTCCAGATACTTGCTATTATTGACATGGCCATTCATATCCAAGTCGTAAAAGCGTACATGGTAGTCCTTGCTGACAGGATTTTCCAAGTCTGGATACTTAGGACCGCGCAGTAATTTCTTGGAAAACTCAGATTGATATGGCGCTACAATCTCCGGATCAACGGCACGAACCTTGCGGCTATCCCGGTCCATGAGAACAAAGGTTGCCATCATCTGAATAATGGCTTCACCCGCTTCATCAAAAATTGTGAAGCGACGGTAGCAAAAGAGTCGATTGTAGGTCAAAGCTTCTGTTTCAATGGTAATTTCCTCTGCAAATCGCGGCAGTCGTGTCACATCAATATCATAGTCCGTGATAATCCAGACAAGGTTATGCTGCTCCAGCATATCCTTGTCACTGACGCCAAGCTCGATCGACTGCATCCCCGATACCTGCAAGGACAGCAGGATAACATCCGGCAGCTTGATATGGCCATTCATATCTGCCATATCAAAAGGAATTTTCATTTTCATTTGATAAGTTAAGCCCATGATTTACTCCAATATAAATTTCTCAGCAACCGTATCGCCCAAAAAGAGGCCTTGTTTGGTCATGCGCACGATATCTCTGTCTGGCACTAGCAAGCCCTGCTCAGTCAGCTCAGACACAACAGCTCCGTACTGGCCTTCAAAGGAAAGACCGAATTTTTCCTCGAAGCGCTTTTTAGAAACACCTGACTTCTTGCGCAGTCCTAGAAACATTTCTTCTTCCATCTTTTCGTTCAGCGTCAGCACTTCTTCCTGTACTCGCGCATTGCCCGCTTCAACCGCCTGCAGATAATGACGAATCGGCCCGTGGTTTTTATAGCGAACACCATCGACATAGCCAGACGCTCCCGCTCCAATACCATAATACTCCGCATTGTCCCAGTACATGAGATTGTGGCGGCTCTCAAAGCCTGACTTGGAAAAGTTGGAAATCTCATAATGCTCGAAGCCGGCCTTTTCTAGCTCAGCTATAATGTAGTCAAACATCTCTGCTTCTAAATCTTCCTTGGGCAGAGGCAGCTTTCCTCGTCGCATCCGATTCATAAAGACCGTATGATTTTCCAAAATCAAGCTGTACAAACTCATGTGGGGAATGTCCAGGGCAATAGCCTTGGCTACATTGGTTTTCACATCTTCCATGGTCTGCTTGGGCAGGGCATAAATCAGATCAATCGAGATATTATCAAAACCTGCTTTTTTGAGATTGGCAATATTCTCGTAGATGTCCTTTTCCAAGTGACTGCGGCCAATTTGCTTAAGCATGCGGTCATTGAAAGTCTGTACGCCCAGCGAAACCCGATTGACAGGCGAGGCTTTGAGTACAGCAATCTTCTCCTGATCCAAATCCCCGGGATTGGCTTCAATGGTCAGCTCTTCAAGATAAGACAAGTCCAGCTTGTCCGTTAGCTTTTCCAACAAAAAGGCTAATTGAGGCGCAGATAGAGCTGTCGGAGTCCCTCCACCGATATAGAGGGTACGGAGCTTTTTGATATCGTAAGAATCATACTCCTCAATCAAATGATCCAGATAAGAATCTACCGGCTGGTTTTTGATAAAAACCTTGGAAAAATCGCAGTAATAACAAATCTGAGTACAAAAAGGAATATGCACATAAGCAGAAGTCGGTTTGGTTTGCATAGTACTTATTATACCACAGTTTTAAAGAGAGGACTTATTTGATTCTCAAACAAAGGAAAAAAGAGTGAGCCTGCAAAGACAAAAATTATCCTCGCAAGTCACACCCTTTCCTATAATTCAAAAAATCAAAGATCTAAATCACTTCCTCCCCAACTCCTGCGTCCTCTTGTAGGCAGCTTGAACGGCATCCATGACTGTTCCTCGAAAGGCATTTTCTTCCAGACTGGCTACCCCAGCGATGGTCGAACCGGCCGGACTGCAGACCTGGTCTTTGAGTTGAGCCGGATGTTTCCCACTGACCTGACTTAGCTTGGCAGCACCCAAGAGGGTCTGATTGGCTAGCTGCAGGGATATATCGCGACTGAGTCCTGTTCGGACACCCGCATCAGCTAAAGCCTCTATAAAGAGATAGACGAAAGCTGGTCCACAGCCAGCAAGGGCCGTGGCAGCATCCAACTGCTTTTCCTCTAGTTTGACTAAAAGGCCAGCAGAAGACAGAAGTTCCCACAACAAGTCTTCATCCGCTTGATTCGCCTGCTGGGATAAGCTATAGGTAACAACCCCCTCACCTACAGCTACCGGTGTATTAGGCATTATCCGAATCCAACGATGGTGGCTAGGTGTCAATTTTTCTAATATTTCCAAGGTCAGACCAGCAGCCATGGAAACCAGCAAAAGAGATTCCCGTTTTTCTAGAACTTCCTGATATTCAGTCAGCAAGTCAGCAAATTGAGCTGGTTTGATTCCCAGAAAAATCACCTCTGCCTGAGCAAAAACTTCTTTATTACTGACCGGCTGCCCACCAACTTCCGCAGCAATCTTTTCAGCCTTTTCACGACTGCGATTGGCTAGTAGTAATTCGCTTCTAAATCTTTCATCTTGGGCAACTAGACGGGCTAAACTGCCGCCCATATTTCCCAGACCGATAAATCCAATTTTCATCATTATTTCCTCACTTGACCAGTCCCTTGGATGACGTACTTATAGCTGGTCAGCTCTTTCAGCCCCATAGGACCTCTAGCATGCAATTTTTGAGTAGAAATCCCCATTTCGCAGCCAAGGCCAAATTGACCGCCATCTGTAAAGCGGGTTGAAGCATTGACATAAACTGCTGCGCTATCCACCTGCTCTGTGAAGTAAGCTGCCGCTGCATCGTTCTCCGTCACAATGGCATCCGAGTGATGGGTGCTGTGAGCTTCAATATGCTCCACCGCTTCTTCCAGCGAAGAAACCAGCTTGACCGCTAAGATATAGTCCAAAAATTCGGTGTCAAAATCTTCCGATTTAGCTTGTGTTCCAGAGATATATTGAGCTGCATTCTCATCCAAACGTAATTCAACAGGGTTTTCTTGCGCAACATCACGATCTGTCACCAGCATCTTCTGTAAACGTGGTAAAAATTCAGCTGCAATTTCTTCATGGACCAGCAATACTTCCATAGCATTGCAGACAGAAGGGCGACTGGTCTTGGCATTCTCAATAATGGCCAAGGCCTTGTCTTGATCAGCATCCTTATCTACATAGACATGGACGATTCCAGTACCTGTCTCAATAACCGGCACAGTCGCATTTTCCACGACCGCCTGAATCAGTCCGGCGCCACCACGAGGAATGAGCAAATCCAGATAGCCCTTGGCCTTCATCATAGCCTGGGCTGAAGCCCGACTGGTATCAGAAACCAACTGGATACAATCCGGCGAAATCTCCGTCTGAGCTAAGCCTTTTTTTAAAGCTGTGACAATAGCCAGCGCTGTCTGATAGGCATCCTTTCCACTTCTGAGAACGACTGCACTACCACTTTTTAGAGCCAGAGCCGCAGCGTCAGAAGTGACATTAGGCCGGCTTTCGTAGATAATCCCAATCACGCCCATGGCCACCCGCTGTTTACTGATGACAAGGCCGTTCTCAAGCTCGGTCCTTTCCAAGACTTGCCCTACAGGATCCTCTAAGTCAATCAGCTGACGAATCCCCTCTGCCATAGCCGCAATCCGCTCCTCATCCAGATAGAGGCGATCCAGCATCACATCTGAAATCTTACCTTTAGCTGCGGTCATATCCGCTTCATTGGCTGCTAAAATATCCGCACGAGAAAGCCAGAGCTGCTTTGCCATTTCTTCCAAAGCATGGTTTTTCTCAGCCGTTGTGGCCGTATTGATTGTCTTCTTGACTTTCTGAATCTTTTCAAAAATTGCTTGTGTTGAGGTCATCGCTTCTCCTTTCCTCATCTTCTAAAATTCTGCAAATAAATCATTCAACTCCGGTGTCAGAGAAATCCAGTCATCCCGATGAATGACGACACCTTTAGGTTTATTGGACTTGAGCATATCTTTAAGAGCTGACTTGCCAAAACGCACGCGCCCTTTACCAAGAATAGCTCCACTGCCTTCTTCATAAACAGTCACCGTATCCTGATAGGAAAAGCTCCCCGATACAGATACAAGACCGGATACCAACAAACTTTTCCCCTTATTTCTGAGAGCGTCGGCTGCTCCTTGATCTACATAGATTTCCCCTTGACTTTTAGCATAGAAAGCCAGCCATTGCTTCTGCGTTTTTAGACCTTTTTCCTGGGCTAGAAAGAGGCTGCCATCCTTGGTTTCCTCCACAGCTTCCAGCAGAGCATCAGTCTTGAGTGAGGAGCAGATATAGACCGGAACACCAGACATGGTCGCAAGCGTCGCTGCCTTGATCTTTGTCAGCATGCCGCCAGTGCCATTGCTCGTTCCCGCACCGCCTGCCATATCAATCAGCTCAGAGCTAATCCTCTCAATCTTTTCAAGCCGGCGTGCATCTGGATTGGTAGAGGGATTGGCTGTGTACAGTCCGTCTACATCTGTCAGAAGTACCAAGAGATCCGCCTGAACCATAGCCGCTACCTGCGCACTCAGTGTATCATTATCCCCGACCTTGAGTTCCTCAATGGCCACCGTGTCATTTTCATTGATGATAGGAATAGCTCCACGATTCAGCAAGACAGACAAGGCCTGATGGGCGTTCTTGTAACGCCGCTTATCTGCAAAATCATCCTGGGTCAAAAGAATCTGAGCAGAAATGATTTGCTTCAAAAGAAGATTGGTTGTATATTCCTCCAAAAGCAAACCCTGTCCAACAGCAGCTGATGCCTGTTTATCCGCTACCTTAGTCGGTCGCTTTTTAAAGCCCAGAGAAGAAAAACCTGCTGCAATGGCTCCTGATGAGACCAAGATCAACTCATGTCCCGCCTCATGCAAGAGAGCCAACTGCCGAGTAATTTCCTTTACTTTGGCGCGTGACAGACTGCCATCTGAGTTTGTCAATGACGAAGTCCCCACCTTAAATACGATTCGCTTTGCTTTCATTTCCTTTTCCTTCACTGCTAGATTGTCTTATTATACCACGATTTACGGAAAATAAAAACGACCGCGATTGAGACGGTCAGAGAAAAATTTGTATTTTAACAATGAACAAACCTACCTATTCTTGTCGCAATTTCTCCAAGGTTTCTTGGAAAACGGCTGGCGCTTCAGCTGTAAATTCCAGCACTTCACCAGTTCGAGGATGGGTAAAGCCCAGCGTTCGCGCGTGCAAAAACTGTCCATGTCCTTTTAAGGTCTTACGCGGTCCATAAACTTCATCACCAGCTACTGGATGACCAATATAGGCCATGTGGACGCGGATCTGATGAGTCCGTCCCGTTTCCAGTTGAAGCTCAACCAGAGTATAGTCACCAAAACGTTCCAAGACTTGGAAACGCGTCAGAGCCGGCTTGCCTTTTGCCGTCACAGTCTGCTTCTTGCGGTCCTTTTCACTGCGGCCAATCGGTGCTTCAATCACTCCACGGTCATTAGGCAGATTTCCATGAACAATAGCCCAATATTTGCGAAGGGATTTCTTATCCTTGAGCTCATCAGCCAGAGCCACATGGGCTTGGTCATTTTTTGCTATCATCAGAAGTCCTGAAGTGTCCTTGTCAATCCGATGGACAATCCCCGGCCGGAGAACTCCATTGATTCCGGACAGGTCTTTGATGTGGTACATAAGGGCGTTGACTAGCGTACCGCTGGTATGGCCTGCAGAAGGATGGACCACCATGCCCTGAGGTTTATTAACGACTGCCACATCCTCATCTTGATAGATGATTTCTAGCGGAATATCCTCTGCCACATATTCGACTACTTCTGGTTCAGGCAGTTCATAGGTGATGACATCGCCTTCTTTGACAGCGTATTTGGCTTTTTTGGCTTGTCCATTGACCAAAATCTGGCCGTCCTTAATCTGTTCATTAGCCAAGCTCCTTGACAGGTCTGTCAGCTCTGCCACCGCCTTGTCCAATCGCTGACCAGCTACCGAGGCATCAATTCTTACTTCCATCTTTTTCTTCCTTCAAAATCATCAGCAGTAAAATAGCCACACCAAAGGTCAGATACATATCTGCTACATTGAAAATAGCAAAATTAATAAAATCTAACTGAAACATGTCCACAACAAAACCTTGACGTATCCGATCAATAAAGTTCCCTAAACCGCCAGCAATCACCAAGGTCAGCCCAGACAGCATCCACTTTGAGGCATGGAGGTGCTTGATGAGGTAGTAAACAGCTCCGCCGATGACCAAAAATGTCACCAAAGTAAAGAGCCATTGCTGGTTTTCCAGCATGGAAAAGGCTGCGCCGGTATTCTGAAGATAGGTCAGACTCACCAGATGCGGAATGAAACTCTTGACCTGCCCCAGCTTAAAATCGCTGACAATATGTAACTTGACCAGCTGGTCCAAAGCAATAAGAACCAAGACTGCAAAAGGAATAATAATTTTTCTTTTCATACTTTATTTTTTCTGCGCAAAATACTCTTTCATAACTGATACGAAGTCTTCTCCGACCTGAGTCAACTCCACATCTTCACGCTTGACATAGACCATGTGGTTGTCCAAGTTGTCACGAAGCTTGATGACGGTAATACCATTTACACTATTGCTGTCCAAAAAGCCAGATCCAGTCGCATAAGCATCAGTCCGCTCCAAAATCCCATTCAAAGTCGCTCGGTCCGTCACATTAAACATCTGGGAACTGGCACTGGTATCGACAAAGTTCTCTGAATAATAGAGATACTCGTCCTTTTCCTGGGTGAAGCGAACAGTCGGCAGAGCAGCCAAATCTTCCATGACTAGCTCATTTTTTTGAGTCAGAGGATGATCTTCCCGCAGGTAAATGTGAGTCTGAAAAGGAATTAGCTCCACTACTTCCAAGCCTAGCTTTTCCACCCGCTGCATAATGCCTTTGGTATTCTGATTATTGAGGTAGATAATGCCAATTTCACTGTGGCCTTGCGCGACTTCGTCTAGGATCTGCACAGTTGTTGACTCAAAAATCCGGAAGTTCTTATACTCAGGATAGGTCTGAGAAAATTGTGTAATCAAAGGCGGCAGAAAATCATAGTGCTGGCTGGCAATTGAAAACTCATCCCGCTCCTCCTCAGGATTTGCATATTGATTTTGAAAAACATCAAAACCCTTGACCAAGTCTTGAGCTTTTTCATAAAACTCCATTCCTCGGCGAGTCAGAAAAGTACCACTGCTGGTCCGACGAAAAATCTTGAAGCCCAGCTCCTTTTCCAAATCACGGACAGAGATAGACAGACTAGGCTGGCTGACATACATTTTTTCCGCAGCTTCTCGAAAGGTCCCACTGTTAGCAATGGCAACCACATAACGCAATTGTTGAATATTCATAACATTTTCCTTCTTTACATATCGTCTCATTATACCATAAACAAAGGCAGAACAAAAGAAACCAGCCGTAAGAAGCTGGTTTCTCCTTTTAAGTTAATGAGCAATCTGAGAAAAATTTGCTATTTTTCTTTTAGATAAACAACCTCTGTCATCTCTTTGAAGCCTAGCTTTTTATAGAGTTTCAAAGCTCGGGCATTCTGCTTTTCTACGACAATCTGAAACTCCTGTCCATTTAGCTCATTCAAATCCTGCATACTTGCAAGCAAGAGATAGCTTCCTAGCCCCTGACCCTGAAAATCTTGATCAACCGCCAATCCAAAGAAATAATTGGTCCCAAAATCCGTATCAACTGATACTGAAGCCACAACCCGACCATCTTTTTTCAGGATATAGAGCAAGCTGGATGCGCTGCTGACGGCTTCTCTGGCATATTTCAAAGCAACATCTAGCAGTGTCTCAAAGACTTGGGACTGAAAGTCTGCAATCTCCTCTGCTAAGTCCAAACTTCCCTGCAAGACCTCTATCCCTTCTTTTTCTTCCAGAGGAAAAGTTTGAGCAGGCTGTGCCAGCCAGATTTCTGATTCATCCTCTTGGTAATCAAATCTCCGAGCATAATCAGGTTGATCGTTCAAAAAGGCCCGCTCTGCTACATACTCAATCTCGGTCAAAGCGTACTTATCTGCCACTTTTCTAAAAGCAGCTAGGAGCTGATTAGCTACACCCTGACGGCGATACGACGGTAGAACATAGAGAGACACCTCTGCTTGACCGGGTTCATCCGCGTAGACAGATAAAAAGCCGATGGTTTGACCATCCATCTCAGCCAAGAAGAAGGCTGGCATTTCAGGAACTGCATTATAATTATTATCCAGATAGGGCAGTCGATAGCCTCCGTCTGCCTTATTACACTCTTGAACTAATTCAAACAATGCCTGCTTTTCTTTCTCAGGTAATGCACTATAAATACTTATCTGCATCTGTCTCACTTCTTTCCAGTATTTCTTTCTATTTTACTACAAAAACCCTAGTCAAGTCATTCAAAAAGGGACTGGGACAAAAGTCCTAGCCTCTCAATTGTCTTTGGATTGTCGAGCAAGACGCAGTGGTTGAGTGGGCTCTACTACGCTGATTTCATCAGCTTTTACAGCCCTACTCAACTGTGCGGAGGTGGGACGACGAAATCGAATTCTAACGAATTACCGATTTCTGTCCCACTCTCAATCTCGCTAAGTGAATCGTTTTTATTTTTCAACGTGGTCAGCAAGTTCTTCCTGGGCTTTTTTATTTGCCGCAGTAGCTTCTTCTTTCCATTTTTTCTTAGCCGCTTCGTATTCTTTGGTCGTTACAACATCCTCCTGAAGCTGGGTCAGCTTGAAGTTGTAGGCTGAACCCTTGACACCAACTGGTGAGTAGGCCTTTGTAAATGGCACTGATTTAGTAACAGACGGTGTTGCTCCTTGTGAAACAGTCGGGATAATCAAGCCACTATCTAGCAACCAGGCTTCCGCTTCTGCATACTTTTCGTAACGCAGCTGCACATCATTGGTTTCAGCATTAGCTTCTTCCAGCATCTTGGTATAAGTATCCAAGCCTAGCTCTTTAATCTTATCATTATCTTGACCTGGTTCAAATCCAAAGTTTTGCAAGCTTCCACCGTTCTTGATATTAAGAGTATCAAGGTAAGTAGAAGGATCTTGGTAGTCACCTACCCAGCCACCGGTAGACATATCATAGTCTTTTTGAGCAGCAGAGTTAGCAAAATAAGTGATATTATTAAGATCGTCTGTGCTCATCTTTTGCAGGTCAATGACGACATTTTCCGCTCCAAGAGCCGATTCGATTGACTGCTTGGTTGAGCTAGCCCATTGAACACCAATCGTGCTAGACTGATCCACTGGCATATCTAAGTGAATCGGGAATTCAACTCCCTTAGCCTGCAAGGCTTGCTTCGCTTCTGCAAATTTCGCCTTAGCTTTTTCCGGATTGTAGTAAGGATCTTGAGCGTCAGAAAGGTCAATTCCTTGCCATTGGCTGCCATAATTAACTAATTTTTCCCCAACAACGGTTCCAAAATCCTTGTCGCCAATTTGGACAAAGCTAGGCGGTACCAAGGTATTTCTCAAGACCTTAGTCGCTCCGTCTTCACCATTTCCTTGCGCACCATAAGATGTACGGTCAAAGGCAAAGTTGATAGCCTGACGGAAGTCTTTGTTCATGATTGCTTCGTTAGTGGCAGATTTTTGAGCGTCTGTTGTTTTAGAAGTATGATTGTAAGACTGACGGTTGTAGTTGAAATTATAGTAATAAGAAGTAGAATCCTGCGGGCTGTAAACGATATTGTCCGCGTACTTCTTCTTGACTGAAGCAAAGCCCGAGCTATTCGGATAGAGACGAGCTGTGCTGTAAACGCCATCGCTGAAGTTACGAATCAGCGCTTCCTGATCATTTCCATCATAGTAGGTCAGCTTGATGCTATCCAAAGTCACATTGTCTTTGTCATAATAGTTTTGGTTCTTGACAAATTCCATCACAGACTTGGAAGTCAGAGACTTGAGCAAGTAAGGACCGTTATAGAGGATGCTAGACGGCTTGACAGAGCCAAAATTGCTTCCTTCTGCTTTCAGAAACTCCTCATTGACTGGGAAAAGAATCGTGCTGGTCGTTTTAGAGTTCCAGTAAGGCTCAGGGCGAGCCAGAGTGTATTGCAGGGTATGGTCATCAATAGCCTTGACACCAACATTGTCAAAATTCTTATCTTCACCCTTGATATAAGCATCCAAGCCCTTCACAGAGTCCTGAACGAGATAAATAGCTTCAGAATTTTCATCTGCTGCATACTTCAAGCCAGTCACAAAGTCCTGAGCCTTTACTTCTGCATATTCTTCACCATCGGATGTGTACCATTTAGCATCATCACGCAGCTTATAAGTATAGGTCAGACCGTCCTTAGAAACTGTCCATGACTTGGCGATTGAGGGAATCAGGTTCCCGTACTTGTCATTTTCAAAAAGCCCATCGACCAGGTTGGAAATGACATCACCTGTCGTTGCACGGTTTGTAGTAAGATAGTTCAAGCTGTCAGGGTCTGAACTATAAACGTAAGTATAATTATTTGTGCTAGATGAAGACCGGCTACAAGCTGTCAGCAATAGCCCGGCACTCAGTGCAACTCCAGTCGCAATCAGCCACTTTGATGCTTTCATGGATAGAACCTCCTTTGATGTTACATTTTATAACATGAACTATTATACCAAAAAACGTATAAAAAGTAAATAGTAAACCGATGACAGTTGAGCAAAATATCTAAGGACGGGTACTTTTAGCAAGCTCACAAAGTTTTCCCTTACCGCATTTCTGCAAATTTCCAAATAAAAAAGGAAGAATCTGCTTTTACTGCATAGTTGCTTTGGATTCTTCCTTTTTGTTATTTTATCAAGAATGAGTAAAACTGTTAGAAGTTTAACAATGCTTACTCTTTCTTTTATTTCTTATAGTCTTCGGTATGATAAGCCATACAGATAGACAACTCCAAACAAGAACAAGGCACCCAGCAAGGTTAAGAACAAGCTGCTGCTGTCTCCTGTTTTAGGAAGCTGGCCAAACTGTGTTGCCTGCTTACTGAGTTGCCGACGAGGACTTACAGGTTCAACAGAACGCAAACTCAACTGCGGAGGATTTTGTTGACCCGGAACCATGCTCTGCCTAGCTGCAGTAATCTGAATAAGCTCCTTGTAATAACCTTCTCCCATGCTGAATTCTCTGTCTTGACTGTCAATCAAGGTTAGGGAAAGCACTGGACTGAACTGACCTTCTACTAAGCCTTTCAAGCCAATCTCAACCGGATTAGAATCATTGGCTTTTTTAGAAATCAGAACAGTATCACCAGAGATGGTATAGTCTGGACTCGGGAGAATGCTAAAATGCTTAGTATCCATCTTAAGAGCAAGGCGGTAGTCATTTTTCTCTAGACCATTTAATCCACTCAGGGTAACCGTAGCTGTAAAAGGCTGATCTAGCTGAGCAGATGTAGGAACATTGACTTTGATATCCTTTACTGGATCGATATAAAAGAGACCATGCCCGATAGGATAGGCAACCTCTGTCTCAGACATGATGCCATCCTTGATACGCGGCACATTTACTGGTAGCGTTCCAACATGTTTTTGACCGTTGAAAATCACTTCCACTCCAGCCGGGATATTAGGACCGAAGGCATTATCCGGCTTCAGAGACTCAGTTGGATCCATACCCTTGTTTCCATAAACTGCTACAATAGCCTTGGCATTAGGATAATTCGCTACATCATAAGGTTTGGAAATGCTCATGACAGCTGCCTGTTTTCCAGTTGCATTTGCATAGTCCACGACTTCTGTCGGAACCCTTGTCAGCCAGAAATCGCTGGCCAGTTGAGATTGACGGCCAATTTCAGAGATTAAGACAAGGTGAGTCGCTTGGTCAATCTTTCCTTTCAAATCTTCTAACTTGGTTGTCTTGCTGTAGTTCAGCGCTTCATATGTGACACCTGCTGGAATCACTCCGTCGGCTATCAAACGCTTGACGCCCAGCTCTAGTCCAGGCACTTCATCGTCATAGGCTGCTAACAGCAAAATCCTATCGCCAGATTTGACCTTAAAGGGCAGAACAGTATCATCGTTTTTAACTACCGTTACTGCACTAGCAGCGATTTTTCGTTCAGTATCTCTGTTCAGCTCTGAGCCAACGGCTTCTTCTGCCTTAGCTTGAGTTCGCTCAGATGGGTCAAAGTCTAAAACACCCCGTTTTTCTTTTAGATTCAAGATTCGGGTCACTGACTCATCTAATCTGCTGACTGGAATATCGCCTCTCTGAACCGCCAGCTCAATATCACTGATAATCTTGTCAATCTTGGCCAAATCGCTCTTGCTGCGTAAGACGGTTGGCATCAGCACTACATCCACACCTGACTTGATTGCCATGATAGCTGCTTCAGATTCCCCGAAGTTTTTGGCAATCGCATCCATGCCCATAGCATCAGATACTACTACACCCTTGTAGCCAAAATTTTTGCGAACAATGCCGGTAATAATGTCATCAGACAAGGTGGCAGGGATATAAATGGTTTCCCCAGTTTGCTTAGATATAACCGTGTCTTTTTCGATCTGAGGATATTGAATATGAGCTGTCATCAGCATATCAGCACCCTTGTCAATAGCATCCTTGAAAGGCAGCAACTCCAAGGCTTCGAGCTCCGCATAGGATTTATCTACCAGAGGCAGACCAGTGTGTGAATCTACCGCCGTATCACCATGACCAGGAAAATGCTTAGCTGCTACTGCGACATTGTATTTCTGAATCCCCTCCATCATAGCCGTCCCCAAACGAGCAACAACCTTAGGGTCAGAAGAGAAGGAACGCAAACCAATAACTGGATTCTGCGGATTGTTATTTGTATCAAAAACAGGGGCAAAGTTGACATTCAAACCTAGAGCCGATAGCTCCCGTCCGATGATTTGACCTGCTTGATTAGCCAATTCTGGATCTCGCGTCGCGCCGACTGCCATGTTGCCAGGAAGAGCAGTCCCACTTCCCAAGCGATAGACGATACCACCTTCTTGGTCAATCGCGAGTAAGAGCGGCAACTTGCCATTTTTAGCTTGGTTACTAATAGCTGCTTGCTGCAGGGCCTGCGTCAAGGCTAAGGTTTGAGCAGTTCCCTTCACATTCTCAGCAAAAAGAATAACTCCGCCAAAGTCGTATTTATCAACCGCTTCTGCCACTTCTTTATTAAGCTCCGTCATATCTGACTGGGAGGCTTGGCCCTCTTGCTGCCATTTTCTGAAGTCCGGCATCAGCATCTGGGTAATCTTCTGACGAATTGTCATATCCGCCACAAGCTCCTTTACTCTCTTAGAAGCCGAAGGTGCATCACTCGCTGCCTGACCCTGCGCCTGATTGGCAGCTGAGGAAACTTCTGCAGACTGAGCTGTCGCTGGTTTGGCAGAATCTTCTAACAAATTCCCCATGTTACCAGCTTGACTTGAAGCATCTGCTTCAGTAGTTGCGACTGACGGAGCATCTGAGACCGGCAGAGCTTTTACAGCAATCTGACCATCCTGACTTGGCGTGCCCCTAGCCCCTGCACTACTATCAGAAGAGTCCGTTGCAACTGCAGCACTTGCTTGTTCAGACTGGTTAGCAGGTTCCGGCAGCTGATTAGCCGTATCTGCTTCTATGGCACCCAATGGCCAAAAAACTAGTAATGACAAGGCAAGCACCAATAGCAATTTATACCTTTTCATCATAGGCATTCTCCTTTCATCCCTATAATAGCACAAAAAATTATGTTTGTAAACGTTTACATATTATCTAATTCTTGTTTGCTTTTATCACCAATTAGTAATATAATCTCTATAAAAACGAAATAGTATTACAATATTATAGAAATGTTACAGAGGTATAATTTTATAGAAACAACATAACCCGACTGTTAAAAATGAGATTCTTTAATCTTATACTAACAGTTACATAGAAAGGATTTGCTATGAGACAAGAAAAGAACACCAAAGCAATGTTCAACCGACGCTACTGGTTGGGCCTTTCACTCGTTTCTGCTGCGACTTTGGCAGCTGCTTTGATTTCCACCGGAACAGTCCAAGCGGAGAACAAGTCAATCCCAGACTGGACTTCTAGACGTGAAGTTGGTATTTACGATCCTAGTGTACCAGACATTGAGGACGACCCTACTATCTTTGATGATCCAGGACCTATCAAAGTTCAGGAAGCCCCTAAGAGTGAGTTCCCTAATGCTTTTTATGATGAGTCTGGCGAAAGAATTACAAATAGAATCGTTCTTCACGAGGGTAAATACTACGGAGCGGACCTCTCTGGTTATACATACAAAGTTCAAGATGACTCAGCAGAACAAATTCCGACGAATCTAAAAAAATCCTTCTATACTAGTCCAACTGGTAACGTCTATTATTTTGATGACAAAGGACAAAGAGTCATTAACTTTTACACTGTTGACGGCAAGCAATACTTCTTTGATCATTACGGACGAATTGTTAAAAACAGATTTATTGATTTTACTGAATACACCTTCTACATCGGAGGAGATGGATCACCTTATAAAAACGGTCTTTATAAGATTGGCAAGTACTACTATTACTTTGGTGAGTATGGTAATCTTTATAGGGAAACTATTGTCAACTACAACGGAAAGACCTATTATGCAAATTGGCATGGCGTTGTCAATATAAAAGACGAAGAAGTTACACCATAGTAAAAAGTTCCGATATAAAAAATCCCCCGCTTGATAGCAGGGGATTTTATTCATTTCTGAATTATTTAGCGATTGGGTAAACAGAAACTTGTTTCTTATCGCGTCCTTTGCGTTCAAAGCGTACTACGCCTTCAACTTTTGCGAACAAAGTATCATCTCCGCCGCGTCCAACGTTGACACCTGCATGGATGTGAGTGCCACGTTGACGGTAAAGGATAGAGCCGCCTGTTACGGTTTGACCGTCAGCTGCTTTAGCTCCCAGACGTTTCGCTTGTGAATCACGTCCGTTAGATGTAGAACCTCCACCTTTTTTGTGGGCGAATAGTTGCAAGTTAGCAAGATTCATTTTTAACATAATGTTTTTCCTCCGTGTTAGTTTTCTGTGATAACTCTGGTTTGGACGAACTCAGACGAGTCCTCCGATAAGTTTGCCATTCCTAGGAAAAATGATTCAAAGAAAAGCTGAGTCATCTCTCTCTGGCTCGGTGCAATATCTGTCGGGATTTCAACCCGTAAGAATCCACCTTCATCTTCGTTTAATTCTAAGGTCGGTTCGTAGCCTGCGAATTTCTCAACTGAATTGACAAAATTAATGGCGAGCGTCGAAACGGACGCACACACGACATCATAGCCGTATTCACCACTCGCGGCGTGACCTGTGATTTCTGCACGCCTCAGTTCGCCATCCTCGGCTCTTTCAAAGACTGCGTGTATCATTTAATCTCCTTAAAATTAAGCGTTGATAGCGTTGATGACAACTTTTGTATATGGTTGACGGTGACCTTGTTTACGATGGCTGCCTTTTTTAGGTTTGTACTTGTAAGTAACAACCTTCTTTTGCTTGCCTTGTTTTTCAACAGTTCCGACAACAGAAGCTCCAGCAACAAGCGGAGTTCCTACAACAGTGTTTTCACCACCAACAAGAACAACTTCGTCAAAAGTAACGTCTTGACCAGCTTCAGCGTTTAACTTTTCAACGTAGATTGCTTGACCAACTTCAACTTTAACTTGTTTTCCGCCAGTTTTAATGATTGCGTATGTGCTCATTATGCACCTCCTATGATTTTTAGGGTTTCCCCGGATTTTGTGAAGACTCGCCTAGCATCGTGGGACGAACCACTTAAGAGAAGAGCTCTAAGTATAACAAAGAATAAACTAGGAATTGAGCCGAAGGCATAACTTGTGTTAGGCAAAGCGATAATGACGAAGTTTAAATTTGTTATACGACGAGCAACGATGTTCGTGCGGTTGCACAGGAATGTGCATAGTCAACTCTATAAGTATAGCACTTCTGCAGCTCTTTAGCAAGCTTTTTCATCTCATGAAAACGGATTTTCGAGGATTATCTTTAAATTTTGTCCACTAATGAACTAAGACAACCTCTGTTATATGCTAACTGCTTTATTAAATAATTATTAGTTCAAAAAAATTCTAAATATAACGCCGTACCCTATCTTGATAGTCTTGATAAGCTTTCCCAAACCTTTCAAGACACCAGCGCTCCTCAGAGAGAATAATCCAGTGGGCCGCAGTCTGAAAAGTCACTAAAATCAGAAAGAAAATCATTGATTTGGTCAAAAAAGCTATTCCTAAAAAACAAACAAAGTAAGCTACATACATGGGATTACGGGAATAGCGATAAAGGCCCTTTGTATTCATGCCGTTTGCATCTGGTCTAGCGAAATCCCTCATACTGATAGCACACAAAGCCAAACCAAGCAGGTAAATAGCTATGCCAGCATAAAAGAAAACAGAAAAATCAAACTTAATTTCAAGCAAAAAAGGAGTTATGAACAAGGCTAAATTGCTCAATTGATAAATCATATAAGCTATCTTTTCCTTTCCTTGGACTGGTGCAAAATAAGCTGCGCGTGACAAAGCATTTTTGCCAAAATGACTTAATAAAGGAAAACGAATCAGCAAAAAAGGAATTAAGAGAAAAACAGCCAGCATAAACGTCACCTTCTCTCGCTTTTACAAGAGCCCCTCAATCAGCTCATCAACTTCATCAGCCTCTGCTTGCGGTCTGATTTCTGTAATTATGATACCTGCGACAGCGCGCTCAACCAAGCCTTCAACATCTAGGTAAGTTTCGTACTGCTCGGCATTCTTGATTTTCGGATTGGTTTTAGGTCGATCTGGCGCAAAAATAGTACAACAATCTTCAAATGGCTGGATAGAGATTTGGAAAGTATCAATTTTCTCTGCAATCTCGATAATTTCCAGCTTGTCCATGGTCACGACAGGACGGATAACCGGTGTATTGGTCACGGCATTGATAGCCTGCATACTCTCAATGGTTTGACTTGCCACCTGACCAAGACTTTCTCCGTTGATAATGACTTGAGCGCCCCGCTCCTCTCGAATCCGGTCTGTAATGCGCATCATAAAGCGACGAGTCAGTGTCATCAGGTAGGCTTCTGGAGCCTTGGCTTTGATTTCCTCCTGAATCTCTGTAAAAGGTACTTCGATAAACTGGATATTGCCACCGAACTTGGTCAATTTTCGCGTCAAATCTTGAGCTTTTTTCAATGCACCTGGACTGGTGTAAGGCGGACTGGCAAAGTGAACTGCCTCAATATCTACACCGCGCTTGAGAGCCAGATAGCCCGCCACTGGTGAGTCAATCCCACCTGAGAGCATGAGCATGCCCTTGCCAGAAGTGCCGACTGGCAATCCCCCAGCACCACGAATCGTCTCATAAGAGATATAGGCCGCTTCTTCGCGAATTTCGACCCGAAGTTCAATATCCGGTGCTTTCATTTTGACCTGAACATTGGGAATGGCCTCAAAAACAGCATCACCAAGTGTCTGGTTAAGCTCGCGGCTATCCAATTCAAAGCTGTGGTCACTGCGCTTGCTGGTAATCTTAAAGGTCATCCCTTCCTGATAGACTTGCTTCATGATGGTTTGAACAGCTTCAATCAAGGCTGGTACAGACTTTTTAACCCTATAAGATGGTGAGAAATTCTGAATCCCAAAAATCTGCTTGAGTGATTCAGCGACCGGCTGATAATCGGTTCCTTGCAGATAGATATGAGTGCGGTCACGGTCAGCCTTGACATGGACCTGCGGATAGACTGACAAAACAGCCTGGATATTGCGTTTGAGTTTGTTAATAAAGCGCATGCGGTTCTTGCCCTTGGTTGAGAGCTCACCGTAGCGTACCATAATTTCTGAATAATGCATTGTTTACCTGACTTTTCTGGTTTTTTCGTAAATAATTTTAAAGGTTGTCAAAAATTGCTCTATCTGGCTCATGTCATTGCCAGCATCCAAACTGATACGGACAGCAGTCTGAGCGAGCGATTTTTCGACTCCCATAGCGATTAGGGTTCCTGCCGGCTTTCCAGCCTTAGACGAGCAAGCGCTGGTAGTCGAGATATAGATCTCGTAGTTTTCAAACGCATGGACGACGACTTCGCCTCGCACCCCCTTGATACCAAAGGTTAGTATATGGGGCGCAAAACCCTCCATGTCTGAGAAAATCACCACATCTGGATACTTCTGCAACTCTTCAAGGAGAATTTTTTTCATCTGAGCCGTCTGCTGGACAAATACTTCTTGCTTTTCCATGGAAAGGCGCAGTGCCTTGGCCGTCGCTGCAATGCCAGCTAAATTTTCCGTCGTTGAGCGTTTGTCAGACTCCTGACCGCCACCGGTCAAGAGGGGACTGATTTTCTTACCAGACTTGATATAGACAAATCCTACGCCTCGTACACCGTGAAATTTATGACTGGAAAATGTCGCAAAATCCACGCGATCCGTCAGATAGGCAGCTGTTGGAATCTTCGTAACAGCCTGTACAGCGTCCACATGAAAGGAAATAGTGGGTTTGTCTGCTAGGAGTTCGGATATTTTCTGAATGGGCTGAATACTGCCGATTTCATTATTGACAGCCATGATGGAGATTAGAGTGGTGTCTGGTCGAATCAGCTCCGCTAGCTTGCCTACCTCAACAATACCAGCCTTATCAACTGGTGCAAAATCAACTTCAAACCCTTGACTCTGAAGCCAGAGGGCTGATTCTTTAACCGCGGGATGCTCAATATTAGATACGATGATGTGTTTGCCAAAAGGAACCTTTTCAAAAGCAACTCCCTTAAGTACCCAATTGTCCCCTTCTGTCCCTCCGGACGTAAAAAAAATCTCCGAAGAAGACTTGCCTAAAAGCTCTGCTATTTGCCGGCGAGAAGCTTCTAAGAGACGGGTTGCCTGACTACCTAAGCTGTGCAGACTGGATGGATTGCCCCAGATTTTTGAAGCTACTTCTGTGTAAGCAGCTAAGGCCTCTGGATAAGGCTTGGTTGTCGCTGAATTATCTAAATAAATCATGTTCTTTCCTCTAAATTTCAATACTCCTATTGTAACACGAAAGAGAAACTGGAACAAGAAAGAAAAAGCCCTAAATTCTGTAGAACTTAGGGCTAAACATCACCAGTCATAAAACTCATGCAGCAAGTCAAAGAGTTCCTGTTGTTGAGCTAACAAGCTCTGACCAATGGTAGTAGATTTGATGAGGGTTCGTTCCTCTACATTTTCAATCACCTTTTTCAGTGAGGTCTGAGCAAAAGGCGATTCCACAACTTTTTGAGCATTTTGGAAAGGCTGATGGGTCACCAACTGGAAACCATAGGAATTATTGAGCAATGAATAGCTGGCCGTTCCAGTTTTCTTCTGATAGGCCTTGCAGAGGCCACCATCAATGACAAAGAGCAAACCGCCACCACGGATAGGCGACTCTCCCTTACCCGTCTTAACCGGAGTATGCCCATTGACCATCCTAGACTCTTGAGAAAAGAGGCCAAATTCTTCCAAAATAAGCTGGCAGACTTTCTCAGAATTACGATAAGAAAAATAAGAATTTTCCACTTCCTTGTGGGTGTCCTTATCTTCAATGAAATAGCGCTCCAAGGTGGTCATCTTTTCTTTGCCAAACAAAGGCGACAGCTTACCTTTCCAGCAATACCAAATCAAGTCAGTCGACAAATCATCCCCCACTTCCTTGTTCTTGGCCGACTGCCGAATATGATACTCAAAGAAATCCAGCAATTCCTTGCCTGCATAATGGGCTTGATTGAGAATGAAAGGCTGGAATTCTCCTGACGGCTCCAGAGGAATGCAGCCGTGAAAAAGCAAGTGATGGTTGTAAATCTTATACATAGAGCCCTTGTTCATCAGAAGACTCATATGCTCAGCCATCTTAAGAGAACTTTGGAATGAGGCCAGCATACTGTCTACAGCTTGATTTTCTTCTGGTGTCAAAGCTGACGGATTTTCCGGATTGATAGTTTGGAAACAGGTGTTAACCAGAGGATGCTTGGTATCGTCAATCGTAACACTTTCTTCCCAATAATCAATCTTGTCCAGCATAACATGGTCCTGCATCTGGAATTCAGGCCGTCGTTTGATGAGTTGATTTTCCAGCTTAAACTGGATAATCGCTAAGGCTTGGTGAACCTTTTCCAGCTGCAGAATTTCCTCATCTGAAAACTCCTGCTCTCTGCTGCCTAGAATGGGTCTAAACTTAGGATTAGACTGGTAAGTCTTGTCCGCAAAAAGAGTCAAGGAGCGCAGGTTTAAACCATAATCTTTCTCGATATCCCAGAGATAGCCATAGCGAGCTGCTATGCGCAGTACATTGAGCAAGCAGGCCTTAGAGCCAAAAAAGGCTCCCATCCAGATAATGTCGTGGTTGCCCCACTGAATATCAAGCGAGTGAAAATGCTGCAGTTCATCCATGACCTGAGCACTGCCAGCTCCTCGGTCAAAAATATCTCCAACCACATGCAGATGGTCGATCAACAACTGCCGAATACTTCGGGACAAGCCTAGGATAAAAGGTACAGCTTCCCGCAATTCAATCACATAAGTCAAGATATTCTCAAAATAGGATTTTTTATCAGCTAGAGCCCTGTCACTATAGAGCAACTCCTCGATAATATAGGCATATTGTGGTGGCAAGGCCTTTCTGACCTTGGACCGACTGTATTTTGCACCTGCAAAAGCCAGCAAGTTCAAGAGCTGGGGAATGGTTTCCTGATACCAGTCTTGGCCTTTCGTTTCTTCCCCCAGCACAAGCTCAGGATAGGAAACCAGCGCTGACAGCCGATCCTTATGAGATTCTGACAAGCTGTCCCCAAAACAGTCCTTGATCTTCTCATTGAGGATACCTGCACAACTTCTCAAAATATAGTCAAAAGCAGCAAACTCCCCGTGAATGTCACTGATATACAGCTCCGTCCCTTTGGGCAAGTTCAAAATTGCCTCTAGGTTGGTCAGCTCTGTAATGACTTTCTGGCGACTGTCAAATTCTTTCAGTAAAATACGCTTATATTGCTCCATCTTATGCCCTCACTCTATAACCGCTCTCTCAATCTTCTCTCTTATCTCAATTTCTTCAAATGATCTTCAATCAAGAAAGCCGTTTCCTCGATTGATTTATCGGTGATATTGATGACATGTGCCCGATATTTTTTAAAGACTTCTTTTGAGTAGTCTAGTTCTTCGTATATCTTTTCCAGATCTGTGTAGCTAGTCGACTGGGTCAATCCCAGAGAATTCAAGCGATTACTGCGTATCTTAGACAGTTTTTCTGGCTCACATAAAAGGCCGATAATCCGCTCCGGATCAACCTTATCCAAGACCTGAGGCAGAGGGACTTCTGGAATCAAAGGCAGGTTAGAAACCTTGTAGCCTTTATTAGCCAGATAAATACTAAGTGGCGTTTTAGATGTACGGGAGACGCCCAAGAGCACCAAGTCAGAATCCAAAAAACCTTGCGGTGCCTTGCCATCGTCGTATTTGACCGCAAACTCAATAGCAGAGATTTTATTAAAATACTCAGTGTCCAGCCGGTGCAAGGTACCCGGCACCTCTATTGGACTGGTGCCTGTCTTTTCCTTGATAATCTCAAAAAATGGATGCATCAAATCCAGATAAGCAAGGCCATTGGCCTGACTGAACTCTCTAGCTACAGCTGCTAACTTGCCATCAACCAGAGTACTAATAACAAGGGCATCGTCCTTGATGGCATCACGCAGAATATCCAGCAATTCTTCTTCCTTGTTGATAAATGGAAAACGATAGCTGTTATTAAAATAATATCTGGGTACTGGGCTGTCACCGCAGACAGCAACTTCTGCGAAGTCCCCCCAAAGAATCTGAAATGCTGTAAACAATAATTTCTTTCTTCATGTTCATTCCTCTTATCTATTAACCTCAGCACTTCTGGCCTCTTGAATAATATAATCCAGCAGAGCTGACTTGGTCACAGTTCCTAAAATCTTACGATCATTATCCTCATCCACTACCGGCAGTGAATCAATCGCAAAATCCTGCAAAACTGCTGCCGCTTCCAAAATGTTCATATCCTTGTAGCAAGTTTTGATATGGGGCATTCGGGTCATGCAGACCGCTACAGGAGTGCTGTCAATGTTAGTATTGAGCGAAGCCCGCAGCAAGTCTTTACGCGACAAAATCCCCAAGAGCAGCTTATGCTCATCAATGACATAGAGAACATCCGCATCATACATAAATAAGGTAATAATGGCATCTTGAATAAAAGAATCATGAGATACCAAAACAGGCGAAGTCATAATCTCTGCCACTTCCTTTCGAAAGGTATCGAAAAAGAAAAGCGTCTCTAAATCCGAGCCCGAGTATGTGTAACCAACTTTAGGCGTAGCCTTCAAAATCCCAACCAAGGTCAGAAAAGACAGATCCGAGCGCAAGGTCGCCCGAGAAATATCCAGTAATTCAGAGATTTTCTCACCGCTGAGTGGTTGGTGTTCTTTTACAATTTCTACAATTTTCTTTTGACGTTCACTTAATTTCAAATAGGTCTGACTCCTTCGTTCTTTATAATAGATGATTAGCTTGATTTCGCTTAAAATTTAAGAATTATTGCTCATATTTCATTATCAGACGTTTAAATAATCATCATTTTGTAACACATTATAACAAAAAAAGAAAAATTGTCAATAAAACAGGATGCTTTTTTTTGGTTGACAAACATATGTGATGTATATTACAATGTAGTTGTCCTACAATATGACACATATTTCATAATTTTGGAGGTAAATATGGCGAAATGGATTTACTCCTTCGAGGAAGGATGTGCAGATGACAAGGCTCTGCTTGGCGGAAAAGGAGCCAACCTAGCTGAAATGACCAATTTGGGACTGCCTGTCCCTCCAGGTTTTACTATTACCACTGAAAGCTGTATCGAATATTTAGAAAGTCCTTATTTCTTTGAATCTTCTTTAAAAGAAGATGTTTTGAAAGCGGTTACCACTTTAGAAGAGAAAACTGGTAAATATTTCAGCGGCAACGACTCAGCACTGCTCTTAGTGTCTGTCCGAAGCGGAGCTAAGTTTTCCATGCCGGGCATGATGGACACTATTCTCAATCTAGGTCTGAATGATTTAAGAACCCAGACTCTGGCTGAGCAGACCAATGCCGACTTTGCCTACAACTGCTACCGCCGTCTGTTGCAAATGTTTGCTGATGTAGTTTATGGTATTTCCAAGGATGAGTTTGATGACCTCTTGGGCTATTTTGAAAAGAATGCTGGGAAACAGGCCAAGGATTTCACACTGGAAGAACATCAGGCATTAGTTGAGCAGTATAAGCAGCTTTACCGCGAGCATCATCAGACCTTCCCCCAAAGCTCGAAAGAACAGCTCTATGCTGCTATCAAGGCAGTCTTCAAGTCTTGGAATAACCCTCGAGCTAAGGTTTACCGCAACTTAAATGACATTCCTCATGATTTGGGAACAGCGGTCAATGTCCAAGCCATGGTCTTCGGAAATAGCGACCAAACCAGTGGTACAGGAGTCGTATTTACGAGAAACCCTGCCAGCGGTGAGCATCAGCTATTCGGCGAATTTTTGCTCAATGCACAAGGAGAGGATGTCGTAGCTGGCATTCGGACCCCTGAACCTATCGCTGCACTTGAGACAGTACTCCCTCAGGCCTATGCAGCTTTCCAAGACTATGCTAAGATTCTTGAAAACCACTACAAGGACATGCAAGATATCGAATTTACCATTGAAAAGGGTAAACTCTATATCCTCCAAACTAGAAACGGTAAACGAACCGCCAAGGCATCTTTGAAAATCGCCTTAGATCTGGTAGACGAGGGCATTATCAGCAAAAAAGAAGCTCTCCAACGTGTCTCTCCTGCTACGATTAGCCAGCTCATCCATCCTGTATTTGAAGAAAAAGCTCTGCAAGATGCTCCTTTCTTGGCTCAAGGACTGCCAGCCAGCCCTGGTGCTGCAACTGGCGAGATTGTCTTTACAGCTGAGCGCGCCAAAGACTACCACTCCTTGGGTAAAAAGGTCATTTTAGTCCGTCAAGAAACTTCCCCTGAAGACATTGAGGGCATGGTCGTTAGCCAAGCCATAGTGACCAGTCAGGGCGGTATGACCTCTCACGCAGCTGTCGTAGCCCGGGGAATGGGAACTTGCTGTGTGGCTGGTTGTGGAGAGCTGACCATCAGCGAGGAAAGCAAGACCGTTTCCTGCGGAAGTCTTGTTTTGACTGAGGGTGATGTCATTTCAGTTGATGGCAGCTCTGGGCGCATTTATAGCGGTGAGATTCCGACTGTCCTAGTCGAAAATGACAATGAACTTCAACGACTGCTTTCATGGGCAGACGAAGTCGCACATATCAAAGTCCGTGCTAACGCAGAGACCGTTCAAGATCTGAAAACAGCTATTAAGTTTGGGGCAAAGGGCATTGGTCTGGCTCGTACCGAACACATGTTCTTTGGTCAAGAGAGGATTCTGGAAATGCGGCGCCTGATTCTGACTGATAACGAATTGGAAACCAGATCCGCCCTCAAAAAACTGCTGGAATTCCAAGAAGAAGACTTCTATCAAATGTTCCAAGCAGTTCAGGACAAACCTATGATTATCCGTCTTTTGGATCCGCCAATGCATGAATTTCTACCTAAAGATTCACAGGAAATCAAAGCTTTGGCTGATAAACTACACAAATCGCCAGAAAAACTTACTCGCCGCATTGAACAGCTGCAAGAAAGCAATCCTATGCTAGGGCACCGCGGCTGTCGTCTGGGGATTACGCAACCAGAGATTTACAAGATGCAGGTTGAAGCGGTCTTCAAGAGTGCTATCAAGCTGAGTCAGGAAGGATTGACCGTCAAGCCAGAAATCATGATTCCGCTGATTGCAGACAAGGCTGAGTTGGACTCTGTCAAAGCCTTTCTCACCCAACATATCAACAAGCTCTTTAGGCATCAAGGTCATGAACCCTTCCCTTATGAAATTGGCACCATGATTGAACTTCCGCGTGCCTGTCTGGTTGCAGACCAGCTGGCTCAGGAAGCAGACTTCTTCAGCTTTGGTACTAACGACCTGACCCAGATGACCTATGGTTTCTCACGGGACGATATTGGAAAATTCATCGGCCATTATAAGGAGAAAGAAATCCTTCCTTTTGATCCTTTCCAAACTGTCGACCAAGCCGGTGTTGGTGAATTGATGCGGATAGCTATCAGCAAGGGCCGTCAAGTCAAAACTGACCTTTCAATCGGCATCTGCGGTGAGGTCGGTGGTGATCCTGCTTCCATCCCCTTCTTCCAAGAAATTGGTGTCACCTATGTCTCCTGCTCTCCTTATCGGGTTCCAGCTGCAAGGCTAGCTGTCGCTCAAGCGGCACTCCAAGATGAAAAGGCGTAATTACTTTGCTATTCTAGCTCAAGAAGCTGGGACAAAAGTCCAACCTCAAATATAAAAAGCGAACAAAACTAGTTTTCTGGTAATCAGAATTCTTCTTTGTTCGCTTTTCGCATTTAATTATAGATTTGAAGGGCTTAATAATTAAGATTTTTAAAAATTGAAATCTTTTTGTCCCAGACTCTTTTCTTAACAGCAATCTTCTGTGTGCGTTTTCATAGATAAAAATTTGATTTTTTTAAGACATTTTCAAATAAAAAACGTATAATGAGAGATAAGAAATCATTGAAATTTTAAAAGGAGATTCTTGCAAGCATGGAAAACTATTCTCGCAGTAATAAAAATAAGCCAAAATCATCTAAAAAACCTACTAAACAGCATATTAAAACTGGTCTTTCAGCCTTCCAAAAGACTATTGCAACGGTTGCCAGTATCTTATCCATTATCATTGCCAGCATCACGATCATGAATCTGACCAGTCATAAGGATGACAAATCAAAATCGGATACCAGCAGCTCCACTACAACGACTACCATCATCAAGGAAATCGAAAAAGAAACAAGCAGCCCTGCTTCAACGGCTGCAACTGATACTGCTGCTTCCAGCAGCGATACAGCAGCGGTTGAGACTAGTGCGTCTAGCTCTGCGGCGGATACAGCAGCAGGCGACACTACCGCTTCTAGCCAGAGTCAAGACACTGCAACCAATACTCAGACAGAAGCTTCAAACTAAGCAAGCAGAAAACGCCCAGCTCATTGAGCCAGGCGTTTTTCTTGTATTCATCAAGCAACCGTGCTTGACTATCACTTCCGATACATCTTGACTTGAAGATAGAGGTCGTTGTAGATCCCCAGCCATTTAGGACCCAACTGCTCATAAACTTCCAGATGTTTCATCGTTTCCTCAGTCGGATAAAAAGCCTCATCTTCCTGGATTTCCTTAGGCAACATGGCCTTGGCAGGAAGATTTGGTGTCGAATAGCCGACATAAAGGGCGTTCTTATAAGCATTTTCCGGTCTCAGCATAAAGTTAATAAATTGATAGGCTGCTTTTTTATTTTTGACGGTTTTTGGAATGACAATATTGTCAAACCAAAGATTGCTGGCTTCTGTTGGCACGACATAGCGCAGGTCTTCATTGGCCTCCAGCATCTGCCGAGCCTCACCAGAAAAGGTCACACCGATAGCTGCATTGTTCTGAATCATGTATCCTTTCATCTCATCGGCCACAATGGCCTTGATATTTGGCGTCAGAGTGTAGAGCTTGTCGACAGCCTCCTGCAACTGATCTGCATCTTTGGAGTTGAGACTATGACCATTCGAGTTCAGACCAATTCCCATGACTTCACGAGCTCCATCAATCATCATGATGGAGTTTTTGTATTCAGGTCGCCAGAGATCATTCCAATGCTCCGGAGCTTTATCAACCATTTTTTCATTGTAGACAATGCCAAGCGTTCCCCAAAAATAAGGAATCGAGTACTGATTTCCAGGATCGAAAGGCTGGTCTAAAAAGTCAGATCCGATATTTTCCAAACCTTTAATCTGGCTATGATCTAGCTTTTCTACCAAGCCTTCCTTCATCATCTTAGCAATCATATATTCACTGGGAATCGCAATGTCGTAGGTTGTGCCGCCCTGCTTTACTTTCGTATACATGGCTTCATTGGAGTCAAAGGTATCGTACTGGATTTGGACACCAGTTTCCTTGGTAAACTCAGTCAGCAGCTCAGGATCGATATAATCACCCCAGTTGTAAATGACCAACTTATCGCTCTCCTTGCTCTGCGTCCGACTTTCGATCTGATAACTGATACCCCACAAGACTATGATAATCAGCAGAATTCCCGCTAAAAATGAATAGAGCTTTCTCATACAGTCTCCTCCTTCTCACGAGTGATAAAATAATACCCAATTACCAAAGCAATGCTGAAGAGAAAGACCAAGGCTGACAGGGCATTGATTTCCAGAGAAATTCCCTGACGAGCACGGGAGTAAATCTCAACAGACAGAGTAGAAAAGCCATTGCCTGTAACAAAGAAGGTCACAGCAAAGTCATCTAGCGAATAGGTAAAAGCCATAAAATAGCCAGCGATAATGGCTGGAGTCAGATAAGGCAGCATGATTTCCTTTAGCATTTGCAATTGACTGGCGCCTAGGTCATAGGCAGCCTTAATCATATCATCATTCATTTCCTTGAGACGCGGAAGAATCATCAGCACCACAATCGGAATAGAAAAGGCTACATGGCTAGCCAGCACAGACAGGAAGCCCAGCTGGAATTTTGCAGTGGTAAAGAGAATCAGAAAACTTGCCCCAATCATGACATCCGGTGCCACCATGAGGATATTGTTGATAGACAGAAAGGCATCCTGATATTTCTTGCGGGCTTGATAAATATAGATGGCTCCAAAAGTTCCAATCAGAGTCGCAATCAACGAAGATAGGAAAGCCAGAAAGAAGGTCTGAACCAAAATCAAAATCAGGCGTGAATCCTCAAAGAGATTTTGAAAATGACTAAGACTGAATCCTGTAAAGCGATTCATGTCTTCCCCTGCATTAAAGGCATAAGCAATCAGGTAAAAGATGGGGATGTAGAGCACCAAAAAGACAAAGGCTAGATAGAGATTTGCAATTTTTTTCATTGCTCTCTCCTTTCCTTTGTTGCCCACATGGTAAAGAGCATAGCAACAATCAGCACCACTCCGATAGTAGAGCCCATGCCCCAGTTTTGAGTAGTCAGGAAGTGCTGCTCAATGGCAGTTCCCAGAGTAATTACTCGATTACCCCCGATTAAGCGGACCAGCATGAAGAGGCTGAGACTAGGGATAAAGACTGACTGCACTCCACTTCTGACACCATTCAATGACAAAGGGAAAACAACCCGACGGAAAGTCTCCCAGCGATTAGCTCCCAAGTCATAACTGGCATTGATAAGATTAGGATCCAAATCATCCAGAACGTTGAAAATGGGCAGAATCATAAAAGGCAGCTCGATGTAGCTAGCTACAAAGATAAATGAAAAGTCCGTAAAGAGAATCTGTTGAGGTCCTACTCCGATAAAAGTCAAGAATTGATTGATTGAGCCATTCTGACCAAAGATACCAATGAAAGCATAAGCTTTGAGCAGGAGATTGATCCAGGTCGGCAGGACAATTAGCATTAGCCAGAGCTGCTTGTGCTTGAGCTGAGTCAAAAAGAAGGCGGTCGGATAGGAAATCAGCAGGGTTACAACAGTAATAATTCCGGCATAAAGGATCGAATTCAGACTTATCTTGAGATAGGTCCAGTTCTGCGATGTAAAGTAGGTCTGGTAATTTTCCAGCGTAAACTGCCCTTCAATGTTAAAGAAGGATGTCCAGATAATCATAACAACAGGTGCCAGTACAAAGAGGAAAATCCAGAGCAGGTAGGGCAAGAGAAAAAGATTAGAGGTTGTTTTCTTCATCGCGTTCCTCCTCAATGGCATTGATCAGACCCGCTTCTTGCTCTTCTACTTCAACATATTCTTCGATACGGGCATCGAATTCTTCTTCAGTTTCATTGAGACGCATGATATGGATATCTTCAGGCTCGAAATGCAGACCAATTTCTTCACCAACAATCGCCTTGCGAGTCGAGTGAATCATCCATTCATTGCCCAGTTCATCATAAGCAATAATCTCATAGTGAACGCCACGGAAAAGCTGGGTATCAACTTTAACCTGCAGCTTTCCTTCTTCTGGCAGAGTAATCCGCAAATCCTCCGGCCGAATCACCACTTCAACAGCTTCATTTGGGCGCATCCCACCATCTACTGCTTCAAAACGCTTACCGTTGAACTCAACCAGATAGTCCTCAATCATCTTACCAGGCAGAATATTGGACTCGCCAATGAAGGTTGCAACAAAGTGATTAATAGGCTCGTCATAAATATCGACAGGTGTTCCCGACTGAACAATCTCGCCATCATTCATAACGAAAATCCAGTCGCTCATAGCTAGGGCTTCCTCTTGGTCGTGCGTGACAAAGACAAAGGTAATACCCAGACGCTGCTGCAATTCCCGCAGCTCATACTGCATGTCCGTGCGCAGCTTCAAATCCAGAGCAGACAGCGGCTCATCCAGCAAAACAACCCGCGGCTGATTAATGATCGCCCGCGCGATGGCTACACGCTGGCGCTGACCGCCCGACAGTTTGCGAATAGAACGGCGCTCAAAGCCTTCCAGCTGAACCATTTTCAGTACTTCAGCAACCCGCTCTTGAATTTCTTTTTTATCAACCTTGCGCAGACGCAGTGGAAAGGCTACATTTTCAAAAACATTCATATGCGGAAACAGTGCATAGGACTGAAAAACCGTGTGGACGTCTCGTTTATTAGTGGGAATATCATTGATGCGGACGCCATCAAGAAAAATATCCCCGTCTGTCGCGTCCAAAAGACCAGCAATAATGTTCAGAATCGTTGATTTTCCAGAGCCGGAAGAGCCCAGCAAAGTATAGAACTTTCCTTCTTCCAACTCGAAATTAATATCTTTCAGAACGACAGTATTATTATCTTCAAAAACTTTTGAAACGTTTTTAAACTCGATAATTGGTTTTTTTCAATTGGCATAAATTCCTTCTTTCTCGTATTAACAGATTAAGGGTTCTGTCAGACCGCTGCTACCTCGTGAGGGCTGTAAAGGCCTTTATAAATTCCGTGTCGATAGGCTTTCACCCCCTTACTAAGTTGCAGCCAGCTGCAGTTCCTTATCCAGCATACTTCTACTGGAAACCAATCTGTCTTACAGAGATTCACCAATGATGCGGACTTCGCGCTCCAGAGTAATACCTGAATTTTCCCGCACCCTTTCAATCACATGAGCAATAAGATTTTCGTAATCTTGGGCCGTTCCTTTAGCAACGTTAATCATAAAGCCGGCATGTTTCTCAGATACTTCTACACCACCGATACGATGCCCCTTGAGGCCTGCTTCACCAATCAGCTGACCAGCAAAGTGACCCAAAGGACGCTTGAAAACAGAGCCGCAGGACGGATATTCCAAAGGCTGCTTGAGCTCCCGCAGATGGGTTAAGCGCTCCATTTCCTGACGAATAGTTCTGTGAATACCAGGCGAAAGAGCAAACTTAGCAGAAATAACAATATCGCCTGTTTCCTGGACTAGTGAGTGACGATAGCCAAACTTCATGTCCCGAACGTCCAGCGTTTTGACTTGCCCCTGAGGAGTCAGAACCTTGCAAGATACCAAGACATGAGCAATCTCGCCGCCATAAGCCCCAGCGTTCATAAAGACAGCTCCGCCAACGCTGCCAGGAATACCACAAGCGAACTCAAAGCCAGTCAGACTATTCTGCAGGGCAATATGGGTAGTCTGAATAAGATTAGCTCCAGCTTCTGCCTCAATCATATAGCCATCTACCGCAACATTGTTGAGTTTGTCAAACAGAATAACGAAACCTCGGATACCACCGTCTCGCACAATAATATTACTGGCATTTCCCAGCACCATCCAAGGAATGTCTTCTTGATTGGCAAAATTAACAATGCGAGCTAGCTCATAACGATTGCGGGGGAAAACTAAGAAATCGGCTGCGCCCCCGACCTTTGTGTAGGTGTATTGACTCAAAGGCTCATTGAAGCGAATGTCGATTCCTTCTAATTCGGTTTTTAATTTTTCTAGTTTTTGCATGCTTTTCTCTCTTTTATGTAAACAAAATACACTCTATTATATCAAAAATCTATGGCATTTACGATAGATTAAAAAGAAAAAGCTGAGAAAGGTCAGCTTTTTAATGCTTATAATTGTCTAGTAGCAAATCGCTTTGTTTGAGTAGAAAGAGCATTCCTGATAGCACCGAAAGCTCCAGCTCCACTCGCCAGAGCCTGTAATTCTAAATGTTCCATAAAGTGAATTATCCTACTTTAAGCTAGCCCTATAATAGCACAGTTAGGTATAAAAAGATAGGGATATCAACTCCTTCTATTATGCACGTTCCTAGAAAAGAAAAAAGAGGCTCATAGAAAACCTCTTGATGATTTATTTTTCTACTCGGACACCCTCTGTGTCTACCTGAAGCTGGAAGATTTGCCCCTTGAAATTCTGTTTTTGCAAAAGATGGTAAATCTTCTCTGTCTTGTTCTTAGGTGATAAGACCATAACGGTCGGACCCGCTCCTGAGATATAGGTTGCATAAGATCCATTTTTTCTGGCCAAGAACTTAATATCTGAAAATTCCTTGATCAAAGGCTGCCGGTATTTTTCATGGAACAAATCTGACTCAATAGCTCGACCAGCGATTTTCATATCACCTTTTAAAAGAGCAGCAATCGCAACATTGGCAATGGAGCTGGCCGCCACAGCTTCTTTATATGAAAGGCGATTCGGCAAGACCCTACGACTCTCGACCGTCCGAAGCTCATAGTCTGGGATATAAGCGATGAAGTCGGCTTCTGGAAAATCCGACACCACAGCGGATACCTGATTTCTAGATGAACTAGATACCACAAAATTACCATAAATAGCTGGCGCAACATTGTCAGGATGGCCTTCAATCTTTGTAGCGATTTTTAGCTTCTGATAATCCGACAAATTAAGGTGAGCCAGCTGGTTGGCCAATTCAATACCAGCCACAATGACCGAGCTAGAAGACCCAAGTCCGCGAGCCAATGGAATATCACTGGTCATTTTCAAACGGCGTGGCTGAATATCTGGTGCCAACTGCAGGGCAATCTTAACCAATAGATTGCGCCGATCCTTAGGAATTCTCGGATTGAGGTCATGCTCAATCATCCACTCCTGACTTTCTTCCAAGACTTCAATTTCCAGATATTTTGACAGAGCTACCCCAACGGAGTCAAAGCCAGGACCGATATTGGCACTGGTCGCCGGTACAATAATTTTCATCTTAATCTCCTAGTACTTTGAAGGTATTGAGCAAGTCGAACTCAGCAACTTCTTTTAGCTTAGCAGTGACATTTTCCAGCTGCGTCTTGCTGACAGCATGGGTAATAATCACTACGCGAGCCTTCTCACCATCTGTACCTTCCTGCAGAATCTGCTTAAAGGAAACATCCTCAGCATTGAAAATCTCAGCTAAATGCAGAACTTGACCTTTAGAGTCAGGTGCCAAGATAGAGAAGTAATAGCTGCTCTTCACATCTTCTGGCTTAGCCAGCACTAACTCACGGCTGAATTCATTAAAGGCTTTGCCGACTGTCCCTTCATTCAAACGGCGGCTGATACGGACAATATCTGCCACAACACTAGTTGCAGTTGGTTTTTGGCCAGCTCCCGGTCCGTAGTACATGGATTCTCCGATACCGATGGATTCGACAAAGACAGCATTCATCACCCCATTGACACTAGCCAGCGGATGCGCTTTTGGCAGAAATGTTGGAGCTACTTCTGCTGCGATTCCTGATGGCGTTTCTTCAATAGAACCAACCAGCTTAACTACATAGCCCAGATCTTGAGCAACAGCCACGTCTTCTGGTGTGATATGACGAATTCCCTGATGACCCACATCTTCAAATTTAACATTCATACCAAAAGCGAACTGGCTAAGAATGACCATCTTGTAAGCCGCATCAATGCCATCTACATCATTGGTTGGATCGCTTTCAGCAAAGCCAAGACGCTGTGCTTCAGCAAGCGCATCTTCATAAGACCAGCCCTCTTCTACCATCTTGGTCATCATAAAGTTAGAGGTTCCATTGACCACACCTAGGATACGGGTGATTTTGTCAGAAGCCAGCGAATTAACCAAGGTACGGAGGATTGGAATCCCACCGGCAACAGCTGCTTCATAATAGAGAGCTACATTTTGATTTTGAGCAATTTCCAGCAACTCTACTCCGTGAACAGCCAGCAAGTCCTTATTGGCCGTTACCACATGTTTGCCAGCTTCAAGAGCACGAGTGATGAACGTTTTCGCTGGCTCAATCCGCCCCATCAATTCTACAACGATGGTAATCTCAGAATCCTTCAGAATTTCTTCAACATTTGTAACAAAGTTAAAGTCATTTCCAGCTGCTAAAAGACGCTCTTTTTCAGCATCGTCTTTTACCAATACTTTAGCAACCTCAATCTCTGAATGAGCTGCTTGAACGATTTTTTCTCCATTTTCCTTCAGCAAAAAAGGCACACCGCTGGCCACTGTTCCAAAACCAAGTAAAGCTATTTTAATAGACATGAAGCACTCCTTGAAAATTTCTAGTATAGAAAACATTATAACAAAATTATAAAAAAATGCCTACAAAACTACCTCTTTATTTGTTATAATAGATGTAAAATTCCGCAAGGAATAGCAATTTATTTTCAAAGGAGATACTATGACAGGAAAACACCGCGGAAATCGCATGCAGCAACGCAAGGCAAAGAAAAGGGCTATTTTACTGGCCGTGACGAGTCTAGTTCTTCTTCTCGTCCTGATCGTGGGTGGAGTTTATTCATTAGCTCAGTTAGGCAAGATCCACAATCAAGAAGAAGCGAATAATGTATCCATTAATCAGGCTACTAACTCTTCAAAGGCATCGTCAGAACCAATCAGGGATAATAATACAACTTCGGATAGCGATAATAAAGACAAGGTCAAATGGGTTAAGCAAGACCAGCCAGTCCAAGTTCCTATCTTGATGTATCATGCCATTCACGTCATGGATCCATCAGAAGCAGCTAATGCCGGTTTGATTGTAGATCCAGCTACATTTGAAAGTCATCTAAAAGCTTTGAAAGACGCAGGATACTACCCTCTGACACCAGCTGAAGCATACAAAGTCCTGACGGAGAATGTCCTGCCAGAAAATAAAAAAGTCGTCTGGCTGACCTTCGATGATAGTTTAAAGGATTTCTACACTAATGCCTTCCCACTTCTCCAGAAATATGACATGAAAGCAACCAATAATGTCATTACTGGATTTGTTCAAGCAGGACGCGAAGATATGCTGACGCTAGATGAGATAAAGGAAATGAAGGACAAAGGCATGTCCTTTGAAGACCACACCGTCAACCATCCCGACCTCTCAGCAACGACAGAAGACCAACAAAAAATTGAGTTAAAAGACTCCAAGTCTTACTTAGACAAAAATCTGTCTCAAACCACAACAACCGTTGCCTATCCATCTGGACGATACAGTGATGCAACCTTGCAGATTGCTGAAAGCCTTGGCTACAAGATGGGACTGACAACCAATAACGGTCTAGCTTCCCTATCCAACGGCTTGCTCACACTCAATCGCGTTCGTGTTAATCCAACCACTACTGCAGAAGACCTGCTAAATGAAATCGCAACAAACTAATCTTAAAAAGCCCGCTTCAGACGAAGCAGGCTTTTTCAATCCCTATGATTATAACTTCTTTCAATCACCAAAAAGAGGCTGGGACAAAAAGATTTCAATTTTTAAAAATCTTAATTATTAAGCCCTTCAAACCTATAATTAAATGCGAAAAGCGAACAAAGCAGAATTCTGATTACCAGAAAACTAGTTTTGTTCGCTTTTTATATTTGAGGTTGGACTTTTGTCCCAGCCTCGAAGATTTATTTAGACTTGATATAGTTGATACCATCCGCTTTCGGAGCAACAGCTTTACCGAAGAATGCCGCAAGGACTACAATCGTCAATACGTAAGGTGCAATCTGCAGATAAACCGTTGGAACACTTGAAAGCAATGGCAACTGGTTCCCGATAACTGCCAAACTTTGGGAAGCTCCAAAGAAGAGACTCGCCAACATGGCACCAATAGGACTCCATTTACCAAAAATCATAGCTGCCAAGGCGATAAATCCTGGACCTACGATAGTTGTCACAGCAAAGTTAACAGAGATTGACTGAGCATAAATAGCTCCACCAATACCACCGAGTAAACCAGAAATCATGACACCGCAATAACGCATGAGGTAAACATTGATTCCCAAGGTATCTGCAGCTTGCGGATGCTCTCCGACTGAGCGAAGACGCAGTCCAAATTTAGTCTTAAACATGACAAACCAAGCAAGGAAAGAGAAAGCAATGGCAAGATAACCAACCAAGCTTGTATGCTTGAAGAAAATGTCTCCCAAGACTGGAATATCAGACAGGACAGGGAAATTAAATTTCCCGAATGAACGCTGAATATTATCCGTTTGTCCCTTGTTATAAATAGCTTTAACAAGGAAAATTGCCAAGGCTGGTGCCAGTAAGTTCAGCACTGTACCACTCACAACATGGTCCGCACGGAAGGTAATGGTCGCAACAGCATGGATAAGAGAGAAGACAACTCCGACCAAACCAGCAGCAAGCAATGACAGCCATGGAGTCGCGCTACCCAAACTCTTCTCGAAAGTCAAGTTAAAGAGAACGCCTGTAAAAGCTCCCATTACCATGATGCCTTCCAAGCCAACATTAACAACACCAGCGTGCTCAGAGTAGGCTCCGCCAATACTTGTGAAAATCAAGGGAGCCGCATAAATCAGCATAGATGATACTAATAAACCTAATACCGTTACAATATTCATCCTAGTTTCCCTCCTTCACTTTTTCAGCTTCCTGCCGACGATTTTTAAGGAAATCAAAGATCGTCATACCTGTCATACGCTCAATCAGATAGTGGGCGCTGACAAAGAAGATGATAGAAGCTGTTACGATGTTTACAAGCTCTGTTGGAATCTGAGCCACGTTCATACCTGGAGCACCAACACTCAGAACCGCAAAGAGGAAGGCTGCAAAGAGAATTCCAATTGGAGAGTTGGCAGCCAAGAGACTTACCGCCATACCATTGAAACCAACACTCAAGGAACTTCCTTGAACAAAGACATTCTGATAAGTTCCAAGTCCTTCAACTACTCCTCCAAGGCCTGCAAGAGCACCTGAAATAATCATAGATACGATAATAGTACGCTTAGATGACATCCCTGCATACTCAGATGCATTTGGATTAAGCCCTACAGCACGAATTTCAAAACCAAGTGTTGTTTTCTTAAGCAAATACCAAATAACCACTACTGCAATCAAGGCAAAGAAGATACCGATATTCATCCGAGAGTTAGATGTAAGACTTCTCAACCACTCTGTTTGATAAATCGCATTGGCAGAAACACGCTTACTAGAGTCAATACTCTGCATCACAGATTTAGGGAAACTATGAATAACAGCATTTCCAACAAAGAGAACAATATAGTTCATCATAATGGTTACGATGACTTCACTTGTTCCCAGATAAGCACGCAGAATTCCTGGAATAGCGCCGATAACACCACCAGCTGCTGCCGCAATGACTACAGTAGCTAATAACATTAGCGGACGAGGTAAATTAGGGAAGGAAAGTGCAAACCAACCAGCCAAAATCCAGCCAGCTAAGGCTTGACCAGGAAGTCCAACATTAAAGAATCCAGCACGGCTAGCTACAGCAAAGCCCAAACCAATGAGAATCAGAGGCCCATCGCACGAGAAATCTCACCCAAACTTCTCAAAGAACCAAAAGCTGTTTTAAAGAGAGATTCATATCCCCAGAGGGCATCATAACCAAAGATGGCCATGACAACCGCTCCCAATAAAATCCCTAGAAGAACTGAGATTAAAGGAACCGCAATCTGTTGTGTTTTTTTAGACATTTGAAGCTCCCTTCTGAATCTTACCACCGGCCATGAGAATACCAAGTTCTTGCTTATTAGTTTCCTCTGGATTTACAATCCCCTGAATCTTACCATCATGGATAACTGCGATTCTATCAGAAACATTGAGGATTTCGTCTAGCTCGAAGCTAACAACGAGGACAGCCTTTCCTTGAGTCCGCGCTTCAATCAAGCGTTTATGAATGTATTCAATAGCTCCCACATCAAGTCCACGAGTTGGCTGACTGACAATCAGAAGGTCTGGATCACGGTCTACTTCCCGTGCAATGATAGCTTTCTGCTGATTTCCCCCTGAAAGTGCTGAAGCAGGTACATATTCGCTGGCCGCTCGAACATCAAACTCATCCATCAACTTACGAGCGTAAGAATAAATTTTACCATAGTTCAAGATTCCGTTTTTACTGAGCGGTTCTTTATAATAAGTCTGCAGAGCAATGTTTTCAGAAATAGACATTGCCAAAACCAAACCGTCACGGTGGCGGTCTTCAGGAACGTG
Source organism: Streptococcus sanguinis (assembly GCA_013378335.1). Classification (NCBI taxonomy): domain Bacteria; kingdom Bacillati; phylum Bacillota; class Bacilli; order Lactobacillales; family Streptococcaceae; genus Streptococcus; species Streptococcus sanguinis. The sequence continues at coordinate 1,313,330 of CP040556.1, forward strand.
GCTGACTTTCATTTCAGTAATTTGCCGTGGCTGCTTGCCAATAACAGACTGGTTCTTAATTGTAATCTCGCCAGAGCTTGTTTTTCTAAGTCCAGTAATAGCCTGAATCAGCTCGGTCTGACCATTGCCGTCAATCCCAGCAATACCAACAATCTCACCAGCACGGACATCAAGAGAAAGTCCCTTAACAGCTGGAACACCACGGTTTTCTTCAACAACAAGATCCTTGATTGACAGAACAGTTTCTTGAGGATTAGCAGGCTCTTTCTCAGTCTTGAAGGAAACAGCCCGTCCCACCATCATTTCAGCCAAATCTTGGTTAGTAGCACCAGCGATTTCAACTGTTTCAATAGATTTTCCGCGACGAATAACCGTTACGCGATCAGAAACTGCCCGAATCTCATCCAGCTTGTGAGTGATGAGAATGATAGATTTTCCTTCTTTGACGAGGTTCTTCATGATTTTCATCAATTCATCAATCTCAGCTGGCGTCAGAACGGCTGTTGGCTCGTCAAAAATGAGAATATCTGCCCCACGATAAAGAGTCTTGAGGATTTCAACCCGCTGCTGAGCACCGACAGAAATATCTTCAACCTTAGCAGATGGATCAACTGCCAAACCGTATTTCTTAGAAAGTTCCTTGATTTCTTTAGTCGCACCTTTCAAGTCCAACACACCATTTTTTGTGATTTCACTTCCAAGGATGATATTTTCAGCAACAGTAAATGCTTCAACAAGCATAAAGTGCTGGTGCACCATCCCGATACCAAGCGAGGCCGCCTTTGATGGAGAGTCCAGTTTAACTGACTTTCCATTCACTACAATCTCACCGCTGGTCGGTTCAAGCAGGCCAGCCAGCATATTCATCAAGGTTGACTTTCCGGCACCATTTTCTCCCAAAAGAGCGTGAATTTCACCTTTTCTGAGTTCCAAATTGATTTTATCATTGGCTACAAATTCACCAAAAATTTTGGTAATTTCTCGCATTTCAATGACATTTTCATGTGTCATGGCTCTTTCCTTTCCAGAATTTCATTTTATTTCAATAAAACTTACTGGCACAGCCCGTGCTAATAAATTCTATTGATACAAAGGCGTCTCAAATTTCAAAAAGGAGCGACCCTCCACGGTCGGATCGCTCTTAAATTGTTTTATTTGTCAGGAACAGTGATGCTGCCGTCAAGGATTTTTGCTTTCGCTTCTTCAACAGCCTTTTTCGCATCTTCTGATAGGTTTGTAGTTGTCAAGTCAACTCCACCGTCTTTCAGACCGAAGGTTGTAGTTTTACCACCTGGGAAGTTACCTTTAGCAGTTTGGTTAGCGATGTCTTGGACAGTCTTACCAACTTGTTTCAAGCTTGATGCCAAAACAAAGTTAGACTCTTTACCATCCTTAGACTTAAATTTACCTTCGTCAGTTTGGTCACGGTCAACACCAATTACCCAAACTTTATCTTCTTCATTTCTTGTTTCGTTGATTGATTTAGCTTCGTTAAATACTCCAGCACCAGTTCCGCCAGCAACTTGGTAAACCACATCTGCGCCTGCAGCGTATTGTGCAGCAGCAATTGTCTTACCTTTGGCTGCATCACCGAATGAACCAGCATAGTCCACTTGAACCTTGATAGATGGGTCAACTGATTTTACTCCTGCTTCGAAACCTTTTTCAAAACGTGTGAGAACTGTGCCTTCTATACCACCTACGAAACCAACTTGTTTTGTCTTAGTAGTTTTTGCAGCAGCAACACCAGCAAGGTATGCAGCTTCATTGTCAGCAAAGACAGCTGAAGCAACATTCTTTTGTCCTTCGATAACATCATCGACAATAACATAATTGATTTCTGTGTTATCTTTGGCAGCAGATTCAACCGCATCACGAAGGGCAAATCCGATACCAAATACTAGCTTGTAACCATCTGTAGCAGCTTGATTCAGGTTGTTTGCGTATTGAGACTCATCGGTAGATTGGTAGTAAGTGTAACCATTATCTTTTGAAAGACCGTTTTCTTTACCCCAAGCTTGCAAACCTTCCCAAGCTGACTGGTTAAATGATTTATCATCAACACCGCCAGTATCTGTTACGATAGCAACTTTCAAGTCAGTTTTCGCATCTGAAGAATCTGAGCGAGAAGCACGGTTTCCACATGCAGCAAGTCCGATTGCTGCAACAGTTACTAGACCAAGACCTAGCCATTGTTTTTTGTTCATTTCTGAACCTCCTAATTAAGATGTGCAACACAGTTGCAAGTTTGAGTTTGGTCAGATGACCGATAACAGACTTATGTTAAATCTGTAAAAGAATATGGAAGTAATTCCTTGACCGTCATCACGACCGTCGATTTATCTTTAGCGACCAAGGTCACTTTTAGATCCTCATCAAAAAATTCTGCCATTACTTGGCGGCAGGCACCACAGGGGGAAATGGGTTTGTCCGTCTCACCATAGACAATCAACTCCTCGAAGTCTAACGCTCCTTCTGAAACTGCCTTAAATATAGCTGTCCGCTCTCCGCAGTTGGTCAAGCCAAAACTAGCATTTTCAACGTTAACGCCGGTAAATACCCGTCCGTCTTTAGCGACCAAAACCGCTCCAATCGGGAAATGAGAATAGGGAACATAAGCATTTTTGCTGGCTTGAACAGCCAAGTCAATCAACTCAGTAGTCGCCACTAGCTTCTTCTCCCTTCATAATAGCCACACCAGCCGAAGTTCCGATCCGAGTCGCACCAGCTTCAATAAAGGCCTGAGCATCTTCGTAAGAACGAGCACCGCCAGAAGCCTTGACCCCCATGTCTGGACCAACTGTTTTTCTCATGAGTGCGACATCTTCGACCGTCGCACCGCCAGTTGAAAATCCTGTAGAGGTCTTAACAAAATCAGCTCCAGCTTTCTGAGCCAGTTGGCAAGCCTTAACCTTTTCCTCATCTGTCAGCAGGCAAGCTTCCAGAATCACCTTGACTAAGGTACCTTTAGCAGCTTCTACAACCGCACGGATATCTCGCTCTACCAAATCATAATCTTTTGATTTCAGAGCACCGACATTGATGACCATATCCACTTCGCCAGCACCCTTTTGGATGGCGTCCTTCGTTTCAAAGGCCTTTACATCGGAAGTGTTGGCGCCTAAAGGAAAACCAATTGGCACACAAACCTTGACATCTGAACCTTTCAGCTGCTCAGCAGCAAACTCTATCCAGGTTGGATTGACACAGATACTGGCAAAATCATAAACTTTTGCTTCTTCAATTAATTTCAGAACCTGCTCTTTTGACGCTTCCGGTTTTAAAAGCGTATGGTCTATATATTTGTTTAGCTTCATGTTGGATTCTCCTAGAATTAAGAAATTACCTCAATAATCTCGTTTACTGCAACGCTTTCATTACCTATTTTAACATTTTTTTGAAATTCTGTAACTAGTTCTTGAGAAATTTTTTCATTTGAATAAATTTTTGCGAAAACTTCTCCAATTTCGACCTTGTCTCCGACCTTCTTTTCAAAAACAATTCCTGTTTCATAATCCAAGTCGTCAGATTTAACTGCCCGTCCTGCTCCAAGTCTCATAGCAAAGAGGCCGAATTCCATGGCAGGTAGTTCAGTGATATAACCTGCCTGTTCAGTCCTTACTTCTAAAACATGAGCTGCACTTGATGGACGATAGAGGTCTTCCAAGTCGCCACCCTGGGCTGCAACCATTGCTTCAAATTGCTTCAAGGCAGCACCGTTGGTCAGCTGTTCTCTCACTTCTTCCACCGTTTTCTCAACATCTGCCAGTCCGAGCATAATCTGAGCCAACTCACAAATAAATGTTGTGATATCCTCACGGCCCTTGCCCTGCAAGATATTCAAGGCTTCCAAAATTTCCAGACGATTGCCGATGCTGGTTCCCAAAGGCTGACTCATATCTGTCAAGACAGCAACTGTTTTTCTGCCGACAGCCTTGCCCAAATCCACCATAGTGCGTGCTAACACACGAGCATCCTCTATATTTTTCATAAAGGCGCCTTCACCGACCGTGACATCCAGAAGGATGCTATCGGCACCAGCAGCAATCTTCTTACTCATGACAGAGCTCGCTATCAGCGGAATCGTATCAACAGTTGCAGTTACATCTCGCAAGGCATAAAGTAGCTTATCCGCCAAAACCAACTGATCTGACTGCCCGATTACTGACAAGCCGATTTCCTGCACCTGCTTGATAAAGTCTTCCTGACTGCGCTCTACCTGAAAGCCTTTAATGGATTCCAATTTATCAATGGTTCCTCCAGTATGGCCCAGCCCGCGGCCGCTCATTTTTGCAACGGGCACACCAAAGCTAGCCACCAAAGGTACTAAGACCAAAGTTACTTTATCTCCCACTCCTCCGGTGGAATGTTTGTCTACTTTTATACCTGCGATTTCTGACAGGTCAAACTGCTCACCAGTTCCAACCATTGTCATGGTTAAGTCTGAAATTTCCCGAGTTGTCATGCCCTTAAAAAAGACAGCCATCGCAAAGGCTGCCATCTGATAGTCAGGCACCGTCCCGTCCACATACCCCTCAATCAGCCACTGAATTTCCACACTGGTCAGCTCCAAACCGTCTCTCTTCTTTTGGATAATATCAACTGCACGCATCTTATTTTTCACTCCTTAATATATAATAGCCTTTGTCCTTCTTGACAATCTCACAGTTTCCAAAAACATCTTCCATCTTTGACTTGGCGCTGGGTGCTCCCTGCTTTTTCTGAATCACAAGGGTCAAATCTCCACCTTCTGTCAAATGCTCATAGCTTCCGTTGATGACTTCGTGCACGACTTGCTTACCAGCACGTATTGGCGGATTACTGATAATATGGTCGAAAATGCCGCTGACCTTTTCATAAACATTTGACTGGAAGATATGAGCAGATACCTGATTCCTCTCAGCATTCTGCTGAGCTAAGTCCAAGGCCCGCTGGTTGATATCTACCATGGTCGCAGCCACTCCGTACGCTTTGACTAAGCTCAAACCTAAAGGGCCATAACCGCAGCCAACATCCAAGACCCGTTCTCCAGCTTCAAAGTCCAAGACAGACAAAAGAACCCGACTGCCATAATCAATCATCTTTTTACTGAAGACACCAGCATCTGTCAAAAAAGTCAGCCGCTGTCCTAACAGTTCCACATTTAATTCATGAATATCGTGTTTGGCATCAGGATTTTCTGCAAAATACATTTTAGTCATACAACCATTTTATCATAATTTTCCTAGATTTGTAAATCGTTTTCATTTCTCCAAAAAGTATGTTATACTAAAGTCCATCATACAGGAGTAACTTATGACTAACGAATTTCTTCATTTTGAAAAAATCAGCCGCCATACATGGCAAAACCTGCATCGCAAAACAACTCCACCCCTGACTCAGGCTGAACTTAACTCTATCAAGAGTTTCAATGACAAGATTAGCCTGCAGGACGTGACGGACATTTACCTGCCCTTGACCAACCTCATTCAGATTTATAAACGTTCTAAAGAAGACTTGGCTTTTTCCAAGGGGATTTTTCTACAAAAGGAAAGCCGGAAACAGCCCTTTATCATCGGAGTTTCTGGCAGTGTGGCCGTTGGGAAATCCACCACCAGCCGGTTGCTGCAGATTTTACTTTCTCGGACTTTTTCAAATGCGACAGTCGAGTTAGTCACGACAGACGGTTTCTTATTTCCGAATAAAACCTTGGAAGACCATGGAATCTTAAACCGCAAAGGTTTCCCAGAAAGCTATAATATGGAGCTGCTTCTTTCCTTTCTGGATAGCATAAAAAACGGTCAGGATTTCCAAATTCCAGTATACTCGCATGAAACTTATGATATCGTCCCTCAAGAAATGCAAGAGGTAAAGGCTGCTGACTTTGTTATTGTCGAAGGCATCAATGTTTTCCAGAATCCTCAGAACGAGCGCCTATATATGACAGACTTTTTTGACTTTTCTATCTATGTTGATGCTGAAGTTGAAAACATTGAAAACTGGTATCTAGATCGCTTTAAAAAAATGCTGACGCTGGCTGAAAACGACCCCAAAAACTACTATCACCGCTTCACCACTCAAGCAGAAGAGGAAGTGGTAGCTTTCGCCCATAATGTCTGGAAAAGCATTAACCTTGTCAACCTGCTAGACTACATTGAGCCAACCCGGAATCGGGCAGAAATTATCCTGCACAAAGCCGGAAATCATGAAATTGATGAAATTTACTTAAAAAAATAAAAAAGCTTGTCAAATCCTAACTTTTCATATATAATTAGATAGTTAGTATTTTCAATGGAGGTGAAACAACTTGGCAAACATTAAATCAGCTATCAAACGCGCTGAATTGAACGTGAAACATAACGAAAAAAACTCAGCTCAAAAGTCAGCTATGCGTACTGCAATCAAAGCATTTGAAGCAAACCCATCTGAAGAACTTTTCCGTGCTGCTAGCTCAGCTATCGATAAAGCAGAAACAAAAGGTTTGATCCACAAAAACAAAGCAAGCCGCGATAAAGCACGCCTTTCAGCTAAACTTGCTAAATAATGCATACAAAGGGAGCTCTCAGGAGCTTTTTTTGTTTCTAACATAAAGGAGATAGGGATGAAAATAGCAATTATTGGTTATTCCGGTTCTGGCAAATCCACTTTAGCAGCACAACTGTCCCACCACTACTCCATTCCCAAACTTCACATAGATAGATTGCTATTTTTTACTCAATGAAAATCAAAGAGCAAACAAGGCAGCTAGCCGTAGGCAGTACTGGCGTACGGCAAGGCGACGCTAACGTGGTTTGAATTTGATTTTCGAAGAGTATCAACCTAGCTGGAAGGATAGTGACCGTGATTGGATGAGTGAACAGATGGATAATTTTTTGTCAAAAAATACCGACTGGATCATTGATGGCAACTACTCTTGGTGTTTTTATGACCGGCGGATGGAAGAAGCCGACAAAATTATCTTTCTGAACTTCTCTCGCTGGAACTGCCTCTATCGAGCTTTCAAACGCTATCTAAAATACCGTCATAAAACTAGAGAAAGCATGGCTCCAGGCTGTCCAGAGAAGTTTGACTGGGAATTTATCAGCTGGGTTCTCTGGAAGGGACGGCGTCAGACAGCACTGGCAAGGTATAAGAGAATCCGACAAACCTTTCCTCAGAAATTCTACGAATTAAGGAACCAAAAAGAACTGAACAACTTCTTACAGAACCTAAAAACAAGCGAGCCCTAATGACCCACTTGTTTTTATTTGATTTTCTTTTTCTGTGGGAAAAGAGGCAGGCCTAAAGAAGCTATTTTTTCAGCTGGAACCTTCATACCGTCCTTAATCCACTTGGAGAGAACAGAAACAACTGCCGAACTCCAGAAGGAATTCATATAAGAGTTAGTCATTTTCTTAGCATTACGATTGCGCTTTTCCAAAAAGTCAAATACGGCCTGAGTCAGTAACTTTTCAAAATTATAGTCAATGGCTAGACTGATAACCCGAGCTTCTTTCTTGGCTTCCTTAAAAAGAAAAAGCCAGATTTGGTACATCTCCGTTTTGAAGTTAAACTCTTCCAATTTATCCGTAATACCTTGAACAGTGTTTTTAAAAATCTCTTCTAGAATCTGCTCCTTAGAGCTATAATTGCGGTAAAATGCAGCGCGGGAAACTCCAGCTCGCTCAACCAGCTCTGAAATCGTGATCTTTTTGAGTTCTTTCTTCTCCAATAGCTGCATGAGAGAGATTTCCAGAGACTCTCTCGTGATTTGATTGGATTCCTGATTGTATTTCTTTAAATTCGCGAGTGACTTTTCCGATATTTTCTTTTCCGACATAACAATTTCTTCCCTCTTGTCTCAGCTGACAGTTTCCGCTTTCTAGTAAGCATCCTTCATGTTATAATTTTAAAAAAAGACAGGTTTTTTGTCAATTTTTTTATAGTACATACTTGACAAAAAGGAGAAAAATATGACTTGGAAAATTATAGCTGACTCTGGCTGTGACTTTCGTGAAATGGCAAACGTGGCTAAAGACACTCAATTTGAAAGTGTTCCCTTGACCATTCAAGTGGAAAATGAGATTTTTGTAGATGATAAGCAGCTTGATATCGATCTTATGATGGAGAAAATGTATGCTTCTTCTGCTGCTTCTAAGTCTGCCTGCCCTAGTCCAGATGACTATCTCAAAAGTTTTGAGGGAGCCGACAAGATCTTTGTGGTGACTATCACCGGCACTCTATCTGGCAGCAATAATAGTGCACAGGTTGCTAAGAAAATCTTTTTGGAAGAACATTCTGATGCCCAGATTCATGTCATTGATAGTCTTTCTGCTGGCGGCGAGGTGGACTTACTTGTGACTAAACTCAATGAACTCATCCAGCAAGATCTCAGCTTTGATGAAGTTGTTGAAGTCATTAGTCGCTATCAAGAGAAAACCAAGCTTCTCTTCGTTCTGGCAAAGGTAGATAACTTGGTCAAAAACGGCCGGCTTAGCAAACTTCTGGGAACCGTTGTCGGCTTGCTCAATATCCGCATGGTCGGTGAAGCTAGCCAGACTGGCACGCTAGAACTTCTGCAAAAGGCACGCGGTCCGAAAAAAGCTCTTACTTCTGCCATCGAAGAATTACTCAAAGCCGGTTACAAGGGTGGCCGACTCATCATCGCTCACCGCAATAACGAGAAGTTCTGCCAGCAATTTAGTCAACTAGTACAAGAAAAGTATCCCCAAGCTCAAATCGAAATGGTGCCGACTTCAGGACTCTGCAGCTTCTATGCTGAGGAAGGCGGAATCTTAATGGGCTACGAAATTTAATACAATATCTAAAAAAGTAAAGGATTAGGCTAAGATAATTGACCTAATCCTTTACTTTTTCGATTTAATTCGCTATAATTGAAACAAGTAAAGGAGTTGATATTATGGCCAGAGGAAGAGGCGCCGCAAGCCCCCAAGATAAGGAAGCAAGTCTTCTCATTTCTAAAAAACTCAAAGAACTTCTCAAGGAAACAGGTAAAAAACAAGTCGAACTATCTCGTGAAACAGGCATCCCTGCTAGTACTCTGACTGGCTATATCAAAGGGACATCTCTGCCTATCGCAGCCAATCTAGAAAAGATTGCAAGATTTTTTGAAGTGGAGGTTGAAGAAATCGACCCTCGTTACCGACTAATCGCTGACATCCCTCAGCAATTTCCCGATTTAAATCGTATTTATCAACAACTTGACCAAGACAGACAGGAGAAAGGATTAAAGCTGCTGGAAGCTAGCCTCACTGAACAAGAAGCACATGCCGGCTTAAAGGACGACTACTTCCCCTACTTGGTTTATGAAAACTACTACCTCTCTCAGCATAAGCCTGAACAAGCTGATTTGGTCTGGCTGGACAGAGAAATTGACTACGATATTGCTCTTTGGGTACGAACAGACTCGTTAGAGCCCAAGTATCCGAGGGATTCCGTAGCGCTAATCAAGCAGACTCATTTTGAGCTTGCCGGTGCTATCTATGCTATTGACTATGACGGCCAAACCATTATAAAAAGGGTCTTCAACGATCCATCCGGTATTCGTCTGATTTCCCTTAATAAAAAATATAGTGACAAGTTTATCCCGCATGAGGAAGAGCCTAAGCTCATCGGCCGAGTCATGGCGACTTTCATGCCACTGGATGTAGAAAAAATACAGAAAAACAATTAACAGCTCTGCGAATGTGCAGAGCTGTTATTTTGATGATTATCAGTCAAAAAATTTTTTATTAAGTTATGAATGATAGCATTGTAAGTTAGTTAGAATTTTTTGATTTGTCATGCAGAAATTTATAGAACAAATTCCCCGTTCTTCAGTAGGAAAAATATATTTTACAAAAAGTTCACTTCTAACCTGTCAATCTTACATGTAACATATTGACCAATTAGATAGGAATAGTCCTCTAACCACTCACTTGTGATAGGAAATCCAACATCAATTGTTTCTGAGTCAATCATTTTTCCTGTTATAATATAAGAATAATTTTCAATATGAGTGATATCATAACTTTCATTATCCGCTAATTGTAATTCAAAACCTCCAAACATATAGAACGATAGCTCTCCATTATATTCTTCTCCTTCTTTAATATTATACAGCGCCATAGATAGCATCGCTTCAAATTTTTGATTAACAATTTGAATAATAATATTATCTGTATCATCAAGTGAAATAATTTTCATTTTAGTCATCTATTGTTCTCCTCCCATCACTGGATTAATATTTTTGATAAATTCACCATTATTCACCTTTTTCCAAAAATCTTTCCCAGATTTTGTATGATATGTTGCAATATTCCCTTCAGAACTTATCCCAACAAATTCAAACTTCGCATTTCCTCTTGAATCATTTCCCATAAACCTGACAAAAGCTTTAGTTGATTCCCCTCTATACTGAATCTCAATCTCTATTCCATTCCTGATGACATCGTTTGCACCTTCCAAATATTCTTTAGGATTAGAGTATAAATTATTGAATTCATCCCATGCTTCTGGAAATGTTCCATTAGTTTTTGTTCACTATTGAAGTTAAAATTCATATTATTTGAGTTACTGGTTTGTCCTACAGATAGCAAAGAATTATTGTTAGGAATCTCGGCTTCCGGCACTACCGGCTGACTCCCCACACTTGGAATTTTCCCTTTGATCCAATCTTTTCCTTTGCCGATGGCTTCGGGGATTGTTGTATAGGGTTTATTGTAATACTGGTTATACCCCACATAAGCAGAATACAAGGCAGTTCCCCAGCTAAGTGTTTCAGTGATTGGATGGATGTGATTATACCATTCAGCTGTTTGGATTTCTTCGGCTGTCGCAGGCTCAAGTGTAATTGGATTAATCCCTTCTTCAAGGATGTAATGATTGAACTTCGCCGTGTAATTAGGATCACGCCAGCTAAGTAATTTCTGACTGTCCATTAAAAAATAACGGTCTGTCACATAGCGATGATTGGCCCATTCAGTCTCTGACATGCCTAAACTGCCAAATGGTTTCACATGAGCCTGGGAAATGGCATTTTTGAGCTCAGGAAATTCTTTTTCTATCTCCTCTTGGCTCATACCATCTATTTTTTTCTTGAAAGCTGGATTAACCTTAGCTAATTCTGTGGGACTCAAGCCTAGATGATCACTTTTTACTTGGTCATATCTCGCCATAATCAATTTAAGAGCATCCTGACTCATAGTTGCAATAGATACATCAGTATATCCCGTGTTTAAAAAATGTTCATAGGCCTGAATCTTGTCACCATACTTTTCCTCAAGTTCAGCTCGGGTCATATTGAAAACATCCAGTAGATTCTCCCCTTTATCTGTCTTAAGATTTTTATTAAAGTTAGCAATAATCTTCTTCCATTCAGAACGTGGTTTACCCCGCAGCTTCTCTGCGAGCTTACCTCGGTAATAGATTTCAGCAGCACCAGATAATTTCATATCTTTGACTGCCTTGTCTATGGCCTGTTCTTGCGGGGTTTGATAATCACTCTTTGAAACAGTCTGAATCTCTTGAGCCTTCATCTTAGTAGACCAACTCATATCTATGCCTTCAGTAGAATAATTCCCATCACTATCTACCAACACCTGACTAAGCTGTGTCGCTCCTTGGATAGCTAAGTTCAAAACCTGCAGACTATCTGTGAAATACTGGGACACCTGAGCCACAAACCATTCCAGTTTGTCAATTTTTTCCTGAATTTCCCGAATGCCGATATTTAGCTGGTTTTCCACCTCAGTCAGAGCAATCGTCTTGGACAAATTATCAGCTAATTTCCCTGCAAATCCATCGCTAATCCGGCGAGATAGAGACTGATACTCCGCCAACTGAGCTTGGGTTTTCTCCAACATCTCCTGTTTTATTTTCAGCTGTTCTTTCAATAACTCCAAATCTAACTCGCCGTATTTGGCCACCTCGGCATCGGCACTTTTATAAGAGGAAAGTTCCCCCTGAATATCATCAATAGCCTCTTGCAGCTTCTTGATGGCGGGGATGATTACTTCGGTAAATAAGCCTCTCCCCGCTGTGTAAGCCGCTCCCTGCAACTCACCCGACTCCAAAGAGGCAATCAGATGGTCGCAGCCACTAGATAGACGATCGGTCACTTGATTAGCTACTTGAAGGTTGCTGGTCATCGCTTGGATAAGCTGGGCTGAATCTGCTGCACTATATTTTACTCCCATGGCAGACTATTCCTTTCTTTGGTCAGTTCTTCTCGCTCTTTTTCCATAGTCTTTCTTGCTTGATGACTAATCTTTCCCAGTTCATCCATCTGAACATCCACATAGTTCTTAACCTGTCGGTTAAGATACTGAGTTTCTGCTAAATCACGACTGAGGGCAGCAGAGCTTTGAGGGTGCTCATAAAGTAGATGTTCCATTCGAGTCGTCAAATAGTGGAAATCCGTCGCAAAATTCGCCAGAGAAATCTCATATTGACGTTTCATCGTCATAAATTCGTCTTCTTTTTGGTCAACTTTGAGAATTTTTTCGTAAAGTGCCTGGCGTTCTTTTTCGCTTTTATCTGCCTTCATCTCAACTCTCCCAGCGCTTGGCTTCCTCTATATCGCGTTTCTCAATTTTTGCAGCAATTTCTGGAAATTTATTGGCCTGAGTCAGAACAGCTGAGCTGAAGTCACTGACAGCCTGCAGCATTTGATTGCAGGCCTGACGGCCAGCTTCCATCCCAGCAATCCCTGTTGTATAGGAAAATTCGACTTGTTGATTTTGTGCATTGCTAGTATCAACTCCAACTAGCTCGCTGATAGCAGAGCCAGCTGAAATAGCGCTCGATTTAATTTGTCCCATTATTTCTTCTCCTTTTGGAATTGTATTCAAGAAAACATAAAACATACCCTTTCATTATAACATATCCCTCAAAATAATAGACTCAAAAAGAAAAAATCAGAAAGTCTTTCGACTTCCTGATGCTCTTTTAATAAAATACTGCTAACTCTTCATTTAGCTTTTTCATGTAGTGTTTGTGGACTATGTAAGACAACACAGCTAATCCTACTAGAACTAGAGCCACTATCGTATAAATTACCAGAGGCGCAAGAACATTGGATATAAAGAAGAGAAATGTAATGACAATCATCATTCCTAAAATCAGAGCGATAGCTAGGAGAGTTTTCACCATATTGTTACCTCGGCTCATCAATTCTGTGACATTGGACCAATTGGTCACGAGATGCTTGTAGTCTCGGTAGTAACCCCAGGAACTCCACATTAGACTAATCAAGGCCCAAACAATCACCATTCCCAAGAAAGTCACTGGATGCATACCGAAAACAAGGCTGCTTATCAAAAGCAAGGTTAGAGGCAGGATAGACTGGACGGCAAAGAGCTGCCAAAACTTCAGACGAATATATTGCTTCAAATCAAAGGGGAGAACCTTGAGATAATCAAAATTTTCCCTTTCCAGAGAAATCCCAATAGCCGTAAGGTTGCTGCCGCCTGAGTTTAGCGTTGCAATCAAAACAGCCAAGGCCATCATTGGCAAGAGGAAACGCGGTCCCAGATAAGAAGTCAAAGACAAGCCGCCTTGTATCATACCCATTCCCATACTGAAAATGACAATGTAAGGGAGAATGGCCGACATAAAGATGGCCTGCATAATGACAGAACCCTCGCTCAAAAGCCTGATATTGTAGCGCCAGACAAACTTTTTGAGATTTTTTGCTTCAGCAATATTGATGTCATGCACGCGCTCCCGCTTTCCTACTGAAGAGCCTGTCATGAGAGCTGCCTCATAAAATTCTGGAATTACCTTGGTCTTTACGATGAAAAATAGAAGAGCTGCAACTGCCACCCAGCCCAAAATCCCAGCAAGGAAGCTGTATGAAAAGGATGAAGAATAAAATCATAAAAAGCCTGAACTGGAGGGAAGAAAGCTTTAACCTCTGTACGATTTATAACGCTTCTGCTGTTCATTTGATTAATCATAAAATAGAGGAAAAAGGAGCCAATGGAGACAAGAGCCAGAATGACATTGGACAGGATGGTCTTGTACTTCCTGAAAAAGGCTGTCTTGGTAATAAAATGGACGGCAATCAAAATCAGAAAGGTGATAACTGAACTTAAAATCAGAATAGCAAGCAGAGCCAAGGGTAGGCCCAAGAAAGGATTACCACCTTGAAAAGCCAAAACCAAGAAATAACTGAACATAGGCAAAATGGCAATCAGCAAGGTCAGAATAACCGAAATGCTTTTTCCGACGATGATTTCTGCTTCGCTAAAAGCATAGGGGCGATAAGACTGCAAGTCCTTGCTTTCATAAAAGACATTGTAAAAAACCAGAAAGCCCTGAGACATAGAAAAGAGAGCAAAAGCAGAAACCAAATTGGCAAAGAGACCTGGATTGCCAACTAGTTGGTTCAGGGAGCCCATCAAACCGAAAAGAAAGAGATAGACCAGTCCTAAGATCAGATACATGCGGATAGCCTTCAGCGATACATTGACCTTGCGCTCAGGATTCTTAGCTTGCATCTTGCGGTACTGCTGCAGCTGAGAAGGCTGAATAGCATAGAGAATGTTGATATCAACGAGTTTTTTTATAGCTTTAATGCGCATCAGGACTCACCTCTTCTCTACGGCCTGCCAGACCAAGATAAATGGTTTCAAGAGACTGTTCTGGATGTTGGCCTTTTAGTTCTTCAATAGTTCCGTAGAAAATCAATTTCCCTTTTTTGAGAATGGCCACCTTATCACAGAGCTGCTCTGCCACTTCCAAGACATGGGTTGAAAAGAGAACTGTATTTCCTTTATCCGCATGCTCCCGCATCATCTGCTTGAGGTCAAAAGCCGCCTGCGGATCAAGACCAGTCAGCGGCTCATCCAGCACCCAAATATCCGGGTCAGACAAAAGCGCCGCTATGACGAAGACTTTTTGCCTCATCCCATGAGAGAATGAATCAATGACCTCATAACGATGAGATCCAAAGTCGAAAATATGGAGCAGATTTCCCAGTCGCTCTTCGACTTCAGCATTTGTCATATCGTAAGAAGTCGCTACCAGTTCCCAGAACTCATTGGCAGTTAGGCGCAAAAATAAATCTGGTGAATCAGCTACATAGCCGATTTTTTTCTTGATTTCCAAGCGATTAGCGGATAATTCTTTCCCATCTACAAAAATCTGTCCACTACTAGGATTGATGACGCTGACTAATGACTTAATGGTAGTAGATTTTCCGGCGCCATTGTGACCAATCAGACCGACGATTTCTCCGCTTTGCAAGGTTAGATTCAGCTGATTGAGAGCTACCGTTCCTTCATAAACTTTAGTGACATCTTTAAATTCAATCATAAGAGAGCTCCTTTACCGATTTCTATACAGATTAGTATACTCTTTTTGCAGCTTTTTGTCTCAGCTGAAAATGTTTCATTTTCAATTTTAAAAAGATTTCTCAAATTATAAAAGAGTTAAGTGTTTATGATAGTGAAAAGCGCAAACGATTGCGTCTTTCTGCTTCTTTTGGTACAATAAAGCCTAGCAATAAGAATTATAGGAATCACAGTATGGAAAATCAAACTTTAATGCAGTATTTTGAATGGTATCTGCCAGATGACGGTCAGCATTGGAATCGCTTGGCAGAAGACGCACCTAACTTAGCAGCGAAAGGAATTCGCAAGGTCTGGATGCCGCCGGCTTTCAAGGGAACCAGCTCTAATGATGTCGGATATGGCGTATATGACCTCTTTGATTTAGGAGAGTTCGACCAAAAAGGGACTGTACGCACCAAGTATGGCTTGAAGGAAGAATACCTCCGAGCAATTGAAGCGCTTGAGCAGAACGGCATTGAGGCTATTGCGGATGTTGTCCTCAATCACAAGGCCGCAGCTGACTACAAAGAGCGTTTTACCGTCGTTGAAGTTGATCCTAATGACCGCACAAAGGTCTTGTCAGAACCTTTCGAGATTAAAGGCTGGACTAAGTTTGTCTTCCCAGGCCGCAAAAAAGCTTACAATGACTTCGAATGGCACTGGTACCACTTCACCGGCACTGACTATGATGCAAAAAACAACAAGTCAGGCATTTTTCTCATCCAAGGCGACAATAAAGGTTGGGCAGATGATGAGCTAGTAGACAATGAGAATGGTAACTACGACTATCTCATGTATGCGGATATTGATTTCAAGCACCCCGAAGTCATCCAGAATCTCTACGACTGGGCTCATTGGTTTATTGAAAGCACTGGTGTTCATGGCTTTCGCTTAGATGCTGTTAAACACATTGATTCATTCTTTATGAAGAATTTCATCCGCGATATTACTGAAAAATACGGTGACGATTTCTATGTCTTTGGGGAATTTTGGAATAGTGACGAGACAGCCAATAACGATTATCTAGAAAGTATTGACTACCGCTTTGACCTAGTTGATGTCAAGCTCCATCAGAATTTATTTGATGCCAGCAAATCTGGAGCAGACTATGACCTGCGAACTATTTTTGATCAAACACTTGCACAAAATCATCCTGAATCGGCTGTAACCTTTGTAGACAATCACGATACTCAGAGAGGTCAGGCTCTGGAATCTACTGTCGAAGAATGGTTCAAGCCTGCGGCCTATGCTCTCATACTTCTAAGAGAAGCTGGATTGCCCTGCGTCTTTTACGGAGACTACTATGGCATTAGCGGAGAATTTGCCCAAGAGAGCTTTCAAGAGGTACTGGATAAACTCCTAGACACCCGTCTCAATCTAGCCTATGGTGAGCAGACCGACTACTTTGACGATGCAAACTGTATCGGCTGGACTCGTCAAGGTAAGGACGATGGTCAGCCAATCGCTGTCCTTATCAGCAATGCTCAATCCGCTAGTAAATCCATGCTAATCGGTCCAGAATGGGTCGGCAGAGAATTCAGCGATTATCTAGGCAACAACGCTCAAATCGTAACCATTGACGACCAAGGCTGGGGAGAATTTCCTGTGGAGGAAAAATCAGTTAGTGTCTGGAGTGTCAGGTAATCAATTTTCTTATAGCAAACTAAAAACCGATTCGCAGTACACTGACGAATCGGTTTTTAAGTTTCTAGGCTTTGAGGTAGTTGAAGAAGAGCTCCTGTTTTCTATAGAACTGCCGTTACATAGAAATCCCCGCCAATAAGATAAAATGAAGTTCACTCACTCCACCAATCCACTTCTTAGATAAGCATCCACCATACGCTCTGTCGCAACGACTGAATCGATATGGGTTCGCTCATAAGAGTGGCTGGATTCGATACCTGCACCTAGCAGGGCATGCTTGACTTCTGCTCCTGCACTCATGGCTGCAGAGGCATCTGACCCGTAGAATGGATAGATATCCAGTTTGTAAGGAATGTCCTGCTCCTTGGCTAAATTTACCAAATGCTGGCGGAAGCCATAGTGATAAGGTCCTGAAGCATCCTTGACACAGATGGAAACCGTGTATTCATCCGTCTGCTGGTCGTCACCCATAGCGCCCATATCAACCGCTAAGTACTCTACCGCTTGCGCCGGCAGACTGGAATTTGCCCCGTGGCCAACCTCTTCAAAGACACTGAAAGCAAAATGAGTCGTCACTGGCAGATGAATAGCTTCCTCTTTATAAACGCGCAAAAGATTGAGCAAAATAGCTGCGCTGACCTTGTCATCCAGAAAACGAGACTTGATAAAGCCTGACTCGGTAACAGTGGTACGCGGGTCAAAGGAAATGAAATCACCGACTTCAATTCCCAAATCGCGTGTTTCCTTCTCACTCGTCACCTTTTCATCCAAACGGACTTCCATATTCTCCTGAGTTCGCTCAACCGTTCCAGCATCCTTGTAGACATGGCAGGAAGTTTGGTGAACTAAGATAGTTCCGCTAATGGTCTTGTCGCTACTAGCTACATGGACTAGACAGTTTTCTCCTTCAATCATGTTCCAAGGGAAACCGCCAATCCGATCTAGCTTGAGACGACCGTCAGACTTAATAGCCCGAACAATAGCCCCCAGTGTATCCACATGAGCAGTCACTACCCGATGCTGGGCATCATTTTCACCTTTAACCACAACATGAACACCGCCTTTATTGGTTCTGACTGGCTTATAACCCAATCCTTGCAGCGTTTGTACCAAATAGTCTGCCACCTCAGCTGTAAAGCCTGTTGGGGAAGAGATAGCCGTTAATTCTTGTAAATATTGAACAGTTTTATTCATGAATGTCTCCTCATCGTTTTTCTTTATTATAGCACAAAGAAAGCCTGAGCAAATAGATTTTCAGCAGGCTTTTAATAATTAACAACAATAAAAACTCCTCAATTACTATCGCCGTACTGCTACTCTTTCTCCTCCTGAACTTCAATCTTTTTCAACTCCCAAAAAAAGAGATTGACCAGAAAACCTGAAAGCAAAAACGGCCATTCAAATATCTGCTTATTTCAGAGTTTATAAATTTAACCGTCAGCACATTATCGAGAATAGATGGTGACAAAAACTAGAAAAAAAGTTTGAGACAAAAGTCCAGCCTTAAATATAAAAAGCGAACAAAACGAGTTATCTGACACTCAGAATTCTGTCTTGTTCGCTTTTTTGTCTAATCTATCGATTTTAAAAATTTATAATAAAGAATTCCTAAAATCAAAATCTTTTTGTCCAAGCCTCACGTTTGGCTAATATTAATTAGCTTTTTTGAAACGATAGACAAGAGCTGATAAAAGAATCAGAGCAAATCCTGCTGCTATCGCAAAGATAGATGTTTCGCTGCCAGTTTTCGGCAAAACTTTTTTGCCAGTTGCTGATCCACGACCATCTTTTCCATCTTTATCTGTCGAATTACCTGGGGTTCCATCAGTCGAACCGCCTGGTTTGTCACCAGATGATGACGGTGGTGGTGTCGAATCTGAAGAAGGTGGCGGTGTACCTGGTCCTTGTGGACGTCTAGCTTCAAATGTCCATGTGCCTGTAAATTTGACATCTGCGCCTGCAATAGTTTTACTATCTGCGTCATATTTGAGGAATTTCCAAGTACCATCACTTGCTTCAACAGATTTCTTAGCTGGCTGAACCGCTTGAACGGCAGCACCGTCTGCATATTCAGTGGCATCATTTGGTAACAATTCTGTGACTTCTGCTGGCAAGCTACGGTTCGGATCTGCGCTAGCAAATTCATAAGTCACCTTATATTTCGGTGCCGGAGTGAAATTCCATTTACCAGTAAATTTAAGGTCCTTATCCGCAACAGTCTGGCTATTCGTTTCCGCATAGCCTTCGAAAGTCCAGGTGCCTTCCGCAACTGTAACGCTTGTTTTAGCAGGCTGTTTAGCGTCTACATTAGTACCACTAGTGTAGCGATTAGCATCTGCTGGAAGCAAATCAATTACTTCTTTTGGCAGATTTGGAAAGGCTGGATTGCTGCTGAGAAACTCATAGCTGACACCATAGTCTTTATAAGTGTTTGTGAATACTGGATTATTGCCCTCGACGGTAGCTTCCAACTTGCCCTTGCTTGCGGTCACTGTGACAGTCACTGTATGCTCTGCGCTATCGTAGGTCACACCAGCTTCATTTCCAGCTACTTCCGTCAGCTTGTAAGTATAAGTGCCTTCTTTATCATAGTTGATTCCAAGGAACTTGATATTACCATTGGCATCGTTAGCTGCTTGAAGCTCCAAGTTATTTCCGCCAACCTCAGTCAGTTTGAAAGTATACTTTTCAGCTTCAAGTGCTTTACCATCCAGAACTTTCTTAGCGGTAATCGCTGCAGTTGCTGGATCTAACTTGTAGGTATTGGTGAAAGTCTCACGGTCATAGGCAACAGTTGCTGTCTTAACGCCGTTATTGTCTGTTACAGTAACAGTAACATTGATGTCTGAATTGGCATCGTTTGTCACACCTGGCAGATTGCTTGCTCGTTCACGAATGACGTAGTTAAAAGTTCCTTCTTTTTTGAAACGAAGTTTCTTAAAGGTTACGGCACCAGCTTTATTGGTTACCGTTTGAACAACTTTATCGTTGTCATCCTTATTAATCAAATCAAAAGTAAATTCACCATCCTCCAAATTGCGGCCAGTCAATTCCTTTTTGACTTTAAAGACAACTTCGTCAGAACGGGTACCTTCGCCAACACCATCAAGAGTTGTCAACGGTGCGAATGGACGTGCTAACAAATCAGGCATCTTTTGCCCATTAGACGTAACGGTTACATCGTTAAAGGCTTTTTTGGTTACCTTATCTACTGGCTCAGTCAAACGAGTCCGGTAAATAACATAAATCCCTCTTCCATTCAATTCCCCAGCATTAACTGTGAAATGATTGGAGTCTGTGATTGTCACAATCTGACTTGGATTAAATGATTGACGTGTGCCAGAAGCACCTTCCCACTCAGTAAAGTAGTAACCAGTAATCCCTTTTTCTTCATCCAGCTCTTGGTCTTCTGGAATAGCGTCCTCAATGACAACTTGACCAAGATTTTGGACATCACGATTGACACGGATACGCCAGTTGACGTAGTTTGGATCATTGGCATCCTGAACACCCCACTTGGAATAACCCTGAGGCTCCTCATCAACCTTGATGCGCTTCAGTCTGTAAGCTCTAGCACCCGGAAAGTTGACTTCTTGTTCTTGGTCATAAGGCATATTATCAGCCCAAACCACTGTGAAAGAAGCTTGAATACGCTTGGTATCTGGCATTTTCGCAAAATACTCAGCATTTGTGACAGTAATGGTTGCTGTATTGGTAACAGGATCTGTCACCAACTTGGCAACAACAGTGCCATCCGGTGCGCTTATGTTTTCCTCCAAAGTTCGCTCAATTTTGAACTGTGATGGAACACGATAAACCATGGTATCACCATTATTTAATACTTTGCTATCTGCAAATGTATAGGTCGGAGCAATGTAAAATTTACCTTCACCGTAACCTGTATCCTTTAAAGGATTAGTATTAATGGTAACATCTGTAGTTAGCTGATAATCACTTTCACCTAACTCTGCAGCAGAAACCCTAGGACTTGAGCTTAACAAGGGAAGAAAGGTTGATACCAAAAGCAGCAAAGTCATCAGAGCATGAGACACTTTATGATAAGTTTGTTTCACCTTGAATGCGGTCCTCCTTCTTTTTAAATTTTATTTTTGACACATGCTGGCAGGCACACCATCACCTGTCTACCCCCTCATTTTCAGCCGGTTCTAAATCAAGATTTATTACCAAACTAAAAATGAATC
This sequence comes from Streptococcus sanguinis, assembly GCA_013378335.1. Classification (NCBI taxonomy): domain Bacteria; kingdom Bacillati; phylum Bacillota; class Bacilli; order Lactobacillales; family Streptococcaceae; genus Streptococcus; species Streptococcus sanguinis. The sequence goes on from CP040556.1 coordinate 1,334,469, forward strand.
TGTTTGTATATGATAAGCAAATATGACATATACATATCAATTATAACATAAAATATTATAATTTACGCCTTGTAAACCACAATTTGGTAGTGTAAAATAAGTTGTGTAAACACAAAAAGGAATAAATCCGTTATAGTAGAGTTGCGAAACATTACTAGAAAGAGATTTATTCCTATGACACAGTTTACCACAGAATTGCTACACTTTCTAGCCCAAAAGCAAGATATTGATGAATTTTTTCGTTCATCCCTTGAAACAGCTATGAACGACCTGCTTCAAGCAGAATTGTCGGCCTTTTTAGGTTATGAACCTTATGATAAGGCTGGATATCATACCGGCAATAGTCGTAATGGAACCTATTCACGGAAATTTGAAACCAAATATGGGACTGTTCAGTTAACCATTCCCAGAGATTGTAATGGAAACTTTAGTCCAGCTTTGATCCCCGCTTATGGACGTCGTGATGATCACTTAGAAGAAATGGTGATTAAACTCTATCAAACCGGTGTAACGACTCGAGAAATTAGTGATATCATCGAGCGGATGTACGGGCATCACTATAGCCCTGCCACCATTTCTAACATCTCAAAAGCAACTCAGGAGAATGTCGCTGCTTTTCATGAGCGAAGCTTAGAAGCCAATTACTCTGTTTTATTTCTTGACGGAACCTATCTTCCATTAAGACGTGGGACCGTTAGTAAAGAATGTATTCATATCGCACTTGGCATTACACCAGAAGGACAGAAGGCTGTTCTTGGATATGAAATCGCCCCAAATGAAAATAATGCTTCTTGGTTGACTCTGCTAGACAAGCTTCAAAATCAAGGGATTCAACAGGTTTCACTCGTAGTCACAGATGGATTTAAGGGACTTGAGCAGATGATCAGTCAGGCTTACCCATTAGCCAAGCAACAACGTTGCTTAATTCATATTAGTCGAAATCTGGCTAGTAAAGTCAAACGAGTAGATAGAGCAGTTATTCTGGGGCAATTTAAAAGGATTTATCGTGCTGAAAATTTAGAAATGGCAGTACAAGCTTTAGAGGACTTTATCGCTGAATGGAAACCAAAGTATAGGAAAGTCATGGAAAGTCTAGAGAATACGGACAATCTTTTAACTTTTTATCAGTTTCCCTACCAGATTTGGCATAGCATTTATTCTACAAATCTTATTGAATCTCTCAACAAAGAAATCAAACGTCAAACGAAAAAGAAGGTTCTTTTCCCTAATGAGGAGGCTCTGGAACGTTATTTAGTTACCCTGTTTGAAGATTATAATTTCAAGCAAAGTCAACGAATCCATAAAGGATTTGGCCAATGTTCTGACACACTGGAAAGCTTATTTGATTAGCATTCTTCAACTCTACTTGAGTGTTTACACAAAGTTATTGACAGTATCTAAATGGTTTAAATTAAACAAAAATGTTCGCCTTGTAAACCACAATTTTTATTAGCATTTATCTGTTCTTTGTCTACTTTCGTTACAAAAAAGTTACAAATTATTTTTTTAATCTAACTCGGATGGATTATTATTGATTTTTTAGAAATAAATGGCAGAAAAAATGCCTAGACTATAAAGAGTCTAGGTATTTTTAAATATATATGGAAAACAACTTATTGCTCACTTATTAAAGATTGACTGTCTGAAGTCGTCTGTTTCACGTAGATAAGCATTATAAATCTTCTTCTTGAGCAAGTTGACCCAGCTAGCATCAACACGGCTGGTAGCATTGGTAATGTTGCGTACATCCTCTGCTACTGCTTCGTCCATCAGCTTCTGCATATCTGCATAAGAGCGAATGGTTACTTTCTTGGTACTGTTTGGATTTCTGAGTTCATACTCGATGGTGATTGGCTTGAGCTTGGACAGCTGATCAATCCGCTCTTTATACATAGCCTTCTTGAAGGCTACCCAAGAGTCATATTCGCCTTTGAATACATTTTCCAAGACTTTCTGATCTGTTATCAGACCAACATCTCTTCCGGACCATCCATCCCAAGTTTTCTTACCTTCATCGAAGGCTTCTTTAGAGTACTTACCAGAAACATAAGGGATAAATCCTTCATGGTAACCCTTGGCTGCCAGCAACTCATAAGCTGTGCGGCGGAACATGACATCACCCGGCGCTCCATTTGGATTGCTCAAGGCTGAGTAGATTGGTGAGAAGAGACTGAGGCTGAGGTAGCCATTTCGTGCATACTTACCACTTTCCTTATTCTCCCGACGAGTGATAACATCATTTTCAATCAGGGAGTCAAAGGTCTTCAGCTGCTTGATTTCTTCAGCAGTGAAGGTTCGTGTCTGGTTTCCAGCGTGGGTTTCCTTACCATACTTATCAGTAACGTAGTAATTCTCCATCTTTCTGAACCACTGAAGTTTCGCATCATCACTCTGCTTCAGCATAGAAGTACCTTCTAGGTAATCTAGAGTGTAGATCATGTCAAACATACCGTGGACATAGTGTTGCAGGTCTTCTGCATTTTGAACGCGTTCCTTGAAGTTATATGTGTGTAGGCGCGTCTTAGAGTCCTTATCCACCTTGAAGAGGGTATTAAGCGTAATAGTCGCCTCATCCGCACTTGGAGTGGACTGCAGGAGTCCGCGAGCATAGAGTTCAGCTCCCAGACCTTCGCGGCGGCCATTGCCCTCAAAGTAAATGCCACCGTCAGAATTATGGGTCATCTCATGTGTGTAGACAGAATTACCATAGTCTTCTAACAATTTAGCTGCATCAAAGTGGGTTACATTTCCTGTAGCATAAGCATTGTAGCCCTTACTTGGATACCACTTGCCGGCTGGTCCGAAGAACTCCTGCATAGCCAGTGATTTTTTGTCATTAGCTGGAGCCCAATATCTTTTACCATCCTTGTCAACCAATGAGAATCCATCGTAAACCAGAACAGAACGGAAGAGCTTGTCCTTGCTTTCATCGCTTAGAATCTTATACCAGAAGTCATAGTGATTGCGCTGGTATTCAGCTGTTTTTCTCACTCGGTCTTCGACATATTCAGCTAGCTCTGCATCTGTCCGAACCCTGCCATTGGCATCAAGGCGATAGCGATCATAAGCCCCCATAGAGATGGTAGACATATTGGAGATAGCATAGACACCCTTCTCAGTCATGGTCAAGAGTGGTAGGAGCATGCCCTTGTGTTCCCAATTATCAGCAGTAATCTTGTCGTAAACGCCGACAGAATACTTGCTCTTGTCCTCGGCTGCATCCTGAATCTGTCTCGCTTCTGCTATATCCGACTTAGCCTCAACGATGTAGGCTTTTGTATTGGTCTTGAGCCATTCATTATTGCTCTTGCCCGGCAGGAAGAGCTGACGATAGCCTTCTAGATAGTTAAAGAGCCCTCGTTTACCAGTCGCTTCAGAAAGTGAGGCATCATAAGCCATATAGTTGTTCTTAGCTTTAAGATTGTTCATGCCTGACTTACCAAGTGAAATGATGGTATCTAAGGTTGAAGCATTATGATTTCCAAAGAAGTCAAACTTATAGGCTGACAAATCCTTTACATTGATATTGTCATAGTTGATATTATACCAACGATTGAGATAGGTCAGACCAAGTAAGAAGGCTTCTTTATTGTCTTTAATTTGCTGAGCTATATAGTCAGCTACGACATTGCCTTCGGTATTGATAGACTTGTCCATAGCCAGTACCTTGCGCAACTCTTCTGACAGCTTTGTCTTAACTTGGTCAAAGGCAGTATCCAGATAGAGATCATCCAGAGAAGTTTCAGCATTTACGCCTAAAACAGTCCGCATAGCTGGCGAATCAAGGACAACCTTGTTCAATTCCGGCAGCACTTGATTGAGAACTCTGCTATAGTCTGATAGGAAGGCCTCTGGAGTATAAAGGAGGTCTAAGCCGTTTACACTGTACTCTGCAATTGCCTTATATTTGAAATCTCCCTTATAGGTCAAATCCAGGTAATCAACTGTATTATCCTCAAAGTGTAGCATCAGACGGTTAATTCCGGTCTTGTTGCTATTGATATCAGTGATAATCTGGTTGCCTTTCATCGGAACAACATCCAGCAAGTACTCCGTATTAAGCTTGTGATTATCTGGAAGTTTATTTCCATAGGCAACGATGGTCTCCTTATTGTAGAATGGAAGGAGTTTTTCCATGTTAGCATAAGCTATCAGACGGTCTTCTCGAGCATTCTTTTCTTGGGCATAATTGACAGAATAAAGGTTGAGATTCGTGTCTTCCAGAGTGGTTGTAATGTCTAAGCTAGCCAGCTTCTCTTCTGCCTGGTCCAGAGTCAGTGTTGAAGTGACAAACTTGTCATTTTCCAGTGTTTTATTTCCTTCAACGGCATAAGCTTCTGTGATACGGTTGTTTTCATATCCCTGATCGCCAGAAATACTATAAACATTTGTACCGCTGACATTGCTGACGACATTATCAATCAAGCCATTGAAGTAATTGGAACCTACCACACCACCGATTTGACCATTCTTAGTAGAGTTTTGGATCTTTCCAGTTACATAAGAGCGGCTGATGCGGGCATTGCTTTCTAAACGGCCAACCAGGCCACCGAAGCGTTGGTTGTTGGCTCTAGCGCCTGCTAGAATGGTCACATCTGCCCTGCTTTGGCTAATCAAGGAGTTTCCTCCCTTAAGATTGGCAACCAAACCACCGACATTGTATTCTTTGCCCTGTTTATCATTTGACACGATAGTTCCAGTAAAGGAGCTATTGGTAATTTGGGTATTGTTAGCAATAACGACCAAACCTGCTACCTGTGAAGCATTGTCTTTTACTTCTACTCTACCTTGGACTGAAACGTCTGTGATTCGAGTATTTTCTGCATTGCGAGCCAGAGCCGCTGAGTCATAAGTACCTACAATATTGACCTCTTTCAGGTCCAGATTAGAAATAGAAGAACCACTCTTGAGGTTTTCAAATAAAGGCTTGGCTAGATTATAAATTGCGTACTGCTTGCCATTATGACTACCAGTCAGGCTGCCTGTGAAGTTCCCTTTGAGGTAGACATAATCCGCAGGAGCCAGACTGACCTCGCTAGCATCCAAATCTGCTCCCAGAACATAGTTGCCAGCCATATTTTGCTTCATAGCGTCTACCAAACTAGCAAAGCTGGTGTAGACATTTTGCTGACTAGGAGCAACTGCCTTGCTGATATAGAAGTCATAGCCAGACTTATAGCCTGTCTCACCTTCTTGAACCAGCTCAGGCAGAGAGACTGTTACCTTATAGACATCCCTGCCATCCTTATGGCTTTCCGCTATGCTGTGAACCGGCAGGAGCATTTCCTTAGATTCACTTGATTTGACTTTGACAAAGTAGGTGGACAGATCCGTAGGCATAGAGCTCATCGACACGACGCGCTTAAACTGGTCGTTTTCTTTTCTGTAAAACTCGACCGAATCAATATCTCGGAAGGCAATCTTCTTGTATTCCAATTCAAAATTGCGGCTGCTGGTTTCAAGGTCTGTGAAGCTGCCATTATCCAGTTCATAAGTCAGCTTGGTTTTCAAAGTATAGCCTGTGTAGTAGTCTAAGTCGCCAATCTTCAGACTTCCTGCGAAATTGGTAATCGGAAGAGTGCGAACAAGCTGATCTCCCTGATACAATTCTGCAGTCGCTGAACGGAAGGACTGGGTCTGGTCTTGCAGTCTATATTGAACTGTAACCGACTTATCATCAGGATTTTCTGTCAAACTTAGAATGGAAACTGTCGGCTTGACTTTAGGCACTCCATTTAGAACTTCTTTGGCTGCTGTTAGGCTAGCAAAAGCTTGATTGACCTGCACTTGTGTAGCAGTTTGATTGTTTAGAACTCCTTCTGCCTTGGTCAATTCGTCAGTATAAGCTGTCTGCTTATCTGAGTCTGCATTCTTATATTTAGCAGTTACTTTAATAGTTGGATTTAAATCGTATTCGGTTTGAAGAGCCGTTTTGACAACCTCAAGACCGCTTAACTGAGCTTTAGCTTGGTTGATTTGTTCCACCAGTTGGTTGACTTCTGCTTGGCTAGCATGTGATTGGCTCAGAATCGCTTGACCCGCTGTCAAAGCAGTATCATAGCTAGATTGATGACTCTGACTATCGTTGAAATAACGTGCCTGAGCTTTAATCTGATCCGCTTCCGCCAACAGATTATGAAGTGGAATTAAATCAAACTCTTCTAAGGCTGCTGCTTTTGGTGCTTCATTCGGTACCATGGTTGGATTAGCCGTTCCAACTTTGACAACTTGCGTCACTGGAGCCAAGGTTTCTTCGTTAGACAGCTCTTGACGGTCGATTTCTTGGCCATTGGAGCTATAGACGCGGGTCTTGATAGTTCGCTCACCCTCAACACCTGGGGTAGCGATTTGACGGGCATCACGAACCAATTCGTCCGTTTCTTCTTCACGAATGGTAAAGTTGATTTTCTCTATGCGAGTTTCGTCCGTGTAAGTCAGCGGATATTCTGGAAGAACTTCTGCTTTCGGTGCGTCGTTCGGTACCATACTTGGTTTAGCCGTTCCGACTTTGACAACTTGTGTAACTGGGGCTAGAGTCTCTTCATTAGACAGCTCTTGGCGATCGATTTCCTGACCGTTGGAACTGTAGATGCGGGTCTTAATGGTTCGCTCACCTTGCACACCTGGTGTTGCAATTTGGCGGGCATCACGAACCAACTCGTCCGTTTCTTCTTCACGAATAGTGAAGTTTATTTTCTCCACTCGAGTTTCATCCGTGTAAGTTAGCGGATACTCTGGCAAAGCGTCTGCTTTTGGTGCATCGCTTGGCACCATGGTTGGCTTAGCCGTACCGACTTTGACAACTTGCGTTACTGGAGCTAAAGTTTCTTCATTAGAAAGCTCTTGGCGGTCAACTTCTTGGCCGTTGGAGCTATAGACGCGGGTCTTGATGGTACGCTCGCCTTGCACACCTGGAGTCGCAATTTGACGGGCATCACGAACCAATTCGTCCGTTTCTTCTTCACGAATTGTGAAGTTGATTTTTTCAACTCTAGTCTCGTCGGTGTATGTCAGCGGATATTCTGGAAGAGCTTCAGTTTTCGGTGCATCATTCGGTACCATAGTTGGCTTAGCCGTACCGACTTTGACAACTTGCGTTACTGGAGCTAGAGTTTCCTCATTGGACAACTCTTGGCGGTCGATTTCCTGACCATTAGAGCTGTAAACACGAGTCTTGATAGTTCGCTCACCTTGCACACCTGGAGTGGCGATTTGACGGGCATCACGAATCAATTCGTCCGTCTCTTCTTCTCGAATCGTAAAGTTGATTTTTTCTACATGAGTTTCATCTGTATAAGTCAGTGGATACTCTGGCAAGGCGTCTGCCTTTGGTGCTTCGTTTGGAACCATGGTTGGCTTAGCCGTTCCGACTTTGACAACTTGCGTCACTGGAGCTAGTGTTTCCTCGTTGGACAGCTCTTGGCGGTCAATTTCATGACCATTAGAGCTGTAAACACGAGTCTTAATCGTCCGCTCACCCTCAACACCTGGAGTCGCAATTTGACGGGTATCCTGAGGCAATTCATCCGTTTCTTCTTCACGAATTGTGAAGTTGATTTTTTCAACTCTAGTTTCGTCAGTGTATGTCAGCGGATATTCTGGAAGAACTTCTGCTTTTGGCGCATCATTTGGAACCATGGTTGGCTTAGCTGTACCAACTTTAACAATTTGCGTTACTGGAGCCAGTGTTTCCTCATTCGATAACTCCTGACGATCAACTTCTTGACCGTTGGAGCTATAGACACGGGTCTTGATTGTTCGCTCACCTTGAACTCCCGGAGTTGCGATTTGACGGGCATCCTGAGGCAACTCATCGGTGTATTGTTCCTCGATGTTAAAGGCTATTTTCTCAACACGCGTTTCATCGGCATAAGTCAACGGATACTCTGGCAAAGCGGCTGCTTTTGGCGCATCGTTTGGAACCATGGTTGACTTAGCCGTTCCAACTTTAACAATTTGCGTTACTGGAGCGAGAGTTTCCTCGTTAGACAGCTCCTGGCGATCGATTTCTTGACCGTTGGAACTGTAGATGCGTGTCTTGATTGTTCGCTCACCTTGTACACCTGGTGTTGCGATTTGGCGAGAGTCCTGAGACAACTCATCGGTGTATTGTTCCTCGATGTTAAAGGCAATTTTCTCAACACGCGTTTCATCTGTGTAAGTCAGCGGATATTCTGGAAGAACTTCTGCTTTCGGCGCATCGTTTGGAACCATGGTTGGCTTAGCTGTTCCGACTTTGATAACTTGCGTTACTGGAGCTAGAGTTTCTTCATTAGAAAGCTCTTGGCGATCAACTTCTTGACCGTTGGAACTGTAGATGCGGGTCTTGATAGTTCGCTCACCCTCAACTCCTGGAGTGACGATTTGACGGGCATCGCGAACCAATTCGTCTGTCTCTTCTTCACGAATAGTATAGTTGATTTTCTCTACACGGGTTTCGTCCATGTAGGTCAGAGGGTACTCTGGTAGTTCTTCAACCTTTGGTGCGTCAGCCGGAATCAGGCTTGACTTACTTGTTCCGACCTTAATAATTTGAGTGACTGCTGCAAGAATTTCTTCATCCGATAAAACTTGGCGGTCAACCTCTTGGCCATTCGAGGTATAGATACGAGTGGTAATCGCCCGCTCCCCCTGTACACCTGGTGTGACAATTTGGCGACTGCCTTCTGGAATCTCATCAGTATACTGTTCTTCGACGGAAAAATCTATCTTTTCTCTTCTTGTTTCATCCGTTGCAGTCAGCTCTAATTCTGGGGCTTGATGCACGGGTGCTTCATCTGCTGCGGTACCGTAAGTTGTTAGTTCCGGAACTTCTTGTACTGGAGCGGTGTCTGGTGCAGTGCCATAAGTCGTTAGCTCAGGAACTTCTTGAACCGGTGCGGTATCTGGCGTTGTGCCATAGGTCGTCAATTCTGGGACTTCATTTACAGGCGCGGTATCTGGTGCGCTACCGTAAGTTGTTAGTTCCGGAGCTTCTTGTACGGGCGCGGTATCTGGTGCAATGCCATAGGTCGTCAATTCTGGGATTTCATTTACAGGTGCTGTATCTGGCACCGTTCCATAAGATGTCAATCCTGGAACTTCTTGCACTGGTGCGGTATCTGGTGCAGTGCCATAAGTGGTTAACTCCGGAGCTTCTTGTACTGGCGCGGTATCTGGTGCAGTGCCATAAGTTGTCAACTCTGGGACTTCTTGGACTGGCGCAGTATCTGGTGCAGTGCCATAGGTTGTCAACTCTGGGACTTCATTTACAGGTGCGGTATCTGGCGCCGTTCCATAAGATGTCAATTCTGGAACTTCTTGTACTGGAGCTGTATCTGGCGCCGTTCCATAAGACGTTAATTCTGGAACTTCTTGCACCGGGGCTACATCAGGTGTAGTTCCATACGTCGTTAATTCTGGAACTTCATTTACGGGTGCTGTATCTGGTGCCGTTCCATAAGTGGTTAACTCTGGAGCTTCTTGTACGGGCGCTGTATGTGGTGTCGTGCCATAAGTCGTCAATTCTGGGACTTGATGCACTGGTGCTTGTTTTGGTACAGATTTTACTGCAGCAGTTCCAACCAACACAATTTCCGAAACTGGCTCTGCAGTTACTTGGTCTGAAATTACTTCCCTTTTTACAATTTCTTTACCTGCAATATAATTGCGAGTGACGACAGTGCGTGTACCAGCGACACCTGCGCGAATGACCTGAGATTGCCCCTCTGCGAGCTCATTTGAATATTGGTATTCTGTTTGATAAGGCAGGACTTGGGTTTGGCTGCTTTCTTGGCTCTTGAATTCCAGCTCTAGTACTTCAGTGACTGGAGAAAGCCGAGCAAATTCGCGCTCTTTGGCAGCAATAATCTCTTTTTCTTGCTCTGTCAGTTTCTCTGTTTCAGTAGATACAGGCTTGTTGGCAGTACTCTGATTCCTAGAAAGACTAGCAGATTTACCTGCCTGCTGATCGACTTCGAGAGCTGACAAGTCCTTTTGTGCCATAGGAAGCTGATGACTTCCTGCTGCGTTCTCCTTGCCCTGTTCACCGCTTTTCAGATAGCCAACATATTCGAAACCAGCAATCTCTAAAGGCTCAGGCAGCTTGTCTCCTACTGTCAAATTTAGCCTTTGATTGTAGGCGGCTAATTCAATATTGGTCACTGCAAATACAGAAGGAGCTAGGAGAATAGAGCCTAGACCTGTCACCAGCAAAATAGAAGACAGGTATCGCTTGCCATTTCTACCTCGTGCAATTACTAAGACTGCTAAAGTCAGTCCAGCAGCTGCAAAAGTTGCTTCCCACAGACTTGAGTAGCCCGTCTTTGGCAAACTTTTTGCCGAAAGCCCCTGGGTCTTTGGACGGTAAACCAGGTAATAAGCATCAGAGTTTTCTTCCACAAACTTTGGAAGCTCCTTAACAACAGCATTCTTCTCAGCTTCAGTCAGTTCAGATTCTACTACGTAGTGATACTGGACTGGAACGGTTTTGCCTGCTGAGACTTCTGCAGCCTCAACTGTGCTTATATTTCCCCCTATTGCGGTACTCAAAAAGAAGCTTCCGATAGTGGCAGAAACCAATCCTACTGATAACTTTCTAAAAGAATAGCGCTGGAGCGTATCACCAGTGATTCTTTTTTCCATAATAATTCCCTTTTCTTCATATAATAATCTCTTAAAATTTTACAGAATTTCCTACAAAAATTCAATGCTTTTGCTTAAAAATATATCTTTGAAGGCTGAAATCATCATGTTTTTGAACAGCCTGAAAATAGTGTTCATTTTTACCCGAAAAATTAAAAAACAAATATTCAGTTAGAAAATCTGTTTTTTTAATGTGATTTATTTTGTTACAAATCCAACTCAAAGAGACCATACTCATGCTTGTCTCCTTGCAGTTCTGCCGCATAGTGGCGCGTGACGGTTTTTTGATGAATCAAGGCTCCAATAGCTGAGGCTTGACGCTTCTGTGCTTCTTTAAAAATCGGATAGGCCAAGGCAGAGCCCAATCCCAAGAATTCCTCATCTACCCCTAGATACATAATCATATAGCGTTTTGGAAAACGCTTGGTCCAAAAAAGTTTAGCTAGGTTGAGAGGAGTCAGTTTTTGATAAACCAGAGAACCGTAGTCCGGCATAGCAATCAGAAAACCAGCTAGCTTGCCCTCCTTATAGGCCAACTTAACCATGGAAAAATCAAGAATATACTGGTATTTTTGAAAAATCTGACTGAACTGCTGACTGGAAATAGACCGATAAATTGGAAAATCTTGAAAGAGTCGATTGAGGAGCTCAAAAACCTGCAGCGAAGCTTGATCCCACTCCTTCTTTTTGGGAGAGCAAATGGTGAAACCCGCTTCTTCAAAAGACTCAAAGCGATGAGCTAGCTTGTCCTGATGAATTTGATTTGTGACTTTCAGTCTGTATCGCACCTTACGGAGCGATACAGACTGAAAGTCACAAACAGAAAAAGACAAACACCATTTGGAATGTTTGTCTTCGGTCTGAAACCAGCTTTTCTAGCTGGTTCGTCAGTTTATCCTCTATCATCATAGCCATTTGGATGACTGGAATGCCATTTCCAAGCGGTTTCGATAATAGTTTCGATATTGTCAAATTTCGGCTGCCAGCCCAGAACATTTCTCGCTTTCTCAGAAGAAGCAATCAGCGTATCCGGATCCCCTGGGCGCCGCTCTGCTATTTCCAAAGGAATCGGATGGCCGGTCACCTTTCGAGCTGCTTCTACAATCTGCAGGTTGGAAAAACCAGTCGAAGAGCCAAGGTTAAAGGCATCTGAAGGATGGCCGGTACGTAGGTGCTCAACAGCCAAAATATGGGCGTCAGCCAAGTCGAAAGGATGGACATAATCGCGTACATTGGTCCCATCCGGAGTATCATAATCATCTCCAAAGACGGCAATCTTCTCACGTTTGCCCTGAGCCACCTGAAGCACAATAGGCAGGAGATGGGTTTCAGGACCGTGATCCTCACCGATTGAACCGTCAGGTTTGGCACCGGCCACATTGAAATAACGCAGGGCTACAAACTTGATGTCATAGGCCTGGTCTGCCCAGCGCATAATGGTCTCCATCATGAGTTTGCTCTCACCATAAGGATTGATAGGCTTTTGCGGAGTCGTTTCCAGAATCGGAACTTCCTCAGGAATGCCATAAGTCGCAGCAGTCGAAGAAAAGACAATATTTTTAACATCGCATTCCTGCATGACCTCCAAGAGAGAGACCATGCCGGCTGTATTATTGTCAAAATACTTGAGCGGATCTACCATAGACTCCGCCACCAGCGAAAAAGCAGCGAAGTGAATGACTGCATCGATGGATGGATGTTTGGCAAAGACATCACGCATAAAGTCCTTATCCGCCAAATCCCCCTCATAAAAGACTGCTTTCGGATGGACGGCTGCCCGATGACCAGTCACCAAATTATCAACGACGACTACTTCTTCCTTACCTGCTGCTACCAGACGGTCTACCATGTGCGAGCCGATATAGCCAGCTCCACCTAATACTAAAATTGCCATAAAACTTCCTTTCCCTCTTACGCTAGATTCATTATAACACATTTCCTAGGGCTGGATGCCAACGGATTGGACAAAGCGCATGAAAGCCTCCTGGCTCTCCTCCGTTCGCTTGTAAACTCCTGCGTCTTCCAACACACGGCTGAAAATTTGTCCAACCGAGGCCTGAACTACTCCTTCCGCTGTCTTAGCGGTAACATCTGGATTCTGCTCTTTGAGTTGATTGGCCCACTCCTGATGATAGGCAGCAACCTGACAGTCTTCTCCCAGCAAGAAAAGTTCCACCTGCTTGAGTTCTTCCTTGAGTCGAGGCGGTAGAATAGCCAACCCCATCACCTCAATCAGACCGATATTTTCTTTCTTAATATGCTGCACATCTGCATGAGGGTGATAAATGCCGTCCGGATGTTCTTGTGAAGTTTGATTGTCCCGCAAGACCAAGTCTAGCTCAAAAAATCTATCTTTTCTGCGAGCAATCGGTGTGATAGTATGGTGCGGCTCACCCTCAGACTCTGCCAATACCTGCACACTCGGGTCAGAATAAGTCCGCCAAACTTGCAAAATCTTGTCAGCCAACTCAATCAACAGTTCCTTCTTCTCAGATCTCAGCCGAATGACGGACATAGGCCATTTGACAATACCTGCCTCAACCTCATCAAATCCTCTAAAAGTAAAGCTGCAATCCAGCTCTGCTATTTCCATAGGGAAAGTATGACGTCCGCCCTGATAGTGGTCGTGGGTCAGGATAGAGCCACCGACAATAGGCAAGTCGGCGTTGGAACCAGCGAAATAGCCTGGAAAGGTCTCAACGATGTCTAGCAAGCGCTCAAAGGTCAACCGACTGATAACCATGGGAAGGTGCTGGCTGTGTAGAAAGATGCAATGCTCGTTAAAGTAGGCATAGGGCGAATACTGGAAGCCCCACTCCTGTCCAGCCAAGTCAAAGCGAATAATCCGATGGTTGGCTCTGGCTGGGTGGTCCAAGCGACCTTGGTAACCTTCATTTTCCATGCAAAGCTGGCAGGCTGGATAATGACTATTCTTGGCCTTTTTAGCTGCCGCAATTTCCTTGGGGTCCTTTTCTGGCTTAGATAGATTGATAGTGATTTCCAAATCTCCGTAGTCCGTCGAAGTCTGAAAAGCAATGTTTTTAGCAATAGCCTTGACCTTGATGTAGTCATTCTTTTGACTAAGCTGGTAAAAATCATCCACAGCCTGTTCAGGATTGGAAGCATAAGTCGTCCAGAAGTCCCGATTGAGCTGACTAGGGGCAGGGGTAATCAAGTTCATGAGCTCAGCTCCCAGTATATCCTGCTCAGCCAGAGTATCACCAATCATCCCATTCTTCATAGCTACAGCTACCAAGTCATCCTTCAGGTCAATTAGCTGCTCAGCCTCGGTCTCCTGCTCTACAACTGCCTCTCCGACTAAAGCCATGACACGATTGCTCAGATAGATGGTGTCCAGCTCCTCAAAAGGGCTATTGTCAATCACTGCTGATACAAAGGCATCCAGTAACTTCTTGGGCATAGTTCTTCCTTTCTCTTGCTAGTAAAGGGCTGGCATCGCTGTCAGCCCAAGTTCCTTTTCTGTGATTTAGTCTAGCACTCGGCTTCCGCCAGCTACTTCTGCAATGTAAAAGCTAGGGGCATAGCCGACAACCTCTTTATACTTGCGGCCGACATTTTCTTTGAAAGATTCCACCGTAGCCTTACCAACTAAAGCAATGGCGCAACCACCGAAGCCAGCCCCAGTCATACGAGCCCCCAGAACACCTTCTTGCTCCCAGGCTGTATGAACCAAAGTGTCCAGCTCTAGACCAGTCACTTCATAGTCATGCTCCAATGAAACGTGGGAAGCATTCATGAGACGGCCGAATTTGTCAAGATCGCCTGCCTGCAAAGCTGCCCGTGCTTGCAAAGTACGTTGATTTTCCAAAACAGCATGTCGAGCCCGTTTGAGACGATTTTCGTCCTCTATCAGATAACTATACTCATCAAAGGCCCACTCGTCCAACTCACCCAAGGTAGCGATAGATAGCTTGCGGTTAAGTTCTTCAACAGCTTTTTCACACTCCGACCGACGCTCATTGTACTTAGAGTCGGCCAGCTCACGTCGCTTGTTGGTATTCATAATCACTACAACATTGTCCTGGAGATCAAGTGGTACCAAATCATACTCAAGAGTATTGGTGTCAAGGTAAATAGCACGTTGGTCAGCTCCCATTCCGATAGCGAACTGATCCATAATACCAGAATTAACCCCGATAAATTCATTCTCAGTTAATTTACCAATTTTGACTAAGTCAAGCCGCTCCAAGTTCAAATCAAAAAGTTTTTCAGCAATGATACCAGTCAAGAGCTCTATTGACGCAGAAGACGACAAGCCGGATCCATTGGGAATATTTCCATAAACATAGACATCCATGCCTCGGTCAATCGTATGGCCTGCCTCCTGCAGAAAATGCAGAACTCCTTTTGGATAGTTGGTCCAGTTATGCTCAGGTTCAAAGTGCAGGTTTTCCAGCGGCACTTCAATAATCCCTTTTTCTTCAAAATTCCCTGAGAAGAATCGCAAGAGCTGGTCATCCCGCTTGCGAGCCGCTCCATAAGTTCCTAGAGAAATTGCTGCAGGAAAGACATGGCCGCCGTTATAGTCGGTATGCTCTCCAATCAGATTAATCCGACCGGGTGAAAAGAATGTGTGATCTGCTTCTACTTCAAAAACTTTGGCAAAATCTGCGCGGACTTGCTCCGCTGAAATTAGGTTTGACATAAACTAAACTCCTTTAAAATGAATGATTGGCATTGTAATCGTTTTCTTAATTTTATTATAACTGTTTCTGAGTAAAACTTCAACAAATTTAGTAAAATTTTACTAATTTCATAGATAGATTTTTTGTAAAAATCCAAACAGTAATCTGTCTGGATTATTTTATAAGGAGCAATAGATTAGAAAATATTGTCTTCCGTCTCAGCATCAAAGTAATGCGCCTTGTTTAGGTCGAAGCCAAGTTTAATACTGCTTCCAGTATTCATATGATCACGTGCATCAACTTTGGCAACAAACTCACTGCCACCAACCGCACAGTAGAGATGAGACTCTGCTCCCAGCAATTCTGAAACAGAAATCTTAGCATGGACAACTGAATTCGGGAAGGTTTCCAGAAAGGCTGGTTCCATGTTGATATCTTCCGGACGAATACCAAAAATCAACTTATTGCCTTCATAGCCCTTCTCCCGCAACCCCTTAAGATTGCCCTCTGGGACTTGGAGACTGAAGTCTCTGTTTGGTCCGACAAGACGGCCATCTTCCAGCGTCACTTCAAAGAAGTTCATAGCTGGGCTGCCAATGAATCCGGCAACAAACTTATTTGCCGGATGTTTATAGACTTTCTGCGGCGTACCAATCTGCTCCACCCGTCCAATCGTTCCAGTTCCAGCAGGATTCTTGGTCGCTGACATGATAACGATACGATCCGCCAAGGTCATGGCTTCAGTCTGGTCGTGGGTAACATAAATAGTTGTTGCTCCGATACGACGGTGAATTTTAGCGATTTCAGCACGCATGGATACACGAAGTTTTGCATCTAAGTTAGACAGAGGCTCATCCATAAGGAAAACCTTTGCATCCCGAACGATAGCGCGTCCCATTGCTACCCGCTGACGCTGACCACCAGACAAATCAGCTGGCTTGCGTTGCAAGAATTCCTTCAAGCCGAGGATTTCTGCTGCTTCCTTGACCCGTTTGTCAATATCTTCCTTGCTGTACTTGCGCAGCTTGAGACCAAAGGCCATGTTGTCATAGACAGTCATGTGTGGATAAAGAGCATAGTTCTGGAAGACCATAGCGATATCACGGTCTTTTGGCGCCACATCATTGACCACTGTACCGTCAATAGAGGCAGTTCCTTCTGTGATGTCTTCAAGACCCGCAATCATACGCAGCGTAGTTGATTTTCCGCAACCAGACGGACCAACGAATACGATAAATTCCTTGTCCTTAATATCTAGATTGAAGTCTTCCACTGAGTAGTGGTCACTGTTGGGATATTTTTTATAGATATTTTTCAGATTTAATTCTACCATTATTCTTCTCTTTTCTTATCTCTATTCAAAAGTGATAGCTTGGCCATTTTCACTAGCGCTATATGTCAATTCTTTGAGGTTAATAACTACTTGAGCAGTGACTGACTTATCTGCATTGCTACGGACAATCCGGAGGCTATTTTCATCCAATAGATTCACTTCAATAGTGCCATCTAGGTCAAAGGCAGCAGACTGGTTGCGGTAACTGAAAAGCTTGAGCAAGGCTTGCACAACTGGACGCTTGACTTCTTCAGCAATCTCCTCATTACTGTAATAATGACGGTTGATATTGCGGCCTTCCTTAGTATTTTCTAGCAGTTCAAGGTCATTTTTCCCAGCTAAGAAACCAACATAATAGACCTGTGGAATCCCTGGAGCAAAAGCCTGAATCAGACGGCTAATGAAGTACTTCTTATCGTCATCTCCCAAAGCTGAGTAGTAAGTCGAGTTAATCTGGTAAATGTCCAGATTATTGTACTCAGCTGAGGAATACTTACGCTTGACATTTGCCCCAACCTTATATAGTTCATTGGTTGCAAAGTCAATTTCTTTATCAGTCAGAATATCCTTAACATCAACAACCCCAATACCATCGTGAGTGTCCAGTGTTGTGAATTGCTTCATTGGACTCATTTCAAGCCACTTGACTAGACGCTCTGATTTACCACTGTATAGAGAATAAAGAGTTACCATCGGTAGCGCAAAATCATAGACAAAGTAGCCATGCTCTGCAATCTTGAACTGGATAGAATAATGCTCATGAATTTCTGGTAAAATATCCGTCCCAAACTCAGCCGCTTGCTGCTGGACTTTTTCTAATAAATCCCAGATTTCTGGCTCAACAAAGAAATCATTGGTATCTAACTTTTTGACTGCATAGGCAAACGCATCTAAACGAATCAGATCACAGCCATGCTCTGACAGTTGACGCAATGTTTTCTTGATGAAATCATTAGTTACCTGACTGCGAACATCTAGATCAATCTGCTCTTCACCAAAGGTGTTCCACAGATACTCGGTGCTTCCATCTGCAAAGACGATTTCTTGCTTAGGTGCACGATCCTTACGCTTATAAATCAAATCAACATCAGCTTGCGTCGGACGATTTTCTGGCCAAAACTTATCCCAGCTGAGAAAGAGGTCGCGATACTCACTCTGATCCTTCTTTTCCTGAAAATCCTTATAATACTTGGACTGGCGTGAGATGTGATTGATCATAAAGTCAAACATGAGATAATATTTCTCGCCCAGCTTTTCTATATCCTCCCAGTTACCAAAGGCTGAGTCAACCTCTTCATAGTCTACTGGGGCGAATCCCCGGTCACCAGTTGATGGGAAGAAAGGAAGCAAATGCACTCCTCCAACTGCATCGCCAAAATGCTTTTCTAAATTGTCATATAAATCTTTTAAATTCTCCCCCAGGCTGTCTGAGTAAGTAATCAGCATGGTCTTATTTTGAATAGCCATAGTCTTCTCCTCTAAAATCTTGACTTCTATATCTTTTCCTAGCGGTTTTAGGTTTTCTATCCCTTAGCTCGGTTTCCACTCCAGTGCGCCTAATAGGACATGCCCTAAGCTCTGTGCGAAAGATGAATCTTCCAAGAAGCTAAAGCTTCTTTTTCAGATTCCCTATTTTTCTACAGCTGTTACTAATTCAGTAGTTTACGGATGTGGTTGCCTTGTGAGCTTTTTACGGGCTTTATATCTTGAGCTTACTTCACTGCTCCGTTGCTCATGCCAGCAATAATGTTGCGCTGGAAGATAAGATAAACGATAGTAATGGTGATAATCCCAACAACATAAGAAGCAAAGCTAGGTCCATAATCATTAAAGTACTGACCTTGGTAGTTATACTGGAAGAGAGGCAAAGTCCACATCTTGGAATCCTTATTCAAAATCAACAGTGGTAACATAAAGTCATTCCAGAACCAGAGAGCATTGATAATCAAAGTTGTCGCATGCATGGGCTTCAACATTGGAAAAATGATTCGACGATAAATTGTAAAACGATCAGCCCCATCAATTTCCGCAGCTTCATCCAAACTATCCGGTACACTGATTTTTATATAACCAACATACAAGAAGAGAGTCTGTGGAATAGCATAAGTTAGGTAGAGTATTACTAGCCCCCACATATTTGCTAGACCGAGTTTACTCATCATAACTGTGATGGGAATCATAATCACCTGAAATGGAACAAATATCCCTAAGATCAGGAGCGAATACATAATTGCAAAGGCTTTTTTCTTGGACATATTTCGAGCAATGGAATAAGCTGCAGCTGGTATAAAGAAAGCTACTACAATCAATGATAACACCGTAATAACAGCTGAATTCCAGAAATAGCCTCCAATCCCATCCGAAATTAATCGTTCATAATTACTTAAGGTAAAAGGATTGGGCAAACTAAAGAAATGATTCATGATATCCTTAGTTGTTTTGAAAGAACTAAATACTGTTACCAACAAAGGAACAAGTATAAGGATACCACCGACTATCAAGAGGACATATTTCCAAAACTGATTCAATTTTTCTTCTTTTTTCATGTGTAGGACTCCTCTATTAGATTTCAAATTTCTTTGATAGCTTGATTTGGATAAGAGAAACAATTCCAATAATTAAGAATAAAATCAAGGCAATTGCATTCGCATATCCATATTGATTACTCTTGAAAGCATAGTTATAAACTAAGAGCCCTAGAGATGTTGTGGCGTTATTTGGTCCACCACCTGTAAGTGCAAAAATTTGGTCAAAGGCTGTTAACCCTGATTTAAGTGCAAGGATGAAGACCATTGAAACTGTTGGAAGTAAGTATGGCAACTCAATCTTCCAGAATGTTTGTTTAGCAGTAGCACCGTCAATAGCTGCAGCTTCAAGAATATCATCTGGAATACTTTGAAGACCTGCAAGAAATAGGATGATTGGCATTGCTACCCCTTGCCAAAGGAGAACAAAAATCGTTGCAATGACTGCTCCAAAGCTAGTTCCGAGCAAGCTTTCTTGCAAGAAACCGATACCCAAAACCTTACCGATTGTTGGAAGGCCATAGTTAAAGATTTGTTTGAAAATCAAGGAAACGGTCAAACCTGCAAGTACAGCTGGGAAGAAGAACCAGGCACGAAAGAAGGTTTGTCCCTTAATTTTTGAATTGAGCGCACGCGCCACAACCATTCCGATGAAGATTTGTCCAATAATCAAAGCCAAGGTTAAGACGATGGTAAAGATGACAGCTTGGAAGAATTTTCCATCGATTAAGAGAAGTTTATAGTTATTGAGGCCGATAAACTTATAATTGTAAGTCAGACCAGTCCAGTTTGTGAGACTATAGAACGCTCCTTGTGCCATAGGGAAGTAAAAAAAGACAGCTTGTAAGATGATTGGTACGATAAGGAAGGTCCATCCCCAATATTTATTCAAAAATTTTCGCATTTTATTATTACTCCTCCTAGTCAAGATCTGCCTTCATAGGGTTGAAGAAGGCATTGAGGTTATTAGCCAAGTTATCGATATTTTGATCCATCAAGTAATTTGCAGTCAAGTTAAAGAAATCTTCTTCAGAGTTCCAGTGTTGTCCCAACCAAACGTAGTGTTTATCTGTGAAGGCGAGTTGTGAAATATTAGCAAGTGGTGACTCTAGATCCTGTTTCACCCCTTCTACAGCAACTGGTGAACCATCAACATCATAATACTTTTGCATTGCCTTAGCTGAGGTCATGTATTCGATGAACTTCTCGGTTTCCTTAGGATGTTTTGTTTTAGCTGATACTGAGAGAGCTAAGTCTCCTGCTCCCACTGTAGCCTCATGTCCTGCCTCATCTCCAGGAAAGGCGAACATACCAATTTCAAACTTAGGATCTTGTTGTCTAACTGCCGCTAAAGCCCATGATCCTTGAGCCATCATCAAGGCTTTACCATTGGCAAAGGCCACAACGGCATCATTATAGGAAGCACCACGCCAACCATTTTGTGCATTTTCAGCTAGAAGATCCAATTTCTTAGCATTCTCTTTTAGAATTGGATCAGTTGCTTTTATAGCATTTGGTTTTGAGAAACGAAGGTAATCATTTGCTTTATCACCACTACCAGTTATTGTAATCAATGATAATTGGTGGTATCCGTTAAGTGTCCAACCTTCTGTTCCTGCAACTGCAAATGGTGATGTACCACTATCCTTAATCTTCTTGGTAATCTCTTGGAATTCTTCGAAAGTTTTTGGTTCTTCAAGGCCAAGTTCTTTGAACTTAGTCTTGTTATAGTAGATACCTGAAACATTGGCAGTCAATGGGACATTATAAATTTTGCCATTTATAGCATACTTTTCAGCATAATTATTTTTGATTCTTTTCAAATAATCCTTACCAGTCATATCTTGGAAATAACCAGCTTTCGCCCATTCTTGGAAGTCCATATTCTGTGGGTAGATATGGATAATATCGGGCACATCTCCAGACAGGATACGTGTCTTCAAGACGATACCAGCTGAAGGTACTGTAGTCAGCTTCACATCAATATTAGGGTGTTCCTTCTCAAAATCATCCACTATCCTTTGCAAGGTATCTGCCATCTCGGTCTTCTGGTTAAAAAACTCAATCGTTACCTTTCCATCAGTTGATTGATTATTCTGACCACAAGCCACTAAGCCTAATAAACTAGCCCCAGCTACTAAAAGAACACTTGCTTTCTTATACCATTTCATTGGAATGCCTCCTTTATAAATTTACACCTTTATTATAGTCTTCTAAAAATATATTGTCTACTCAAAAAATCTCCTTGGGATAAGGTAACAGTTAAACCTGCATACATGAGCTCTGTACCCGAGTAAACAATGTTTGTTCCTTCCAACTTATAAAGCCCTTCCTCCTCTAAGTCTTTTAGTTTCAAGGTGGTTTCCATTGTTTCCACAACTGATAGGACTCGGACGTAAGTTACTATCGTTTGATTTTCATAGTTAAATTGTACAGCTGCTTCATTGGATGTAGTATCGGGATTGATTAACCTATACTGACGTCCTAACTGGACTACTGGCCGTAATTCTTTATACAAGTTCACCTGAGTTCTAATTTCTTCTTTTTCTTTCTCAGTCAGACTTGTCAAATCAAGCTCATACCCCAGATTTCCCATCATAGCCACATGACCACGAGTTGCCAGCGGAGTAATTCGTCCCATCTGATGATTAGGCACTGCCGACACATGGGCACCCATTGAAATAGTCGGATAAAGATAAGAAGACCCATATTGGATTGGCAAACGAGCTATGGCATCGGTGTTGTCACTAGCCCAGACTTGAGGGAAATACCGCATCATACCAAGATCATTTCGTCCACCACCACCTGAGCAGGACTCAAAGAGAATATTCTCATATTTCTCTGTCAAATATTTTACAATTTCATAAAGCCCCAAGATATACTTATGCGACTGCATTTTGGTCGCCAGATAGTCAGTGCCATTCCCAAGATTGGTAATATTACGATTCATATCCCATTTTATGTAGTCAATATCGTGCTGACTAAACAGCTGATCCAGTGTTTCTTTGATATAGGCTACCACATCTGGATTAGCATAATCCAATACGAGTTGATTGCGAGAGTATGTATGATCCCTATCAGGTACTTGAATAGCCCAGTCTGGATGTGCCCGATAAAGCTGACTATCTACGGAAATCATTTCTGGCTCAACCCATAAACCAAATTGCAATCCTCTGCTATGAACTTCTGCTATGAGTTCTGTCAAACTGCCACCTAGCTTATCTTCATTGACAAACCAGTCGCCCAGAGCCCGATTGTCATCAAAACGGTTGCCAAACCAGCCATCATCGAGAACAAAGAGCTCAATACCAACTTTCTGTGCCTCATCTGCTAACTCTAGCAACTTCTCTTTTTTGAAATCAAAGTAAGTTGCTTCCCAGTTATTGATTAAAATTGGCCGCTCTCTCTTCGCAAAAGCTTTAGGAATGATATGCTCTTGAACAAAAGCTTGGCTCTCATGACTAAGACCAGTCAAACCCCGAGCCGAATAATTCAACAGAGCAACAGGACTATAGAAAGTCTGCCCCGCTTCCAGTTTCCAAGCAAAATTATCTTCATTGATACCGATACCTAGCCGAACTTCACTCAACTGATTTTGCTGAATCCAAGCTTCAAAGTTTCCGCTATAAAGGAGCTGAATTGCCCAAACTTGACCAGCCTCTTCCGTCGTTTCACTATCACAAAGGATAAGGCTTGGAGTCTGCGCGTGACCAGAAGCTCCTCGGTTGGAAGCTATTTTGAAAATTCCCTGTTCTAGCTTGTGACGACGAACTGTTTTTTCCCTAGCATAAGCTCCCTGTAAACTAATCACATCATAAGTCCCTGCCGGCAAATCTGCCATTAAGCTCAAGTTCTTATGTATGACTGCTGTCTCTCTACCGATATTTTCCAGCTTAGTAAAGGTTGCAATGGTATTGCTATCCTCAAAAGCTGTGTAATAGAGAGTGAGGCGTAAGTGAGCCACTGTATCCTCTAAAATAAAGGCCAGTGTTTCTGCATCTTCTGTACTGTGAGGGCTAGGCAGTCCTGGAACTTCCAAACTTCCCTTAATCAGCTGACTCTCAACAAACCGAAAATCTGTTACTTCATTATTAGCATGTTGGACTTGCAGAGAAGGTTGCCGGAAGTCTCCTAAACCATGCTGACCCAAAACCTGCCGCTGGGTATCTAAGCTAAAACTCCGCTCATTCGACCTCGGATTACCAGAAAAAGCATGATCTCGCTCAAATACTGTATTGGAAAAATGATAGGATTCAATTTTTCTGCCTAAGTGTTTAAGCAAAAGGTAGCCATCTCTTTCCTCAATGATAAGACTAGAATTTTTTGTATTGATGTAGAATAGATTCTTGTCTATTTTTATAGCCATTTCTGAACCTCCATATTTACTAATATTTTACCTTATGAAATCGCTTCCAAAAATAGAATTATGTTAGGGAAATATGGTAAAATGTTAGGTAGGAGGCAAAATATGCTTGTTTTTTCAGAATACCAAACAGGAACAATTGATCTCTCACTTAGCTTCTACGGTTATGAAGAGTGCACACCTAGCTACTCTTTTGGACCAGCTATTAGAGATACCTATGTTCTTCACTACATTACCAAAGGGAAAGGGCAATTTCATTACAAAGGAAAAATTGTCGATTTAAAAACTGGAGATCTCTTTCTGCTCAAGCCTAATGAACTTACCTTTTATCAAGCTGACAAAGAAGAACCTTGGTCCTACTACTGGCTGGGAATGACTGGCGGTAGGGTTTATGACTACTTCAATCACTCTCAGATTGCCGAAGACTGCTACCTACTTGCTAACCAGGAACGTAAAACAGATAGGATTGGGAAAATTGTTGAGAACTTAGTTTACTTCGCTGAGCAGACCAAATCTAACCAAGTAGCTCAACTCCACATTATGGGCCAACTTTATGAACTCCTCTTTCACTTGGGCAGCATTGCCTATAAGCCCCAAGCAAATACCCTATCTGCAAGCCAGCAACTCTATCTAGCCTGCAAACAGATAATTGACACTCAATATCCCAATCCTAACCTCAGCATTCAAGATATGGCAATTAAGTTGTCCGTTCATCGCAGCTATCTAACAACCATTTTCAAGGAGGAGCAACAAAGTTCACCTAAAGAATATCTGGAATATGTCCGAATGCATCGAGCTAAACAACTCCTTAAAAGTACCTGTGAGCCTATCCAGTTTATCGCCTATTCTGTCGGTTTCTCAGATCCCCTTTACTTTTCAAAGGCTTTTAAAAAATATTTTGGCTTTTCACCAAGCTCATTTCGAGAACAAAGTTAAGTTTTACTAAATATTTCTTTGTGATTTACTAATTTTTGAGTTATAATTTATGTAGACAGTAAATTAAAAAGGACCAAATCAAATGGCTACTATCAAAGATATCGCCCAGACTGCTGGTGTTTCTCCCGCAACTGTTTCGCGGGTTTTGAACTATGACAAGTCCATGTCTGTCAGCGATGAGACGCGTAAAAATATTTTCGATATCGCTGAACAGCTCAACTACAAAAAAAGCAACAGACAGAAAAAGACTTCATCTCAGACCCACCGCATTGCCATCGTAGAATGGTACACAGAGCTGGAAGAGCTGGATGATCTTTACTACTACTCCATCCGCTTAGGCATTGAAAAGAAAGCCCCGGAACTGGGCTATGATATCGTGCGGATTTTCAACAACGACTCACTAAGCCAGCTGAAGCAGATTGACGGCATTATTGCCATCGGAAAATTCAGCACCAAGCAAGTCAAGGAGCTGGAGCAATACAGTCCATCCCTGGTTTTCGTGGACAGCGATACGCTAGACAAAGGCCATAGCTGTGTGACAATGGACTTTGAGCATGCCGTTACCCATGTTCTTGACCATTTTCTTGAGCAGGGCATTCGAGAAATCGGTATGATTGCAGGACGCGAAGAGACTACAGACGGAACGACAAGTCTTGACGATCCACGCTTGGCTTGCTTCTGCCGTTACCTTAATGAAAAAGACCTCTATCATCCGGCCTATGTCAAGATAGGCAAGTTCTCCTCAGAGTCTGGTTACCAGCTGATGAAAGACATGGTTGACCAGCAAAAAGAGCGGATGCCCAAAGCATTCTTCATAGCCAGCGATGCTCTGGCAGTCGGTGCCCTACGTGCTCTTCAGGAAGCAGGAATAGCTGTTCCCCAAGATGTCCAGATTATTTCCTTTAATGATACATCCATTGCCAAATACGTCTATCCGCCTCTCAGTACTGTGACAGTGTTTACAGAGGAAATGGGCAAGCAAGCTCTGCAAATGCTGGACCAGATGATTAAAACTGACGAAAGCCCCATCCCTTACATGATCAAGCTCTCTACCAAGCTAACTCTCAGAGAAAGCAGCCTTTAAGCTAGAAAGACCGCCTATGAAAACCTACGAAAAAATCTTTGACATCCTCAGCCAGGCTGACGACTATGTCAACGGCGAAAAAATAGCCCAAGAATTGGGCGTTTCACGAACTTCTATTTGGAAGGCCATTCAAAAATTGGAGAAAGAAGGAATTCAAATCGAGTCAGTCAAGAACCGGGGCTATCGATTGACAGCCGGTGACTTACTGATTCCTGACTGGATCGAGGCACACTCACCTGTTCAGGTCTCCTTTAATCCTGACTGCCAGTCCACTCAAATGGATGCCAAGGCTGGCATGGAGGCTGGACGCCCAGCCAACACTCTCTATCTGGCCACTGCCCAATCTGCTGGCCGAGGCCGTTTTGGTCGTTCCTTCTTCTGCCCCAGCCAGGGCGGCTTTTACATGTCTCTCCACCTCAAGCCCAATCTCCCCTTCGACCAGCTCCCTTCCTATACTATCTTGACTGCGGGTGCCATCTATAAGGCAGTGAAAAATCTAACCCTCATGGAGATTGACATCAAGTGGGTCAATGACATTTACTATCGAAACAAGAAAATTTCCGGCATCTTGACCGAAGCGACAACCTCCATCGAGACAGGTCTCGTCACCGATGTCATCATCGGTGTTGGCTTTAATTTTTTCATTACAGACTTTCCAGCCGACATCAAAGAGAAAGCCGGCTCTCTCTTTGAAGAGAAACCAGCCATTAGTCGCAATGAGCTCATTGCCGAGATTTGGAAATGCTTCTACGAAAGTGACCCAGAAGAGCTCATCTACCTCTACAAGCAACAATCCTTGGTGCTGGGACGACAAGTGAGCTTCAGCCAAAAAGGTGCAGACTACCAAGGTTTGGCCAAAGACATCTCAGACAGTGGGCAACTCTTAGTCCAGCTGACAGATGATCAGGAAATCTGGCTCAACAGCGGCGAAGTCTCTCTAAGCAGTTGGTAATCAAAAAAATTCATTTCAAAAGGACTGATTCTTAATGACTCAGTCCTGTTTTCATTATTTCGGTCCTAAATGTTTATCGATTTCATCCACAATCCGCCCCATGACATAGGAAATCTGCAGATTACGCAGCACTAAAACAGCCCAGAAAGCAGCCATGAAATAGCGCCCCGCCATGATGGATTCATTGAAAAAATAGGTTTCTAAGGCCGTAAAAACAGCCATTACAATAAATTGTCGTCTATTCATAATTTTATTATAACACGAAAACCTAGAAAAATCTTTTTTTAGTCCTCTTGAATGGTAATTTTTTCTGCTAAAAAGTCAAATCCCTCTGGAATCAGGCTTTCCTCTTCCTTCTCTTCAACCTCTGCCTTACCATTGCGGCTGCGAGCTGAAAAATCCGCCCGAATCTTGGTCCACTCTTCTAAGGAAATAGCCAAAATCTCTGGTGAAAATCCTGCCGCATTACTGAGGATATTGCCAAACATGGTATTGAGATTGTCCCGCTTCATAGTCTGCTCAGCGTTAAAATTAGACTCAAAAGCTAAGATAGCGTGGCTTTCGTTGGCCGCTACCGGCTGCGAGCCTGCCAGCAAGGCCTTATCAGCTCCAGCCAGACTTTCAATAATCTCCCCCCAAGCATTCTGCAGCTTAGTCAGATTGCTGCGAGCCAGACTAGGATTGTCAACAGCCTCTTCTAGGATAGCATTGACCTTATTGCGGTCTGCTCGGTAGCCCTTAGATTTCTGTGGTCGAATATCCGAAGTTTTGACAGCTGCTGCAGGTTTTCCATTGCCATTAGCCAGCTGCTGCTTGAGGTTATCAATCTCTTGTCTCAATCCCTTGAGCTCTTCGGCTAGATTATCTGGAATCGCTGTCGCTGCAGGAAGACTGCTGGTCTCTGCCAGTCGAATGGTCATCATTTCAGTATAAATCTTAGGCTGCAGGCTGTTCTTGATGTCTGCCAAACTCTTGGTCGCCATATCAATCATGGCAAATAGGATATCCTGCGGTGTATTGAGGTTTTCCAGAAAGAGCTCACTAGCATGATGATTCTCCCCGCCAGTTTTGACAATGATTAGATCACGCAGATATTGCAGGAGGTCCGTCACAAAACGGGCCATGTTTTTACCGCTGTCAAAAATCAGATTGAGATTATCCAAGGCTGCTACTGCATCATGAGCAATCAAAGCAGCTACATAGGCATCCAAGGCTCCCAAACTGATAGAGCCAGTGATCTCTTCAGCTATGTCTGTAGTCAAACGATTTTCCTGGGTCAAGCTAAGAGCCTGATCGAGGATAGACAAGGCGTCCCGCATACCGCCCTCAGCTCGACGGGCAATAATCTGCACACCTTCCTGCTCAAAGTCAATGCCTTCCTGCTCCAAAATCCACTCGATATGACCAATAATGTCCTGCGTCTTGATAGACTTAAACTCAAAACGTTGGACGCGGGAAAGAATGGTCGCTGGAATCTTATGTAGCTCTGTCGTCGCTAGGATAAAGACCACATTTTCTGTTGGTTCTTCCAAGGTCTTGAGCAAGGCATTAAAAGCCCC
Source organism: Streptococcus sanguinis (assembly GCA_013378335.1). Classification (NCBI taxonomy): domain Bacteria; kingdom Bacillati; phylum Bacillota; class Bacilli; order Lactobacillales; family Streptococcaceae; genus Streptococcus; species Streptococcus sanguinis. Next base: position 1,362,490 of record CP040556.1, read on the forward strand.
AGTCGAGAGCATGTGCACCTCGTCAATGATATAGACCTTGTGCTTGGCTAGACTGGACGCATAGGTGGATTTGTCCCGAATATCACGAATCTCATCTACCCCATTATTGGAAGCCGCATCAATTTCGATGACGTCTTCAAGGCTTCCCTCAGTGATAGCCTGACAGATATAGCAGTCATTGCAAGGCTCACCGTCCTTTTGATTCGGACAGTTCATAGCCTTAGCAAAAATCTTGGCAACACTGGTTTTCCCTGTTCCACGCGGGCCAGAAAAAAGATAGGCATGGCTGATTTTCTCTTGCTCAACAGCCTGCCGCAAGGTGGTGGCTACTACCTGCTGCCCCACCAGCTGACCAAAGGTCTGACTGCGGTACTTTCGATATAAAGCTTGATACATTAGGCTTTTTCTCCAAACATTTCAAAATTCCAAGTTGTTTTTTCAAGCAAAATCTGGACAAATTTTTCCAGATATTCCTGGTCTACGTCATCATAATCACCCGTCAAGGCTGAGTCCAAATCCAGCACTCCAAGCAGTCGGCCGTCTTTTACCATGGGCACCACAATCTCACTCTTAGCTCGGCTATCGCAAGAGATATAGTTGGCATGCCGGGTCACATCATCCACGATAATCGTCTGCTCTTTCTCAGCAGATTCCCCACAGACACCCTTACCTAGCGCAATATGGACACAGGAAACACCACCCTGAAAAGGCCCCAAAATTAGCTCCTTCCCATCAAAAAGATAGAAACCCGCAAAAACAGAATTAGGAAGAGCTTGATTGAGCAGAGCGCTAGCATTGGAAAAATTGGCTAAAGCATTGGTCTCACCCTCCAACAAGGCTTCCAACTGAGCCAATAAAAGTTGATAATTTGAAATTTTTTCTTTTGTGTTCATAGAGTCTATTATATCAAAAAAACAGTCTGATGACTGTTTTTGAAATAAAAATAAGAAGCACAACTAAAATATACTTTAAACTTTTCGTCAAGTGAAAATCCCAATAGATCAAGTAAAAACATCTCTCACCTTTAAGATTCTATTTACACCTTTTTTGTAAATCATCAATCGCCCGAATAAAAATCTCAGGTTTTTCAACATGAATATCATGCCCACTCTTGATATTATCTATTAGATGATTGTTCAACAAAAGTTTGTCTACTCGCTTAGCATCTTTGTCATCCATAGCACTCAAGAGAATACCATTTTTATCATAGTAATTTTTCTGATTCAAAGGCCGAGCCACATGAAGCAATATAGATGGACATTGAACTTTTTTCAAGATTTCTTCCTGTTCAAATCCCTTGAACCAAGAAAAATCATAAAACGTTGTGCCAAAACGAAGATCGTAATCTCCTGTTCCATCCTGTAAATTAGCTGTTAAGTCATAGATGAGATTCACTTGTAATTCTGGCGGATAGTACCAAATTCTAGGAATCTTTCCTGGATGATTTTTCATATAGTTCAGAGCTGGTTTTTTGACAATTTTATTAAAATTTTCCTCACCAAAAAGTTTTTTTAAATAAGTATGTTCTAAAAAATAGGCAGTATAATTTTTTTTACCGCTTTTTAAGAAATCACACATATCTTTAAATCCTAACCAAGAAAAAGTAGAAAGTGCTCGACTAGGCTCTGTTGAAAAAAACGGTGCATCTTCTATCAATAGTCCTCTAACAGTATCAGGAGCTAGTGCAGCTACCAATGTTGCAAGAAGCCCTCCTGATGAATGTCCTGAAATGAACACAGGAGCTTTTATAATATTATGAATAAACCAAATGAAATCCTGACTATTTTCCAGTGCTGAATATTTAGCAGGATTTTTACTAGACCCACCATGTCCATAACAATCTACTGCATATACATGATATCGCTTAGACAATTCTCCAAAAACCTTGGCATAGTCCTCCCAAGATACTTGCTGGCCATGAATCAGGAGTAAAGGGGGACCATTTTTGGGACCTTCGCCATAATTTATAAGAGATCCATCTGGTAAAGTCACTTGCTTTTCTAGCATCCCAGCTTGTCGGATATATTCAAGATTAGCCTTATCATAGTGAAGATTGCGATAAGCAAACCACCCTGCACTTACCAATATAACAGCTATCAATATCAAAATAACTAACATCATTTTCCTTTTCATTCATTGCCTACTACTTTTCTGAAAAATACTTAGGAGTTTCTAGAAAAAAATTCGGATCTAATAACGCCAATCCTTGATTTTCATCTCCTAGCAAAAGAAGCTGATCTCCCGCTTTTATTTGAAAAATATTTCGTGCCCGAGGGGGTAAGTGGATTTCACCACGCTCACCCACCGTTACTGTTCCAAAAATATATTTCCCTTTGAAACTAGGAGTTGTCAATAAATTGCTTTCTAAATGTACTAGTTCATCCAAACTCACATCAAAAAAATCAGCTAATTGAGAGGAATAAATCACATCTGGAACGCTTTCTCCTGCTTCCCATTTTGCTATAGTCTGCCTTGATACACCTATTTCTTCGGCCAGTTTTTCCTGAGAAATATTCTCTCTTTTTCTTAAAATAGCAATATTTTTAGAAATCATTTTTTAATCTCCTTTTTATGATTACACTGTTAGTATAGCAAAAAAGCTGGTTGCTTCAACCAAGCTTTTCTTACTTTTTATAGACCTTTTGTTAAAATTCGTGGCAAAAATATTTTATTCCTCCTCCAAAACCTTCACTTCTTCACCTTCCACAAGCACAGCTTGGTGATTATTGAGGGAAAGCAGATTTAGCTGGGCGCTGTATGTATCCAGAGTTGCCTGAGCACTTTCGACAAAAGGTTCTTCGCCAACATGAGGCAGGATATAAAAATCTACCTCGTTTAGTGCCTCTGTATCAGACAGTTCCTTAGCAACTGCCTTATCGTCCATAATCTTATTATAGTCAATGTCCTTGGCTGTGATGATAGCACCAGCAGATTCGCCCACATAGACCATGCCGTCCGCAATCTGTTCTTTTATCAAAGGCAGAAGTTGCTTTTTCTTTAGTTCTTGCAGAAGATAAAAGGTATTGCCACCAGAGATATAGAGAAGCTTACTTTGGAAAATTTTGGCCTGAGCCGTTTCTCTATCACAAGCTGAAATATCCAAGACCTCTACTTGAAATCCCAAGTCCGCAAAGGACTGCAGGGCTTCGTCAATATAAGCCCTGTACTCTTCTACATTTCCAGCCGTCGGGATAAAAAGTACCTGATTGCCCAATTGCTTTTCAGACGCATATTGTCTGAACAAGTCCTTGACTCCCGCAAAATAAGAACATAAAAATAATTGTTTCATAGGATACCTCCTTATTTTTTCTTAATTTTATAAAGAATCCATTGGCCCTTTCTTTGACTATTAATGAGATGAAAGCCAAAATCTGTCAAATAGTTTTCAAGTTTTTCTTGCTTTCTAAAGTCTGGTAGGTAGTAAGCTAATTTGCTCCATTCACATGCCAGTATGATGATTCCATCTGGCTTAAGAATCCGCTTAAGTTCTAGGAAGGACTGAGTTAGATTTGGCCAATGAAAATGGGTCTGAAATGCTGTAATCAAATCAAATTCGCTAACGGAAAGATCCGTTTTCTCAACATTTTTCACCTCGAAAGATAGGCCAGGCTCAGCCAATTTTTCAGCTGCTCTGATAGCCGTAGAAGAAATATCAATCCCCAACACTTGGCTATTAGGAAAGTGCTTTTTCAAATATTTCGAGGAAGCTCCATTTCCAACTCCAACATCCAAAATAGCATTATATCGTTTCTTATAATCCAGCTGACTGACTGACCGACCAAACAACCATGGGCAGATAAACGCGATTCCATAATTCCATAATTTCATCATCCATAAGCCGACAAAACCTGATGGTTTCTTAGATTGGTAAATTAAGTAAAGAAAAGCAAGAATAATCAGAAAGCCAATCATTGGATAAATCATCTGTCTTCCCTCTCATATCTTCCGCCATAAAGCTTTTTAGCTTCCTCTGTATAGTTCTTGATAAAATCCGTTTTCGCCTCTGTATAGGCATCACGATTGTGCTCATATTGCTTCCACAAGGACAGCTTGAGCTTTTCATAGTTTTTGGCTACAGCAGGGTGTTCCTGCAAATAGTCTCTAAAGTACAGTTCATCATGATCTCCTTCATAGCGCAGATGCAGATGGAAAACCCGCTCCGCAAAACCACTCGGTGTGTAGCCTTTATTGAATGACATCCGCCCTTGGCTTTCTGACATGAGCAGATAACCATTTTTCAGCAGCAAGTCTTTCATTACCACCATATCTGTTTCTTTAGGAATTTCCATCAATATATCCACTATAGGCTTGGCCCAGATGGTCTCAAGGGACGTCGAACCGATATGACTAATCCGAACCAGCCAATTTGCAGGCCAAAAACTCAAAAGCCGAAGCCGTTCCGCCTCATACCAATCTTCCCACGCTGCCTGATGCTCTCTCAGAAAAATCGGAAAAAGCTGCCATAGCTCCTCGAGTGACATTTCCTCTGAAGATGGACTCATAAGCACCTCCTTAGGTAATTTATACAAGCGTTTTCTCTAGTTATGATTATAGGAAAAATACGCATCCGAGTCAATCCTCGCACTTATTGAACAGATATTTATTTTTGTAATATTTTTGAAAAGTTTTAGTTGTCAAACAATCTATTTTTTAGTAGAATGATGTCGGAGATATATTATTTAAAAGGAGTTCTTTATGAAAAAGTTTAGGTTTGGCACCTGGCTTGTCCTGTCAGCCGGCTCTTTGTTGTTACTTTCACAAGCTCTTCCTGCAGAAAATGTTGCTGCGAATCAGAAGAACCAGATTAAGGTCCAGCTGCTTAACCATAGCGATGAAACAGCTATCGGCACTCTGGAGTTGAACGGAGAGTATCAGCTAAAGCTAGGGAAAAAGGACAAATACGGTCGGGCTACTGCTGCTCATGTCCAAATGCAAGAGCAACACAAAGCCAAAAAGAAAAAGGAGACCAAAGTCACATACAATCCCATCGGTTGGCACAATTACAAATTTTACTACGGAAATGGAGATGATCGGGTTTGGCTCATGAATCGCGCTCACCTGATTGGCTTTACTTTCAGCGGCCTCAATAACGAAGGGAAAAACCTCGTTCCGATGACCGCTTGGCTCAACTCTGGTAGTTTCCAAGGACTGGATGACAATAACCCAGATAGCATGATCTATTATGAACATCGCTTGGAGCGCTGGTTAGAGGAAAATCCTGATTATTGGCTGGATTACAAGGTTACTCCGATTTATACGGACAATGAGCTTCTTCCTCGCAAGATTGAGCTCCAGTATGTCGGATTAGACTCAGAAGGCAATGTTGTCAGCATCCAGCTAGGGGGCAAGGAAACAATAGATGAAGACGGAATGTCTCATGTCCTCTTGGACAATGTTTCTCCAAATGCAGAGATTGACTACCAAACAGGCACTGCTGTCAATACCATGATTGAGTAGAGTTACAGATAAGAACATAAAAACAGACCATCCTTACTATGATGATCTCAGATTGAAGACAAAGTCCTAAGAACAGAAGTTTCTAAGGGCTTTTCTTTTTGTAAAGTCGTATAATAGAGGTAAGAACAGTTGTGAGGTGCTCCCTATGTTTCACAAAGAAAAATCTGATTATAATCGCTGCCAATATGGCTTCTATACGATAGACGAATTGGTCCCAGAAGATCACTTTCTTCGCCAATTGGAAGCGGAGGTTGATTTTGACTTTATCTATGACTTGGTTGAAGAAACCTATAGCCCAGATCAGGGTCGTCCCAGTCTAGATCCCGTCATGTTGGTCAAAATTCCTTTGATTCAATGTTTTTATGGCATTCGCTCCATGCGCCAAACCATTAAAGACATAGAAGTAAACGTAGCTTATCGTTGGTTTCTTGGACTAAGCTTGGATGACAAGGTGCCTCATTTTACCACATATGGAAAGAATTACAGCCGTCGTTTTCAAGATAAAGCACTGATTACTGAGATATTTTCACACGTACTCCATCAAGCTTTATGTGCTGGTTTGATTGATCCTTCTGAGATATTTGTGGATGGAACCCATATTAAAGCGGCAGCCAACAGCCACAAGTATCATAAGGAAATGGTTGCCCAACAAGCTACATTTATGAGTGAGCAATTGGAAGTTGAGATTGATTTAGATAGGAGAAAACACGAAAAAAAGCCCTTAAAGCCCGCAAAAGAAAGCGAGGCTAAGGAAAAGAAAATCTCAAGGACAGATCCTGAGAGTGGTTGGTTCCACAAGGGGGAACACAAGGAAGTCTTTGCCTATTCTGCCCAAGTAGCGTGTGATAAGCATGGTTGGGCCTTGGCTTATACGGTTGAAGCAGGAAATGTTCATGATAGTCAGGCTTTCCCTGCCCTTTTTGCCAAGATTGAGCCTTTTCATCCAACCTATCTCATCGCAGATGCAGGTTATAAAACCCCAAGTATTGCAAAATTTTTGTTAGACAGAGAGATTACCCCTGTCTTCCCTTATACCCGCCCCAAGGGTGTAAAAGGGAACTTAAGGCCCAATGATTTTGTTTATGATTCCTATTATGACTGTTACCTCTGTCCAGAGAACCAAGTGTTAACCTATCGCACGACGACCCGAGCAGGCTACCGTGAGTATAAGAGTGATTCAACAGTATGTGTCGCCTGTCCCCTATTATCTGTTTGTACCCAGAGCCAGAATCAGCAGAAAGTCATCACAAGACATGTATGGAAAGATGCGCTTGAATGTTGTGAAGAGATTCGACACCAAAGAGGGATGAAGGAGCTCTATAAGAAGCGCAAAGAAACCATTGAGCGGCTCTTTGGGACAGCTAAAGAATACCACAACCTCCGTTATACAAGAGAGAAAGGCAAGTCCAAGATGGAAGATAAGGTTGGGCTTACTTTGGCGTGTTTGAATCTCAAAAAACTAGTAAAAATGAGGGTGGGGAAGCCTTTTTATTTTGTTCAAATGACCATTATGCTATCAAAAGATGAAATCAAAAGATGAAATTTTAGCCTGACAAACAGAAAAAGACAAACACTATTTGGAATGTTTGTCTACGGTCTGAGACCATCCTTACTATGATGATCTGTTTTTTTATTTATTTTTACCAATAAAGACAGCCGTAAATCAGCAGGACTGAAATCATACTGAAAAGCGAGCCAATCAGGTAGTATTCAGCAAAGGACTGGCTTTCTGAAATCTTATTATAGCGGGCAATTGACTTAGCCGTAAAGACTAGCCCAATGGCAGTAAACTGCCCGAAAATAAGGGAAAGTCCCATAATCAAGCGCTCTAATATCCCAATCATGGCACCAGCCCCGCAATAGTCTCCCCACTGTCTTCCCCCGCCTGATACTTGCTGAAGAAGAGTTTAAAGAGGATATTAATTGGCTTACCAGTCAGGGAAAAGAAAAAGATAGCCTGCAGCATGAGGTAGCGCTCAGACAACCAATTAGGCGCTGGAATTTGCTGCTGTCCTAAGAGAAAATAAAGAGCAAAAATGCTAATCAGATGCAAGATCTGATCCAGTAAAAAGGCTGACTTTTGAGCATGATGGCGGACAATCGATGAATTCAACCTATTCTTCAAGAAGTCAATAAGCGCATGACTGAGCCAGACCAAGGCGAAATATAGCAGATAATTAGGTAAGATGAGCCCCAAGAGCAACAGGGGCAAGAGAACAATTCCCAAATGGAGAATTAAGAAATTCATCCGCCGGCTTTTTAGGTCTGCCATTTTCTGACTTTGAAGCTGAAAATCAGCTAGTACATGAGCCAGCAAAGTAAGTACAAGAATCGGATTCTGCATGAAAAATTCTGAAAATCCCATAAAATTTGTCATTCTTCAGCCTCCTTTGCTGCCTGTAGAATCATTCTCATAGCTAAACGGCGATTTCTCAGATAGATCTTCAGTCCAGACGACTTCAGCCGCTTACTAAGCGCACTTGGGCTAATCTGCAGCAGCTCTGCTATTTCCCCATGAGAAAAATTCTCGTCATAGATATATTCCATGAGCATCCGCTCCAGAACCTCTCTCTGACTGGTGTTCCACTTGCTCTGGATAAATGAAGTAGCTGCCAGCACCGTATTGACCGCCTGACTGAGCTCTTCCTCTCCCAAGGATACAGCTATACGGCTGCTGCCGTAGTCGTTCTTCTCGTGAATAGCCTCAATGGCTGCGCGTGCCCTCCAGTAGGCCGGACCGTCCGCACCAATACTCTGCTCCCGATTGATGTCTGTCACAATCTCCCCTAGGCCAAGCCCGAAGCGAATCGGGTGAGGAAAGCCCAAGGCAATCTGATCAAGGAGCTGCATGATTTCTGGATTAGGTCGCAGCAAAGCCTGAAACTCATCTCCAGTCGTTACCGTGAAAGGCGACACCAGATAATCCTGATAATCCTGATTTAGCACCGCCATCATGTCCTGAAGATCCTTTTGGGCCTGCTTGCGATTTTTTAGCTGTTTGGATTCAATTAAATCTCCAATAAGAGCAATATAAAGCATAACAATCCTCCTTTAAGTCTATTATAAAGGAAAATTTTAAAAATGTCTATTTAAACAGCAACTTTTTAGAATGTCTATTGTAAAGAAAAGACTATTTTTTCTTTTTAGGTGCTGGTAAGGCAGGATAGGCAGCTTCAATCAAACTGCAGAGAAAGGCAGCATCTTCTACTTCTTTTATATGAAGCATTGGTTTTGCGCCTGAATAAGGAGACTCATAAATCGGATTTTCAAAAAAATCCAGAGCTGGCTGGACCGGCTTGAGCAGCAAGCGATTGTCATAAATCCCGCCGAATAAGCGCCCTCGATAATAGAGCAAATACTCTCCCATCATCTTGCGAAAGCTAATTTCTTGCCCTAGGCCCTGCAGCTGCTCCAGAATAAAATCCAAAAATTCTTGACTAGATGCCATCGGAACACCTCCACTCATTGATACTTTATTATACCAAAAATGGATGAAGATTTCCTAAATAAGAGATAAACACATCTCCACCAATCCGTAGTCTGTCTATCCACAAGTAAGCAAAAAAGCTAGACCTTACAAGTCTAACTTTTATTTCTTATTTTTTTAAAAGTCCTTCCTTGACCAGATAATCACGCGCAACAGTTTCCGCTTTTTTGCCCTCAATGCCAACTTGATAATTCATCTGGCTCATTTGGCTTTCTGTAATTTTGCCAGCCAGCTTATTGAGAATACCTTCCAACTCAGGGTGTTTTTCTAGTAATTCAGCCTTCAGGAGAGGCGCCCCTTGATAAGGAGGGAAAAGGTGCTTATCGTCTTCTAAAACTTGTAAATCATAACGCGCAAGTTCTGCATCAGTCGAATAGGCATCCGTGATTTGAATATCACCCGACTGGATAGCTTGGTAGCGAAGGGCTGGCTCCATGGTAGCTACATTAAGATTAAGGCCATATAGAGATTGCAAACCCTTGTTTCCGTCTTCACGGTCGTTAAATTCCAAGGTAAACCCTGCCTTGAGCTTGTCTTGGACTGCTTTAAGATCAGAGATGGTTTTAAGATTGTATTTTTTAGCAACACTCTTAGGCACTGCAATAGCATAGGTATTCTGATAAGCCATGTGATTGAGCAAGATTAGGTTGTCCTGTTTTCTGATTCCATCACGTGCTGCTTCAAAAACTTCTTCAGCATCATTGCTGACCTTTGGAGCAGGCTGCAAGAGAGTTCCAGTAATCGTACCGGTAAACTCAGGATAGATATCAATATCACCTTTTTCAGAGCTTGATAAAGGAAGTCGGTCTTTCCAAAATTTGGTTTGACCGTCACAGTCATATCCGTATTTTCCTCGATGAGGAGTTTATACATATTCATAAGAATCTCTGGCTCTGGACCCAATTTCCCAGCAATAACCAAATGTTCTTTTTCCTGCTTGGGAATCAGACTCGGTGTATAAGAAGCACCGAGGCCGAGGATTAAAACCACAAAAGCTGTAAATACTGTCCGAAGCTTAGCCTTTTCCATCCATTTAAGGAGACTGTTGAAAAGAATTGCTAAAACTGCGGAGGAAATGGCTCCAATCAGGATTAGACTGGCATTGCGACGGTCAATTCCTAGAAGGATAAAAGAACCTAGTCCGCCAGCTCCGACAAGGGCTGCTAGAGTTGCTGTTCCGATAATCATTACCGTTGCCGTCCGAACACCTGATACGATGACGGGCATAGCTAGAGGTAGTTCAAACTTTTTGAGCCGCTCCCACTTAGTCATCCCAAAGGCAATTCCAGCTTCTTCTAAACTAGGATCAATCCCATTCAAAGCCGTGACAGTATTTTCTAAAATCGGGAAAATAGCGTAAATCACCAGAGCAGTCAGTGCCGGCAGTGTACCAATCCCCATAAGAGGGATAAAGAGTCCCAGCAAAGCCATTGAAGGAATGGTTTGAAAAATCCCTGCAATTTGCAGCACCCAATTGGCTACTTTCTTATGACTATGAAGATAGATAGCGAGCGGAATGGTCAAGAAGATGGCCACTAGTAAGGTCAGAAGAGACAGCTGGAGGTGTTGACCTAAGGCTGCCAACCATTCGCCAAAGCGCTCCTGAAAGGTAGAAAACAAATTAGCCATGTTGAACACCTCCAAATAAATCTGCTACGAAGCTAGTCGCAGGTGCAGATAGGATTTCCTCAGGTGTTGCCACTTGACGAATCTCCCCATCCTGCAGAACAGCAATCCGATTCCCCAACTTTAAAGCCTCGTCCGTATCATGGGTCACAAAGATTGTTGTCATCCCAAACTGGTCATGAATACTCTTGGTCAAGCTCTGCAATTGCTTACGCGAGATAGCATCAAGAGCTGAAAAAGGCTCATCCATCAGCAAGATTTTGGGCTGGGCGATAATGGCACGGACAATGCCCACTCGCTGCTGCTCACCACCAGACAGCTCACTCGGCATACGCTGAGCATAGTCTTCAGCAGGCAAGCCTACTAGCTTCAGCAATTCATCGGTCTTCTGCTGAATCTCTGCCTTGCTCCATCCTTTCATCTCAGGAATGAGAGCAATATTTTCAGCCACAGTTAGATTTGGAAAGAGGGCAATCGCTTGTAAGACATAGCCTGTGGAAAGGCGTAGCTCACGCTCATCATAGTCTTTGATGCGCTTGCCATCCATGTAAATATTTCCATCAGTTGGCTCTAAAAGACGGTTGATCATCTTAATCATGGTCGTCTTACCTGAACCAGATGGCCCAACTAAAACCATGAATTCACCATCCTCAATCCGTAAGTTGACATCTCTCAAGACATCCTTTTCTGTGTAGCGTAGCGCTACATTTTTATATTCAATCATTCTTTGTCCTCAATTTAAAACTTCCCTCGATTGGTCAAGTCTTCTACCTTAGGCATGACTTCTTTATTGTCCCAATGCTCTACAATCAAGCCATTATCATCCATAACGAACGGTTCCATTGTAACACTTGTGATTTCAACTATCAAGAATTTTGTTCTATTTGGAAATAATTTAAAAAATAAGCATAGAAAAAGCAGGTTCACCCTGCTTTCAGATTGAAGACAAAGTCCTAAGAACAGAAGTTTCTAAGGGCTTTTCTTTTTGTAAAGTCGTATAATAGAGGTAAGAACAGTTGTGAGGTGCTCCCTATGTTTCACAAAGAAAAATCTGATTATAATCGCTGCCAATATGGCTTCTATACGATAGACGAATTGGTCCCAGAAGATCACTTTCTTCGCCAATTGGAAGCGGAGGTTGATTTTGACTTTATCTATGACTTGGTTGAAGAAACCTATAGCCCAGATCAGGGTCGTCCCAGTCTAGATCCCGTCATGTTGGTCAAAATTCCTTTGATTCAATGTTTTTATGGCATTCGCTCCATGCGCCAAACCATTAAAGACATAGAAGTAAACGTAGCTTATCGTTGGTTTCTTGGACTAAGCTTGGATGACAAGGTGCCTCATTTTACCACATATGGAAAGAATTACAGCCGTCGTTTTCAAGATAAAGCACTGATTACTGAGATATTTTCACACGTACTCCATCAAGCTTTATGTGCTGGTTTGATTGATCCTTCTGAGATATTTGTGGATGGAACCCATATTAAAGCGGCAGCCAACAGCCACAAGTATCATAAGGAAATGGTTGCCCAACAAGCTACATTTATGAGTGAGCAATTGGAAGTTGAGATTGATTTAGATAGGAGAAAACACGAAAAAAAGCCCTTAAAGCCCGCAAAAGAAAGCGAGGCTAAGGAAAAGAAAATCTCAAGGACAGATCCTGAGAGTGGTTGGTTCCACAAGGGGGAACACAAGGAAGTCTTTGCCTATTCTGCCCAAGTAGCGTGTGATAAGCATGGTTGGGCCTTGGCTTATACGGTTGAAGCAGGAAATGTTCATGATAGTCAGGCTTTCCCTGCCCTTTTTGCCAAGATTGAGCCTTTTCATCCAACCTATCTCATCGCAGATGCAGGTTATAAAACCCCAAGTATTGCAAAATTTTTGTTAGACAGAGAGATTACCCCTGTCTTCCCTTATACCCGCCCCAAGGGTGTAAAAGGGAACTTAAGGCCCAATGATTTTGTTTATGATTCCTATTATGACTGTTACCTCTGTCCAGAGAACCAAGTGTTAACCTATCGCACGACGACCCGAGCAGGCTACCGTGAGTATAAGAGTGATTCAACAGTATGTGTCGCCTGTCCCCTATTATCTGTTTGTACCCAGAGCCAGAATCAGCAGAAAGTCATCACAAGACATGTATGGAAAGATGCGCTTGAATGTTGTGAAGAGATTCGACACCAAAGAGGGATGAAGGAGCTCTATAAGAAGCGCAAAGAAACCATTGAGCGGCTCTTTGGGACAGCTAAAGAATACCACAACCTCCGTTATACAAGAGAGAAAGGCAAGTCCAAGATGGAAGATAAGGTTGGGCTTACTTTGGCGTGTTTGAATCTCAAAAAACTAGTAAAAATGAGGGTGGGGAAGCCTTTTTATTTTGTTCAAATGACCATTATGCTATCAAAAGATGAAATCAAAAGATGAAATTTTAGCCTGACAAACAGAAAAAGACAAACACTATTTGGAATGTTTGTCTACGGTCTGAAAGCAGGTTCACCCTGCTTTAAAATCTAAAATTTATTGTTTCCGATTGATGTATCTGTTGAATAAAATGGTCATAATTTTCAGCTTCTTGGGGAATAAGAATGGACCACTTTTTCAAGAGTGCCCCGTAACCTGCTAATTTACCTATGTCGTTATCAACAACCTTCTCCACGCTTGGGAAAATAAGACCGGCTGTTTTAGCTTTTAAAATGTATGCATAGGAAATCAGTTGATATAAATCCTCACGATTGATTCCTTTTTCAGTAAATTCTAGCTTTTTATATTTGGCATCTAGTACGATTTTTAAATCTTTATGATAAAAGTCTGGATAAACATTTCGACCAGAACTGCTAAATACAGAAATACCATCCGTCCTTTCTTTATTTCGTGGATGAATAAAACCTTCTGGCAATAATGTCTGGACATACTCTTCCCAAAGCCAAGCAATATCAAAGAGAACACCGTGTATTTTTTGCTCTTGAAGTCCTAAACCGTGCTTTTCGCTACTCAGAATCAGCAGACAGAGTTCCTGTAATTTTCTATATTCTCGAAAATAGGCATGACGAACAGGTTTAGTTTGATTTAGTCTGATAATCTTCACACGATCAGCTAGTTTATAAGACGGAGTCACACGAATAATTTCTGTTACATTTTCACGATTAGCATCAAATACTCCACTTCCAATTATTTTCTGATTCTTAATATACTCAATGGTGTGTCGAATCAGCTGCATCAATGGATTATCATAAGCAAACTCTCTAGTAGTATAGGAAATATTCCCCATAAAAGGAACATTTTTCTTAAGATGATTTCCTACATCAATCGCTCCCTTTACATGGCTATCATTATGGAAAAACCTCTGGTATTCCTTATAAAGCCCTTTTCTCAAAGCCGCTTGCAGATATTTTAGAAAGAGGTAAACTAATAGTTGATAGAGTTTATCTTCGCTAGATAAACCAACATCCAAATTAGTGAGATTGATATTGAGGACCTTCTGCAAGAGATAATGTAAAAAATAGTCGTTATTAGCATTTGAAAAACGAGAGGAAATCGTTAATCTTTCCTGACCGTAACCCAGAAAACCAATCACATTTCCTGTCTTAATGTTCTGATTTACAGTTTCAAAAACTTTATTGTCCTTGTCCAAGTCAGAAGTATTTTTCAAGTCATTTGGAAAAATGAAAATACTATCCTCTTGAGAAAGGCTTTCTAAAGTTCTATCTAAAAGTACCTGACTAATTTTGGGATAGATTTCAACAAAATCCTCTTTTTTATAAGTTGCTGATTATCAGTTATCCGCATCGTCATTTCCATCGCCTTCATTATAACCCGTTATTGACTGATTTCTTTGCTCAATGCTTGTCTGATCAAATGCCTTTTTCAAAGTTTCCAAAGTTTCAACCTCATCATAAGAACCACGCAAGTAGTCTTCTAGGAGCGGTTTAATATAATCAGACCAGAGCAATTCATAATCAAAATCTACTTCCTGCAACTTAAGGAAATAACTTGGTCCAACATGGTAATGACTATTGAGCTCTTCTACTTTTTCTATAGCAGCATTCAAGTTTCTTAGACGCATTTTCGCTTCTTCAGCTCCATCTCCAAGAGGTTCATCAAGCATTCCCAGCTGACTTTCAGCCGTGATTTCTACAAAACGGAAACGACGGCGCATGGCAAAATCAAAGGTATCCACCGAACGGTCAATATCATTCATCGTTCCGATGATGTAGACATTTTCAGGAATATAAAACTTCTCATTAGTTTCATGTAAATTAGCATATTGGATCGAAACCTCTCCATCCTTACCACGATAGCCCGGATCAATGGAGAAAAAAAGTTCCCCAAAAATCTTAGAAATCTCACCTCGATTGATTTCATCGATGATGAAGACGAATTTCTTGTCTGTATCAATTTCTGTTGGAGAAATATAGTCTTTTAGACCAAATTTTTTTCTTAACGTTTCAAGAACTTTTTTTCCCTGACTACGATAATAAGTCTGTTTTAAATAATTTTCATCTTTATAGAGTTCATAGACATAGGATTTAGTCAAGACTGTCCCTTGACTTTTGCTCTCATAATTGACATTAAAATTATTCCGGCTATTAACAGTAAGATAAGAAAAATCTGTCAAACGCTCTTTTTCATCTCTACTATTTACATATTCAAGATAGGCATTCCAAGCTTCATCAAAATTATCCTGACCGCCTGTCTTTTGCGCTAATTTAGCTCTTTCGCAAAATTTCTTAAATATTCCATCCTGCAAGCCGAAGCTAATCTGCCCATCATCACTTGGAAGCGGCCTCAACCCCTCTACAAAATCCGTATAGTCATAAGACGGATGAAACTGCACAAATCCTGTTTGCTCTTCATTTCCTCCAGTCAACTCATTGGCAATTTGTCTGGCAAGATAAGTCTTCCCAGTACCAGGCGCTCCACGGAGGATGAGGTTTTTGGATTGTTTTAAAACATCTGTATACCTACTCCTTTTTTTAATAAATTCATTATTAGACTCAAACAAAGTAGACTCAACAAATTTTATTAATTCTTTATTGGCCTTAAACACTGTACCATTTGTTGGAATATTTCCACTAAATTCAATTGATTCAGATTTTAACCAGTTAACTTCTCTAACCTGATCAAAAGAATCATCTAAAAAATAATCACTTGTGACTTCACCAATAGCAAGAATCTGATGCCGTCCCTGCTTTAAAATGACAATATCACCTATCTGAATTTCATTAATGAATTTATTAAATTCTACTGCTTTGATATCATTTCTACCAAATTCAATCTGCAAATCCTCTTTTGACATTCTAGACAAATTTTTATTAACACCATAATCAACTGCAATTATTTTGTTAGCTATAAATTTTTTTCCATTGCCTCCAGCACCTATAGTCCAATATTGCTTATTATATTTCATAATCTCCTCCAAATTTTTGACCTAACCTTTAAAATCATATATTCATTTTCTAATCCTTTGCGTTGCTGTGAAAACAATACAGATAGCGCTCTACATTATGATATAAGAATTAAAAAATCCTGATTTTAAAAGGATAATATAGTTTTTCTTTATCATAGCATAATTATAGGAAAAAGAAAAGAATTTATAAACAAAAAGCGCTCAGTGCGGAAGAAGATCTTCTCTCCTACACTGAGCTTCTTTTTATCTTAGTAATATTCACCCTGACGGTAATCCCATGAGTTGAAAGTATCGGACAGGTGCATCATGATTTTGTCAATGTCTAAGCCTTTGCGGATGACCACTGGTGCTGGTGAGATGGAACGCTGCCCACCTTGTTCTGGAATCAGTTTTCCATCCTTGTCAACCATAGAGACCATAACACCTTGCTCATAGCGAGTTTCAATGGTCTTGTCTGGCTGGATAGAGGCTACATAGTCATCTGCTTCAATGACTAGGTCAACAGCATTTTCGATGCGCTCGCCAATTCCTTCGACCTTGCCGCGGTTTCCTTTACCAGATGGGTTGGCTGAGGATGCATAAACCATCTTGCCTTCTTCCCAAAGCTTAGCTGCCAGCTGCTCGCCCGCCTTACCAAACTTAATAACAAAACAGCTAGTGCCACGAACATCTGTCATCAGCTCTTCCCGACCGTCGCCAAATGCCTTGAGCTTTTCAAAAGCTTCTGGCTTCCATGGTAGGATACAGCCCAAGAGGATGTCTTCATCCCAATGCTTTTGATAAAAAGCTTCAATTTCCGGATTCAGCTGAGCCAAAGCACGGAGCTCATCCATACTACCACAGAGGACAACACCTGGCTTATTACGGTTACGAGACTTAGCTTCGAACTTACGCTCCAAGCCAGCTTTATCGCTGGTCATGATGATGTACCCCACCTTGGTCGGGCAAACGATACAGCCACCATCACCTTTCAAGATGTCATAACCTTCTTGTGAAAGCTGTCCGTTCCATTGAATGTGTTTTGTCATAAGTTTCTTCCTTTTCTATTAAATTAAGATTTATTTTACCATATATTTTTATCGGAGACAAGGTTTTTTCAGAATTTTCTCAATATAGCAAAAATAAGGTTACTGCCAATAAGATGGACGATTTTTTTCATATTCTGCAATCAAATCCTCGTACTGCAGCGTAATGCCGATGTCATCAAGACCGTTGAGGAGCTTGTGCTTCCATTCACCATCAATGTCAAAGGAGAATTCTCCCACCGGTGAAAAAATCTTCTGCTGCTCCAAATCCACCGTCACTTCATCCGTCGGCTTCAGATTCGCCAAGGCTTGCCGTACTTCGAGCGGCTGGACGATAGGCAGCATACCGTTGTTGAGCTCGTTGTTGTAGTGAATATCCCCGAAAGATCCAGCAATGACTACCTTGAAGCCATAGTCAGCCAAGGCCCAGGCAGCGTGCTCGCGAGAGGAACCCGCTCCGAAATTGTCCCCTGTAATCAGAATAGTCGCCTTGCGGTACTCCGGTCTATTAAAGACGAAATCAGGATCTTCGGTGTACTGATTGTCCAGATAGCGCCATGCGTACATGAGGTACTTGCCAAAGCCTTTTTTATCAATCAACTTGAGAAACTGCTTAGGTAAAATTTGGTCCGTATCGATATTATCGTTCATGAGGGGAACCGTTGTCCCCGTGTAGATTGTAAATTTTTCCATAAAACTTCCTTACTGGACCTCCGGTAGCTGGCGGACATCTACAAAGCGCCCGGCAATGGCTGCTGCTGCTGCCATGGCTGGACTACAAAGATGTGTCTTAGCTCCAAATCCCTGCCGATCCTCAAAGTTCCGATTACTGGTCGATGCACAGTGAACTCCGTCTGGCACCTTATCTGGATTCATTCCCAGGCACATGGAACAGCCCGGATCGCGCCATTCAAAGCCTGCATCCATGAAAATTTTATCCAGTCCCATCTTTTCAGCAGCCCGCTTGACCGGACGAGAGCCTGGTACGACGATAGCTGTTAGATTGGGAGCAATGTGCTTACCAGCGACAAACTTAGCTGCCAGCTGCAAATCGCTGAGTCTGGCATTGGTACAGGAGCCGATAAAGATATAACCTAGGTCAATATCTTCTGCTTTCTTACCCGGTGAGAGATCCATGTAATTGTAGGCTCGCTCGTCGTTCATATCACGAATTTCTGGGAAGGATGCGCCGAACTCTACTCCCATAGAAGGATTGGTTCCCCAAGTCACCATAGGTGCCAGCTCGGAGACATCAATCTCAATGACCTTATCATAGACAGCATCAGGATCACTGACCAGAGTCTTCCAATCGGCTACCGCCGCCTCAAAGTCCTTTGGAGCACCCGGCCGGCCTTGAACATAATCATAAGTCTTCTGGTCGGGATTCATAATGCCCATCTTGGAGCCAAACTCTATAGACATATTGCAGATAGTCATACGCTCTTCCATGGTCAGATGGTCAATCGCATCCCCAGCATACTCGACCACATGACCGACACCTGCAGCCACACCATATCGGGCAATCAGAGCGAGGATAAAGTCCTTAGAATAGACACCTTTAGGTGGCACTCCGGTAAATTTTACCAGCATTTTCTTAGGCTTGACCTGCCAAATGGTCTGCGTGGCAAAGACGTGCTCTACCTCCGAAGTACCGATTCCAAAAGCAATAGCTCCAAAGGCTCCGTGAGTGGCCGTGTGACTGTCACCACAGACGATAAATTTGCCCGGCTGAGTCTTGCCCGTTTCGGGTCCAACCATATGGACAATCCCCTGCAGTTCCGATCCGTGAGCCGCATGCTCGATGCCAAAATCCTTGACATTCTCAGAAAGTTTATCAATCTGAGCCTTGGAAATCACATCCCGAATATCATAGATATTGACCGTAGGAACATTATGGTCAAAGGTTCCAAAGGTCAAATCCGGCCGTCTAACTTTGCGTCCTGCATCTCGAAGGCCTTGAAAA
The DNA here is from genome assembly GCA_013378335.1 of Streptococcus sanguinis. Taxonomy (NCBI): domain Bacteria; kingdom Bacillati; phylum Bacillota; class Bacilli; order Lactobacillales; family Streptococcaceae; genus Streptococcus; species Streptococcus sanguinis. The sequence continues at coordinate 1,381,458 of CP040556.1, forward strand.
GCCTGAGGGCTGGTTACTTCATGAATATAATGTTGATCCACATACATCAGCTGGGGCTGGCCTTCTTCACCTGTTATCAGATGCCTTTCCCACAGCTTATCAAAAATCGATTTTCCAGCCATACTAGCTTCTCCATATGTAATATAAAATTCCGATTTCCACTATTATTCCGCAAATCCAAGCCAACCAGAAATACCATTTTCTGGTCTTGTGATGAAAGAGACGACCGCCTAATAAAGCACCCAAACCTCCGGCTGCCAATGCTGACAGCAGCAAAGTCTTCTCTGGAATGCGATAGTGATTTTTCTTAGCCTTTCGCTTATCCCAGCCATAAAGCAGGAAAACGACAAGGTTCCATAGCAGGCAAATACCCGTTAATATCCATTTCATAGGTTCTTAATAATTGCCTCCGTCATTTGAGCTGTCCCTGCCTGACCACCCAAATCTCGCGTTAGAATCCCCTGAGCCAAAGTCTTCTCAACCGCTACTTCAATCGCTTCTGCAGCTTCAAGCTCTGCAAAACTATCCCGCAACATCATAGCTACAGAAAGTATCATACTGATAGGGTTGGCAATACCCTGCCCCGCAATATCGGGAGCTGAACCATGAATAGGCTCGTAAAGGCTGGGGCCTGCAGCCGAATGACTGGCCGATGGCATAACTCCCAGCGTCCCTGACAGGACACTGGACTCGTCTGATAGAATATCCCCGAAGAGATTTTCCGTTACCACAACATCAAACTTAGCAGGATTGGTGATTATGAGCATCGCAGCACTGTCCACCAGCTGGTGCTCCAAGGTCACATCTGGATAATACTGGGCCACCTCATCTGCTACTCTACGCCAGAGTTTGGATGTCGCTAGCACATTTTGCTTGTCAATACTGGTCACGCGCTTTCTACGGCCACGCGCAATCTCAAAAGCTTTCCGAACAATCCGCTCCACCTCTTCATAACTGTAGTCGTTAATATCACGCGCAGTTCTGTCCTCCAAAATATGCTCACCAAAGTAAATCCCACCAGTCAGCTCGCGCACGACCACGAAGTCCACGCCAGCAATACGCTCTGCCTTCAAAGGCGACAAATGCTTAAGAGCATCAAAAATCTTAACCGGCCGAATATTAGCATAGAGTTCAAGCTCCTTCCGCAGAGCGAGCAAGCCTTGCTCCGGACGAACTGGGGCATCATCATACTGGGGACTGCCAATAGCTGCTAGAAGAATAGCATCTGCCTCCTTGGCTGCTTCTAGAGTTGACTGAGGCAGAGGATGACCTTCCGCATCAATACCAGCACCCCCAAAAGCCTTCTCAGTTACATGGTATGTAAAGCCGAACTTGCCCGCAACAGCAGCCAGTACTTGGAGACCGGCCTCCATGATTTCTGGACCGATACCGTCACCCGCCAGTGCTACAATTTCTTTTGTCATAGTCGCTTCCTTCTAACTATTTGCAGGCAGATCGCGGTAGGAAACCTGATGGCCGATTTCACCAGCATTTTCCTTTTGCACAAAGGTGTTGGCATGGATATAGGCAATGGCGCTGGCCTTAAGAACATCAAAGTCAATACCAGAGGAGTTGAAAATCGTATCTGTATCCATATTTTCAACAGCTACCAAGACGCGAGCCTGAGAGTCAATACCATCCGTTACCGCTTCGATGTTATAAGACAAAAGCTGGACAGACTGGTTAAAGAATTGGTCAATGGCATTAAAGATAGCTTCGACGCTTCCTTTACCTTCTGCCACACAGCTGACCGTCTCGCCATCTCCATTAACCAGCTGCACATCCGCTGTGATGGTATGGTCGTCATTAGTCGTCAACTGCAGATCATCAAAGTGGAAGCCTTCAGGATTTTCGACGGTCGTTCCGGCAATCAGAGCCCGAATATCAGCGTCAGTGACTTCATTTTTCTTATCAGCCAAGACCTTAAACTTAGCAAAGAGATCATTGATTTCAGATTCCGCAAAGTCCAGAGCCAGTTCTTTGAGTTTTTCGACAAAGGCATGGCGGCCAGACAGTTTGCCAAGCGGCAGTGAATTGCTCTTGACTCCAACCAACTCTGGTGTGATGATTTCATAGGTCAGTGGATTCTTAAGAACACCATCCTGATGGATACCGGACTCATGAGAGAAGGCATTGCCGCCAACAACCGCCTTGTTCTTAGGCACTGGAATACCAGAGAAGCGGGATACCAGCTCAGAAGTGTTGATGGTTTCATTAAGGACAATGTCTGTCTCAACTTGGTAATAGTCCTGACGAATCTCTAAGGCAACTGCTACTTCTTCCAATGCTACATTTCCAGCCCGCTCACCGATTCCATTGATAGTTCCCTGAACACGACCAGCACCGTGCTTGATAGCTGTCAAACTATTAGCCGTTGCCATACCAAGGTCATCATGGCAATGAACACCAAATACAACCTTATGATTAGAAGTCACATTTGCCACTAGGTAGTCGAAAATATTTGCAAACTCTTCCGGAGTAGTAAAGCCGACTGTATCTGGAATATTGATATAAGTCGCACCTGCATCAACTGCTGTTTGTACCACCTGAAAAAGGAAATCCAGCTCTGTTCGTGTCGCGTCCTCAGGTGAAAACTCAACAATCTCAAACTTGGAACGAGCATAAGAAACGTGCTCCTTAATAGCTTCTAAAATCTCTTCCTTGGACTTTTTCAGCTTGAACTCTCTGTGAATAGGACTGGTCGCAATGAAGACATGAATCTGTGGATGCTTAGCATCCTTGAGCGCCTCGTAGCAGGCATCAATGTCTGATTTAACCGAACGCGCCAGACCAGTGACGGAAGCTTTAGTGATGACTTTAGCAATCTCCTGCACCGCCGCAAATGAATCTGGGCTAGCAGCAGGAAAACCAGCTTCAATGACTGAAATACCCCACTTCTCTAACTGCTTGGCAATAGCCACCTTCTCCTTGATAGAGAAATTCACTCCTGGTGTCTGCTCACCATCCCGGAGGCTGGTATCAAAAAACTCAACTTTGCGTGTCATAGACAACTCCTTTTCTAAGATACAAAGACCCTGTTAATAGCCATAGGAAAAACTCTTCCCAAACTTCTAGGTCGTGTTCAATGACTGAGACGGTATGAGATAAATTGATTTCAGAAAAATCAAGATATACTCCCACTCCCATCGCTCCTTTAGAATCCATTTCTTACCCATCGGAGCTTGAGGTAAGACAGGTGAAATAAAAAACATCTCACTTGAGGAACAAGCGAGATGTTGATTTACTCCCGCTTGGTAAGCCAAACAGGACTAATGCTTTTGCACTAGCCCGAGTAACGCAACAACAAAGCAAAGTTTGAAGATTGGGTTGACTTCATGTTTGACTAACTCCTTTTCTGAGATGGTTTCTTATTGTTTAGTATTTTAGCACAGTATCATAGGCCTGTCAAGAAAAAGTCGATATTTTCTGAAAATTTTTAATATGCTGGATTATTTTTAGAGGTGATTAGCAAAAATAAAAGAAAGCAAAAGAAGCAAGGTAAGTTCTGCTTCTTCTATTTTTTCAACAATCGTAACATAGTTTATTTACTCACTTCATCCAGCTTATTCTGAAAGCGTCTGTTCTCCTGATAGCGAGCTTCTAGAACATCGTCTATACGCTTTTTGTATTGCTGATGGTATTGATCCAGATTATCCTCTATTTGAAAAATATAAGGTTGAGCCTCTGTCAAAGGAATCTCTCTACATGCATAAGAAATCGCCTCCAAAAGTTTGTTCGTCTCTCTATCAAACTTATAGTAGTAAGCATCTAACTCTGTCTCTACTCGCTCAATCTCACGCAATTTTAGAGCATGTTCTTCTTCTAGTTCCTTACGCTTCTTTTTATCCAGCATTGCCCCAACTCCTATCCTTTGATCGGACTATTCAAAGAAGGTGTCTGCATCGTCTGAGTTAGATGAGTTTCAGCTGCTTGCGCTGCCTTACCTTCAAATCCACCCCTAATGTTATTAACGTAGTTAGTAGATGCATAATTTTTCATATCCGCAGCCGCCGCCTGTAGCTGAGTTGCTAACTCCACTCCTTTAGCAAGAATAAGCTGCTCTTTTCCCGCTATCAAAGCCTTAATAGCCTGCCGCTCCTGCTCTTTCATCTTTTCTTTAAACTGTCTCTCTAACTCCGCTTTAGTTACGAGCGAATCCTCATTTAGTATAAGCATTTTCAATAACCCTCCATGATCCTTTCACATCTGCTAAGAGATTATTGAAATCCTCAGCTTGCTGAGTATCGACTGCTGCAAAATCTCCACTAGCTCTGACTAAAGTCGTTCCTAACTGTTCAATCTCTGTCAGGAAGCCTTGTGCGGATGTATTTGTATTTGTTTCAATCGAATCATCCCAAAAACTAGAAACATTAAAATCAGCTAGTAAACTCATTACCTCTGTGCCACTCAGATAAGTCACCATTCCCATTGCCTCTTCACTCGTATCCTTTACTGTATTTTGAACAAATTCCTTGGCATCCGACAATAAGGTTTGGACATGCTTAACTTTATCTTCCATTTCAAAGATAGCCAGCTGAGCTGCTGTCTGAAGGAGGCGAGCACGAATCAAAATTCTATCTCCTCCTGTAAGATTACCATTTCCCAACTGTTCCTGATAGCGAGGAATGGCTTCACGGTCCCAAGTCATTGATTCTAAGCGGGCAACCCTAATAATCTCCTTGTATTCTGTCTCAAATTGATGATAGAAGGCATAACCCAAAACAGCCCTATCAGGAAGATCTCCTTTCATAAGAGAATTGAATATATTTGAAGCAGTTTCTTCATTAACTCCTAGTTTTCGGAGAGCATCCAATGTTTTGGCAATTAGACGAGCTAGCTTTTCTCCCGCTCTCAGCAGTTCAGGATGAAAATCATCCGAAGCGGTCAAGAATGAACCTTTGCCGTCCCCCTGAAAGACACCAAAATCATGGGCACTTTCTGAATCAAAACTCTGAGTATAATGCAAAGGAACAACGATATTAACTTTACCAACAGGTCCACCTTCACCTCTTACATGATATTGGTCACCGTCTTCAGGTAAATGGGCAATTGTATATTCTCGATTAAGCATGCTAACCATGTCAAAAGGATTGACATAATATTCAATTTTTTCACCTAAAGTTTTGATTTGATCTTGAGTTAACCCCATTTTCAAAAGGCTTTTAGTAGTATCTGGACCATCGAAGAGGACGACTTTCCCGACTTTCTGTAGCTCTTGGGCATTTAATCCAGCTATTCCTTGAACAGATACCATGGTCCCAAGCGAGTGAGCAACAATGTCCATCTTGGCATCTGGAGCTTTTTCATTCATCTCTGCGATTTTAGCTTTCATTCCTTTTGTGGCCAACTTTGCTTGTGGAATATGAATATGATTAAGTGCAAACTGGGCATCGTTATCAACCCAATCGTTCCAATTAGCCAATCTCATGCCGTCGCTTCCTCGGATGGCCAAATAAGTTTGTTTCGTATCTTTACCCAAGGTTGGAGTATCTGTTAAATAGTAGGCATTAAAACCTGCTTTTTCATCGGTTAAAAGCCCTTTTTGATAACGATTGACGATATTTGTTTCTTTATGATAGCCACCATTAGGATTGGGAACTTGGAGATCCATCGTCTCTTCTACAGTATGCAAATCAGGATCTGGCTGCAAGTAGACCTTACCATTAATCTTGTCATCCTGATTAAAGTTTTTTACCTCCAGGAGTAACTTCCCACTCTTCTGTATCCTTATTATAAAATTTGGCATCTTGTGAGAAATCAAAAAGCTGATAATCTTTTGAATTGTTATCTGGGGGAAAATTACTTGGACGACCTGTATAAGCGGATTGAGCTAAATCAGCATAAAAATTATCAAAATTTTTTAAATTACTTTTCGTCATAGTAATACCAACCTCCATCCCGATAAATTCTTATAGGTTGCATTTCATAGATTCCCAATTCTTTTGGTATACTATTGGCATCATTATCCAAAGAAAGACCAATCATAAATTTTGTTTTATCATTATTATTCACCTTTCCCCTAAGTGTTAGCATATAACCACCTCCTTGTGGAGTGCCATTCCCTATGTCTTCAACTTTCATACTGTCCCAATCAAACTGAACACTTTTAACTTTAGGACTTAAAGATTTCACAAAATCTGCTAAGTCTTTTTCGTGTTTTTTTTAAGTAAGTCAACTGTTTTTCTCTTGGACTCTGAAAACCAAAAATATCATCTGTGAACAAACTTTTATTTTGAACTGACATAATCGTCCCTCCTATGACTAGTGTAGCAGTTAGCGCTACGATTGATAGAATAGCTATTTTGCTTTTTTTCATTATTTGTCCTCCTTTTGAAGAGAAGTTACTATTATTATATCATGAATGCATTAAAAAAATACTTTTGAAAAGTATTCTGTAAAATATGAAATTTACAAACTGCGCCAAATCTGCATAAAGATTATCAAAACTCTTTAAATTACTGTTACTCATAAATATCCCATACATTGCCTTTCAAGACTCTTATCGGTTGCATTTCAGAAATTCTCTTAATATCAGGAATACTGTTTCTATTATGTTCTAGCGGGAAACCCAGAGTAAATTCAGAATCTTCAATATTATTAATTCTTCCGCTTAAAGTTAGTATATTCCCCCCACCTTGAGGAGTTCCGTTACCTATATCCTCAATTGTCAAACTACCCCAGTCAAACTGAACACTTTTAACTTTAGGATTTCTGGATTTAACAAATTCAGCCATTTCTTCTTCATGCTTTTTTAAATAAGCTAGCTGTTTCTCTTTTGGACTTCTCAAATCGAAAGTCTCATCTGTGAATAAACTTTTGTTTTGAACTGTCATAATCGTCCCTCCTATGACTAGAGTGGTTGCTATCGCAAGAATAGCTAATCTATTTTTTTTCATTATTTATCCTCCAAAGTAAAGAGAAATTACTATTATTATATCATGAATGCATTAAAAATAATTTTGAAAAGTATTCCGTAAAATATGAAATTTACAAACTGTGCTAAATCTGCATAGAGATTATCAAAGTTTTTTAAATTGCTGTTACTCAAAAAAGCTCACCTCCTAATCTTATACCATTGCTGATACCCATGCTTTCTAAATCAACTTTTCCATCTTTGATCTCTATTAGAACATTCCAGTCTGAATCTTTTAAATTATTAAATTCACCAAATATACTCACAACTTCTCCTCCGCCTTGTGGGATTCCATTTCCAACATCTTCCCAGCGCGTTTGATTCCAATCAATCTGAACCGATTTTATCTTTGAATTTTGAGATTTCACAAACTCCTTAATCTCTTCTTCATGCTTTTTAAGATAAACTAACTGTTTTTCATGTGGGTCTTGCTCTTTCTTTTTCTCCTGCTTAGTTCCATGTGTAAACAAATTTTTATTTTGAAGTGTCATAATTGTTCCTCCAATAACTAGAGTAGCGGTTAGCACTACGATTGATAGAGTAGCTATTTTGCCTTTTTTCACCATTTGTCCTCCTTGTGAATAGAAGTTACTATTATTATATCATGAATGCATTAAAAAAATACTTTTGAAAAGTATTCTCATCAAATTAGAAATTGGCTGACTGCGCTAAATCTGCATATAAATTATCAAAGTTTTTTAAATTACTATTACTCATATAAGAACCAGCCTCCATCTCGTAAAATTCTTATCGGCTGCATTTCATAAATAACCAGCTTCTCAGGAACTTCATTTGAATTGTGGTTTAAAGGAATTCCCAATGTAAATTCAGTGTCTTTATTATTATTTATTCCGCCATCTAAAGTCAGAATATATCCTCCACCTTGAGGAGTGCCATTCCCAATATCTTCGACTTTCATACTCTCCCAATCAAATTGAACACTTTCAACTTTAGAGTTTAAAGATTTAACAAAGTCGGCCAACTCTTCTTCATGTCTTTTGAGGTAAGCCAGCTGTTTTTCATGTGGGTCTTGCTCTTTCTTTTTCTCCTGCTTGCTTCCGTCTGTAAACAATTTTTATTTTGAACTGTCATAATTGTCCCTCCTATGACCAGAGAAGCTATTACTGCTGCCACAGATAGAATCGCTATTTGTTTTTGTTTCATCTTCTAGCCTCCTTGTGCATAATAATAAGTTACTATTATTATATCATGAATACAATAAAAAAATACTTTTGAAAAGTATTCTCGTTAAATTTGAAATTGGCTGACTGCGCTAAATCTGCATAAAAATTATCAAATGTTTTTAAATTACTATTACTCAAAAGTTCACCCCCAATACGTAAAGGACTACCAATTCCAATAGAATTAATTAGAATTTTTCCATCTTCAATCCTAATAATAACACTCCAGCTTGATTTTGCTATATTATTAAAGCTTCCATAAACCTGAACAATATCACCTCCACCTTGAGGGGTTCCATTTCCTATCTGATCCCATTGTGTTTGTTCCCAATCAATTTGAACTGTTTCTATCTTAGGATTCAAAGACTTAACATACTGCTCAATATCCTTCTTATGTTTTTTAAGATAAGCCAGCTGTTTTTCACGTGGATCTTGCTCTTTCTTTTTCTCCTGCTTCGTTCCATGTGTAAACAAATTTTTATTTTGAAGTGTCATAATTGTTCCTCCAATAACTAGAGTAGCGCTTATCGCTACAATTGATAGAGTAGCTATTTTGCCTTTTTTTACCATTTGGCCTCCTTGTGAAGAGAAGTTACCATTATTATATCATGAATGCATTAAAAATACTTTTGAAAAGTATTCCGTCAAAAATGAAATTAGCCGGCTGCGCTAAATCAGCATAAAAATTGTCAAAATTTTTTAAATTACTTTTCGTCAAATCCTCTTCCTCCTACACGAAGCGGACTCCCACTTCCAATTCCTTCAATAAAATCTTCTTCATTATTATTTCCATTTTTTATGTAGACTAAAACACTCCAACTTGAATCTTTAATATGATTAAAGCCACCAAAAACTCGAATGACATTGCCTCCACCCTGAGGTGTACCATTTCCTATTTCTTCCAACGTGTTTCTTCCCAAGAAATTTGAACAGATTCCACTTTAGGATTTAAAGACTTCACAAAATCTTCTATTTCTTTTTTATTTTCCTTCAAATAAGCAAGTTGTTTCTCTCTTGGACTTCTTAAATCGAAAATTACATCAGTGAATAAACTTTTGTTTTGAACTGTCATAATTGTTCCTCCTATGACTAAAGCAGTCGCTATCGCAAGGATAGCTAATCTATTTTTTTTCATCATTTGGCCTCCTTGTAAATATGAGAAAATGACCGACCGCGCTAAATTGCATAAAAATTATCAAAAGTTTTTAAATTACTGTTACTCATACAAGAACCAACCTCCATCTCGTAAAACTCTTAACGGCTGCATTTCATAAATAACCAGCTCCTCAGGAAGTTCATTTAAATCGTGGTTTAAGGGGATTCCTAATGTAAATTCAGTGTCTTTGTTATTATTTATTCTACCGTCCAAAGTTAAAATATATCCGCCGCCTTGTGGGGTGCCGTTCCCTATATCTTCGACTTTCGTACTGTCCCAATCAAATTGAACACTTTCAACTTTAGAGTTTAAAGCTTTAACAAAGTCAGCCAACTCTTCTTCATGCTTTTTAAGATAAGCTAGCTGTTTTTCATGTGGATCTTGCTCTTTCTTTTTCTCCTGCTTAGTTCCATGTGTAAACAAATTTTTATTTTGAACTATTATAAATGCACCTGTAAATACAAGTATTATTGATACTACAAGTAACGTACTTTTGATAGTCTTCATCTCAAATCGTCCTTTCAACTACTGACATTATTATAGCATGGATGGGCTGACAGAATCTCATCTTACCTTTATTGAACAATACTGAAGCAATCAAAAGAAAAACACCTAACTGTTAGTTGGATAATTAATTATTAAGTCACTTCATCTCCTCATATACTGAACACCTCGGAAAAGGAGAAAGGCTGTTAGAATTAGGGAAACCAACCAGATGGTCTTCAAGAGGTAAAACTGAATCAGATAGGTAGAGATAATGGCTCCGAAAATAAAGCTTGTTAGTAGCCCCACAAAGAAAAGGCCTTCTTTCAAATCTTTCCTGTGCTTGTTTCGAGTATAGTTACCAAAGCTACCATAGTTTTCTTGATATTCCCCGTCATAAAAGAGTTGTTATAGACAATGCCATCCACCTCGCCAAAGGCAGTCGCCACCACGCCCATACAGAAAGCCAGTGGTGGCACGATATAGAGATGGGGCACATTTGCTGGCAAAAATCCAGCAACAGTTGTTGTCAAAATCAAGGGAAATATACTGGATAGCCTGCGCCAAGAATGCTCAAAATGATGCTGAAAAACAGTCATCAGAAAAATCCCCAGCATAAAAGCCAACATAGTTGCCAATTTCACTTCGATTCCTCTTGTCTCCTGATTGATGAGCTCAACCGAAAGAAAAACGACGTTTCCCGTCTGACCTGCCACCAAGGTTCCTCCCCTCTCAATGAAAGTATAAGCATCGATAAATCCTGCACAAAAGGTTAAGAGACAGGCAAAAAATTTTGAACGAGAGTGAAAGTCTCTTTTTACAAATTGTTTCATAAATCACCTAGAAAATAAGGAGTGACCAGACTCCGAAAATCAAAGATTGAGTCCGTCCACTGCCCTTTGCTAGATTACATTTCAAAAATCTTGCAGCTACTGCGATTCGCCAGATTGACAACTATTAATTTCCTCAAATGACAGAGCAGAAAGCTACGTATGCTAGCCCTCTCTGGCTTCCTTAAGGATTTTTTCAATCTTGGTCGTAATCAGGTCAATAGCCACCTTGTTAGAAGCTCCCTCTGGAATGATGACATCCGCATAACGCTTGGTCGGCTCGATAAACTGATGGTACATAGGCTTAACGACACCCAAATACTGCTCAATAACACTATCTAAACTGCGGCCGCGCTCTTCCATATCCCGCTTAATCCGGCGGATAATCCGCACATCATCATCAGTATCTACAAAGATCTTAATATCCATCAAATCCCGCAGGCGTTGATCCTCTAAAACAAAAATCCCCTCAACGATGAACACATCCTGAGGATCCTGACGATAGGTCTTTTTGCTGCGGGTATGCTCCGTATAGTCATAAGTGGGAATATCCACTGGCCGACCAGCCAAAAGCTCCTTGATTTGCTCAATCATCAGGTCCGTATCAAAGGCAAAAGGATGGTCATAGTTGGTCTTAACCCGCTCTTCAAAAGTTAGATGCGTCTGATCCTTATAGTAGGAGTCATGCTCAATCATGGCAATATTTTCATTGGGAAAATTCGCCAAAATTGCTCGAGAAACACTGGTCTTTCCGCCTCCGGAACCACCAGTTACACCAATAATAATAGGTCTATTTTGCATTATAAGCTCCATCTCTTGTTATCTTATCTATTTTACCGCAATTCATGTTATAATGAAAGAGCTAAAATAAAAAAAGTACATGCTTAAAAATAAAAAAAAGGAGGTTTTTATGTTCAAACTTGGAATCATCGGAACAGGTTCTATTTCTAATGAGTTCATCAAGGCCGCTCACTCAACAGGCGACTATCAGCTGGCAGCTGTCTACTCTCGGACTCTGGCTTCTGCTGAGTGCTTTGTACAAAACTATGAAAATACAGCCATCTTTACTGACATGCTGGACTTTCTGTCGTCTGATATCGATGTTGTTTATATCGCCAGTCCCAACAGCCTGCATTTCAAGCATGCCAAGGTAGCTATTCTGGCTCGTAAACACGTCATTGTCGAAAAGCCAGCGGTTTCTCGTCCCAAAGAATGGCGGGAATTGGTCAAGCTGGCTGACGAGCACCAAGTCTATCTCTTTGAAGCTGCCCGCAACTATCATGAGCAGGCCTTTGATACGATTAGTGATTTCCTCAAGGACAAGACTGTCTTAGGAGCTAACTTTACCTACGCCAAGTATTCTTCTAAAATGCAAGCTCTGCTTGCGGGAGAGCAGCCCAATGTTTTCTCAGCTAAGTTTTCTGGCGGCGCTTTGATGGATCTGGGTGTCTATCCAGTCTATGCGGCTATCAGACTTTTCGGCCATCCTCGCTTCGCTCGCTACAGCGCCCAGCAGCTAGCCAATACGATTGATTTAAATGGAGCCGGCTGTCTCATCTATCCAGACTTTCAAGTTCAGATTCAGGCAGGTAAAAATATAAACAGCAATCTGCCAGCAGAGATTTACACCGATCAAGGAACTCTGACTTTAGACGGAATTGAATTTATCAGCTCTGCTATTTTCCAAAGTCTGGACGGTCAAGAGGAGCTGCTGCCTATCAAGCGTGCTTCCCATACCATGCTGGAGGAAGCTCAGGCTTTCGCGCGAGTGCTCAAGGGCGGACAGGATGCGGCTTATGAGAAATGGTTGGATGCGGCAGCGGCTGTTCATGAAAGCTTATTTGCCATGCGCAAGGACGCTGGCATTAGATTTGAGGTTGATGATGATTAAGGAACAATTTCCCCTGAGCTGGCAAAATCAGCTGGCTCAACTAGGCTTTGAAGATTTGACAGCTATTCAGGAGAAGATATTTGAGCCTATTTCTGCAGGTGATACGGTGCTGGGAATCAGTCCGACTGGTACTGGCAAAACTCTGGCCTATCTCTTTCCCAGTCTGCTCAAACTGACACCTAGAAAAGCCCAGCAACTCTTGATTTTAGCTCCTAATACTGAGCTGGCTGGACAAATTTTTGAGGTCTGCAAGACTTGGGCGGAGCCTTTAGGGCTGACAGCCCAGCTCCTGCTCTCCGGCTCCAGCCAGAAGCGACAGATTGAGCGCCTTAAGAAAGGTCCAGAGATTATCATCGGAACACCTGGGCGGATTTTCGAATTGGCCAAGCTCAAAAAAATCAAGATGATGAATGTCGAAACCATCATTTTAGATGAATTTGATCAGCTGCTCAGCGATTCTCAGTATCACTTTGTAGATAAAATCACCCACTATGCGCCTCGTGACCACCAGCTGGTATATATGAGCGCCACCGCTAAGTTCGACCACAATAAGATTGCTGAAAACACTCTAGAAATCAGTATTGACAACCAAGTTTTGGACAATATTCAGCACTTTTACATGCAAGTTGAAAAACGTGATAAGGTGGACTTGCTCCGTAAGTTATCCAATGTTGAAGATTTCCGTGGACTGGTCTTTTTCAACGCTCTATCAGACCTAGGTAGCGCCGAGGAAAAACTCCAGTATCGTGAAGCCAACGCGGTTTCTCTAGCCAGCGATGTCAATGTTAAGTTCCGCAAGGTGATTCTGGACAAGTTCAAAGAACACCAGATTACTCTCTTGCTGGCTACTGACTTGGTTGCTCGCGGCATTGATATTGATTCTCTAGAGTGCGTCGTCAACTATGAACTTCCGCGCGATTTAGAAACCTATACCCATCGCTCTGGCCGAACCGGCCGCATGGGCAAGGAAGGCTATGTTATCACTCTCATCAGCCATCCAGAAGAGTTGAAAACATTGAAAAAATACGCCTCCGTTCGTGAAATTGTATTAAAAAATCAAGAACTTTATGTAACGAGTTAAACTAAACAGCTTTGGAAATCTAATGTTTCCAAAGCTGTTTTTACTTATTACCAACAAGAATTTCAAAAAGCTAAACCCAAGGACCGTCTTAGTCTCTGCCGTAATAAATACGATGGGGCTCTAGCTGACCTTCCAACAGCTCATCAACCGTCACCAGAGTATAGCCGTTACTCTTCAGATACTCGAGGACACTTGGCAGAGCATCAATACTGGTCTGGTGAATATCATGCATGAGAATAATCGAGCCTGGTTGGGTTTTGGCAATCTCTTGCATAATGGCTTTAGTATTGCGTGTCTTCCAGTCTAGACTGTCTACATTCCACATGATAAAGGACTGGTCAACCGAATTTTGGATTGTAGCATTAATAGCTCCATAAGGAGGCCGCGTAATCGTTGGCTTGATGCCTATGACATTGTTAATAGCGGTCTGGTATCAAGGATTTCTTTTTGGGCTGTCTCCAGAGGAAGTTTAGTTAAGACTGGATGGTCCCATGTATGAATCCCAATCTGATGACCTTCATTGTGCACGCGCTTGACAATCGCTTCATTGCCAGCAATGTTTTGCCCAACCATAAAGAAAGTCGCCTTGGCACCATATTTCTTGAGGATATCCAGAGCCTGCGGTGTTGTCTTAGGATCTGGACCGTCATCAAAGGTCAGAGCAACCATCTTCACATGCTTCTTAGCCTCAAAACTCTGATAAGCTGCCAAGTCATCGCCGGTCAGATAGTCCGCATTAATCTGGTCATAAAAGCTAGATAAAGGAACGTCAATGCTGGTTAAGCCTTGCACTTCCTTACTCAGCTTAATAGAAAAATGGCTGTACTCATAGCGGAAGGACCACTGACCCAACTCCATTCCATTAAGGCTGTTGAGAATTTCTGTCTGTAACGCTTCATCGGTCTGCCTAAAGGTCAGCTGGCTGGATATTTCGTTGATGAAGATTTCCTTAGCTGCATCAGGATCCTGAAAGAGCATATCCAGAGTGAAAGGGCTGCCGTCTGCACCGAGATAGCTGTCAGCAATTTCCCGCTCCTCTCCTTTACTGATCTTCATCTCTTTGACATGATAGTCCTTGCGATGCACCAGTACTTCTTTGACATCCTTCAGGCTCGTTTCGTTTTCCTCGGCATAGTAGAAGGTCAATTCCTCAATCTTATCGCCCTTCTTCTGATTATCCTTAATCGTCTGGCTATCTGCGTCCATCTGCTCCTTGACGCTTGCCACGACCTGACCATCTAGCAGAGGATAGAAGGCCTCTACATAGTGGCTGCCAATCATCTTGCTCTGCTTTTCAGTATTTTCAGCGTGCAAGGTCTCTTCTTGGGCAATCAGCACACTAACCTTCTCTTGCAGTTCCTTTTCTTGGAAAATTGCGTAAATTTTTACAGCACCCAGAAATAGAGCAGCAACAAAAGCTAAAGCTAGCAAGCTGAGAACGATGAGTGTTTTCTTACCGTGTTTCTTGTTATTTTGTCTTTTCATACACCTATCCTAAATGAATAAAAATCATCATTTATCTTGCAAAATTAACTGCAGCTAGATGTTAAAGACTCTTCTCACGAATGACTTCCACCTTGTAGCCATCAGGATCTTTTACAAAATAATAATTAGGCGGGTTGCCAGGAAGACCTTTTGGATCTGTCACTTCATAGCCTTTGGCCTTGTGCTCAGCGTGCAGACCTTCCAAGTCTGGCGTGCTAAGTGCCACATGAGCAAAGCCATCCCCAATCACATAAGGACCATGGTCATAGTTATAGGTCAGTTCCAGCTCATAATCATCGCCTTCCAAACCTAGATAAACGATAGTAAACTGATAATCTGGAAAATCCTTGCGACGAAGCTCCTTAAAACCAAAAGCCTCTGCATAAAAAGCAATAGACGCTTCCAAATTCTCCACACGCAAACAAGTATGTAACATTTTTGATGCCATAATTTCACCTCATTCTTTCTTGTCTATTATTATACCCTATTTTGGGCAAAACTTATATTAAATTTTTAAAAAAGTAAATGAAAGCAGATAAAAAGCAAGCCATTAAGGCCTGCTAAGAATTGTTGTTCAAAAAATGGTTGACGAAAAGCGAGCTTTCCTGCTATTTAACAGAGCGCTTTTTCGTTTCCTTCAGTAGCAGTTTAACTTCAAAGACCGTACCTTTTGGTTTGTTGTCCTTGGCATAAATAGTGCCCTTGAAAGCATCGACAATCTGCTTGGCCAGAGAAAGCCCCAGACCAAAGCCACCTTTCTGACGGGTCCGAGCCTTGTCAACCCGATAAAAGCGATCAAAAATCTTCTTCTTATCTTCGTTGCTGATACCAGGTCCATTATCTGCTACCCGAAAGATGAGATAACGATCGCTTGAAGCAGCCGTGACACTGATTTCGCCGTCATCATCTGTGTACTTGATAGCATTGTCAAACAGGATGGTCATCAGCTGCTTGAGCAAAATTTGATCTGTCACAATAGGGTGCTTGATCATATTTTCCGAATGAAAAGTTTTTTTATTCTCCCTTGCGATAATGCAGTAATTAGCAAAGGTCGTATCAAAAAATTCCGGTTCGACTTCACCATATTGGGGCTTGATACCATCATCACGACGAGCCAGATTGAGAAGATTGGTCGTCAGCAAACGCATATTGCGTACTTCATCCAAGCTAGAAGCGATATTTTCACTGCTCTGCATAATTGTTGCTTCAGGCTTACGAAAGAGCGTTTCTAAGCGGCTCTGCAAAACAGCCAAAGGTGTCCGCAGTTCATGACTGGCATTTTCCACGAAAGCCTTCTGCTTCTGGATACTTTCCAGCAAGGGCTTAACACTCATCCGAGCCAGATAAATACTGGCAATCAGGGAAATACCCCAAAGCTGACCATAACCATGACAATCAACTGCTCATGCTTGCCGCTAGTTTGCTCCAGCTGGCTGATGCTAGTCATGACCACAGCGTACTTAATATCTGGATATTCATTATTGGGGTCAATATCAAAGAGATAAGCCCGATAGCTTTCTGTCTGGCCAAAGCTGTTGCCAATTACAATTTCCTTAATCTGATTCAGATAGGACTTGTTAAAGTCCAAGGAATTAAAGTCCAGAAAGCCATCGCTCTTGCTAGTGGAAATATTTTTATAATTATCATCCAAAAGCAGGGCGAAAGTGTTAGAACTAACATTTGGCGTCGTCAGATTGTCAGACTTAGACTCTTCGTTTGGATCGCCATCTGGCTCTTTACTACTTTTAGGACTTTTAGTGTTGACCTTATTGCTAGGATCAGACTGCTGACCTGTCGTCCGATAGGCCAAATCTGCTACCGAACTAGGATTATTACTCAGGTTTTTCAGATTTTCATCAACTGACGTATAAAGGCTGGAACGCATAACCTGAATAATAATCAAGGTCATGGCTGAGAAGATTAATGTAAACAACCCAAAATAGCGAATGAAATAAGAGAAATCATCCGCATAAAAGGTCTTCTTGATTTTATTCAGCATCTTTTAAAATGTAGCCGACACTACGAAGAGTATGTAGGTTTTTCGCAAATGCCGTTCCTTTCAGTTTTTTACGAATCTTGGAAACGTACACTTCAACAACGGAAACAGTGGTATCACTGTCAAAGCCCCACAGACGGTCAAAGATTTGGGTCTTAGGCAGGATTACATTTTGATTTTGCAAGAAATAAACCAAGAGGTCGAATTCTTTACCAAGCAACTCTACGTCTTTACCGTCTTTCAATGTTGAATTTGTGGATAGATTGACCGTCACATCACCATAAGAAAGAGCATTCTCGTTGAATTTACCTGCACGTTTCAAGAGCGCCTGAATCCGCATTTTCAGTTCTTCCAAATAGAAAGGTTTTGTCAGATAGTCATCAGCGCCGAGCTCAAAGCCATGTCCTTTGTCATCCAAGCTTTCCTTAGCTGTCGTGATCAGAACAGGGGTTGTGACTCCTTTTGCCCGGAGTTCCTTAAGCATTTGGAAACCATCCTTCTCAGGCAACATGAGATCCAGCAAGATGAGGTCATAAACACCGCTCTCTGCTTCATAAAGGCCTTCTTCGCCATCAAAAACCTGCATCACATCTGCAAAATCATCTAAAAAATCAAAAACTGAGTTTGACAGTCCAAGGTCATCTTCTACTAATAGAATTTTAATCATCTTTCTTTCCTCCAATAAAACTTCCCAAGAATTATGTCTTTTGGTTTTTGTTTTATTTGTTATTCTTATTATATCATGACTTGGGTCAAAATCAGTAATTTTTTCTACGACTGCGACGTTTTATTTTCTTTTGTCGACTTATTATTGTTCTTGTCCGATTGTTCATTTGTGTTCGTTGAAGACTTTTTCTTATTTTTCTCCCCGTTGTCATTTTGCTGAGCAGAAGAATTCTTGCTCTTGTCCTTGCCCGACTGCTGACTGTCTTGAGGCGGCATTCCTTGGTCTTGACCGTTTTGTCCTGAACCACCATCCTGTGGCGGCATGCCATTACCCGGTCCGCCGTTTTGACCATTCTGACCTGGTTGCGGAGGCATGCTATTTCCTGCATCCTGACCATTTTGTCCCTGCTCCGGTGCTCCAGACACAGTAGCGGGCTGTTGAATAGCTGATTGCTGACTGTTTGTAACGTGAATAGCTGTCGCAAGACCATAACCGCCCAAAAGTCCAACTGCTAGAGCACCACCCGTTGCAACCGTCAGCCACCATTTGGTACTTTTTTCTACAACAATCATTTTTTCCATATCCATTTAATCTATTACCTTCTTTCTTTTTTAATTTTTCTGACTCATTCTTTCAAGCAAGAAGCTAATGCAGCTTACAAGTCATCCCATACACATCCTTTCACTAGAATAGCATTATCATATAGATTTTTACTTAAACAGGACTGAATTTTTTCTTAAAAAAGACTAAAAATGCGAGAAATTGGAAATAAAGCTCTTTATTGTAATTCATATAATGCAATAAATTGAACTTTTATTTTCAAAATTTTATAACACAAAAAACCTGAGATAGGCTACTATCTCAGGCTGTTCTAGTCATTATAATCAAATCCATTAAATCGCAGCTCGAATCGCTTTTTCCACTGCTTCTTTCTCGCGTTTCACCAGTTCAACACGCGCAGCGATTTCCTTGATTCCCATGCTGATGTTTCGGCTAATCGCCATATCATCCAACTGTGGCTCAAAGAAGGCTTTGTACTCTGCCAATCTCTCTTCTGTCTTGAAGATTACTGCTGGGCTAATGACAAAGCTATCAAAGCTCATATCGCCACCTAGCGCTGCCTTGATCCAGTCCCAATTCTCACGCGCCCAAGTCCATACTGCTTCTTGAGTAAAATCACGGCTGAGGAAGCGGGCATACCAAGCTGACAAATCCTGCGGTTTCACAGTAAATTTATCCTTCCAAGTCGCTAACAGTTCATCCAAGGTTTCCTTGTTCTTCGTATAAGAAAGGGCTGTAGAAAGAGCATTTTTAAAGCTTCCGTCATTTGAAGCGACATATAGGTCCAGATAAAGCTTAGTCAGCTCCTTGCTTTCATGATGCTTGATTTGGTTGATCAATACCTGCAGGCGAATAGCGGCAGGGAGTTTTTCCAAATTATCACGATAGCGGTCAAAAATCTGGCTAGCTTGAGCTCTAGCTGTCTCATCGTCCGCCTTAATCATATTACCCACAATCAGCTGACGAACCATCTCATCCTCATCACTTTCGCCTTCCTGTTTTTCAAAACCAAGACGGTCGAAATTACTTTGACTGAGAACTTTCAACAGGGCTTTGTAATCTTCTTCTGTCTGACTGCCTTCATCCACAAAGCGATTCAACCCTTCTAGTACTTGGGAAACAGCTGAAACCACCATATAAGAAGTTTCGTTTGCCAGCTTACTGATGACTGGCAGCAGGTCCGCATAGGAAATCATACCTGACTCTGCCAAAAGTCGACGCTCCTGCACGATTTGCAGTTTACTGATATTGTCCAAAGAGCTGAGATTATTCAGAAGAGCATCTAGCAACTCACCTTGATAATCTGTAATATAGTGGGCCGTGTTTTCTGTATTGAGACGCAGGGCTCCTTCATTTTGCGCTACCAAGGCTGCATAATTAGGAATTTCCAGTCTTTCTGTCGTCAGAGTATCAGGAAGTCCTTGCCAGTTGCTGTTGAGCGGTACTGGCCAGAGGCGCCCCTTGTCCTCGTGCTCCCCAATGAAGAACTGCTTCTGGGTCAAAATCAAGCAGTCATTTTCGACCTTAGCAGTGACAACTGGATAACCCGGCTGCTCCAGCCAAGCATCCATAAAGGCAGCTACATCACGGCCAGAAGCTTGAGAAAGAGCATCCCAAAGATCACGACCGATGGTATTGCCATATTGATGCTTCTCAAAATAGGCGCCTAGCCCCTTACGAAAGGCATTGTCTCCCAGCCAACGGCGCAGCATGTGCATGAGACGGCTGCCCTTGGCATAGACGATTGCCCCATCAAAAAGAGTATTAATTTCATCAGGGTGCTTGACCTCTACATGGACTGACTGGACGCCATCTGTCGCGTCACGCTTGAGGGCATAAGGAGCTCCGCTGGTCTGGAAATCTTCAAAAATCTTCCAGCTAGGCTCAATCGCATCAACTGAGACATACTCCATCATATTGGCAAAGCTTTCATTGAGCCAAAGGTCGTCCCACCACTTCATGGTCACTAGATTTCCGAACCATTGGTGGGCTAGTTCGTGTGCAACAACCAAGGCAACTGTCTGACGGCTCAGAGCTGTTGAATTTTCATCCACCAGCAAATAGATTTCCCGATAGGTTACCAAGCCCCAGTTTTCCATAGCCCCCGCAGAAAAGTCTGGCAAAGCCACGTGAAGTGACTGAGGAATAGGATACTTGACTCCATAATATTCTTCGTAAAATTCAATACAGCGAACCGCAATGTCTAAAGCAAACTCTAGATTGCTCTCTGGGTGGGCCTTGGTCGCATAAACTCCTACCAAAGTTCCATTCTTGGTTTTAGCAGTAATTCCTTGCATATCACCTGCAGCAAAAGCCAAGAGATAGGAAGACATACGTGGAGTGGTTTCAAACTTCCAAACACCAGTCGCTTTGCGGTTTTCAACATCAATTTCCGGCATATTAGACAGGGCCAATTCACCCTCTGCTTGGTCAAATTTCAAAGCCAAATCAAAAGTTGCCTTAGCCTCTGGCTCATCCACACTCGGAAAGGCTTCGCGTGCAAAATGGCTCTCAAACTGCGTAGAAATAATCTCTTTTTTCACACCATCAACCGTGTAGTAAGATGGGTAAATCCCTGTCATATTGTCCGTAATCTTACCAGTATAATTTATGGTCACCACTACAGACCCAGTTGCTTCCAGCTCAATATAAAGAGCTTCATTGTCCTTATCAAGAGTGAAAGGGCGAGCTTGGCCAGCCACCTCTACAGCTTCAACCGTCAAATCTTTTTGATGCAGGGAAATCTTACTCGTCTTAGCTTCCCCAGTAATGGTCACCTTGCCTGAAAAAGTCTTGTCGGCACGATTCAGATCCAAAAAGAGATCATAGTGCTCAGGAACAAAAGTTTCAATAAAATGTTTAACTGCTTGCATAAGCTTCTCCTCATCTAGCGAACAACATGGCAAGATTACTCTGCCATACTTGTCCGCTTATAATCTGTTATTATTGTATCATATTTAAAGGATTTCAGTGCAGAATAAATGCAAACAAAAAGACAGGAAAAGCTGTCCATTTGGTTTATGATAATAGAAGAAAGATCAAGGGTTCTTCTTTTCTTTCTCAAGTTCCTCTAATTTTTTGTTATAGATTCGATTTTCTTCGTGATAAGTTTTGTTTAGCCGTTCTTCATAACGCCGAATCTTTCTCTCAAAAATTTCCCTGTTTTCCTCTATTTGGCTTAATTCATATGAGGGGACGGTATCAGGACTATTGCGACAAAAAGATAATATCCATTCGCTCATTTGCTCTGAAACATTTTTAGCCTCTCGTCTCATGTCCTGGTAATCCCATTCATACTCGCTGGCTTTCTTTCGAAAAGCTATATGCTCGTCATCAAGGCGCTTAATTTTTTTCTGAATATCCATACTTCCTCCTATAGGATAGGGCTGACCAAATCAGGCTTTGGAACAGCGCCTAGCACCTCTTTGACTGAATCTGCCGCCCCACCAGAGAAAGCCCCAGATAAGTCCTCAGGCACTTGAGAAGACGCAAAAGACTTCATAGTCTCAGCTTGATTATCCAGCCAGCTTTGCAAAGCTTGACTCTCCTCAAGAAAAATGGCTCTTTTAGATGAAATCAAGCCACGAATTGCAATACGTTCCTGAATCTTTAAATATTCTTTTTTTATACGTTCGGCTTCAGCTCGATCTTCTGTATTTGGTTCAATCATGCTCTTCCTCCTAACTTTTCTCGAAAATCTGGGCACCTTGTTGATCGATTTCTACTATCCTATCTGCAGCTTTGTTTAAGTTCCCTGCAATATTAGTCATAGTATTTTTATAAGAGCTTGCTGAGGCAAGGGTAGATGCTTCTGTTCCGTCATTCCAAGCAATTGACATGCTCAACTCAGATAATAAGCCCTCTATCTCATCAGCAGAAAGATTGTGGGCTAGGGTATAAGCTGCATCTCTCAGTTCTTTGATATGATTTTCAACACTAGATTTAGCACTTTTTATCTTATCTTTAATTTCTTGCTCATATACTTCAGCTTGAAGCTGAGCCGTTTGCGCACTTGTACGAACGAGTTCCTCTCTTAAACTAATTTTTTTGTCGCCAGAGCTAGTTCTTAAAGAAGCATGCAACTTATCAATGCGTTGTCTATTTATGGCGATTAAATCCTGCTTAGAAGGCTCAGGAGCAAAAGGTCCGTATTCTAATTCATATCGTCTAATCAATTCTGGCCTAGCCATTGTTTTATAAGCATTATCAATACTAGATTTGCTTAATCTTTTGTCAACAATTTTTTCAACTTGGCTCTTCGTCATTCCTGAACAAAAAAGACCATTTTTTTCATACCACTCAAAATCTGGACTATTTCCATTAATCTTGGGTAAACCGGCATTATGATGTTTACCCTCGACAGTAAATACTTTTCCATACGGAATAACCCCTCTGTGGCCACCCCAACTTGTTAAATCTTTACCTTGATCACTATATGAATGCAAGTGATTATTAAGATATGCTAATTCTTCATTACTAATCGCCTTATAATCAGCTGAATTTTTGTACAATGCAGCCCATGCACCCCAGTCCATGAAATTTGTAATCTTCTGGACTTTCATTTCCGCAGCTACTTTAGCAACAGCTGGTCCTGATTGACTAAATCCAGACATATTACTAATATCAACTTCCTGTCCTGTTCCAGCCATTTTTTTAGCCTTAGATAATGATTGATTATAAAACTCCCGAACGTCCTTTGTCTGTTCTGTTAATTGAACTCTTGCTGTTACTGCATTGAATCCAGATTCTAAAACATGATTATTAATATCTCCATCAGGATCTTGAGTTCCAGCAACGACAATAGTAGTTTGAGTGTAATCTGGGTTACCTTCCTTATCAAGAGGCGCAACAGCAATAGCTTGGGTGGTTTCATTGATTTCGTTGATTAACCTATACTTATGATTAGTTCTGGGGATTGTATAGTCTTTTCCAGCATCGCTTTCTTTTATTATATCAAGCACATTGACTTGTAGCTCTTGCATTTTTTCATCTGTCAACGCCATTCCAAATGATCTCCTTTCCTAATTTCTGTATTATAGAGAATTTCCGCTTTTTGACTACCTTTTTCACTTTTTACCACATCTTTTAGGTGACCAGCATTGACAAGCGCTTCAATATTTTCATCAATTTCTTTAACAGAATTAAGTTTTGCATTTTCAGGTAAATATTTACTATCAGATATATCAATAAATTCACTACCAACTCTTATTTCAATGATTTCTTCATCCCAGCCATTAAAATCGAGTCTAATACTACTAAAATCATCATAATGAGCAAATGTTTGATTTCCAATTTTTTTACCTAAATACGCCTTACCTCCATATTCATCATAAACTATAGGAACAATATTGGCATGAAACATATATCGTCCGTCACCTCCTCGAACTAGTATAGGTGAAAACTCAATTTTACTAACTCCTGAATAGTGTTCTTTGATGTAAGTCGCCAGTTGTTCTTCCAACAAACGAAATCCTCGTTTGTAAAGTTTCACTCCTTTATCATCTAAAACGTCACTAACATTATATGGAGAGTTTTGGTGTTCAATCCACTTTGTCATACAATATACTCCTCCTGAAATTAAAACTATAAGAACGGCAATGATCGCAATTTTTTTTTTCTTCATTATTTACTTACCTCACACCTTTATAAAAACGCTTTTATTTTTTAATTATAGTATATCACAATATTTCTAGTCATACCATTATTTCTGGTCTCATTCATTTCTTTATAAAAGCGCTTTTAATTATCTGTTTATGATATCTTAAATCTTTTACATAAAAAAGTTCTATTTCAAACCCTATAAATAACTTCGCTTTCATTCTTTACGTTTTTCTTAAGACCAAACTATAATCTTTGAACCTCTTGATCAGGCAAAGCCACATCATTCTTCCTCTTTACTTAGTTTAACATTATAAATAATCTGAGTTTCTGGGCTTCCTTTTTCATCTTTCACAACATCTTTTAATTGACTGTCTTCAACCAATAAAGAAATATTTTCATCTGTACTTCTAGCCTTCGTGAGCTTTGCTTCGTCTGGCAAATGTTTTGCATTTGAAACATCAATCTCATTACCTTCTGAGTCCATTAATTCTATAACATCATTTCCTGAAACATCAAAATCAAGAAAGATATGAGTACCCAAACCATAGCTATTAGGTGTGTAGTTCTCTATTGTTGTTCCTAATGTTGCTTTGTTCCCATATTTATCATAAATCGTCGGACGTACATAGGCATTTGAGAAAGTTGACCCTTCCTCAGTAATGTAGATTGGGGAAAACTCAATCTTTTCAATACCTTTATAGTGTTCTTTGAAATAGGTTCCATATTGTTCTTCTAATAGTCGAAAGCCATGCTGATAGAGTTTGGCTGTTTTGGGGCTAAGGTTAGGTTTTGTCAGTTTATTATAGACGAAGATCCCACCAGATATCAAGACAAGAATAAGGGCAAGTGTCGTAAAAATTTTTTTCTTCATTATTTCCACCTAAATACTTCACTATAAAAATATATTACATCCTTCATATTCTTATAGTGTAACATAGCCGGAGTCAAGTTCCAATGAAAAACTGGATACTTGAGCCTCTTCATGAGTATACAAAAAAGATACGAAATAAACCGTACCTCTTTGTTCATCACAACTCAATAATTTTACCTGTTTCAAAGTAAACAACCCATTCACAGATATTCTTGGCATAGTCGCCGATTCGTTCTAGATAAGAAATAACTTGGAAGTAGTCACGGCCAGTCACAATCAGTTCTGGATTTTGTTTGATTTCCTCTGTAGCAAGATCGCGAATATCATCAAAGTATTGGTTAATTTTCTCATCTAGCGCTGCTACGGCATAAGCTTGGTCTACATTTCCATTGAGATAGACGTTTAGGGTTTCTTCGACGAAGTTCTTAACATCACGCCCCATCTTGCTGATAGCATCCTCTACGGACTCGATGCGGACTTCTCCCTTCATCCGAACAGCAGCTTTGGCGATAGATACGGCGTGGTCGCCCATGCGTTCCAAGTCACTGCTGGCTTTCAGCACGGTGATAACGGTCCGCAAATCCTGAGACACAGGTTGCTGCAAGGCGATGATTTCCAGAGATTTTTTCTCCAGTTTGACCTCGTATTCATTGACTTTAGCATCGTCTTCAATGACCTGACGAGCCAGTTCACGGTCATGTGTGACAAAGGCACGCACCGTCCGATTAATCTGCGATAGGACTTCATTTCCCATCGCATAGAATTGATTATGAAGTTTTTCTAAATCTTCTTCAAATTGTACTCTAAGCATAAGATTCCTTTCTGTTATCCGAATTTACCAGTAATATAGTCTTCGGTCTCTTTGTGGGCCGGATTGAGGAACATCTTTTTGGTTTCATTAAATTCAATCAGGTCTCCGCCAAGGAAGAAGCCGGTCTTCTCAGAAATCCGAGAAGCCTGCTGCATGGAGCGAGTGACCAAAAGCATGGTGTATTTGTCTTTCAAGCTGTAGAGGGTTTCCTCGATTTTCCCTGCTGAGATTGGGTCCAAGGCTGAAGTTGGCTCGTCCAAGAGAATGATTTTAGGGCTAGTAGCTAGCACGCGGGCCACACAGACCCGTTGCTGCTGACCACCGGAAAGACCAATTGCAGAATCATGCAGACGGTCCTTGACCTCATCCCAGATAGAAGCACCAATTAGGGAGCGCTCAACTGCTTCGTCCAAAACAGCCTTGTCCTTGATGCCATTAATCCGAAGTCCATAAACCACATTTTCATAAATGGTCATAGGAAAGGGATTAGGCTGCTGGAAGACCATTCCGATTTCCTTGCGAAGCTCTACCGTATCTGTCCTCGGACTATAGATATTGTGACCGTTATAAATGACCGTTCCTGTAGTCGTTACTTCTGGATTCAGGTCCCCCATTCGGTTGATGGCCTTGAGCAAGGTTGACTTACCTGAGCCTGACGGTCCAATCAAAGCCGTAATCTCATTTGGCATGAAATCAAGTGAAACGCTATTAAGGGCTTTCTTTTTATTATAATAAACCGACAAGTCCTTGACTTGTAAAATAGGTTCTGTCATACGTTTTTCCTTCATTTTATTTTACATTCAACCAAAGACTAAGCTTGTTGAATCGTGATGATACGGACGGCAGCTTAACCAAAGTGGCCTGAAACATAGTCATTAGTAGACTGAAGCTTGGCATTTTGGAAAATATTAGCCGTCTTATCATACTCAATCAAGTCGCCCAGATAGAAGAATCCAGTGTAGTCACTAGCACGGGCAGCCTGCTGCATATTGTGGGTGACAATGATAATGGTATAGTTATTCTTAAGTTCGAACATGGTTTCTTCCAGCTGCATGGTCGCAATCGGATCCAAGGCTGACGCTGGCTCATCCATGAGCAGAATGTTTGGCTTGACCGAGATAGCACGGGCAATGCAGAGCCGCTGCTGCTGACCGCCAGAGAGAGTCAGGGCAGACTTGTGCAAGTCATCTTTGACCTGGTCCCAAAGAGCTGCTTGCTTGAGCGAAGTCTCCACAATCTCATCCAACACCTTTCTATCTCTGACACCAGCCCGTTCATGGGCAAAAGTGATATTTCGATAGATAGACTTGGCAAAAGGATTTGGCCGTTGGAAAACCATGCCGATATGCTTGCGCATTTCATAAACATTGATTTCAGGGCGGTTAACATCTATCCCCTCGTAGAGAATCTCTCCTGTCACATTGGCAATATCAATGGTATCGTTCATGCGGTTGAGACTGCGGAGATAGGTTGATTTACCTGAGCCAGAGGGGCCAATCAAAGCAGTGATTTTGTTTTTTTCAAACTGCATATCAATGCCCTTGATGGATTCCTTTTTACCGTAGTAAACATGCAAATCCTTGGTCGACAGGGCTACCTTTTCTTCAGGAAAAGTAATGATATGTTTTTCATTCCAATTATATTCTGTCATTTCTTCTCCTTTAAGCAGAGGTTAATTTTTTATGCAGATAGCTGCCCAGTTTGCGGGCTCCCAGATTGAAAATCAAAATGAAGATCAGGAGAACCGCTGCTGAACCTGCAGAAACAGCCGTTCCATCAGGAATTGTTCCCTCGCTGTTGACCTTCCAGATATGGACAGCCAAGGTCTCAGCCTGACGGAAGATAGAGATAGGGCTGGTAACACTGAAAATATTCCAGTTTGACCAGTCCAGAGCCGGAGCCGACTGACCAGCTGTAAAAATCAAGGCCGCTGCTTCACCAAAGATACGACCGGAAGCCAGTACAATTCCTGTCACAATACTAGGTAAAGCTTCTGGGATGATCACATGCAGGACCGTTTCCCAGCGGGAAATTCCCAAGGCCAAACCAGCTTCACGCTGGGTGTGGTGGACATGGCGAAGACTATCTTCGACGTTCCGCGTCATCTGAGGCAGATTAAAGACTGTCAGAGCCAAGGCACCCGAAATGATTGAGAAGCCATACTCAAACTGAACAACAAAAATCAAAAAACCAAAGAGCCCTACTACTACCGAAGGCAGTGAAGACAGAATTTCAATACAGGTACGGACAAAGTTGGTCACTGGTCCTTTCTTAGCATACTCTGACAGATAGACTCCAGCCCCCATAGAAAGAGGCACAGAGATAATCAGAGTAATTACAAGCAGGAAGAAGGAATTGTATAGCTGAATCCCAATACCACCGCCAGCTTGGTAAGAAGAGGATCTCCCTGTCAAGAAAGACCAGGAAATATGCGGTAATCCTCTAACTAAGATATAGAGGATAAGAGAGGCAAGGATGGCAACAATGATACTCGCTATTGTGTAGAGAACACCAGTCGCCAATTTATCTAATTTCTTAGCGTGCATAGTTTTTCTTACCTCTTTCTTTTGTAATTAGTTTAATCACACTGTTAAAGGCTAAGCTCATTATCAAGAGCACCAGAGCCAGAGACCAGAGAACGTTATTATCCACTGTTCCCATAACGGTATTTCCGATTCCCATGGTCAAGACAGAGGTCAGTGTAGCTGCTGGTGTCGTCAAAGAGGTTGGAATCACCGCTGAGTTACCAACGACCATCTGAATTGCCAGAGCCTCACCAAAGGCACGAGCCATACCAAAGATAATAGCTGTAAATATTCCTGGCCGAGCTGCATTGAGAATCACGCGCCAGATTGTTTGCCAGCGCGTTGCCCCCATAGCCAGACTGGCTTCACGGTAGTGACGTGGCACAGCACGCAGACTGTCCGTCGTCATAAAGGTTACTGTCGGCAAAATCATGACAAAGAGTACAAAAATACCAGATAAAATCCCAAAACCAGTACCGCCAAAAACTGTACGGACAAAAGGCACCACGATTTGCAGACCGATAAATCCATAAACAACAGACGGAATACCAACTAAAAGTTCAATCGCCGGTTGCAGTATCTTCGCTCCTTTTGGAGAAACCTCTGTCATAAAGACAGCTGCACCAATCGCAAAGGGAGTTGCTATCAGGGCTGATAGAATGGTAACGATAAAAGAGCCTAAAATCATTGGCAGGGCACCAAATTCCTTACCAGAAGGATTCCAGACACCACCAAAAAGAAAATCAAAAACATTAACGCCGTTGACAAAGAAAGTAGATAGACCTTTCTGAGCAATGAAGATTAGAATCATAGCCACAATCACCACAATCAGTGACAGACAAGCAAAAGTCAGATAGCGGCCAAACTTCTCCAAGCGAGAATTCTTAGAAGGCGATAACAACTTTTTGGTTAATTCCTCATTTTTCATTTTGAATCTCCTTCTATTGCTGTGACATTCCCATCAGCGTCCTTACTGACTTTCATATCATTGATTGAGATATAGCCCATGCTGGTAACAATACCTTTTTGAACATCGTCTGACAGCATGTATTCCAAAAATTCTTTTGTAAGGCCTGTTGGTTCACCCTTGGTATACATGTGTTCATAAGACCAAATCGGCCAGTCATTTGTCGTAACATTTTCAGTATTTGCCTCAAAACCATTCAATTTAATGGTCTTGATAGAATCATCCACATAAGCAAATGCCAGATAGGAAATGGCACCTGGTGTTTGAGCAACAATGGATTTCACCATACCATTTGAGTCCTGTTCCTGGCTCTGGACAGGCTCTTCCCCATCCATGATGACACTGTCAAAGGTTGCTCGAGAACCCGAACTGGCCGCACGGTTGATAATCGAAATCTCTAGATCCTCACCGCCCAGTTCCTTCCAGTTTGTGATTTCGCCTGTGAAAATCTTACGCAGTTCTTCGGTTGTTAGGTTATCAACAGTGACCTCTTCATTTACAATAACCGCGAGGCCAGCTACTGCAACTTGATGGTCAACAAGGCTCGATGCATCAATTCCTTCTTTTTCCTCAGCAAAGACATCACTATTTCCAATCTCAACTGCGCCTGATTGAACTTGTGAAAGGCCCGTACCAGAACCTCCACCCTGTACATTGACTGTTTTACCAATGTTGTTAGAGCCAAATTCATCGGCTGCTGCTTCAACCAAAGGCTGAAGGGCGGTCGATCCAACGGCAGTGATGGATTCACCACGGTCAATCCAAGATGAGCAAGCTGATAAGCTGAGACCTAAGCCCAAAGCTGTCAGTGCTAAAGCAAATTTTTTCAATTTGTTCAAAAGATTTCTCCTTCAATAAAATTACGAGGATGGGAAGTGGCTTCAGAATTGCTTTCTATCAAAGGCAGAAAGAAGTTTATTTTCTAAATACATTCACATCTTCAACTATATCATATAATAGCAGTTTTTCCTAATATTTTATTTAAATCTCAGGCCTTTTGGAAAATAATTTTTCAGGGTTTTTCCAGTGACTTTTGCAAAGCCCAGACCGTTACCGCCAAGGACCAGTTGGTACCAGCCGTTTGGCTGCGTTTCTGCCAGTTCAATCGTCTCGCCTGCAGTATATTTCTTGAAGTCCTGATTATTGATTTCAACTCGATTCAGAACCTCGCTGGGCTTCATAGCCAAGCCTAGGGCAAAGCTAGGCTCAAAACGATTCTTCTTAAACGTACCAAGATGCAAGCCGTTACGAGCAATCTTCAACTTAGACAAATCTGGCAGGCCAGCTGGCAACAAGTAAAGATTGTCCCCAAAGGTCTGCAGTTCTCCAGTCAAGACCGTTTTTAGATGCTTGCTCTCGAAATCCTGCCAGAGTTTTCTTTGCTCGCTCGTCAAACGATTCTTACCTGATTTGATCTTCTTGCTACTATTCTCACCAGTAAAGCGAAAGTGAGCTGTAAACTGACCTTCACCTTTAAAGCGATGCGGATACATCCGAGCTGTCTCAGGAAAGCCAATTCCTTCAGTCATCCCGTTTATCTTAGGAATATCAATGAGTTCAAGTGGAAATTCTTCCAGTAACCAAGCAACGACGTCTTCATTTTCTTCAGGAGCCCAAGTACAGGTCGAATAAACCAGGCGTCCGTCCTTGGCAAGCATGCTCATAGCGGCTGTTAAAATCTCTCGCTGGAGCTGGGCGCATTGGGCTGGATAATCCGGCGTCCAATACTGGGTAGCATCCAGTTGCTTGCGAAACATGCCCTCGCCCGAACAAGGGGCATCTAGCACAATCAAATCAAAATAACCTTCAAAAACCTGAGCCAACCGCTCAGCTGATTCATTTGTAACAAGCACATTTCTAGCACCAAAGCGCTCAATGTTCTCCACTAAGATTTTAGAGCGTTTGCTATTGATTTCATTGGAGACCAGCAGGCCTGTATTATCTAAAAAAGATAAAAGATGAGTTGACTTGCCACCTGGTGCTGCCGCCAAATCTAAGACTTTCATTCCCTTAGATGGCGCTGCTATCTGAGCTACCATTTGAGCTGCTGGCTCCTGCGAATAAACCAGACCAGTCACATGCTCAGCAGACTTGCCAGACACCTTGCCATAAAAGCCCCAGTCTGTCTGAGGAATGGCATCTGAGAAATTCTGCTGGCCTTCTTTTAAAGGATTAGTACGAAAGGCCGAAATTGGCTCCTCGTCAAAGGTCGCAAAAAATTCTGCTGCTTCTGCGCCTAAAATCTGCTCATATTTTTCTTTAAAACCTTTAGGAAAGTCCATCTACTGCTTCCCCTTTTCTAAATAAGGCTTCAGAGCTGATAGTTTGCACTTAGGTGCCATCATGACAGGCTGCTGAGTCTGGAAATTTAGCCGACTGCCATCCAAGGTCTGGACGATAAAACCTAGCTTTTCCGCCATAATCGAAGCCGCCGCATAATCCCAAGGCCAGTTGTAGGAAAAATAAGCCAAGAGGCCACCAGACAGCACCTTGCTAAAGCTAATCCCAGCACTGCCATAAACCCGAACCCCTAAACACTCCCGAGCCAAGTCTGCCAAGCCCCAATCATTGGCTTGCAGCATACCGGTATTGGAAGCCATAAGAAAATCTTGAAAAGGCCGGTCCTCAAAAGCAGGAAGTTTCCGGTCGTTACAATAGACATCAAAGTCTCCACCACCGTGATAGAGCTGGTCTCTGGTCACATCATAGATCAAGCCAAAACGACCAAGGCCCTTTTCAAAATAGGCAATCATGACTGCAAAATCAGCCTTCTGAGTGATAAAATTAGTGGTCCCATCGATCGGATCTATCACCCAGACATTGCCATCAGTAATATTATGTCGGAGTCCATTTTCCTCCGCTAAAATAGCATCCTGGGGATAGCGGGCTAGAATCTTAGCCACCAAATCATCCTGAACCTTCCGGTCCATCTGGGTGACTAAGTCAGTGGCACTGGTCTTTTGACTCACATCTAAATCATCATAGAGATGTTCCCTCAAAAAAGCACCAGCTTGGTAGATGATTTCTTTAGCAAAATGAAATTTATTTTCCAAGAGAAATGCTTCCTTTACCTTTACTTTTTGCCTCTTGAACAGCACGATAAAGCGAATAACCGCTTACGTTTTCGAACTCACGGTCGATTCGCTTCTCTTGGCCTTTGCTAGGAACAACTTGCTTGAAAGCCGCATAGGACTTCAAGAGCTTTTCCGCTTGGACTTTCTGTTCATAAGCTGCTTCTACATCATTAAAAAAAGAGAGCACCGAAGCAAGCTCTTCAGTGCTCCACGATAAATCTAGTGGGTAACTATAATTTTTGTTCATCTTTACTGAATATCTGCCCGCATAGTTGCGGATCTTAACTCTTCCTTACGATAACTCCGAGGCAAGAAAGCACGAATTTCATCCTCGTTAAAGCCGATTTGCATCCGTTTGCCATCTAAAATAATTGGGCGTCGCAAAAGACTGGGATTTTCCTCAATCAACTGAATCAAGGTTGAAATGGACAAATCCTCCACATCCAAATCTAATTTCTGAAAAATTTTTGAGCGAGTTGAAATAATGTCGTCTGTACCGTTCTCTGTCAGAGAAAGAATGTGTTGCAATTCGGGAGCTGACAGAGGGCTCGTCATGATATTATGTTCCTGAAAGGGCACTTCATGATTTAGCAGCCAAGCACGCGCCTTGCGGCAAGAAGTACAACTCGGCGATAAAAATAATGTAATCATGCGTTTCTCTTCTAATTCTGTATAATAACTACCTCTATTATACTAAATTTTATTTGGCTTGACTATATTTTTTTGAAAATTACTGCCGAATGTCATGAAAATATAAATTTTTCAACTATTTCGATAAGCAGTCCAACTTCTAGCGATCTGTTCATCGCTCTGCAGCTGAGCAATCAAGCTGTCAATACCATCAAACTTAACCATCTCGCGAATCTTATCCAGCCAGAAAATCCGAATGGTATCGCCATAGATATCCTGAGAAAAATCAAAGATATTAACCTCAAAACGAAGCTCATCACCATCAAAAGTTACATTTTTCCCAACACTAGCCATACCGCGATAGCGCTGACCATTGTGCTCAACGTCCGCGACATAAACGCCATCTCCTGGAAGAAGGACTCTATCCAAGGGAGCTAGATTGGCTGTTGGATAACCAATCGTCCGTCCTCTGGCATTGCCATGAACCACAATACCACGAGTGGACAGAGGATAACCCAGTAATTCTTGAGTTTTCAGCATATCTCCGACGGCAATCGTCTCCCGAATTCGGCTAGAAGAAATCTTCTGATTATCCAGATTAACCGAAGGAACGATAACAATCTTACCATTAAAATAATCTCTCAGCTCATGTGACTCTTTGCGGTCTGAGCCAAAATGATAGTCAAAGCCGGCTACCACAGCCTTGGCGCGTAAACGAGACACGTATTTCTCAAAAAAGTCTCGGGCTGTATTCCCCGCAAAATGGCTAGTAAAATCAATCAGGTAAAGATAGTCAACACCTAGATTTTCCAGCTGCGCCATCCGGTCTTCAGGACTAGCCAGATGCAGCATGAGTTCAGGCTGATAGCGGACAAAGGCTAGCTTAGGCGACTCCAGGAAGGTCATCACTGCAATCTTTAGGCCTTGCTCTACAGCAATCTCTCGTGCCTTCTCAAAGAGTGCCTGATGGCCCTTATGCAGCCCATCAAAATAGCCTAGAACAAGGACCGTATCTTCTGTCTGATCAATCCCTTTTTCATCTATAATTCTCTTGGTTATCATCATTCCTCTATTTTACTACGCATTTGCTATTTTTACAATATCCCTTCCGCGCTAAACTGCAAAACATTCAAAAAAATTTTACTGCTCTAGTCAGGGCGTTTGTCAAAACCTGAAAAAAGCAAAACAAAAGGACAGCAGTTGTGCAGTTGCTGTCCTTTTGTGAGGTTTAATGAAATTATTATAACATGCAAGCGCACATTTCATATTACAAAAGAGTAACAATCTTTTGACAATTCTACTGCGGATATTAAAGGAAGACCTTACGAGGCTTGTAAACTGCTTCACGCTTTTCCAAAATAGCTACTAACTTCTCCTTATAAAAGCCAGCTAGCTCAGCTTCTTCTGACATCAAGCTGATAAAACGGCCGTTCCTCACGTCCTCAACCTGCTCGTCAGAAAGCTCAACCTTCAGTAAATCTCCGATTCCCAATTCGAGTGGTTGGAGAAAGGAGAAATCCTCCCTTGCTACTCGCTCCGCTATTTCATCCAAGGTCAAGGCATCATCTAAGCTCATACCTGCTGAGGAAGTCCGTGTCAGCTGGGACATGTGACTGGCAAAGCCAAGCTTGGCTCCCAAATCAACAGACAGAGTTCGGACATAGGTCCCCTTGCTACACTTCACTCGAAAGCGAAAGCGGGCTTGTTCATCTTCATAGGCAATCGGACTGGTGCGCTCGAAACTATAGATGGTCACCTGCCGCTCTGGCCGCTCCACTTCTTGACCCGCTCTTGCATACTCATAAAGCTTGCGGCCATTTACCTTGACTGCAGAGTACATGGGCGGAAACTGACGAATCTCACCGGTCATGGACTCCATCGCTTCATCAATGAGAGCTTCTTCTAAAAGTTCCGTCACTGGCGTCCGCTCTAGGATGTCTCCGCTGGCATCCTCTGTCGTTGTTGAGTAGCCCAGTGTGATTTCCCCCTCGTAGACCTTGCCTTCCTCCTGCATGAACTCGACTAAGCGCGTTGCCTTGCCCACAGCAATGGGAAGCACCCCTACCACATCTGGATCCAAGGTGCCCCCATGACCGATTTTCTTTGTTTTTAAGATCTTGCGCAGCTTAAATACCGCATCATGCGAGGTCATGCCCGCTTCTTTT
Organism: Streptococcus sanguinis; assembly: GCA_013378335.1. Lineage (NCBI taxonomy): Bacteria > Bacillati > Bacillota > Bacilli > Lactobacillales > Streptococcaceae > Streptococcus > Streptococcus sanguinis. Next base: position 1,416,346 of record CP040556.1, read on the forward strand.
TTTAAGTTGATAATTCCGTTCATGTGTCGCTTTCTAATTTCATTCAAAAAATGTCTTCTTCAAGGATTGTAACATAATTCTCCTTTGTATCAGAATTTAATTTAGCCAATCTTCTTGCTTGGTTCATAATTATCCTGTCAAATACATTTCTTACAAATCGTCCATTTGCATTTTTATTTTCAAGATTGTTAGTATGTAGTTCTAAATATTTTTTTAATTTTTCTTTTGCAGAATCACGCAAAGTGTACTCTTCATTTTTGCAATATGAAAGAAAAATATCAAACATTTGGTCCACAGTATAATCTTCAAACGTAATAAAATAATTAAATCTTGATTTTAAGCCAGGATTAGATTCAAAAAATTTCTTCATCAATTCATCATATCCCGCAACAATAACCACCAAATCATCACGATAGTCTTCCAATGCTTTAGTTAACTCAGTTAAACACTCTCGACCGTAACTATCACTTTTATCATTCTCTGTAATACTGTATGCTTCATCTATAAACAATACACCACCTTTGCTTTTTGTATCAATCTTTTAACTTTAGAGGCTGTCTGACCTTGATATTCTGCTATCAAGTCTGTTCTACTCGCCTCTATAAAGTGACCTTTACTTAATATTCCTAAAGAACGATACATATTCCCGACGATTCTGGCAACTGTAGTTTTACCGGTACCTGGATTGCCTAAAAATGCCATATGCATAGTTCTATTTGTTCTTTTAAGACCGATTTTTTCTCTACTTTGTTGAACTTTATTAAATGCGACTAGATCTTCAATCTCTTTCTTCACATTTTCTAAACCTATTAATGATTTTAAATCATTAGCTAATGCTTCAAATGATTTATTATTTGTTTCTTTCAAAATCAAATAATTTATATCAATAACTCTAGAACCAAGATATTTATACAATAATTCCAAAATGCCAGTTTGCTTATCTTTGATTTTAGAGAATGTTTCTTTACTTGTTAAGTTTCCTAATCGTTTTATAAACTCTAACTCAGCATTTTTAGCATTATCAACTATATCTTGAAGAATTACTTCTAATTCATAAGTACTATTTGTTAAATCATCAATTTTCTTCACTTCTGATTTTAACATTTTTAAATATGTTTCACTAATCATCTACATTCCTTTAAATAACAGAAATACTACTATTAGAGCGAATAAGATTCCTAAGATATAGAATCCTTTTCTAAGGAAAATAATCTCATTTTGTTTTTCCTCTAATTCAGTTTGAAATTTCTCGACGGTTAAAGTAAGATTTTTGCCTTCCTCTATTAATCGAACATTCATCTTATCTACGTCGTTTTTAAGACCATTTTGTGTTTCTTCAACTTGTAAATGCAAATCGTTAAAACTATTTTCTAGTCTTTCTAATTTCACCAATGTTTTTAGGTTATCTTTTAAATTTTCAATTTCAATTTGAATTTCACCTTGCTTATCTTCAAGTTGTTCTAACTCTTCTAGCTTTTTATGATGTTTCTTCAATATATCAATTAAATCTTTATTCTGTTTAAAAACATCATCTAATAGTTTTTTATTACCAGTTTGATATTCTTCTATCTCGCGCAATCCCTGTATAGCTTTATTATTTGCCTCTTTGGCTGCAATCAAAGAATTTGAAATACTTTGAATATACTCATCATCCAATATTTGGAATGTTTCATATATTGTATTAAATTCCTGAATAATCTTTTTTATATGCTTGTTTTGTTCAATCATTCTATTTTGAACGGCATCAGTGAGAGCGTTTAAATCCTTACCTTTAACATCATATTCCATACCAATAAATCCTAGCATAGGATCGTCTTGTGGGACAGTTGGTAAATCTGATTGTTCTGGAATCTCTTCACTAAAGGCTTTTAGCTCTTGTTTTTTTTCATTAAATCTTTCAGAATTTGCTAAAACTTGAATCTCTAATTCTTCTGACATAATTTTCTCCTATAATAAATCATTTAATGCATTTTGCATTTCTTCAAGTTCACTTTGCTTATCATCAAAATATATTTCGTTATCTAATAATCGCTGTGTGGAATCAGTCTTGGAATTAGAAAACTCCTCTTGAACATTACCAAGCAGTTCTCTTAGTTTTTGATGATTCTTAGCCATCTTACTGAAGATATCATTTCGCTTAACTGCAACATTTTGCTCGGCAACAAAAATTTGAACATCCTGAAATCTTAGTAATTCGTTCTTCTTATCAGCTTGTTGCTTTTTGTTTTCTTCTTGTAGTTTCCTTGAAATAAATCCATCAAGTCCGTTAATGATTATGGCACCCAAGATTCCAGTTAGTAAACTTGCTAGGAACATCCCTAAAATATTAGCAATTGTTCCTAGAAGTTTTATTTCAAAAGTCATACCTGGTATCTTATTTAAGAACTGTTCAAAATATTCTCCTAAAAACATTGCACCTACAGCAACTAAACCAGAAGTAATAATTTTTGAAATGTGAGCTACCTTAATTGCTGTGGAATGTGTCTGATTTTCAGAATTTGATAGATAAGAGATACTTTCTCTTATTGAACCAAATATTTGTTTAATCAAGTTTGGAAGTTTTTTTAGTTTCTGGTTAATTACACCAATAATTTCTCCGACGATGCTTCCAACAAAACTATCTACACCTAGTTTAATAAAATCTTTAATCTTATCAAAGAAAGAATGAAGTGCATTTTTCATTTCTGATAAGAATATATCAAACGAACGTTTTTTAGATTTGAAAAAACGAACCAAAGCATTCATAATTTCTTTCAGCATCCCAAATAAAGCTGCAACAAACATTGCTTTAACAGCATCTTTACCTGCCTTATTTGCCATTTTTACAGGTACTTTTTTTGCTATATCTCTATTGATTGCTTTCTTTGCTTTTTTCTCAACCTTAAGCATCTTCTGTGAATCAGCAGCTAATTTATCGTTTAATCTTTTATTGTTTACAGATTTTAAATTTTTCTTTTCTGCATTTGAGATATTTTTCCTATCAATTTTTTCATTATCTTTTTTAACTTGTTCTATGAGTTTCTCTTCTCTAAATTCTCTATTTTTATATACTCACTGTTGGATTTTGCTCCTTTACTTTTATTAAGAGATTCATTAGTGGGAGCCAAATTTTCCTTTTTATTCGCTAAATCTGCAGTTTCTAAATTAGCAATTTTTCTCCAAACATTCTCATAGACTTGCTTCCTTGGAATTACATGATCGAGATTTGCTTTTTCATTTCTTTTTAATGTTTTTCCAGTGTATTCATCCCTCAGATTTCCTGATTTTTGGTTTTTTTTCATGGATTTATTTGCATCGAGATATCTTTTGTCTTTTACAATTCTGTCACCAATATCTTTTGTATAACCTTCAGGATGCTTATCATTATACTGCTGGAGAAGGGTATCACTTGTCATATCTAAGCCAATTTGATTCCCAAATTGACTCCAAATTTCATCTAAAATAACATCGCTTAACTTATCGGGTGAACCAATCTCTTTAAATTCTATTTGTAACTTTTCAAGATTAGAAAATTCCATCTTAAATTGTTGCTCTAGCAGTTCTTCTAACTCATCGTAATTTAAACTTTGTACCTCATCTACTTCGTCAGTATTCTGAACTAATATTTCATTTCCCATTTCTTTCTCACTCTCCCTTTAGCGCTTCAAACTTAGCTTTCATAGTAGGATTTTTGCGCGTCAGTTTCTTGACGGAGACGTCGTCCAGTTTATTGTTTGCCAATCGCAGCTGGTTTTCAGAGGTCGTCAGGAACTTCTTGATTTCTTCCATACGGCGGATGGCCTTGTCAATCTCCTCGATGGCCTTGCCAAAGTTGGTCGAAGCAGACTGATAGTTCTTGGCGAAAGCTACTTTAAAGGCATCCAAATCTTCCTCAAAATGCGTAATATCAATATTCTGCTCCCGCACCAAGGCCAGTTCCTGCTTGTACTTGAGCGAGTTAAGCGCAGCATTACGCAGGAGGGTAATCATGGGCAAGAAGAACTGAGGCCGGATAACATACATCTTCTCATAGGCATAGGACACATCGACAATACCCGAATTGTAGAGCTCGCTGTCAGCCTCCAGAAGTGTCACCAGAATAGCATACTCGCAGCCTTTCTCCCGCCGGTCCTTATCCAGTTCTTTGAAGAAATGCTCGTTTTTCTTCTTGGTAGCTGTCTCATCACCTTCATTTTTCATCTCAAACATGATGGAGAGGATTTCTACACCATTTTCATCCACCTCACGGTAAATGTAGTCACCCTTGCTGCCGGTTCTGGCATCATTGTCCTTGCCAAACTCGGCTCGTGGAAACATAGCCATACGGTTCTTGTTAAACTCGTACTCGCAGTGCTGTTCCAAACTCTCACCAATCATCTTAGTGGACTGCTTGGCTTTGAAATCCTTGTAGAACTCTATGGTCTCATCTTTCTGACGCAGCTCTACCTCATAGCGCTCTTTGAGAGAGGTCTGAGCTAGCGCTGCTTCCTTTTCTTGCAAAACTAGCTGATTCTTAACCTCGTCTCGCTCTTTTTCCAGCGCAGACAAGGTCTTTTGCAGTTCGTTCTCATGCTCCAAGCGCAGAGTTGTCAGCTGACTTTCCAATTGCTGAACTTCCTTGTCTTTTTCTTGCAATTGAAGACTAGCTGCCTGCTCCGCCTTTTTCTTTGCCAATTCCTGCTGGGTCTCAAACTGAGCAATTTGACTTTGAAGATTGCTAATTTCCTGTTCTTTCTGCGATAGGAGAGCTTGTTGGACATTCTGGGATTTTTGCTCTGCTAAAGCCAGCTCCTGCTCAATCCGAGCATGAATTTCCTTGTCAAACTCTGCAGTTCGAACCTGAGACAAAAGCTCACTGTACTGGCTCTCATTAACTGTAAAAACTTCCCCGCAGTTGGGGCATTTGATTTCATTCATGGCGTACCTCTTCATTTAAAATTTAAAACTTTGTTCTTTTCCGTGCTAATAGATTAAAATGTCATCATTTAGCATTAGCACTCGTCTTCTTCATCTTCTCCGCAATTCACTAATCAACTTCTTATGACTATCCACTATTATACCATTCCTGCCAATAAATGAAAAACAGCAAGCTACAGAAGCTCGCTGTATCAACTGTTAATTCCCCATCTAAATCCGCCAGCTGGCGGCTGTTTTTCTTTCTTGGATAAACTTACTATAGATACCTTGTTTGGCTAGTAAGTCTCGGTGTTTGCCTTGCTCGACAATACGGCCTTGATCCAGCACCAAAATCTGGTCTGCATGCTCAACCGTCTTGAGCCGGTGGGCAATCATGATAATGGTCTTATCGCGAGTCAGAGCCTGAATGGCCTGCATGAGAGCTTCTTCGTTTTCGGGGTCAACATTGGCTGTTGCTTCATCCAGAATGATAATAGGCGCATCCTTAATAATGGCCCGAGCGATGGAAATGCGCTGACGCTCACCTCCAGAAAGACTGGCACCTCCTTCACCAATCTTGGTGTTATAACCATCAGGCAGCGAGAGGATAAAGTCATGACAGGCTGCTTTCTTGGCAGCCTCTATTACTTCTTCCTGACTGGCCTCCGGCTTGCCAAAACGGATGTTATTAGCAATGGTATCCTCAAAGAGATAGACACTTTGGAAGACAAAGCTGAAATTGCGAATCAGGCTGTCATAGCTGTAATCTCTAACATCATGCCCATCCAAACTGATACTTCCCTGGTCCACATCCCAGAAGCGGGCGATGAGGTTGCAGAGCGTTGTTTTGCCTGACCCAGAAGGTCCGACCAAGGCAGTTGTTGTTTTTTCGGGAATGGTGAGGGAAACCTGGTCAATGATTTTCTTATTTCCATAAGAGAAGCTAACGTCTCTCAGCTCAATCCGGCTGCTCTTAGGCTCAATATCCTGACCGCTGATGTCCATCGGCTGGATAGCTAAGACTTGATTGACCATATCAACCGACAAATCAACAATGCGCAGTAGAGAAGAGAAAGACCCAACGCCGTCTAGATTTTCATAAATCATAAAACCACTGACAATCATCATAATGGTTACCAACAGCTCCATACTGCCATTGAGATAAAAGTAGATAGAGAAAAGCCCCATAAAGAGACCGGTCAGCTTGGTCACTATGCCCTGGAGGGCAATGTAAGGTGAGGTCACGAGTGTCATTTTGGTATCTAGCTGACTCTTGCCTTCAATAGCCTTGGACAGCTTCTTGGCAGAACGGTTGACCAGATTATAGTTCTTAACTTCAGCAATCCCTTGGCTATACTCCAAAACAACGGCTACCAGGTCCGTATCTGCCTGATACTTGTCATCAGAAACCTTGCCAACTTGCCAACGCATGAGAGTATTTGGCAGGAGAAAGAGGACGAGACCCACCAAGAGAACCAGTCCAACCCGCCAGTCATAGAGAAAGACCAAAGCGGTGATGAGACCAGTCGTCAGAAAGCCCTGCACAGTCATCATAACCACTCTGGTAGCTACATCAGACAGCCCTTCCAGCGTATTGGTCGTAACACTGGTAATCTTGCCTAAGCTATTTTGATTAAAGTAACCCATGGGCAGATAGCGCATGTGCTCGGCAATTTCAATCCGCTTCTGAGCACAGGTATGATAGCCCGCTTCCGTCTGTAGCATGGTAATTTTCAGGGTAATCCAGACGTTTAGCACAGTGGATACCAGCATGATTCCCAGAGCCAGCCAGAAGGTTCGCATAGAGAGATTCTTCTCAATCAGTCCCATAACAACTAGGCCGATTGCTGGGATACGCAGAGCGATGATAAAGGACTTGATGATGCCCAGAAAAATGGATTGATAAAATTTCCTACGGTCCTCTGCCGTACAGAAATCAAAGAATTTCTTCAGTATATTAAGCATGAGTCAGCCCTCCTTCCAACTCACCACTATCCCTGGTAGCAATATGGGCCTGCCACATGGAAGAATAAAGCGGACTAGCTGCCAGTAACTCTTCATGCCGGCCCCTAGCTTCAATTCGACCATCATTGACCAGAACTATCTGGTCTGCACTCATAATCGTAGACAGCCTGTGGGCAATGACAATCAAGGTTCGTCCCTCAATCAGACGAGCTAGACTGGACTGAATCCGTGCTTCATTTTCCGGATCTGTATAAGCAGTCGCTTCATCCAAAATAAGAATCGGCGCATCCTTAAGCATGGCACGGGCGATGGCAATCCGCTGACGCTCCCCGCCAGATAGATGACCGCCGCCAGAGCCTACTTGAGTTTCAAAGCCGTCTTCTAAGTTCATGATAAAGTCATAACAGCCACAGCGATGGGCAATTTCGATAACCTCTTCGTCAGAAGCTGCTGGATTTCCCATCCGGATATTTTCCATAATAGTCTCATCAAAGAGATAGTTATCTTGGGTCACGTAAGCAATCTGCCGACTGTAATAGTCTAGCGGAAGCTGGCGAATGTCCAAGCCACCATAGGTAATCTGACCAGAAGTGACATCCCAGAAAGAAGCTAGAAGCTTGGCAATTGTAGACTTACCTGAGCCTGATGGCCCAACTAAAGCATTGATGCTGCCAGCCTTTATATCTAGCGAAATACCATGCAGTACTTCCTCTTCATCTGTATAGCCAAAGCTGACATCCGTCATGACCAGATCCCTTCCTTTTGGAAGTTCTCTCAGCTCCTGAGGCCTTTTCAAATCAGGCTTTTCCAAAATATCAATCACTTGGCCAAAAATAGTCCCGATTTTCCGTAAATCGTCCATGTAACTAGCCACTAAAATCAGAGGAGTCAGAAGACTGAGCGAAAGAATAATCATCAGAATGAAATTGCTGGCAGTCAAGCTACCTTGCAGATAGAAATAACAGCCAGCCGGCAGCAGAAAGAGCAAGCCTGATGGCAGAAAAGCAGTCACAATGCCCATCTCCAGATTGAACTTGCGCATCCACTCAATAAAGCAGTCTGCTCCTTCTCTAGCAGCAGTCACAAACTTATCGTAAGAAAATTTTTCCTTGCCAAAAACCTTGATAACCTCAATCCCGTTGATGTATTCCACCGCTGTATCATTGAGTTTTTTTGGTCTTAACCAGAGTATTTTGATAGTCTGCTTCGCTATTGGCAACCATCCGCATATAGGCCAGCGCCACGATGGGAATAGTCAGGAGAGACAGCAAGGTCAGTCGCCAATCGATAACCAGCATGGCAATGAGAACAATAATCGGACCAAAAATCCCAGCAGTAAACTCTGGAATCAGGTGAGCCAAGGTCGTTTCGGTCGCATCCACCCGCTCAACGATAATGTTTTTATAACTGCCTGATGACTGACTAAGCACTGTACCTAAAGGCAGCCTAGCTAGCTTATCTGTCAGGCGGTGCCGCATTTCCGCTAGAATCTTAAAAGTAGCCGTATGCGACAGCATGGTGGAAATGCCGTGGAATCCCCAGTAGCCAATCCAGGCCAGACCTGCCCAAGCTGACTGCTGCAGGTAGAAATCCCAGTTTTTATTGCCAGCCAAGAGCTGATTAATCATTCCACCAATAAAGAAATAAGGCAGAAATCCTGAAATCACAGAGGCAAAAGCAAAGATCAGACTGAGCACAAAATACATCTTATGAAGGGAAACAAAGTCCCAGATCCAAGCAAGAACAGATTTTTTCTTCATAGAATTTCCTTCTTTCTATCAAAAACCTAGCAAACCTCCCCAGTCAAACAAGTCCATGATGGAATGGCAAAATTCCAGCGCCTGCTCTTGGGGCCAGTCTTGAGCCAAGGGCTCAAATACAGCTGTGTAATAAGCTGTCATGCACGATCGCAGAAACTCGTGTTTGACCAGATAATTGATTTTCCCCTCTTTGTAAGCCAGATCCAAATAGCGATAAGTCTCGTCTGCAGCCAAATGAGGCAGACGCATCCTGAAGTCCGCTTGCGAAGAACCCTGAGATTTAAAGAGCAAGAGCTGCATAATATCCTTATGCTCATAGAGAATCCGCATCAGGGACTGGAGATCCTCTAAGCGATGCCCCCACATATCAGACAGGTGTCCCTCTTCTAGGAAAGCATAGTCACGTCGCTTCTGCTCTTGTCCATACTGGTCTAAGGCTGTCAGAGTAGGCTCAAGCAGAGCAGTAAAGAGACTGTCCTTACTCTCATAGCGCTTATAAAGTGCCCCAGTCGTCAAGCCAGCAGCGCGACAAATTCTCCGCAGTGAAGCATCCTGATAGCCATAAGCCAAGAACTCACTCCTTGCGCTTTCCAAGATTTTTTCGTTTAACTCATCTGTTTCTTTTTTCATGATTTTAATTCGATAACACCGTTATCACCTTTCTTCTTTTATTATAAATTCTGACAATTTAACTGTCAAGGAAAAACAAAAGAGACCGAGAAATATTTTCATCAATCTAGTTCTATACCTTATCCCCTTGTAAACATGACAAAAGAGGCTGGGACAAAAGTCCTAGCCTCTCAATTGTCTTTGGATTGTCGAGCAAGACGCAGTGGTTGAGTGGGCTCTACTACGCTGATTTCATCAGCTTTTACAGTCCTACTCAACTGTGCGGAGGTGGGACGACGAAATCGAATTCTAACGAATTACCGATTTCTGTCCCACTCTCTCTATAATTTTACTTTTTATTAGGTGCATAAATCATGCCTGTACAATCGAAATCTTCCTGTCGGCGAAAGCCGAGCTCTTGATAAAACGCTAGATTTTTATCTGACTGCTCCGTCGCCAGCTGGATTTGGTAAACATCTTTAAAACTTTCCAGAGTCTCCTGAAGAAGGCTTCGACCAATCCCTTGACGCTGGTAGTGTGGATACACCAACAAATCCTGAATGAAGACAATGGTAAGTCCATCCCCGACTGCTCGAATCAAACCAACCAACTCCTCATCGTCATAGGCCGCCATCACAAACAAGGACTGATGGAAGGCTTGCTCTAACTGCTGAGGTCGATTAGTGTAATTGCTCCAATTAACCGAATCATAGAGGTCTAGCACTGCCGCAAAATCCAGCTGAGGATTTGTTTTATAATGAATCATAGTCCTCTCCTTTTTTTCTCTGTTTGATTGCATAAACCATTCTAACGCTTTATCGAACTTGAGTCAGCACTCCGTCTTGCATCTCATAAACCTTGTCAACCTCGTCCAGCAGGCGGGTATCATGGGTAATCATGACCACGCTCTTATGGAATTTCTGGGTCACCTCTTTGAGCAAATGGACCACGCGCTTGGCCCGCTCTGTATCCAGACTAGCTGTCGGCTCATCAGCCAAGATAATATCTGGGCTATTGTAAAGCGCTCTAGCGATAGCAGCTCTCTGCCGTTCCCCACCAGACAATTCTTTGGGATACTGCTTGAGTGTTCCTTTTAGATCCAGCAACTCAATCAGACTGTCTAGATCCGTTCTTTCCTTTTTAGATAAGCGGTCAATCAGCTGGAACTGGTCTTCGATTTTCAAAAAAGGAATGAGATTGGAAGCCTGCAAAATGAAGCCGAAATCATTGAAGCGTAGAGCTGCCCGTTCCTTTTCCTTGAGCTGGGAGGTATCTTTCCCATGCAGGAAAATCTGTCCTTTTGAGGGAGTTTGCAAATGGCCAAGCAAGGTCAGAAAGGTTGTTTTACCCGAGCCTGACGGCCCAATAATAGCTACAAACTGCCCCGCTTCAAGTTGGAAATCAGTTGGTTTCAGGGCTTGGACCAGCGTATGACCCTGGCCATATTCTTTTGTAACCCCTTTTAGTTCTATGATTGACATTTACTCACCTCCGATTGCTGTGATAGGGTCAATTTTCAGAACCCGATGAATGGACAAGAGGCCGCCAGCAAGTGACATAAAAACAATCAGGACAATCAATCCAGCATAGGCTCTCCAGTCACTGTAAAAAGGCATAGAAGCCGGCAAGACTAGCTGAGTTCCCAAGAGAGCCAAGACAGCTAAGCTGATTCCCAGAGTGGACAGGATGAAAATCTGCCAAAAAATAGAAGCAATAATCTTCCCACTGGCAATTCCTTGGGCGCGCATAATACCGTAAAGATGGGTCTTTTGGATGGTAATGATGTACATGAAAATGCCCAATACCAAAAATGTAATCAGAACCATGGCCCCAATCATAAAGGAAAAAGTCAGTACCTGAGGCTGATAGCCAGGGATATTTTCTATAAAATCACTCATAGAGAGCTGACTCAGGCCAGCTTCTTCAATCTTCTGACTATCCTTGACCACAAGTGCACTGATATTCTTAACCTGACTAGAGCCGTACTTTAATTCCCTGAAATCATCTAGAGCCATAAAAATTACAGGTTGCGTAAAGAAGCTATTATCCTCTGTGAAGCCAACAACCTGATAGAGGCGCTCACTGCCATTGAGCTGGAGTTGGTCGCCTAGCTTCACACCTTTTTGCTGGAGACGCTTATCCGCAATAACTTCATAAGCATTCTCAGCAGGACGTCCCTCAATAATGTCAGGCGCTAGAAAACTATCCCAAGAGAGACCAAAAACCTGAGCATTGAGTTTATCAGTTCCATCTTCATAATTGGCCACTGCTGACGTTTGTCCCAAAGCAGCGATTGAGTCCCCTTGAAGCAGGCGGCTGTATTCCTCTTCCTTGAGAGTCGAAGCTATTAGATTCTTATTGGCGTACTCCGACAAAACAATCGACTCAGCCTGCCATTGGTCCAAAGCCAAGCGATTGAGCCTAGCCAAACCGACGGAAAGACTAGATAAAAAGAAAACCATATAGGTAATGAGAAAGACCACAGCAACCACTAAACGATAGCGTCCGCGGCTGTAGACAATCTCTTTAAAAGCTAAAAACAAGGCTGTCCTCCTTTGAGATATTCGAGACTATTATACCATAAAGAAACAAACTGGAAAAACTATCCTGTCAATCCCCCTGCATATGCTCTCTGACAAAACCTGCTAAACCAACAGCGGTCACTCTAGTATGAAAATCACTCATTTGCTGAACCTGATAACAAGGATGAGCCAGCCAGTAAGTCAGAGTTCCCATAAAGGACGCGGCTTGATGATTCAGGAGCAAATCCGCTTCTATCTCCTCTAAATGTGGATCAGCCAAGGAAATACTCTGCGAGAAAATCTCCCTCAGAGCTTCCTGCAACCGCCGCGAACTAGTTGGACTGCCATTTGGACCCAAAAGAATGGCCAAGTCTTCCAAGTAAGGCTCAAAAAAATGAAAAAGGTTTTGTTTCTCATGGATATAGTCTTCCACTTTAAAATCCTTTTCTAACTTGAACAAGCAGGCAGATTCTAGAGCCTCTTGATAATAGACCTCCAAATCACCTAGCAAGCGGTCTTCTATCTTCTCCAGCAAATCATATTTATCCAGATAATGCCGATAAAAAGTACTGCGATTCACCTCTGCCAAATCAATAAGCTGACGAATACTGATAGTCTCAAAAGTCTGCTCTTTCATCAGCTGCAGCAAGCTAGTCTCTATCTGCTTCTCTGTCTTTCTTATTTTTTTCTCATACATGCCATTCACCTCAAAATGCAACAGTCTCTCTAAAATTGATGCTTGTATGCTATCCAGCTCCCACTATATAATAAATATAAGTAGAAGACAAGAACAAGAGGATTAAATAATGAAGATTATTATCAATCAAAAAGAAGTCAGTCAAGAAAGAATTGAGCAATGGCGGAAGAAGAGAATCCATAAAGCAGCTAAGATACTTAATCTACAGCTGCCTAATACTGACAACAAGGAGATTTTAGACCAAGCCCTACTGGAAGCAAAAATGAAGCTGACATACGAAGAGCTAATCCAGCAAATCGGAACTAAACTCAAATGGAGCCAATATTTGATGAAATGGGCGGCCAAATGGTCCAAGAAACCTAGAAAAAGAGCTATCATCACGATTTTTGCAAGTGGACTGACTGCTGCTTCTTTCAGTAAAAAGCTAGAAAAAACAGATGCTCATAAAAGCGTCAACCTTGGTGCCTGCCCAGACCATTATGCCTTGCAGCCCCACGGCAGCAAACTTGAAGTCATTGAGACTGCAGGAAACAGTCCACTGCCAACACAGTTTTTTCTCGACCTTGGTGGCGAAGCTGAGATAGAGGAGCCTCGTGATGCGTCTTATCCCTTCCAAACTGTCGGTGCCGCCAGTCTAGTGAATGGTTGCAATATCGGTGGAATTCGCCATCAGTTTCGCGACACAGAAAAAGGCCTAGAAGCCCGATTCTGCGTCGAATTTCCCAGCCTTTGTCCAGACAGACTTATCAAAGAACACCAGCTCCATCTGGCCGCCGAATGGTCAAGATGGATAACTTGGTGCAAAGAGCAAAAAGAATGAATTTCCTTTCATGAAAAGAACTATCAAGCTATGCAAAAACAGCCCACTGCCATCTTAAAGAGACCGCAGCAAGGCTGTTTTTCATCTACACCTAATCAAAGACAATCATGGACTTAATAGTCTTGCGTTCATCCATGTCCCTATAAGCTTGGTCAATATCATCCAGTCTGTACTCACTTGTAAAGACCTTGCCTGGATTAATATCACCATCAAGAACTGCCTTGAGCAAGATTTGCTTGTCGTAAGTCGTGACAGAGGCCGCACCGCCTGCCACTGTAATATTTTGAGCAAAGGTAGAACCAAGAGCTCGGTTATTATAGTGAGGCACACCGACAAAGCCTAAGCGACCACCGTTGTGAAGGACTCCCAGAGCTTGATCAACAGCTGCTTCTGTTCCAACACATTCCAAAGCTGCATCTGCCCCGCCACCTAGAATCTCACGTACTTTGGCAATTCCTTCTTCGCCGCGTTCTGCAACAACAGCTGTCGCACCTGACTCTAAAGCCATCTTTTGTCGATCTTCATGACGGCTCATGAGAACGATTTGGGAAGCACCACGCATTTTAGCCGCAATAACAGCGCATTGTCCAACAGCTCCGTCACCAATCACGACCACCTTATCACCAGGCTTAACATCTGCCACTCGTGCAGCATGATAACCAGTTGGCATGACATCAGCCAGTGTCAAGAGTGATTTGAGCATTCCTTCCGTATAATCAGAAGGCTGACCCGGAATTTTGATAAGAGCCCAGTTAGCAAATTCGAAGCGCATATATTCTGCTTGTACCCCGTCTGACCAGTTGTTACCAATATGAGAATCACAGGTGCCATCAAATCCTGCTCGGCAGGCATCACATTGCCCGCATCCATGAGTAAATGGCGCAATAACAAAATCGCCAGGTTTTACAGTTGTCACTGCATCTCCAATTTCTTCGACAATTCCAATCGCTTCATGCCCACTATTTTGATGGCCTGCTTCAATATCTGGACTGCGGTAGCGCCATAGGTCAGAGCCACAGACACAGGTCCGAACAATCCGAATAATGGCATCATCTGCCTCAATGATTTGCGGACGATCAATCTCAGTCAGTCCAACTTGACCAGCTTTTGTATAAACTGCCAATTTCATCGTTTCTTCTCCTTTGATATCTTTATAGTAACTATTATACAACTTAGAGTACCCTTCAAGTCAAATTTTTGACATCATTTAAGATAAAATTCTTATAAAAAAGAGAGTGGGACAGAAATCGGTAATTCGTTAGAATTCGATTTCGTCGTCCCACCTCCGCACAGTTGAGTAGGGCTGTAAAAGCTGATGAAATCAGCGTAGTAGAGCCCACTCAACCACTGCGTCTTGCTCGACAATCCAAAGACAATTGAGAGGCTAGGACTTTTGTCCCAGCCTCTAGTTTGATTTCCTCACTGCTCCTCCTGTTGTTCAGACCAGATTGAGAAGCGCTTTACTGCTTGGTAAAGGTCAGAGTGTCTGGATCATCGTCCAATTCGTCCACAATCAGCTGATTGCCATTTTGGCGGTAACTTTTGACATCATCGCCAACTGTCAGACTTTGATTAGCACTATCTACTTGTACCTGCCTGGTTTCCTTACTGCCATCAACCTCAGTCTCAGTCCAAGTACCAGTCGTACCATTGATTTCCAGGACATGCTGGTCACCATCATGGTCGGTTGCTTGGTAGCGCCCGTCTAGATTAGTAGCCTGCCCTGCAGCTGATGATGACGAAGACTGATTAGAAGAAGAGGCAGCTGATGATGACGAAGACTGATTCTGCGTAGATTGTGATGAACTAGTATTGCCTGAGCAAGCAGCTAATAGGACTGCTGCTGTCAGAGATAGAATTCCGATAAAGGCTTTTTTTGTAATAGCCATATTTTTTTCTCCTTTTTCCTACATTTGTAGTTTATACTTATATTCTACACTTGTCTGTTCCATCTGTCAAGAAAAATGGTTTTTATTATAAGGAAATACACCTTTCCGAAATCATTCACTCTGACTGACCTTTGCTATTCAGACGCTACTTGTTCTGTTAGTCTTTCCGAGCTCTCTTGACAAAATAGTTCCCTGTCGTATAATGTTTCTATAAAAGATGAATGGAGAAAATTATGCCAATCAGAAAAGCTCAAGTCAGCGATATTCCTGCACTACAAGAACTCCTCCAGCAAATCCTGCTTGTCCATCATCAAGCTCGGCCGGATATTTTCAAGGCCAAAGGCAGTAAGTTTAGCAATGAAGAGCTAGAGAAGATTCTGGGACAAGAGTCCACCCCTATTTTCGTCTTTGAGAATGAAACTGGAGACGTCCTGGGCCATCTCTTCTGCTCCATCAAGCAGCCTGTCAGTCCGGTACTCAATCCCATCAAGACACTTTTTATTGAGGATTTATGTGTAGATGAGAAAGCCAGAGGGCAAAAGGTTGGCGAGCAGCTTTACCGCTTTGCGGAAGACTATGCTCGGAAAATCGGCTGCTATAATCTGACTCTCAATGTTTGGAACGACAATGTCGGAGCCCTGCGTTTCTATGAGCGATTAGGGCTTCAGGCTCAGGAAACTGTGATGGAGAAGATACTTTGATTTGAGAGAACAATTTCAGGAAGCGCTAGCAATAGTTTTGGGCTATACCCTACCAGCAGAATTAACTATTTTATTTGCTGAGAAATTTTCGATACAATGGATCATAATCCCTAATGAAAGTGAGAAATCTTATGACAAAATCAAAATTTCAACTGGTTGGTTCACTTCTGCGCCCAGAAAATCTGCGCCAGTATAAAACAGAAATTGAGCACCGCGATGATATTCAATACCCCTTCTACGACAGCTTTCCAGGCTACCATGAGACGGAGACTGCTGACATCAAGGAGATTGTTGCTGAGCAAAAGTCTAAGGGAATTGACATCCTGACGGATGGGGAATACTCCAAGTCTATGTGGCATCTGGACTTTGTCTGGGGACTTAAGGGAATCGAGCGCTACATTGCTGACCACGGCTATACCTTCAAGGACCACGACGGCGGGCAATATGAGACTCGGAAAGATATTGGTATCCGCATCACAGCACCACTCTCTGGTAAAAATCATCACTTCATTGAGATTTATAAGCTTGTCAAGGAAGAGGCTGCTGGTGAAGATACCAAGCTGACTGTCTGGGGACCTGCCCATGCTTATACTGAGTTAGCCGTCTTTGACCGCTTGGCTGGACCAGGACAAGTTTATGAGACCAATGAAGACTTGAAAAAAGGCTTGATTCAAGCTTATAAGGAATTTTTGGACGACTATAAGGCTGCTGGCGGACAGATTATCCAGTTTGACGACTGCCTCTGGGAACTCTTTGACGAGTCCAACCCTGCTAGCTTCTATACAGAGGGCAATGCCAGTCTGGCTGACCTGGCAGACGAGTTTGTCGCTATTAATAACGAAGTCGTAGACTACGCTCATGAGCTAGGACTGACTGTCTGGACCCACAACTGCCGTGGCAACTACGAAAGCCGCTCTGCTGCTGAGGGTACCTACGAAGCTATCGCGGAAAAATTCCTGCGCGACCAACACTATGATCGCTACTTCCTAGAGTGGGACAGCGATGTAGCTGGTGATGTATCAGCTCTAGCAGCTTTGAAGGACAAGAATGCGGAAGTCGTTTTAGGACTGCTCTCCAGTAAGACGACGGGCTTGGATGACGAAAAGCGTGTCCTAGACCTGCTCGAGAAAGCAGCAACCGTTCTACCGAAAGAGCGTCTCCTACTCTCCCACCAATGTGGCTTCGCCTCTTGTGACTCTGGAAACGAACTCACCATTGAGCAACAATGGGCAAAAATCAAACAAGGCCAAGCAATCGCCCAAAAATTCTGGGGATAATAAGCAAAAAAAGCGGTGCGACCGCTTTTTTCTATGCTTTTAAAGTCAATTTGGGGCTGCATTGGATCTCTTTGATAATAGCTAGCATTAGCCTCAAAGCTACTAAAGTAACAATTTCTCCCCTTAATTTCAGTTCCTCATGCTTCATCCCCAAATAACAAAGTCGACTGCTGCAGATAAGGATTGGGATACTTGACTAGCAGGTCCTTTACAGCTCTTACCAAGTCTTTTTGCTCAGCCTGGCCGGATTGGTAACGAAGCAAAAGATACATAAAATCTTCTTTTTCAGTCGTACTGGCTTTTTTCTTAAAATAGCCCCAAACATGCTGAAAGGCATTGCTGACCTGACCGCGATTTTCAGGCAGGGCTATCGCCTGATCAATCAAGTCTTGAACATGTGCTGCTTCCACCGAGTCACTTTTTAGATATTGGCGGATATCCAGATAGATCTTACTGGAATGACTGAGAACCAGATATTTATTTCTAGCCCAAAGAGTCTGACATTGGGAGATTTGGTTTGAATTTTCCATGATTACTTTCCCTACTGATTTTCAATTTCGAATTCTTCTCGTTTCGTCTACATCTTTGCTCGCATCCTAGTAATTAGCTTGCCCAGATAGAAAGCCAAGCGAAACTGTAAATCAACAATGATTTGAATAGGAGTTCGAAGAGTACTAATCAAAATCCCCAATCACATGACTGGGGAATAGTTCATTAGCGAACTTCTGCACCAAGTTTTTCGGTCAGAGATTTTTGGATTTTTTCCATGTATTTAGCCACTTCTTCGTCAGTCAGGCTAGCTTCTGGATTTTGGAAAGTCAGGCTGTAGGCCATGGATTTAAGGCCGACACCCAGCTTGTCCCCAGAGAAGATATCAAAGAGCTTAATATCTGTCAAGCGCTTAACACCAGCTGCTTGTATTGCATCAAGAACCTCTTGGTGAGTGATTTCTGCTTTGAGCAAGAGGGCCACATCCCGGCTGACAGCTGGGAATTTAGTGATTTCTGTAAATGGCTGTGCTGGCTGGAGCTGCTCTTCGATAGCAGACAGATTGAGCTCAGCCACATAAGTTTCAGGAATATCGTAAGCCTTGGCTGTCGCAGGATGGACTTGGCCGACAAAGCCGACAGGCTGGCCATTGATAGAGATTAAAGCAGTCCGACCAGGATGCAAACTCTTAATCTGGTTGCTAGCCGCGTATTCAGCTGTCAAGCCCAACTTAGCAAAGAGTGCTTCCACTACACCCTTAGCATAGAAGAAATCAACTGCTACTGGCTTGGTCTGGAAGTTTTTTTCATTAACCAGACCTGTCAAAGCAAAGGCAAAGCTATTGATTTCATTTGGCAGTTCTTCCTTAGGATTACCGGTCTGCTCAAAGACTTTTCCAATCTCATAGAGAGCTAGATTCTTATTTTTACGAGCTACATTGTAGGCTAGGGAGTCCAAAATGCCAGAAACCATGTTCTGACGAAGAACGGAGCGCTCCACTGTCATGGGCCACATGAGCTCAGTCAAGTTGCTAGGATTGAGAGTAAACTCAACCGCTTTTTCTGGCGTCGTCAGCGCATAGGTGATGATTTCTGTCAGCCCAGCTCCTTCTGCTAAGGTCCGTACTTGACGGCGCAGTTGCTGCGTTGCAGTCAATTCACCAGCAGTCCCGTCATCTTTTGGCAGGCTAGCTGGTAATTTGTCATAGCCGTAAATGCGGGCAATTTCTTCATAGAGGTCCGCTTCAATTGAAATATCCCAACGACGGCGAGGGACACTGACAGTGAACTGTTCAGCATTTCCTGACAAGCCAAAGCCAAGTCTGCGGAAGACATCCACAATATCTGTATAAAGCAAGTCTGTTCCCAGCACACGGTTGACATCCGCGAGACTAGACACTACTTCTACATCACTAGTGTCTAAGCTACCAGCGGATACGATCCCAGCCTGAACAGTTGCACCTGCCAAGTCCGCAATCATACTTGCTGCCGCGTCCAAAGCTTCATTGACAGTTGCTACATTGATGCCTTTTTCAAAGCGGGAAGATGATTCAGAACGAAGGTTAAGTCGACCGCTGGTCTTGCGGATTGATTTACCATCAAAAACAGCCGCCTCCAGAACAACACGAGTGGACTGGCCAGAGATTTCAGTCGCTGCTCCGCCCATGACACCAGCCAAAGCCACTGGCTTATCTGCCACAGTAATGACTAGGTCGCTAACTTCCAGCTCGCGCTCTTCGCCGTCCAGTGTCACCAGTTTTTCACCAGCACGCGCTTCCCGCACGACAATCTGGTCACCCTCAAAAGTATCCAAATCAAAAGCATGCATAGGCTGACCAAAGTAGAGCAGGATGTAGTTGGTCACGTCCACTACATTGTTAATCGGACGGATTCCTTCGTTCATGAGGAGATTTTGCAACCACTGAGGACTTGGTGCAATGGTGACATTTTCCAAGATACGAGCTGCGTAATAAGGGGCTTTCTCTGTCTCAAGGGCTACTGAAAGACTGTCAGCTGCCTGCTTCTCATTTTCCACCAGCGGAAAATCTTTGGAATGTACTGATTTGTCATAGATTGCAGCCACTTCATGAGCCACCCCACGCATAGACAGAGCATCTGCCCGGTTTGGGGTGATAGAAAGCTCGATAATCTCATCGTCCAAGTCCAGATAAGAGAAGACTTCCTCACCTGGCACTGCTTCTTCAGGCAGGATTTGAATGCCATCCGCAAATTCCTTTGGCACAACAGAATCAGAAATACCCAGCTCACCCAGAGAGCAGATCATGCCCAGTGACTCCAAGCCACGGATTTTCCCTTTTTTAATCTTATAATTGTCGGCAATGCGAGCACCCGGCAGAGCCACCATGACCTTGATGCCTGCGCGAATATTTGGAGCACCGCAGACAATCTGACGGTTCTCCTCTTCTCCGACATTGACTTGACAAACATGCAGGTGGGTATCAGGAACATCCTCACACGATACCACCTCACCAACGACAATTTTTGACAGGCCAGCGGCTGGTGATGTCACACCTTCCACCTCAATTCCTGTCGTTGACATTTTCTCAGCCAGCTCAGTGCTCGCAACATCAATGTCTACTAACTCTTTTAACCACTTATAACTTACTAGCATATTTAAGATATTAAGACCGGCTAATTGCCAAGGCAATTGGTAAAAGCGACCAAATTTTAGGGATTTGTCTGAAATCCTGATTTCAGAAACAAATCATCTAAATTTTAAGCTTTTAGGTCGTATCATTTCCTCTCTTTAAATTTTCTTATTTATTTCAATTTCTTGCGCAGCAGCCAGTCTGTGTCTACTGTCTCACCAGTGACATAGTCGTGCTGGCTGAATTTTTCAAAGCCGTATTTGAAGTAAAAATCTTGAGCTCTAAAATTCTTTCCCAGACGCCCAGCCAGACCCAGTCAAAGCCTCGTTTCTCGGCTTCTTCCAAGGCAAATTCAAACATCTCCTTGCCCAAGCCTTGACCATGATAGGCTTTCAAGACATAGATTCGCTGAACCTCAAAGGCTTGTGGCAGTTCTTGCTCTGTTTGAGCCTGTCCCCAGTTAAACTTGAGAAAACCAGCAATTTCACCGTCTTTGACAACAAAATAGGTCTCTGACTCAGGGTCTGCCAGTTCCTTTTCGATAGTTGCAAGCGACAGCTCATTGTCAAAATAATGAGCCATATCAGCTTCCTTGATAAATGGACCAAAGGTTTCTTGATAGGTTGCGACTTCCAACTCTCGCAGGATGCTCGCTTCTTCTTTCTTGACTCTGACTAGCATACTGCACTCCTTTCTCAGAAAAGCTGTATCTATGAATATAGGTTTCTACTTAAAACTGCTGAGAAAAACGAATATCTCCTTGGTAGAATCCACGAATGTCGTTGATGCCGTAGCGGAGCATAGCTACCCGCTCTTGGCCAAGACCAAAGGCAAATCCAGAGTATTTCTCTGCATCAATGCCGCTCATTTCCAACACGCGCGGATGCACCATACCAGCTCCCATAATCTCAATCCAGCCAGTCTTCTTGCAGACATTACAGCCGGCACCGCCACACTTAAAGCAGGAAACATCCACTTCAACAGACGGCTCTGTGAATGGGAAGTAAGACGGACGCAGACGGATACTGCGATCTTCGCCAAACATCTTCTGGACGATCAGCTGCAGCGTTCCTTGCAGGTTTGCCATGGAAATATTTTCTCCAACTACCAAGCCTTCAATCTGATGGAACTGGTGGGAGTGAGTCGCATCATCAGTATCCCGACGGAAGACACGTCCTGGTGAGATCATCTTGAGTGGCCCTTTAGAAAAGTCATGAGCGTCCATAGCTCGCGCCTGTACCGGACTGGTGTGGGTTCTGAGCAGAATCTCCTCTGTAATGTAGAAAGTGTCCTGCATATCCCGTGCTGGGTGGTCCTTAGGCAGATTCATCCGCTCAAAGTTGTAATAGTCCTTTTCCACTTCAAAGCCGTCCACGACCTGATAGCCCATCCCGATGAAGATATCTTCAATTTCTTCACTAGTTTGGCTAAGAATATGACGGTTCCCAACCGGAATTTGACGGCCTGGCAGGGTCACATCTAAGGATTCCTCAGCCAGTTTCAGAGCTACTAATTGCTCTTCCATCTCTTGAGCAGCCTTCTCAAAGGCTGCTGTCAGGATATCACGCGCTTCATTGACGTGCTTTCCGATAATCGGCCGCATTTCAGCTGAGATATCCTTCATTCCTTTCAGGACTTCAGTCAGCGAACCCTTCTTACCCAAGACTGCTACACGCAAGTCCTGCAGTTCCTTTTGATTCTCAGCCTTGAGCTGCTTGAGAGAAGCTAGAGTCTCTTCACGCAGGCTTTTCAGTTGTTCTTCAATCGTTTTCGTCATTTTCCCTCCAAAATAAAAAGCGCGTCAATCTCCATAAGCGGAGCGTTGACACGCGGTACCATCCGTTTTTTATCTGGCAAGCCAGACCTCACTTATCAATCCTAGAGCAAGTGAATTCGCCTAGCTTTCATCTAGAGAGCTTTCAGTCGATGGCTCCCCTCCCTGTTAAACTTCCCCTAGGTTACTAGTCTTGCGGATTGCTATTTAGTTATATTTCATTCTAACAGATTTCTAAACATTTCGCAAGCTAATCCGGCTGATTTTCACGCTTGAATGGAAGCCTTAGCCTTTCATCCTCTTTTTGAAAATCCAGACAGAAGGGATAAAGAATAGGAAAGCATAGATCAGAACCCAAAACAGATGAGGCAAAATCGAATTCAAATCTTGAGCCAATGCCAACTGAACAGCCTTTGCTGCATGGACAAATGGCAAGGCATTGCAAAATGCTTCAAAGCCACCTCCTATCATCTCAATCGGAAGCACTGCTCCACTGAGAAAAACCGTGGCATTGACAAGAATAGTTCCAAAACCACTGACTGCATTACTGCTAGAGAAAGCTGAGCCTAAAAGCAAGCCTAAGGAAATAAAGAACAGAGCTACTGGGATCAAAACCAAGAGGACATAAAAAGTTCCCAGATTTAAGGATAAGCCAAAAATCATTGCAGTTGCAAAACTAGCTATGCCCTGTAAAAGAGCCAGAGGCAGAACTGGAATCGAATATCCTAAGATATAATCCACACTTCTAAGCGGTGTAGATAGGAGACGCATGAGAAAAGAACTGTTGCGATCCGTGGCCATTAAACTGCCAACAAAAATAGTTAGCCAAGAAGCACCAAATACCATCATACTAGGAGCAAAATTTTCAATGGAAAAGATAGCTGGCATCCCTTTGAGGCTCTGTTTCATAAGGGACAGGGCGATAATCAGAAAGACAGGAAAACCAATTCCCATCAGACTGCTGACATAATCACGCATGATTTCTTTGAAATTGCGCTTTGCAAAAATGAAGGCTCTCATGCTAATTCCCCTCCTTCCGTATAGGACAAAAAGGCCTCTTCAAAATCCTTCTTACCGGAAGCTTGGATAATTTCCTCTGCTGTTCCCAAAATCTGCACCACTCCCTTATCCATAATGCAAAGTCGGTCGGCCAAAGCCTCAGCTTCTTCTAGATAATGGGTGGTCAGAATCACTGTAACTTTTCCCTTTAGTTGCTCAATATTCTTCCATAACTCCCTTCTAGCCCGTACATCCAGCCCCAAGGTCGGTTCATCCAGAAACAGAATCTTGGGCTGACTGATTAGAGCCATTGCAATACTGAGCTTGCGCTGCCAGCCACCTGACAAGGACTTGGCTCGATCATGCTGCCTATCCGTCAGGTCAAATGTCTCCATCAGATGCTCTGTCTTTTGCACCGCTTCTTCCTTAGAAAATCCATATAGACGAGCAATCATCTCCAGATTTTCCTTGACTGTCAGCTTGGGAGCAACAGCTGTTTCCTGAGGTGAAACATTAATTATTTCCTTGACAGCACCTTCCTCCTTGCGAATGCTATAGCCAAGCATTAGGGCATCTCCTGCTGTCGGTTCAACTAGACAGGACAGCATCTTAATCGTTGTTGTCTTCCCCGCACCATTAGAGCCCAGCATGGCAAAGAATTCACCCTCTTCAATTTTTAGATTCAAACCATCAACAACCGTTTTTGAGCCGTATTGCTTGGTCAAATCCTGCATCTCAACTGCATACATAAGGACATCTCCTTTCATCAGATATGAGGAACTAAAAAACGAAATGTTATGTAAAGATATGACTTTGACATCTAAAGCTAGTCACAACTTACTCATTTAGCTAAAAACTAAGCTATTTTAACTCAATCTCAAAAGAGTTTGGTATAATTTGTATAACTTCTTATACTTATTATACGCCTATTCATTAGTAGTAGCAAATAAAAGCAAAAGAAAAAATCTGCTTGAGCAGATTCCTATTTTATAAATCACTTTTTGAATTTTTGTCTCCATTGAAGGTCTGATTAAATAGTTCTTCATAGAGCTCGTAACGCTGGATGGCAATACCTTGCTGGGCATCTGCAAAGAGGACCAGAGCATCCCCAGGTTGAATTTCAAACATATCTCTCACTTCTTTGGGAATGACAATCTGCCCCTTGGGGCCAACCTTGACCGATCCCATATAGCGGTTTTTTTGAATATCTTCTTCCATTCTTTCTTGACTAACTTCCTTTCCGCTTCTATCTCTTCGTAAAATCGACTGGAGCAAACTGCACTTCATTTGCTCTTCCCATTCACTTGAGCCAATTCTATTATACAACTGCGAGAAAGGTTTTACAAGAAGAGACTATCGAGAAAAAGAAGCCTGTTAAACAACAGACTCCCTTTCTTTCTATTTAATAACCTGACCTGCTTCTTTGAGGACATCTTCTGGTACAGTAATGCCAAGTTCTTTAACATTTTTGGTATTGATAACAGATTTACCTGTATCGAAAATATCTACTGCAGTGTCAGCAGGTTTAGCACCTTTAAGGATTTTCGCTGCCATTTTACCAGTCGCAACACCTAGGTCATACTGGTCTACAACGACAGAGGCAAGACCACCTTCTTCTACCATGGCCGTCGCACTTGGATAAATCGGCTTCTTAGCTTCTTT
Source organism: Streptococcus sanguinis (assembly GCA_013378335.1). Taxonomy (NCBI): domain Bacteria; kingdom Bacillati; phylum Bacillota; class Bacilli; order Lactobacillales; family Streptococcaceae; genus Streptococcus; species Streptococcus sanguinis. The sequence continues at coordinate 1,440,993 of CP040556.1, forward strand.
ATTGCTGGACACAACTGTCGCAAAAGCTGACGCAACGGTATTATCAATTGGAATCCAGATAGCATCAACCTTGCTAGTCATGACGTTCATGGTTGATGCAATTTCATTGGTCGAAGGAACAGAGTATTCCTCTACCTTGTAGCCCGCCTCTTCAGCTAGTTTTTTGAACTCTTCTACCTGAGCTTTGGAGTTGTCTTCACTGCTAGAGTAGAGCGCACCGATAGTCTTAACATCTGGGGTCAATTTTTTAATCAACTCTAGCTGTTGCTTGGCCGGATTGTGGTCAGAGACACCTGTGATGTTGCCGCCTGGTTTGTCCAGATTTTTCACCAAATTTGCTCCGACTGGATCAGTTACAGCTCCCATAACGATAGGCTTGTCCTTAGTAGCTGCAGCCAGTCCTTGTGCAGACGGAGTCGCAATACCAATCAGCACATCATTGTCATTGGAAACCAACTGCTTGCTCATAGTAGAGACCTTGCTCTGATCGCCCTCAGCATTCATAAAGTCAATCTTAATATTGTCTCCCTTATAGCCTTCCTCAGCCAAACCATCCTGAATCCCCTTGTAAATCAAATCCAGCGAAGGGTGACTGACATACTGCAGCACACCGACCTTGACTGTCTGACTGTCACCACTAGTCTTAGTGGTGTTGCCTTTGCTGTTCAAGCTGGAATAGACAATCCCACCAATTGCCAAAACGGCCAGAAGGCCTAAGATAGTCATTAATCGTTTATTTTTCATGTTCTTCCTCCATTTCTATGTTTTATATTTTTTCTGTTTAATCCCTAGGGACGCCATCGTTTAAACATAGGTTATCTCCTTGTTTTTTTATAATAAGCAACAAAAAACCTCACACAGGTACTCTGTGTGAGGGCGTAAATCGCGGTGCCACCTCAATTATGGAAAATAGCTAATATTCCCCATATCTCTGTCTTGTCATCAAACAAGCTGCACTGTAAGGTGTGCCTACCGAATTCTTATTGTTTCAAATTCATTTTATCAATTAGCCCAATTTCGTTCATGCCCATCGCCTGCTTGCACCAACTACAGGCTCTCTAAAAGACAGTCATAAATTACTTTCTAATCAACACTATTTTAAAGTATCCTGACGAAAATGTCAAGATTAAAATCCAATTACATAATACATTGTTAATTATTCTGATATTCAAAGAATCATCTTCATTTTTTAGAATAAAAATAAAATCATCTCCAACTGTTCTCTATTAAAGCTATTTTATTTAAATACTTCAACCATCGTAAGTTCTATTTTTTTCTCAAATCTAAGAAAAGCATAATTTATAGATTCCGGACACTTAGTAGATTTATACGCTATTCCGTTATATCCTATTTCTGAACAGATTGCTGCAACAATATTGCTCATAATATATTCTATCCTAAATGACTTTGAATCCGATTTTGATGGCTGAGAAATAAGTCCATCAAAATCACTCTGTTTATCTTTCCCTCTCTTAAAAACAAAATTTATTGGAAACATTTTTAAAGTTTTACTAAGAATAAATTTAGCATATACATATTCCTTCCCTTGATCTAAAGGAACTTCTTCTTGAAGAACATCTAAGTTATTAGCACAATATAGAACACTCACTCCAATATCATTATACCTTCCATGCCCCGATACCCCATATGGAGGCTCCCATAAATTGTCATCTGACGGTAATTCGCTAATTTGATACCCAAGAGCCATAGTTCGTGTTCTAAAAATTGTTCTTCCAGAAGCTAAAGGGTAGTAACCTCCCTTTTCATACAATGACTTAATAACTTCTTCAAGTCTTAAAAAAGCTTTATTTTGAGAAACATAAAGTTTATTTTGTATATATTCATCCTTCAAGTCAACTAACTCTTCCATTGTTAATTCGTTTGCCAATAAGCTGACTTCTTTCTCTATTTCTTCAATTTCTCCATAAAACCTTTCATCAAATTCGTCTAAAGATTCTTTTGTGTAAATTTCCGAAAACTCATCAAAAAAACCATAGTCTATTTTTTCATCATAATTAGGTCCAGAACCAAAGCCACACACTGGACAGTACATAGATTTAACAATTTCATCAATGGAATCTAAATCAAATTGATCATAGATAAATTGTCCTACTTCAATTGAGGTATCTAAATCATCAATCATACCCTCAACATCATCCTCTTCATCAAAGAATCCACCATGTCGCATACTGGTAAATATTTCTGATGGTTGAGAACAAAACTGACAACCTTCAATTTTAGATGTTAGTTGCTCTCCAATAAAATGATGCAATCTTTCCATTAACTCATCATCATCAAAGTAAGATTCACTTTTCGATATTTTATTGCTACAATTTTGGCATATACTTTCTACTTCTTGGTTTACAGAAAATTCATCAAAAAGTTCTTCAAGAAAATTTCCTTTTTCTGGAGCACTTCTTACAATGTACTCTTCCACTGCTAAAATTTTTTTGAAATCATCACATCTCGTACAAATCAAATAATATACCTTGCTTTCAAGTTATTTATGAATAATATACATTATACCACAATCTCCTCTTTTTCCATTCCTTTACATTATCACATTGCTGTAAAACTGTTCAAAAAATAATTAGGGTACATTATGATTATTTCTTTTAATATCTAGATCCCTTTCAAGAAATATTCATCAACTTTCTGGTCTATTTTCTGTGATATGATATAATGATAGAAGTTATTTCTATGAAAGAGAGAATATAGATGTCTTTCGACGGATTTTTTTTACACCACATGACAGAGGAGCTCCGCCGCGAATTGCTGGGTGGCCGCATTCAGAAGATTAATCAGCCCTTTGAACAGGAGCTGGTTTTACAGATTCGCAGCAACCGCCAAAGCCACAAGCTGCTCCTATCAGCCCACCCGGTCTTTGGGCGCGTCCAGCTGACAGATACCACGTTTGAAAATCCAGCTGTTCCCAACACCTTTATCATGGTGATGCGCAAATACCTGCAGGGCGCTGTCATTGAAGCAATCCAGCAAGTGGAGAATGACCGAATTTTAGAAATCAGCGTCTCCAATAAGAACGAAATTGGCGATAGCGTGGCTGTGACTCTGGTCATCGAAATCATGGGCAAGCACAGCAATATCATTCTCTTGGACAAGGCTAGCGGTAAGATTATTGAAGCCATTAAACACGTCGGATTTTCGCAAAATAGCTATCGAACCATCCTGCCGGGCTCAACTTATGTCGCACCGCCTCAGACTGGCAGTCTCAACCCTTTCACTGTAGGCGATGAAAAGCTCTTTGAAATCCTACATACTGAGAACATAGAGCCCAAACGCCTGCAGCAAATTTTTCAGGGATTGGGTCGGGATACGGCTACTGAACTCAGTGGCCGTCTGACAACTGACAAGCTCAAAACTTTCCGAGCCTTCTTTGCCAGTCCGACTCAGCCAAGCCTGACCGAAAAATCTTTCTCTGCTCTGCTATTTTCCGACAGTAAGGACCAAATATCCACGCTATCCGAGCTTTTAGACACTTTCTATAAGGACAAAGCAGAGCGCGATCGGGTCAACCAGCAGGCCAGCGAGCTCATCCGCCGAGTAGAAAATGAGTTGGAAAAGAACCGAAAAAAACTGGGCAAGCAAGAGGAAGAGCTACTAGCAACGGAGAATGCAGAAGAATTTCGCCAAAAAGGGGAACTCTTGACCACCTTTCTCCATCAGGTACCTAACGACCAAAATCAGGTAGAGCTAGACAATTACTACTCGGGTGAGAAGATTGTCATTGCCCTTGATAAGGCTCTGACGCCCAACCAAAATGCTCAGCGCTATTTTAAACGCTACCAGAAGCTCAAGGAAGCTGTCAAACACCTGACCAGCCTGATTGAGGAGACACGGACTACGATTCTCTACCTAGAGAGTGTGGAAACAGCCCTTGCTCAGGCCAGCCTGACTGAAATCGCGGAAATTCGGGAGGAACTCATCCAGACTGGCTTTATCCGCCGACGCCAGAGAGAGAAAATCCAGAAAAGGCAGAAACCGGAGAAATATCTGGCAACTGATGGCCAAACCATTATCCTGGTTGGCCGCAACAATCTACAAAATGACGAGCTGACGTTTAAGATAGCTAAGAAAGACGAGCTTTGGTTTCACGCCAAGGATATTCCAGGCAGTCATGTGGTCATCACAGGCAATCTTCAGCCCAGCGATGAAGTCAAGACTGACGCTGCCGAGCTAGCAGCCTACTTCTCCAAAGCCAGACTCTCAAATCTGGTTCAAGTGGACATGATTGAGACTAGAAAGCTCAACAAACCAACCGGTGGCAAACCAGGATTTGTAACCTATACAGGCCAGAAAACCCTGCGCGTCACACCAGATGAAGAGAAAATTAAAAGCATGAAGATGTAGACTTGTCTTTTTTGAAAATAGGTCATTCTTGGCAGCGAGACAGGCATTAGTAAACGGAAACATTCTGTTTCTCGCTATCACGCTAATTATGTGATACTAATAAAGAGGTAAAACTTACGTTCTACCTCTTTTTTGCGTTCTCGTGAAATTCCTCTTGTTCAAGAAGGAAATTTCTTCAATCTTGCCTTAGTCTTCAGACTTTTTCTTTCTCTTCTCTAATACAATCAGTCCCAAACCTGACACTCCCGCAAGTAAGCTTGCAGCTAAGTATGAGGTTTCTTCTGTACCAGTCTTAGGAAGAGCTATTGCACTCTCGCTCTTGGAAAGAGACGGTGGTGCAGGTGTAATCGTCCGCTCTGGCTGAACAGGATCTTCTGTCACAGTCGGAACGTAAACTGCTGAAATCGTCTGACCATTACGGTCTTTTCGAATCACTGTCACGCCGTCAGCTTGACCGACAAAGCCCGTTTCCGGTACAAAGGTCACAGTGCCATCTGGCGCAATCGTGTAGGTACCTTGGCCTGGAACAACCATTTCGGTGCTGCCATCCGCAAAGGTCGGTGCTACTGCCTGATCAATCGCCCCTTCAAAGGTTGGCATGCCCGTTTGAGCTTGGCCCTTGCGTCCACTAGATACACTGTCCTGACTGGTTGATGGTGCAACCACAGTCGGAATATAGCGAGCCGTCACTGAGGTACCATTCTTATCACGACGGACAAGGGTCACACCAGTACCCTGACCAAGGAAATCTGCTTCTGGAGTGAAAGTGACTGTACCGTCTGGTGCGATAGTATAGGTTCCCTGACCTGGAATGGTCTTTTCCTTACTTCCATCTTCGAAGATTGGTGCAATCGTCTCATCAATTGGCACCAATGGATCACCTGCTTCGAAGACAGGTTTGCCGGTTTGAACATGACCCTTGATATTCGTAGATGTCGCATCTTTACTAGTTGGGACTACTGCTTTCACTATTGCTTGATATTTGACAATAACAGGAGTTCCGTTAGCGTCTAAACGAATTAATCCCAGTTCTGGTGTTTCACCTTTGAACTGTTTATCTGGAGTAAAGGTTACCTTGCCATCTGCATCCACTTCGAACTTACCAATATTTGGTACTTCTTTAACTGCAGAACCATTATCAAAAAGTGGGGTTGAACCTGCTGGGAATGGAATTGAATCATGACCAGGCGTGAAGGTGACTTGGCCTTCTTGAACTTGGCCTTGCAGACCTTCTGTCTTGGAGCCAGTACCAGTCGGAGTTACTTTCATAAATTCTGGACTGTAGGTCGCTGTCACTGGTGTACCGTTCTTATCTACTCGTTTCACAGAGATTGGATCTGGCTTGCCTACGAATTGCTTCTCTGGTGTGAAGGTCACTGCACCATCTGGAGTAATGGTATAAGTTCCCTGACCTGGAATGGTCTTCTTCTTGCTTCCATCTGCAAAGGTTGGCTCAACAGTCTCATCAATTGGAACCAGTGGATCCGCAGCTTTGAAGGTTGGAGTGCCTGTTTGCGGGATACCTTGTGGACCGGTGCTCGTAACGGTGGTACCTGTCGGAGTTACTTCTTTCACTACCGCTTGGTACTTAACTGTAACAGGAGTGCCGTTGGCATCCACACGAATAATTCCTAGTTCTGGTGTTTCACCCTTGAACTGTTTGTCTGGAGTGAAGGTCACAATGCCATCTACATCCACTTCGAACTTACCGATATTTGGTACTTCTTTAATATTTTTTCCGTTACCAAAGAGCGGAGTCGAACCTGCTGGGAATGGAACTAATTCATGGCCTGGCGTGAAGGTGACATGACCTTTTTGAACCTGACCTTGTAATCCTTCTGTCTTGTCACCCGTACCTGTCGGGGTAACAGCAATCACAGTCGCTTGGTAGTTGGCTTTTGCTGCTGTACCGTTGATATCTGTACGGCTAAGTTCAACTTCTGTTGTCTTACCGACAAACGTTTTGACTGGTATGAAGGTAACATTCCCCTCTGCATCAACCTCGAACTTACCAACTTTGGCAATTTCTTTGACATTCGTGCCGGTATCAAAGACAGGTGTGCTGTCGGTTGGGAAGCCGACTTGCGGACTTCCTGCTTCAAAAGTAACCTTGCCTTTTTGAACTTGGCCTTGAAGCCCTTCTGTCTGAGCACCTGTCGCTCTTGGAGTCACTTTTTCAACCGTTGGCGTGTAATTGGCTGTCACTGGAGTGCCATTTTTGTCCACTCGCTTAACAACAACTGGATCTGGTGTGCCAACATATTGCTTATCTGGGGTAAAGGTGACAGAACCGTCTGGTGCCACTTCAAAGATACCGACATTTGGAACAACCTTGCGCTTGCTTCCGTCGTCGAAAGTAGCCGGAGTGTCATTATCCAGTGGTACTCCCGGAGTGCCGCTTACGAAGTTTGGCTTGCCTGTTTGTGGGCGGCCTTGCTCACCAGTGCTGGTAATATTTGTTCCCGTTGGAACCACTTCTTTCACTACTGCTTGGTATTTGACGGTAACAGGAGTGCCATTCACATCTGCTCGAATCAATGTCAGCTCAGGAGTAGTTCCCTTAAACTGCTTATCCGGTGTGAAAGTCACCTTGCCATTGGCATCCACTTCGAACTTACCAACATTCGGTACTTCTTTGACAGAAGAACCATTGTCAAATAGTGGAGTCGAACCAGTCGGGAATGGAACTGAATCATGACCAGGCGTGAAGGTAACTTGACCTTCTTGAACTTGGCCTTGAAGACCTTCTGTCTTGGTACCAGTACCTGTCGGAGTTACTTTCGTAAATTCTGGACTATAAGTCGCAGTCACTGGAGTGCCGTTCTTATCGACGCGTTTTACAGTGATTGGATCTGGGTTGCCTACAAATTGCTTCTCAGGAGTGAAGGTCACTGCGCCATCTGGAGTGATGGTGTAAGTTCCCTGGCCTGGAATAGTCTTTTTCTTACTGCCATCTGCGAAAGTTGGCTCGACTGCTTCATCAATCGGAACCAGTGGATCACCACCTTGGAAACTTGGGGTACCCGTTTGCGGAAGACCTTGAGGGCCTGTGCTAGTCACATTAGTTCCTGTTGGAGTTACTGATGTAACTGTCGCGATATAAGTGACTTTTGCTGCAATACCATTTGCATCTTTGCGAGAAATGCTAATTTCTGGCGTTTCACCTACAAAGCGCTTGTCTGGGGTGAAGGTGACATTGCCCTCCGCATCTACTTCAAACTTACCGACTTTGGCAATTTCTTTGACATTCGTACCCGTGTCAAAGACTGGCGTGCTATTGGCTGGGAATCCTACTTTTGGATCGCCAGCTTTAAAAGTTACACGGCCTTTTTGAACTTGGCCTTGCGGACCTTCTGTCTGATCTCCAGTTCCTGTCGGAGTCACAGCGGTCACAGTCGCCCGATATTTGCCTTAGCTACTGTACCGTTGACATCTGCACGGCTGAGTTCGACTTCTGGAGTTTTGCCTACAAAGATTTTGACTGGAGTAAAGGTGACATTACCCTCTCCGTCCACTTCGAACTTACCGATTTTGGCAATTTCTTTCACATTCGTGCCGGTATCAAAGACTGGCGTGCTGTTCTCTGGGAAACCAACCTGAGGACTTCCTGGTTCAAAAGTAACCTTGCCTTTTTGAACTTGACCTTGAGGGCCTTTTGTCTGAGCGCCTGTTGCTCTTGGGGTCACTTTCTCAACAGTAGGCGTGTACTTAGCCGTCACAGGAGTGCCATTCTTATCTACACGCTTAACTGTTACTGGGTCTGGTGTAGCAACAAATTGCTTGTCAGGTGTGAAAGTGACAGATCCATCTGGTGCTACTTCAAAGATACCGACATTTGGAACCACCTTGCGCTTGCTTCCATCATCGAAAGTCGCTGGAGTATCATTATCCATCGGTACATCTGGGTTGCCACTGACAAAGTTTGGCTTACCTGTCTGTGGACGGCCTTGTTTACCAGTGCTGGTGATGTTTGTCCCTGTTGGAGTTACAGCAGTGACTGTCGCCTTGTAGATAGCTGTAGCTGTGCTGCCATTCGTATCTGTACGAGTAATCCCGATATCTGGCGTAAGGCCTTTAAATTGTTTCTCTGGAGTAAAGGTTACATTTCCATCCTCATCCACTTCAAATTTACCAACAGTAGGCACTTCTTTAACAGTCGAACCATTGTCGAAGAGCGGAGTTGAGCCAGCTGGAAAGGCCACAGTTTGTGTTTGACCATTGACTTGCGCAGAACCTTCTGTAAAGCTGACTTTCCCTCGCTGAACTTGGCCTTGTATGCCACTGGTTTCAACATTCGTCGCACTTGGTGCTGCTGCTTTTACATCAGCCTGATAGGTAGCTGTTACTTCTGTTCCATTAACATCTACTCGCTTGACAGTCTCAGCCGCTGGACGTCCAGTATAAGTCGGTAGTGGAGTGAAGGTTACTAGGCCTTGATTATCCACCTGATAAGTCCCAACACCAGCAACTGTTTTAGTCTGGCTGCCATTATCAAAGGTTGGCAACTTCTTGCTATCAATAGGCACACGATTATTGCCTGGATTGAAGGTCAGCTGTCCTGTCTGAACTGCACCTTGAATGCCCTCACTGCTAGCACCTTGAGCAGATGGTCTAACAGGAGTCACATTTGGCTGATAAACAGCTTGATGCGGAATACCTTTGCCATCAATCATTTGAACAGACACAGGGTCAACAGTACCAACAAAGTTTTTGTTTGGTTTGAAAATAATCTTACCTGTTGAAGGCTCGACTTCAAAACGACCAACTTCCTGACCATTTGATAAAGCTGGAACTCTAGTATCATCTGTAGTCATTCCATCTGCTTTCACAAATTTTACAGGATTTGCTGTACTTGGACTTGCAGGAGTTTTGCCAGCATCACCATCATTAAAGACAGGCGTCTTTTCTTGCGTTAGTCCTTGAGCATCTGTTGTTTCATACTTAGGAACATTCAGCACGGTTGGTACATAACGTCCATCCATGGTGTTGAGCTGGTCATTGATGACTGGTTCAGCCTGATTTTTAGCAATCCAATCAGTACTTGCCCCGTTAGTATCAAAACGACGGATGTTAATCCCCTGAGCTGTGCCGATAAAGCCAGCCTTAGGCTCATATACCACATCTACATCAGCACCGTTGGCTGTTACTTTATAACGGCCTTCAGCAGTGTTGTACCAGCCTTCTGCATCTGCAGTCAGAACCTTTCCTCTCGCATCTAATACAATCGGAGCTTTAGTTGTGTCAATCGCTACTTTCTTGTTTTCAGTATTTTGAGCAATCCCCTGTGGAGTGAAATGAAGAGTGGCTGTCTGTCTCTGATCACGGATTCCAGTACTTTCCTTCTTCTCGCCTTTTGGTGGGTAAGTCAGTTCAACTTCTAAGTCTTCCACCTCACCACTAAATGCAGTTCCAGTAGGCTTTTCAATATCTCCCTTGTTCAAGGCAATACGAACTCGCATTCCCAGCTTGCTAAGTTCAGGATTGATCATGGCTGGGTTCTTCTTAAAGTTGACAGTATAATCTCCCGCAGTTGTTACTTCGGTAAATTCACTGGCTTCATCTTCGTCAAAGACACCATTATTATTGAAGTCAATCCAGGCGCGGACATAGGCTTTTTCGTATCCGTTAGCCGAAGCATGGATGCGGAGAGAATAATCTCCGTCGTGCAGACGGTTTACTGGAAAAAGACCATTGGTTTTCCCGACTAAATCATCAGACAAGAGCTGATTAATACCTTCATCGGCCAAGTCTGTATCATCATCATGTTTCCAGTTATTACCAGACGAGGTATCAATATCAGCCTCCACTCGCCCCAAGAATGGCTGTGGATTTTGACCGCCAGTTTCTGCATTGTATCTTGAAATAGCATGGATAGCTTTTCCATAGGAATCCGGTGCATCACCTTCATCGATTGCCATGAAACCAATCATCGCAGCCTGTTGACCAGAAGAAGCTATATAAATACCAACTTCTGAAGCACCACGAGTCATCACAAGTGGAATTGTATTATTTCTAGAAAGATTAGGTCCAAATACTTGACTTCCCAGTCCGCCAGTCTTTTGATCAGGACTGACATAGGCCTGCCAATGAACTCCAGTACCGTCATCTCCAATAAATTGGCCTTCTGTGGTAGGCTTCATTGGCTTATAGGTTTCTGTAATCTCAGTCGTCACACCATTTGCGTCTGTAACTGTACGCTTCCACTCAGCCAAATGTTCCCAACCCTTACCATTGGTTGTAAAGATAGCATACTCACCCGGATTAGCCTCTTCTCCATCAGCCATGACAACTGTTGCTTTAACTGGCTTCCCACGATATCTAGCTTCAACTTTGAACTTCACGCCATAGTTGGCTTCATCTTTAGGAACCTGCAGTTGGGTTTTACGCCCTTTGGTATCAATTCCCTCTGACTTAATAGCTGAGTATTGATTCTGAGCAGCACCAGTAATTTTAGGACGGTAATCATCACCATACCAATACTGATAAGCATAATTATTACTATTGTTATATTGAAGCCAAGTATTTTTTGCATTGGGATCATAACTACTTTCGTACTCAGTTCCCTTTACTCGATCACGATAGATCTCTGTCGCATAGAAAGGTTTCAATTCCGTCACGGTCAGTTTGACCACATAGCCCGGCGAAATCTCTTTTTCATATACCGTTCCAACTTTAAAGGAGCCATCTTTATCTAGATTTCTCAGTGATTTAGTATCACCAAAATCTAGCCAATTCACCTGCTTCATCAACTCATCAGAGCGTTTTCTTACAGATTCTTCCAGTGTTGGTTTAGAAACTGTAGGATTAGCTGTTGCATCTTGTATAGCAGAGCTCGCTTGGCCAGCAGGACTGGTAGTACGGAATGATGTTCCTGTCTCCATTGGCTGACCATTACGATCAGACCTAGGCATAGCCGCAGAACTTGGTTTTGGCGTATATTGTACTGAATAAGAGCGCGTCCGACTAGCTTCAGTAGGTCTTGCTTCATTAGAGGTCTCAGCTGTCTGATTAGCTTCTTGTGGCTTTTCAGCTGTCGCTTGCTCTGGAGCTGCAGCTGGGCTTACCAGCTGATTTTGTTCCGCACTTGCTTCTAAATTACCTGTTTCAGAAACAGCAGATGTTGCTGTATTCTCAAGAGCAGGCTGACTGACAGCTGACTCCGTCGGCTTTTCTGGCAGTGAGATATTATCATCTACAGATCCGCTGGCAGTTTCATCTGCATTGACTGTAGCCGCAGTACCTAAAAGGAAAACGGTAGATAATAATACCGAGCAAACTCCAACATTTAATTTTCGAATCGAAAATTTGTTTAAATGGGGGTTAAATAATTCTTTTCCCATAGAATCTCCTATATTAATATTTAATAGCAATAGGTATTATACACCATTTATATTTAGTTAGCTATGGATATGACCGTGGTTGAGGGGTATAGTGTCCAAAAATAGACACCTGAAAAAAAGACTCCATTTTTAGAGCAAAATAAAGAAGATCCGCAAACGAATCTTCTTACTTTTAACCTTCAGATAAAACCTTATCTAATTTTTCTTTCAGGGACGTTAATTCCCAACCGTCGATTTCTTTCAGTTCATGAGTAGTTACTGCCAGCCCCTCGTATTTGAGTCCGCAGTTCTGGCAAAAGCGGCTCATTACGTAGTCCAACATTTCAATTTCTTTGCTGGGCTGAGAACCTTGCAAGAGCAGGAACACCTTTTTGCCCTTGAGTGCTTCCTGCGGCTCATGCACATCAGCTACTCGGTCTAACAGAGTTTTTAGCAGACCCGAAAAAGACCACCAATAAATAGGACTGGTAAACACCAGTACATCGGCTTGGCTCAGCTGCTCATAGACTTGAAAAAACTGATCGTTTTCTGCTGACTGGCCATATTGCTCAATATGGTAGTCCACTAATTGAAGAGCCTCATAATCTCTATCTCGCAGAAAAAAGTGCCCCAGCTTAAAACTATTGCAATTCCTATTTGGGCTGGCGTTTACCAAATAAATCATAGCTTTTCTTCTCCTCTGTTCTTTTTCCAATTATATCAAAAAAAGAGGCAGCAAACAATGCTCACCCCTTCTATATTATTCCGACTGTTCAATATCCTTTTTCATCTCATCCATATTAAACTTAGCAAAGAGATACTTGCGATCCTGAACTGGAAAACGCTGATCCAGCTGATCTACAGCGCCCAACTCGACGACACCTTCCTTGATAACAAAGTCCATGACATGACCGCCAAAAGACAGATCATCCGATACAAAATGCAAATGATAGCCTGCCAGACTGACCCCTTGGAAAATCTCAGGCGTCCAGATACCAACGATGGTTCCAGTGATATTTTCCTTACAGTACTCAGGCTGATTGACCGCTACTTCTGCAAACTTCCGCTCCGTTGTAGACTTGGGAATCATCCGAACATGCATGCGGGCGAAATCACCATGAATCTTGATAGAGCGGAAAAGATTTTCCCCATCATAGTAAGACTCAATCCGCTTTTCCAGCTCCTTGTCATCCATCTCAAAGCGCTGACGGAAAATGACCTCTGCTTGGTGAGGAACCACTGCCGCATAAGGTACTGTCATATCCGGTGACACCTCAACCACTTCTGGCACTTCTCCAGATCCCTTTGCCTGATAAGCCTTGCCATCGAGAATAATGAGCTCGCCATCAATAGAGTCCAGCGTTCCCAAACCCAAATCTCCATACTGAAGCAGCTCCCCAACAGTCATACTGCCATCGTAAAGACCAGCCATCAAAGCTCCCAAAGTATTATATTGAAATAATTTGATTGGTTCTGCCATTCTTTTTCCTTAATCTTTCTCTTCCTAAAAATATTATTGCCTATCCAGCTAAGCTTAATTCATCCTTATTACATGTGCTTACTGAATTTCTACCGCCAATCATTATACCATAAATCGCGGGAAAGGGCTGAGCGATTGCTTCTTGAGCTCCTATAAGCTTTCATAAAGCTCCTGCATACTAGCATCATCAGGTACCAATATCAGGTAAGAAGCTGCAGCCCTTTTAGCTTCTTCGAATCGGCCTAGTTCACGTAAGAAATAAACATACTGCTCCAGAAACTCTGGATTGTTTTGCAGTTCATGAGCCAGTTGATTATAGAGTTCCTCTGCTTTTTCCAGATTTTCCAAAGCCTGATAAGCACGCGCCAGATTCCAGCGGGTCAAGGCATTGTCAATTTCCTGCTCTGCAAATTCTAAAATCTCCTCATAGCGCTCTTGCTCCAAATAAAGAGTCGTCAGTCGCAAGGCAATCTCTTCCAAATCATCCGCATCTTGCTGAGCTTGCAAGAGATAATGTTCAGCCGCTTCCTCATCATGAAGTTCATAAGAAAGCTGCGAGGCTAAAAGTAAGAGCCGAGTCTCAAAAGGATTCTTAGCCAAGCCCTGCTGGGCAAGAGTCAAGGCTTCATCCGTCCGATGCTCCGCATGAAGAGATAGGGCATAGCCATATTCGTAGCCTTCAAAATCCGGCGACAGCGTATCCAGTTGCTTGAAATAAAGATTGGCCTTCTGATATTCTTCCTGGTCCGCTAATATAGTTGCCAGCTCATAAACCGCAGCATCGTCATACTCCAGCTCAACTGCTTTCTCCAAAAACTCAATAGCCGCTGCAAATTTTCCAAGACTGGCATAGCAGACCCCAATCCGCTGATAGGTCGAGACACCTGTCTGCTCAAAGATTGTACGATTGTCTAGCTGAGCATATTCCCTAATCGCCTGAGAAAAATCCCCCAGCTCCAAATCTATCTCAGCCAGACCAAAGGTTACCAAAGGCTCATCAGTCAGCGTCGCTGCCTGAGCCAGTTTTTCACGAGCCACATCAGGAAGCCCCTCTAGCTGATAGAGGTCAGCCTTAGCCAAGAGAGCAGCAACATACCAGTCACTACCTGGCTGAATCTCCTCCAGATAGGCAAAAGCCTGCTCCAAGTCCCCATCGTCACTGGCAATAGCTGCCAGACTGATATAAGAAGCTGGATAGTCAGGAGCCAACTTTTCAAAAATACGCTTGGCCTGAGGGAAAAAGCCGATACTCTCTAGGTAATCGGCCAAATCCAATAATTCTTCTTCGCTGTCTGTAGTCAGGGCTTGCTCGAAATAGCGGTCAGCCAGAGCTAGGTCCTGCTCCTGTAAAGCTGCCAACATTTGCTCACTCTTGCTCACTGATTTCTCCTTCTTGTTCAAAATCGGCTTCGTAAAGGCCACTTACTTTCTGATACCACTTAAAGATGGCTGCAATAGCTACCTTGGCTGAAGCATAGGCAGGAATTCCCAGGAAAACGCCCCAAATGCCAAACATGGTACCAGAAGTCAATAATACGAATAAAATCGTAATCGGATGAATGCTGAGCTGACTGCCCAAGACCAGAGGAGAAACAAAACGCCCCTCGATAGTCTGCTCAATGATGAAAACGACAATGACCTTAGCCAGCATCACTGGACCGCCAGCAATCAAACCGATTGCCAGAGCCGGAAGCATAGCCAAAAAGCTGCCCAGATAAGGTACCAGATTGAGAACGCCGGCAATTACTCCAAGAGTGACTCCATAGCGCAGGCCAATAATCTTGAAGAAAACAATAAACATCAGAGCTACAATGATAGCAACCGTCACCTGACCTCGCACATAGTTAGCCAGCTGGCTGTTGATATCCGTCATCACTTGACCAAAGGAAGCGCGGAATTTAGTCGGCAGAAACTGGGTCACATAGCCTTTCAGATTTTTCCCGTCTCTCAGCAGGTAAAAAAGGATAAACGGCATGATGATAATAGCCACGATAATCTGCGAAGTTGTACTGATTAAGTTCCCCGCCCAACTAACTGCCCGCGATGAAAAATTGCTGGCCCAATCGGTAATCTGGCTAGACAGATTGCTAGTGTATTCTTCAATCTGCGGCCTAAAATCTTCCGAAATATGCTTGGTCACAACATCGTCGATGAACTTGTCAGCTTGCTTCAGATAAGCTGGAACATTTCTGACGAAGGCCATGACCTGATGCTGCAAGCTAGGAATGGCCACAGCCAAGCCCCAGATAATCAAAAAAGCAATTAAAACAAAGACTATGGTAATAGCAACCAGTCGATTAATCTTGTGCTTTTCCATCCAGTCGACAATGGGATTTAACAGATAATAAAGCAGGCCAGCTAAAATAACCGGCAGCATGATTACTCCCAAAAATTCAATGACTGGGTTAAAAATAAAACTGATTTTACTAAGTATAAAAATATTCAGTCCCATCAAAAGGGTCACTAGAAATACTGTAATGGCCTTGTTATCCAAAAACCATTTAAAAAACCAGGATAGGCTAAAATCTTTTTCTTTGTGCTCCATATTCTCCTCCTTTATCTCGTCATTTCATTGTAACATTTTTCAGAGAAAAATTCTCAGCTCAGCTATAGGGAAAAGCAAAAAAGAGAGGAGCCAGAAGACTTGTATTTTTCGCAAAATACAGCTTCTGACTTCTCTCTTCGGCTCCTGCAGGACCGGCTAGAATGCAAGACTATTTTTCAACAGTCGGCAGAGAAATGCTAAAGCGCATCTTCCGCCCATCAACGGCTTCAAACTGGTAACGCAGACCATGCTTATCCAAAATTTGCTGAACGATAAAGAGTCCCAGACCAGTCCCACCATCCTTGCGATTGCGGCTGTAGTCTGGTCGGTAGAAAGGCTGAAAAATCTGCTGGATTTGGTCTTTGTTTAAGACTCGTTCTGCTTCATTTTCGATGACTAGCTTACGCTCTTCCAGCCTAAGTAGAATCTGTCCACCTTCTACTGTATAATGAAAGGCATTATCTAGAAGATTTTTGATAGCCTTGAGAAGATAGGTGCGGTTACCCTTGACCTTGGCTTCTGCGAGCTCAACCTGAAAATGATAGTGTCTGACATCTGCTAAAACTCGATAGGTGCTCAGATTTTCCTCCAAGACCTGCTTGAGTGAAAAGACTTCTTGTTCGGTTTCAGTCTTCATCTCCAGTTTAGAAATGGCTAAGATAGACTGGACTAACTCCGACTGCTCCTCTAGGATTTCTCGGCACTTCTGCAAGTACTTGTCTCGATCCTTGAACTCTCCTACTCCATAAATCATGCCATCAACCATCCCCATCATGCTGGTAATGGGGGTCTTGAGCTCATGCGATGTCATCCGCAAAAACTCAGCCTTTTCCCGCTCGCTTTCTGCTACCTTTTCATTTTCTAGGCGCAGAGCCTCAATACTGGTCAGTAGATTAGCATAGAGATGATTGATATCTTGGGCCAGTTCAGCAATCTCATCACGCCCCTTGACCTGACAGGTCACATCTGGAGCCAGACTCGTCATTTGACGGGTGCTCTTAGAGATGGCTTTGATCCGCTGACTGGAAGTCCGGCTGTAGAGATAAGCTGCCAGACCACCCAGACTCAGAGATACAAGCAAGACAAATGGATAGAGATTGAGCAAAATCCGACTAGCATCAGAAACCGGCTGTAAGGAATATTCGCCTCTCAGGACAACTTCTTTACCATCTGAAGTCCGAAAACTTTCTGATAAACTCTTGCTCTCATAGTCGCTGTTGGCAATCGTTGGAACGATGGTCAGCTGCAGAGAACTTTCATCGCCAGCTTCGAGTGAGGGATAGAGAATCGTATTGTCTTTCGCCAGCAAGGTAAACCAAATCAGATTGCTCTTTTTACTATAATCACTCAAGAGCTCGCCAATTTGCTGACTTGACTTTCCCTTGACTTGCTTGGAAACTTGGTCAAACTCCCGCTTGGCTTCTCCGCTCTTAACCTGCTGATAATACACCGGCATGGCAAAGTAAAGACTGGCTAGAACGATAGTCACCACCACGAAAATGATGGACGAGGTCAAGAGAAAGTTCTTTTTGACAATTTTCACTTGTCTTCTCCTCCAAGCTGATAGCCCATACCCGTAATGGTTTTCAGCGGCACACCCGGAATCTTTTTACGGATATTCTTGATATGATTATCCAGTACCCGGCTATCCAGCTCGCTGTAGCCCCAAATGGTATTCATCAGCTGATCACGGGTCACCAGGTGGCCCTTCCTCTTAGCCAGAGTCTGCAAGATTTCATATTCTTTCTTGGTCAGAGGCATTTTCTCGCCCTGCCAGTAAACCGTGCAGTCATCAATCGAAACCGTCAAATCTCCAACAGCAATCTCTGAAGCAACAGTATTTCTGCGCAGAATATTCTCAATCCGTTTGACCAAGATTAGCGGTGAAAAAGGCTTGGTTACATAATCACTGATGAGGTGGTTAAAGCTGACCAGCTGGGTATACTCGTCATCCAGAGCGGTCAAAATCATGACCGGAATCTGAGAAGTCTTGCGAATTTCCTTCAGCACTTCCAGACCGCTCTTGGTTGGCAGCATCATATCTAAGATGACCAGATCAAAGGGTTCTTCTTCAAAAGCCTGCAAAGCATCGCCTCCGTCAAATACTGGCCTCACCTCATACTGACTTTCCTTTAAAAACTCGCAAATCACTTGATTAATCGTCGTATCATCTTCCACCACTAGAATCTTGTGCATACTTAGATTTTTCTCCTTTACCTATTCAAATCGCAGGGCTTCGATCGGATCCAGCTTGGATGCTTTCACAGCTGGCAGTAGCCCAAATACTACTCCTATTATACAACAAAAGAGCAAACTTACAAAGACAGAAAAGAGGGATAGAATATACGGATAGGCTAGAGACTGGGTGATGGCAAAGCCCGAGGCGATACCAGCCACCACGCCAATAATTCCTCCCATCAGGGTCAGGATGACTGCCTCAATCAGGAACTGCTTGAGAATGATCTTCCGTCTAGCCCCCAGAGCCTTTTTAATTCCGATTTCACGAGTCCGCTCTGTCACTGAAACCAGCATGATATTCATAACACCGATACCTCCTACTAGGAGGGAGATGCTGGCAATACCTGCTAGCAAGACGAAGTTAGACTTGTTGAGATTGTCCAGTTGCCGTTCAAATTCCTGCAGGTTGAGCACACCAAACATATAGTCCGACGGTGGCATTTGCTCATTGAGATAATCACTGACCTTCTTGGCAACCTTCTTCAAATCATCGGCCTTGTGGGTTTGGACAGTCACTTCAGGACTGACATTAATGGTATCAAAAATCCGATGCCACTGCTGCAGGGGAATATAGGCTACCTTTTCCGCACCTGCTGTTAAGCCACTCTGCTCAGTTGACTCAAATACGCCAATAACCTTAAAGGGATTGCCCAAGACTTCAACATATTTGCCGATGCCATCACCCTTTGGAAAAAGACTATCATAAAGCGACTTTTCCAGATAGGTCACCTGCTCTTGATTTTTAAAGGCTTCTGAGTCAAATCCTTCACCTTCTAGCAGACGTTGCTGCTTGATGTCAGCAGCTGTTTGCGAAACAGCCTGAATCTTCCCAGATGACTTTTGGCTCAGGTAGTAAATCTTCTCATCTGTACCATAGGTCAGCAGAGCATTCTTGACCCCGGAGATTTCCTTAATCTTGCTTAATACATCCTCTCCCATAAAGGGAATATAAGAAGGTTTCTGAGCTTGAGATTTCTCTGGAATGGTTGGATCGATGGCGCTTTTCTTGTCATAGACGACCTTGATTGTGTTATTGTTGCCGCCGATGAGCTGACGCTTGGTATTTTCCGTATTTCCCTCAATGATAGAAAAGATAGCGATGATAGCGCCTATCCCGATGATAATCCCCAACATGGTCAGCATAGAGCGCATTTTATGCGACAAGATTGAATTCAGAGCTACAAAAATATCTTCCATACAGCTTCCTTTCTATCCTATCGCTTTGCTCTCTATATTACCGTCCCGCAGGATAACCGTCTGCTTGCAGAGTTGGGCTACTTCCGGCTCATGGGTAATGATGACAATGGTCTTACCCTCATCATTAAACTGCTTAAAGAGGTCCATAATCTGCACACTGGTCTTGGTATCCAGGGCCCCCGTTGGTTCGTCACCAAGGATGAAGCTGGGATTGGTTACCAAGGCTCGCGCAATGGCTACCCGCTGCTTTTGACCACCAGACAGCTCCATAGGCTTGAAATCGCTTCTTTCTTCCAGTCCGACCAAGCGCAGCATTTCTAGAGCCCGTTCCCGTCTCTCTTTTTTAGGAATTTTCATGTAAGTCAGAGGCAGTTCTACATTTTGACAGGCCGTCAGCTTGGGCATGAGGTTGAAATTTTGAAAAACAAAGCCAATCTTCTGATTGCGTAGATCGGACAGCTGATTGTCGGACAGCTCAGACACATCGGTCCCTTCAATATGATAAGTCCCTGAACTTGCCTTATCCAGACAGCCGATAATGTTCATCAGAGTGGACTTACCAGATCCAGACGGTCCCATGATAGCTAGAAAATCCCCCTCTTTCACATGCAGATCAATTCCTTTTAAAATTGGAAATTCCTGACTGCCCTGCTGATAAGATTTGTGGATATCCTTAAGCTTTAACATGCTGTCCTACCTCCATCCCTTCTTCCATACCTGCTCTCGGGGTTGAAATGGTATCCTGCATAGTCAAACCTTCTGTAATCTCTACCAAACGGTCAGACACTTTCTTGGTCTTGACTTCATGCATTTTCAGAGTCTTACCCTCTACCTTCCAGACATAGGTCTTGCCATTTTTACTGAAAGTATAAGCTTTATTGACGACTACCTTTCCTGCCTCGGGAGCATTCTCCACGATGTTGACATAGGAATGGGAGCCCACCAGTGGCATTTCACCACCTTGATCCAGCTCAACAGTATAAGGATACTTACCTTGGTTGGGATTTTCCTGTTGCTTATTCCCACCATTATTATTGGAAGTATTTTCTGCTGTCAGGCTGCCGACCTGAGTTACTGTACCACTCCAGCGTTTCTTAGGATCCTTGCGATCCACCACTTCCACTTTCTGGCCAACACTCAGCTTCTCACGGTCAAATTCACTGACAGTCCCTTTGACCAGAGTTTTGGACTTGTCCATAATCTCAATAAAGTTTTCTTCTTCCTTTTTGGCCTTGGATTGATTGGGTAAATCTTCATTCATAGAAGTAATCGTTCCTGCTGTATCTGCAGTCACAGTATCATACTTCATCCGGTCTGATTCTGTCTGAGCTGTCACCTGAGCCTTTTCAGCCTCAATCTGAGCTGTCGTTACTTCATTATCCGCAGTCTTAGCATCGCTCAGCGCCTGAGCCAGCTCGTCTTCAGCAGACTTAATCTGCTCCAGCAGCGACTCATCCTGACTGGAATTGTATTTGTCCTTGAGAGCATTGAGATTGGCCAACTTGCGATTATAGGTTTCCCATTTAATCGCAGCGCTGTTTTGAGCGGCTGTGATGCCATTAGCCTTGGACTGGGCATCATATTGAGCCGACTGGGCTGTCAACTGCTGCTCTGTCACATAGGAAAAGAGCGGCTGCCCCTGTGTAACGGTATCGCCATTTTTGACAAATACTTCCTTGACTTCCCCCTTAGAAGGGTCAATCTTGACCTTACTGCTATTGTTGGCAACTACTTCCCCAGATAAAACCAGGCTTGTTTTTTTACTGTTGTTGACAGCTTCTTGGACTGTCAGCGAATCAATCGTCTTATCTACCATTTTCATGGCCTGTTGTTGATTGATCTGTCTAAAATACAGATAGCCTCCCAGCCCAGCACAAGCGAGAATGACCGTGCTGCCCAATAGAATGGTCTTACGATTCATTTTTTTTCTTCGAAACATATTGCCTCCAACCTACATGCTTTAATCTTTATTCAGCTTCTGAGCTAGATCCTGATCCATCTTCTGGAATTTCCTCACCATCTGCTGGGATTTGGATAACATTTCCATCCGGCATTGTGTATTCTGTCACTTCTTTGCCATCGACTGTCTTGGTCTTCTTATCAACAGCATCTTTCTGGAAGTCCACTTGTTTTCCATCCTTAATTTCTGAGTTATCTGCTTCTTTATTTCCGCATGCGGCTAAAAAGAATCCTGACATTCCGATAAGAGCAACGAGCATAGCAATTTTTTTAACGTTCATTTGATTTCTCCTTTGTTTAGCAAGCAGGAAGTTTGTTGCTTCCTGACAGTAATTGTTTTTTTGAACAATTCTATTCTAACAAAGCCATCTATCCCCTTCCTACCCACTATCTGTTTTTTATCTGTTTTTTCAAAACCAATACTATTCTTTTGAAAATCAGGCAAATCCTCCGCTCTAAGACCTATCATCTGCTTTTATGATATAATAGTAGCAAGCAATCTAAATACATACGAGGTAATGGAATGACACAAACGGTTTACTTTGGAACTTATACTCGCAGAGATTCCAAGGGAATTTACAAGGCAGATTTTAATTCTAACAAGGAAACACTAGAAAACTTAACCTTGGTTGCTGAAGAGCCCAGTCCAACCTACCTAGCCTTTGATAAGGCTGGACATCTCTATTCTGTCGGAGCAAAGGACGGACAGGGGGGGATTGCAGTCTTTGACCAGGCAGGTCAGCTCCTCAACCATGTCGTTGAAGAAGGGGCTCCGCTTTGCTATGTGGCAGTCGACGAGGATCGTGACTTGGTTTACGGAGCCAATTATCATAAGGGGCAAGTCTTGGTATACAAACGCCTAGCTGATGGCAGACTTGACCTTGCTGACTCAGCTACCCATCAAGGTCAAGGACCACACGCCAACCAAGCCTCTGCCCATGTCCACTACGCAGACCTTACACCAGATCAATACCTAATCACCTGCGACTTGGGAACTGATGAAGTCATCACCTATGATGTTACTGAAGATGGAAAGATCGCTCCTCTGAACACCTACAAGTGTGCCGCTGGAGCTGGTGCCCGCCATATCGTTTTCCACAATCATTACAAAATCGCCTATTTGATCTGTGAGCTTAATTCTACTATTGAAGTCCTGATTTACGATGGAGTCGGCCATTTTGAACACCTGCAAACTATCTCCACCTTACCAGAGGACTTTGAAGGTGCAAACGGAACAGCTGCTATCCGTCTGTCTGCTGATGGCAAGTTTCTTTACGGTTCCAACCGCGGCCATAACTCTCTTGCCGTTTACAAAATCTTAGCTGACGGCAGCTTGGCCTTAATCCAGATTGCACCTACTAATGGCCAAAATCCGCGTGATTTCAACATCACACCGGATCAAAACCATATCATTGCTGTCCATCAAGACTCTGACAATGCAACCATCTTCAAACGCGATGCAGAGAGTGGAAAATTGACAGAAATCTCCCACGATTTCTACGTTCCCGAAGCTGTTTGTGTGACCTTTAAATAAGCAGAATTCTTGTCTTTCTATTAGAAATTTGATTAAATAGTATAAAAGATTACTAAGGAGCAACAACTATGAATCCAGTAGATTTATTTAACCAAGCAAAAGAAGTGATTAAAAAGAAAGACTTTGATGTCGCTAAAAAGTTTATCGAAGAAAACAAAGACAAACTCGGTGAATACCTGAGCAAGCTAAAAAAATAGTAGCTGGAAATGAAATGGCCAGAGGTACCATTGATAAAATTAAAGGTTTGTTCTAAGTAAACATAACAAAAGAGTCTGGGACAAAAGTCCAGCCTTAAATATAAAAAGCGAACAAAACTAGTTTTCTGGTAATCAGAATTCTGCTTTGTTCGCTTTTCGCATTCAATTATAGATTTGAAGGGCTTAATAATTAAGATTTTTAAAAATTGAAATCTTTTTGTCCCAAACTCTTTTTGTGTATCATTTTTTATATGATCAATGGCAAGAAAATTTGTGCTAAGCCTAGAAAAGCTAGATAACCTAACACATCTGTTGCTGTTGTAATGAAAATGGTCGAAGCTAGAGCTGGATCCTGATGCAGTGTCTTGATAATCAGCGGTACAAAGTAACCAAATAGAGCACCACATGCTAGATTGATCATCATAGCCAATACCACAATAACAGACAGATAGAAATTTTGATAGAAGACAAACATGACAATCGCTGCAATCAAGCCAGTAAAGAAACCATTAACCAAAGCTAGCACGATTTCTTTGAGCACTAAATTCCGATCTTCTTTCAGATCCAGTTTCCCCAAGGCAATTCCCTGAATAACCAAAGCAAGTGTCTGAGAGGCAGAATTTCCGCCCATTCCCGTGATAATAGGACTAATCGCTGCTAATGCTACAACTTTTGAAATCGTATCATCAAAAAGTGCTACTGTCGCAGAAGCTAGAAAGGCTGTCACTAAGTTAATCATCAACCAAGGTAAGCGTTTCTTGAGTGATTCTTTGAAAGGTCCTCCAATTTCTTCACTTTCTTGGACACCACCCATCCGCAAGATATCTTCTTGATACTCTTCTTGCAAAACATCGACGATATCGTCAATTGTGATGATTCCTAGCAATACCTGCCGATGATTGACGACCGGTACAACAGATAAATTATATTTGGCAGAAAGCTGTGCCACTTCCTCTTGGTCAACCTCTGGCGTCACAGTCACTAACTGAGTGTTCATAAATTCGCTGAGTTTCATCTCCGCATCATGAATAAACAAATCACGGATATCAATCCAGCCAACTAGCGAATGATGTACATTTCTAATAAATAAGGTATCAATAACTTCCGTATTAGGCGAAATCTCCCTTAATTTATTGAGAGTTGCTGAAACGGTCAGATTTTCATTTAAGGTAATGAATTCTGTCGTCATCAGACCACCAGCTGTCTGAGGATCGTAAGCCAACATAGCTTTCAAATTCTCTTGACTGGTATTTTTCATCATACTTAAGTATTGCTTACGCAAGTCCACACTCAAGTAACCCAAAATATCTACCACATCATCATCTGGCATAAGATGAAAAAGAGTGCTGGTACGTTTGAAAGAAATCGATTGGATAATCTGTCGTTGCAACTCCGGCTCGGCTTCTTTTAAAATCTCTACCAATTGATCATCACTAGCCATTTCCGTAAAGGTTTTGAGGAGATTCCCTTCCTCATCCTCCAAGGCTTCCAAAGAAAGAGCAATATCAATGGGGTAGTAATCGTCAAATATCTGATTGAAAACTTCTCTATCCTTTGATAGTAAGACCTGATTTAATAATTCTTCCATTGTGCTCCTCCTTCCACTTTGCTAGTATACCATAAAAGACTGATTTTGATACAAGAAAGCTATAAAATCTTTAGTAAATCACTCACTTTTTCAACCATGTAGTCACAAGGAAACGCAGGAATCCCTTGATTATATTTTCCAAAATAAAAACTGTCATCTTGTCCTCTAATTTTTCAAGGGAAAGAGCATGACCAGCCCTACACACTACTTCTAGGAAATTTCTAGGAAAAGATGATAAATCTCCCTCTCATCAATTAGGGGGAATCCTAAATCAAAAAATATCCATTGTTATATCTTTACACATCAAAAAAGCTAGGACTTAGTCCTAGCTCCTCTTATATCTTATTAGATTATTTTTTCAAGTTATAGAAAGCTTGAAGACCTTTGTATTGAGCAACTTCGCCAAGTTGATCCTCGATACGAAGCAATTGGTTGTATTTAGCAATACGGTCTGTACGTGAAAGTGAACCAGTCTTGATTTGACCTGCGTTAGTTGCAACTGCGATGTCAGCGATTGTTGAATCTTCGGTTTCACCTGAACGGTGTGATACAACTGCAGTGTAACCAGCTTCTTTAGCCATTTCAATCGCTTCAAAAGTTTCAGTAAGAGTACCGATTTGGTTAACTTTGATAAGGATTGAGTTAGCAGCACCTTCTTTGATACCACGTGCAAGGTAGTCAGTGTTTGTTACGAAGAAGTCGTCACCAACAAGTTGTACTTTCTTACCAAGACGTTCAGTAAGAGCTTTCCAACCATCCCAGTCATTTTCATCCATACCATCTTCGATAGTGATGATTGGGTATTTGTTAACCAACTCTTCAAGGTAGTCGATTTGTTCTGCAGATGTACGAACAGCAGCGCCTTCACCTTCAAATTTAGTGTAGTCGTATACTTTACGTTCTTTATCGTAGAATTCTGATGATGCACAGTCAAATCCGATAAATACATCTTTACCTGGAACATAACCAGCAGCTTCGATAGCAGCGATGATAGTTTCTACACCATCTTCAGTTCCTTCAAAACGAGGAGCGAATCCACCTTCGTCACCAACGGCAGTTTCCAAACCACGAGATTTAAGGATTTTCTTAAGAGCGTGGAAGATTTCAGCACCGTAACGAAGAGCTTCTTTGAATGTTGGAGCACCAACTGGCAAGATCATGAACTCTTGGAATGCGATTGGAGCATCTGAGTGAGATCCACCGTTGATGATGTTCATCATTGGAGTTGGAAGAACTTTAGTGTTAAATCCGCCAAGGTAGCTGTAAAGTGGCACTTCAAGGTAGTCAGCAGCAGCACGAGCTACAGCGATAGACACACCAAGGATTGCGTTCGCACCCAATTTACCTTTGTTAGGAGTACCGTCCAAAGCGATCATTGCACGGTCGATGGCTTGTTGGTCACGAACATCGTAACCGATGATAGCTTCAGCGATAACCTTGTTTACATTATCAACTGCTTTTTGTGTACCAAGACCACCGTAACGAGATTTGTCGCCATCACGAAGTTCAACTGCTTCGTGCTCACCTGTAGAAGCTCCTGAAGGAACCATACCACGTCCGAAAGCACCTGATTCAGTATAAACTTCTACTTCAAGTGTTGGGTTACCGCGTGAGTCTAGGACTTCGCGAGCGTAAACATCAGTAATAATTGACATTTCTTACTCTCCTTATTATTTAAAATTATTTACTAGTCTATGATACCTCAAAAACGCTTTTTTTTCAAGGAAAAATAGAGAATCTAAGCAAATTTGAGAAATTTTGCACAAGAAAACGATTCCAAATTTACTATATAAATGTTTTTCCGGCGAATCAGAACGAAGATTCAACCTTTTAGAATTTCTCCTTTTATGGTACAATTTTATTATGACTGATATTAATAAAGTAATCATGGAAAAATCTCAGGGCGGAGTCAAGCTCAACCCTGATGAACAGCGTAGGTTTTTAGGGACTTTCGAAGAACGAGTGCTGGCTTCCTGCTCTATTGAGCAAGCTAACAGCTCTCTCATTCGCAGTCATTTCAAGGAAATGCTCAGCAGTATCATGAAAAACTGCCAACCTGTATTTGTCAAAATTTCCCCAGAAGTCGAGTCTGGCAATCAAATCTTTTATCTAAAAACTGCTAAGGAGTTAGGCTGTGAAGCCACTATCGTCTCTAGCGATTACCAGTCCTCTCCTTTTGGCCTGATTGTCCATAGCGACCATCTTGTTCAGATGAATGAGAAGGATATGTACCAACAGTTTGCTGGCCTCCTTCAGCCAGCAGAAAAAACAGCAAAAGAAAAGCGCTCCCTCTGGAAAAAATGGTTTGAGTAAGATGACAAATTTAGAAAAACTTTTTGCCTTTTTTGAAGCTGAAAATCAGCGCGATTGGCAAACCTATCAGACCTTTCTTTCTGATCATGTAAGCTGGGAATTACAGGGCGACACAACCGAAATCATCAAAGGTAAAGCTGACTACCTGACTAAAATTCAAAAAGTCTATCATGACAACCCCGTCCAGTTTCGTTGCACTTATTATCTGCTTAGTCCTGACCAGAATCGGATTGTGACCATTTTAGAAAATGACTTTGGTGACCTGTCTTGTGACATCTTCTTCTTTGAAAAGGGCATGATAGTTAAAGAAATTGAATACCTACTAAAAAAGGCGGACTAACCGCTTTTTTTCATTTTTAGTACATTGCCAATATTTCTTGCTGTGCGAATCAAATTTTGCTCCGCCTGCTCTAGAATCCTATCCAACCTATCTGCTCGCGCAATAACCGGAAAAGCTGCCAGGATATTCTCAACTGGAAAATCTGGTAAATCATCAGCTAGGCTACCGCAAATCGCCAGCACAGGGATACCTTCTGGCGTTCGTCTTGCGACCCCGACTGGTGCCTTGCCCGCCAAAGATTGACGGTCCATTCGTCCTTCGCCAACTACGACCAAGTCCGCCTTTTTAACTCTTTCATCAAAATCCAGTAAATCTAGACAGGTTTCAATACCCGAAACGATTTTTCCTCCGGCAAAAGCAACCAGTCCTGCAGCCATTCCGCCTCCGGCCCCAGCTCCATCCATATCAATCACCTGAGGATCAACCAACTGATAGAAATCTGCCATGGCTTGATCCACTTGAGAGAATAATAAGGGAGCTAGGCCTTTCTGACCTCCGAAAACAAAGGTCGCACCCCTCTCTCCGCAGAGAGGATTGTCTACGTCCGTCAAAATCTCAATCTCAACTTCCTTCAAGAAAGCCGGAACCTGCTCAGCTGAAATTCGAGCGACCTTTCCCAAAGACGATCCAATGGGGCGCAGTCTATGATTATGCGCATCGAAAAATTCATAGCCCAGGCCAGCTGCAAGTCCAATCCCACCGTCGTTGCTGGCCGAACCTCCAACACCAACTAAAATCTTTCTGACACCGTCTTCAGCCAGGTGCAAAATCAATTCTCCTAATCCTTTGGTTTCTATGGCCAAGGGATTTCGTTTTTCCTGAGGAATAGAGGCAAGTCCTACCAAGTCAGCCATTTCAAAAAGCGCTTGCTGACCGTTTCTGGCGTAGGGCATTTTTACTGGCTGACCGAAGGGCCCAGTCACAGTGTGGTAAAATTCAGCCCAGCCCAAGGTTGCTGTCAGCGCGGCCATGGTCCCCTCGCCCCCGTCACCGACTGGCAGCAAGTCAAAGCTGGCATCTGGCAAGGCCTGAGAAAAGCCCATCTGCAGAGCTTGAGCAACCTGAGGAGCTGACAAACTTTCCTTGAATGAATCCGGTGCAATAAGAATATGCATGCTTCTCTCCTACTCTTTTCTATTGTCTAAAAGATCAATGACCCGATAGAGATTGCATTCTTGAATCTGGTAAGGAGCCTGCTCGCGCACGATTGGCTTGGCCATAAAGGCAATTCCTATCCCTGCCGCCTGAATCATAGGCAGATCATTGGCGCCATCTCCCATAGCAATTGTTTGATTTAATTCCAACTTATTTTCAGCTGCCCATGCTTTTAGCATGGCAAGCTTGGTATCCTTAGTGACAATCTCTCCTAAGACTTGGCCTGTTAAAAAGCCCTGCTGGATTTCCAAACGATTTGCCTTGACATAGTCAATTCCAAGCTGCTCAGCCAGTCTGTCCACCGTTTCATGAAAACCACCTGACACCAAGCCTACTTTATAACCACGTTTATGCAGCTCCTTGACCAAGTCCTCAGCTCCCGGAGTAAAGTGGATCCTTTCAGCAATTTGAGCAAAAATATCCTCTGGCAGGCCTTTTAAAAGTGCAACACGCTCGCGTAAGGCAGCTTCAAAGTCCAACTCTCCTCGCATGGCACGCTCGGTAATAGCTGCAACCTGAGCTCCTACACCCGCCTCCTCTCCTAACAGGTCAATCCCCTCTTCCATGATTAAGGTACTGTCTACATCCATGACTAAGAGACCTTTAACTGTTTTCATCTCTAGACTCCTTTTCTATTGACATCTCTACCAGCAACATCCACTATATTCACTCTTTTTTATGTTCTTCTACCACCAAAAGTATATTCTCTCTCGTATTTATATACAGTATCAGATAAGACAGCTGACATTTCAACTTGACGATTGCTTTTTTCAATCTAATTCATTCGCCTCCCCTTTCATTATTGAAATATATTTATCAATTTGAATGCTTTTGTTATCATCTTCTAATACAATGGCAATATTATAAGCATTGCCACTCGAATGTGTGATAGATACGAAGCATTTTGCATTTTTAGAAAAATTATACTTTTTGACTAGCTCATTAAAAAGTTCCGAGTTATCATCAGTTTTATAAATAATATTACTTAAGGATGTTTCCGAACTTCTAAAAACTTCTTTTACTTCCAATGCTTCAAAATACTCTCGTTTAATACTTAAGTTAAAGATTTCCTTATCAAACTTAGGGTTAATACTATCTGAATACAGCAACTGAGAATTTTCATAACTGACATGAACCTCCTGTGTATTTTCATCTTTACGAATAGTATAACTTCCATCCACAAGATTATTTTTAGAATTTAAAAAACTTCATAACTTTCTTTTTGTTTCTCTCGATCACCAATACTAACTGAAACAGAATAGCTTTTGATTCCTGTCAAGTCTATATTTTCTTGTTCTAAAAACTTAAACATTGGTTCAAAAGTGCCTTCAAAATCATACTGTTCTCTTGTTCTGTTTTTTGGGACAGTGTAATCATCCAGACGCCAGCCATTTATCAATGCTATCGATAAAACTGCTACACCTCCAAGAAAAATGAGAGTCATATATTTTTTAATTTTCTTCATTTTTTGATAGACTTTCTGCTTTAATCTTCCCTCTATTATAACATAAGAGCTTTTTATTGAAACAAAAAAATAGAAGCTCCCGAAGGAACTTCTCTTAAAAACGAATATTCTCGCGTGTTTTTTCGTAGGATGTCACAAAACGCTCGGTCACACCTGGCTCGACAAGATCCAAAGCTTTTGAAATGATTTCCAAGGATTGAGCATAGTCGTAGTCATGTTCAAAGACATACAAGGACTTGTTGAAGGCTGCTTGTACATTATCGTCAAAGGAACGATAGCGGTTTGAATACTGCAGCAGCTGCTCAGTCAAGGTAGCATCTTGGACGATACGATAGGTTTCTTCTTCCAATTGCTCCATATCATTTCCTAGAATTTCAAGCCAACGGTTAACTGATTCGATATTGACTCGTGTAGCTTCCAATTCCTTAACCAACTCTTCAATATTATTGCTGGTTGAGAAGAAAATTTCTAAGAAAGAATCTGGAATACCTGGCAAATTGCGTTTTTCCATATATCTCTTAATGGTATGCAATTTGTTAGCATAGATATTGACTTTCTGACGAGCATTGGCATCATCTTTTTCAATCTCTGCAAGTGCTTCGCCAAGAGAAATCTGCTCATCTTCGATTTCTTTCAAACGCTCTTGAATAGCTTCCAACTCTTCCTGAACCACTGAATAAGCTTGCTTGGTTTCAGAAGAATCTTCTACCGCGCTCAACACCACATCTTCCTGGGCAGAAAGCTCAGCCTGCAACTCCTTGACATGAGAAGTTTCCGTATCAGAGAGAAGGAAGGTTTGAGATAAACGTTCTATCTCTTTTTGGAGTTGCTGGTTGTTTTCCTTTGTATGAGCCAGATAACTTGGTAAGTTTTTAATCAACTTCTCCACTACTTTGTGGGCTTCAATTTCCCGAGTGAAGATTTCATAGAGAGCGTTAATCTCTTCTTGCGCTTGCTCATTTTCATACTCAGCATTATCCAGCTCTAGGGCTGAAATATTGGCTTCGTTGCGTTTGAGGCTTGCATGGAGCTGCTGGAAGCGTGACTCTATATCTGTTTCGATAAAGTGATAACCAGATTCCAAGAGCTTACGGTGACCAGATTCTAAGTCTTCCAACTGGTCTGGCAATTTCACAGTCAACTCTTCGACAATGGCAGGAACTTTCTCAACGATATGTGTCAGAGCAAGAATATGATCCTCTGCCTTATCCAAGATCTCAGCTGCTTCAACCGGGTCTCCTGAAGAATTAAGGGTCACAAACTGAGAAAACTCTGACTGGATATTTTCCAGCTGTTTTTCAATCTCAGCTAAGGCTTGCCCATACGAGTCTGCATTCTCCGCCACCTGGGTTTGCAGTTTTTCAAACAAATCCAAGGCATGGAGCACACGGCCACTATTCTTAGACTCTTGCTCTTTAAGATCTTCCAAGGCTGCACGAATCATCTTGATATCTTCGTCAATCAAGTCGATCTGACTCTCAATATTGCCGATGGCATGCTTGGCTTTAATGAAACGGAAAGAATTATTGTAACCTTCTGCTTCAAATAGATTATTTTCGATATCAGCAAATGAATTTAAGGACAAGTCTACCCATTTTTGATTCCATTCACGGAAGGCTACCTGACTCTGCCCAATCAAATGCATATTTTTTACTTCTTCAACTTCATCATTCACAGGGAGATTATAGAGTGCTTCTTTTCTCTCCTCCAAATTTTGAAGTAAAGCTTCATTTCTCTTTCTCATCAGAACTGCAGTACCATAGCCGACAACCAAAAGCAGAGCTACCACAGCAACGAGAATAACTAGTCCAATAGACATATAGAACTCCTTCACATTGTTACTATAAAGCAAACATAATGATTATATCATATTTTTGCCCATAATGGTTGATTTTTCTGATTTTTTTAGACGTCGAGCGTACTGTATACAGCATTTTCTTCGATAAATTCACGACGAGGTTCAACTCGGTCACCCATCAACATGTCAAAAATCTTATCAGCTTCCGCTGCATCATCCACTGAAACCCGCGCCATCAAGCGATGTTCAGGATTCATAGTTGTCTCCCACAGCTGATGGTCATCCATCTCTCCGAGCCCTTTATAGCGTTGAATGGTTGGCTTGGAGCGACCTTCACTGTAACGAGCCAAAGCAGCTTGAAGCTCTTCTTCCTGATTAGCACCTGGCTGGATATATTCTTTGACTTCACTTCCGACCTTGACACCATAGATTGGTGGCTGAGCGATATAGACAAATCCAGCTTCCAGAACCGGCTTCATATAACGGTAAATCAAAGTCAAGAGCAGGGTCCGAATGTGAGCACCGTCTACATCGGCATCGGTCATAATGACTAATTTTTGGTAGCGGGCCTTGCTGACATCAAAGTCAGCTCCAAAGCCAGTTCCCATAGCAGTAAAGAGACTGCGGATTTCTTCATTGGCCAATATCTTATCCATGCTGGCTTTTTCAACGTTGAGAATCTTACCGCGAATTGGCAGAATAGCCTGAAATTCACGATTACGACCGGACTTAGCTGAACCACCCGCAGAGTCCCCCTCCACGATGAAGAGTTCCGTTTCCTGAGGGTCGTTGGACGAGCAGTCAGCCAATTTACCTGGCAGATTGGAGATTTCCAAGCCAGACTTTTTGCGGGTTACTTCACGAGCTCGCTTGGCAGCAATTCTAGCCTTAGAAGCCAAAATTCCCTTCTCAACAATTTTTCGAGCTACCGCAGGATTTTCCAAAAGAAAATCTGAGAAAGCTTCGCTAAAAAGTCGATTGGTAATCTTGACCACTTCGCTATTGCCCAGCTTGGTCTTGGTCTGACCTTCAAACTGAGGGTTGGGGTGCTTGACAGAGATGACCGCTGTCAAGCCCTCACGCACATCTTCCCCAGTCAGATTGTCCTCATTTTCTTTGAGAAGCTTATTTTTCTTGGCATAGTCATTGATAACCCTTGTCAAGGCAGTCCGGAAACCTTGCTCATGCGTTCCACCCTCGTGGGTGTGGATGTTATTGGCAA
Organism: Streptococcus sanguinis; assembly: GCA_013378335.1. Classification (NCBI taxonomy): domain Bacteria; kingdom Bacillati; phylum Bacillota; class Bacilli; order Lactobacillales; family Streptococcaceae; genus Streptococcus; species Streptococcus sanguinis. The sequence continues at coordinate 1,473,711 of CP040556.1, forward strand.
AGCTCATGACTGTTTCGTGGTAGCCAGTCGTATACTGCATAGCTACTTCAACCGTAATATCGTCCATTTCGCCATCAGTATAAATCGGCGTTTCAAAGATTACATCCTTGTTTTCATTGATGTATTGGACATAGCTGGCAATCCCACCCTCATAGTGGTAATCTTTGGCCTGCTCCATTCCATCCCGCTTATCAGTGATGGAAATTCTGAGACCACGATTGAGGAAGGCCAGTTCTTGCACCCGCTTATTGAGCTTTTCAAAGTCAAATTCTACTGTTTCAGTGAAAATCTCTGGATCCGGTGTAAAGTGAACTGTCGTACCAGTACGATCTGTCTCACCGATGATTTCTAGATCAGCGACTACTTGACCGCGACTGTATTCTTGGTAATGAATCTGGCCGTTTTTATAAACACGGACATCCAGCTGAGTGGACAGGGCATTTACAACGGAAGATCCCACACCGTGCAGACCTCCCGATACCTTGTATCCGCCACCGCCGAATTTTCCTCCGGCATGGAGCACGGTAAAGACGGTTTCCACGGCCGGACGGCCTGTTTTCTCCTGAATATCAACAGGAATTCCCCGACCGTTATCCACTACTGTGATGGAATTGTCTTTTTCGATAAAGACTTGAATGTGACTGGCAAAACCAGCCAGCGCCTCATCAATTGAGTTATCAACAATTTCCCATACTAAATGGTGCAGACCTTCCTTGGAGGTCGAACCGATATACATCCCTGGACGCATACGAACGGCTTCTAGGCCTTCTAAGACCTGAATCTGACTGGCATCATATTCTTGGGCCTGTATATCTTGTTGCTTTTCTTCTGTCATAGTGTTCCTTTTCTAATCAATATCTATAAATTCTTCAAGAAGCTGCATATTATCAAAGAGATAGGTATCAAAGCCAGCTGCCTGCCCTGCTTCAATATCCAGTGGACGGTCACCAATGACCAAGCCAGAGGAAATCTGATACTTGTCTTTTAGATAGAGCATGGAGTCTGGTGAGGGTTTCCTTGGAAAACCATTTGCAGCTGTCACCACTTCTGTAAATACTAATGAAATGGCAGTCTTTTCCAAGATTTCCAGAACTTGGTTGTCCCGGTGGGAGACCAGAAAATTCCGACCACCCTTGGCCACAATCCGCCTAAGCAGCTCTGCCGCGCCGTCAAATAAGACAGGGTGAGTCAACTCTTCTGCTTCATTGGCCTTATAAAACTTTAAAAAGTCTTTTTCTTGGGGAGCAAACTGCTGAACAGCATAGTCTGTAGACACCTTGAGGGCCTTATAAACTTCGTCGTGACCAGCTTGCATACCAAACTCTTTCAAGGTTTGAACAAAAGCTGCTGTCGAAGTTTCATAATTATCCAAGAGTGTTCCACCTAAATCCCAGATGTAATCTTGATAATTCATACCTTTCATTATACCATAATTTTCATGAAAAAGGGGCTAATATTTGCCCGAATCCAGCACTTTTCCGACTTTTTTCAAGCCTTTTTCTAAACAAAATATCTCAAAGAATCTAAAATTTAAAAATGGCTGCTGATTTCGTCCTTTCCAACATCCCTAAACCCGTTCCATATAGAGGAGAGCAAATGTAAATTAGGGTTCAAAAAAGCTGGGACATATTTTGAGTCCCAGCATCTTCTTTATTTTCCAAATACATCTGTATAAAGCATAGCATCAGCCAACTGCTCGGCGTCCCCTCCCAGCTGACGAACCAGCTCATAGGCGAAAGCCAAGGCAGTCGATGGACCACGGCTAGTAATCAGCTTCCCATCAACAAGAACTGTTTCTTTACGGTAAGTTCCATTTTTAATATTGTCTTGCGCACCATCATAGCAAGTGAAATACTTACCAGTCAAGATACCTGCACGGTCAAGAGCAATAGGAGCAGCACAAATGGCAGCGATGAATTTGTCCGCCTGCTGAAAGTCCTGCAAAAGCTGCATCAGGCGGTCATCATCACGGAGATTAGCCGATCCTGGCATCCCTCCTGGCAAGATGACCATATCGTAGTCATCCAGCCGCCCCTTCCAGACCTGATCCGCTTGAACAGTGATGGCATGAGACCCAGTCACTGATTCATCAAAACCAATCATATCACAGACAAGACCTGCACGGCGCAAGACATCCACAACTGTCAGTGCCTCGATTTCTTCAAAGCCGGGAGCTAAGAGTAAAGCTGCTTTTTTCATGAAAATATCCTTTCTGAGATGAGCCAATCACAAAATCGTATCTGATTTGTGAGTCAAAAACTTGCTATCTATTTATTTTAATTTCTTCAGTACGACTTTTTTTCGGACTGCAGGAATTCGCCCCTTCTTTTCATCCGTCAGGCTGTTCTGATAAGAGACGGACAGCAGGAGACCGACTCCGATAAGATTACTGATAATGGAAGAGCCACCCTGTGAGATAAAGGGCAGCGGAATCCCTGTCAGAGGCAGAATTCCTGTCACCGCTCCAATATTTTCAAAGATATGGAAGAGCAGCATCATGATAAAGCCAGTTGAGATATAAGTATAAAACTGGTTGTTGGATTTAATCGTAATCTTGAGCATGCGATAAATCAGCAGTAAATAGAGCATGATAACCAAGGTCGAGCCTAAGAAACCAAAATCTTCTGCAATGACGGTGAAAATCATATCGCTTTCCCGAACAGGAACCAAGAGATTCGAAACATTAAAGCCTTGGCCTGTCAGACCACCGCTTCCGACAGCGATTTGTCCCTGTGCTTGCTGGAAAGTGGTCGTCTGAGCGTAGTCAAAGGGATGAAGCCAAGCCAAAATCCGATTGATTTGGTAGGTTGGCATGCCTAGATTATGCAGAAAAGCACGGCCGCCATCGGAAATAAAGATAAAGAGAAATCCTCCCAATAGCAGGACTCCCGTCAGAAAGACCGGCAGGATAATCTTCCAAGAAACACCTGACAGTAGCACGATACCGCCGTATATAGCAACAAAAACCAGAGCTGTCCCCAAATCACTCTGAAGGGTTAACAGAACCAGAACAGGCACAGTGTAGAGCCCAAGCTTCAGAATCAGAAAAAAGTCTAAAGTCAAGGTTCGCTCATCTTGCTTGTGTTGCTGGAAAAAATGAACCACCAGCCGCGACAGCATGAGAATATATGAAATCTTCATGAACTCTGAGGGCTGAAAGAGGGTCACACCACGAATAGCAATCCAGTTTTTGGCACCAGTGGAGGCTACCAGGGATTGGCTGTAAAAAATCAGAGGCAAAACCATGAGGCCAAGACCAAAAACATAGAGATAAGGCGTAATTTTCCAGAGAAACTTGGTGTTAAAGAACATGAGGATAAAGCTGAGCAGGAAGCCCACTGCAATCCAGGCAATCTGCTGACCAACCATGGGCCAAGCATTGTCAGGATAATCATGACTAACTGCAATGTAAATAGCCACAACACCGATTGAGAGCAACATCAAAACGGGCAAAATTAAACTATAATCAATCCGAGACTCAAACGTCCATCTTTGATAGGGCATAGTCCCTCCTTTTTAGAAAAAATACTGGATAATCAAGCTTGAAACAGCTACGCAAAACCAAGTGAAGGCACCAGTCAGCAAAGGCGCTGCTCCTGCTTGCTTAAACTGCTTAAAGGAAACCTTTGCGCCAATAGCTGCCAAGGCCATAGCCATCAGCCACTGAGAAATGAATTTTGTATATGGGATGACAGCAGCCGGCAGAAATCCAAGACTGCTAATAAGTGAAGCTAGGACAAACCAAGCTATAAACCAAGGAAAAATCTGTTTCAAGTTTGTCTTTTGTGACGACTTCTTAGACTTGATATAGCGATAAGCTGCGAAAATCAGGCAGGCCGGTACAATCATCAGGGCCCGGCTCAGCTTGACAATGGTCGCCAAGTCGCCAGCTGACGGGCTATATGTAAAGCCTGCTGCCACTACTGACGAAGTATCATTGATGGCTGTTCCAGCCCAAGTCCCGAAAAAGGCGTCCGACATCTGCAGCAAATGCCCTAAAAAAGGGAAAATGAATACTGCTAAGATATTGAAAAAGAAAATAGTGGAGATGGACAGGGCGATTTCCTCTTCATCAGCTTCCAAGATTGGTGAAGCAGCCGCAATGGCAGAGCCACCGCAGATGGCTGTCCCAAAACCGATTAAAATAGTCAAGACGCGGTTCATTTTAAAGAAACGGCCAGCCAGATAGGCCGCCAGAAAGGCTATCAGAATGGTGATAAGACTGATACGAAGAGAAGAAAGCCCCGTCTCAGAAACCTGACTAATGGACATAGAAAATCCCAAAAAGATAATGGAATACTGCAACAATTTCTTTCCTGAATAGCTAAGTCCTTCCTGAAACATAGCCGGCAGCTTCATGCTGTTATTCAAAACAATCCCAAAGACAATAGCCAAAACACTAGAGCCTATCAAGGGAAGCAAACCGCCTAAAAAGATAGAAACAGCCGCTATGCCAAAGGACAACAGAATTCCTGGTAAATATTTTTTCACGAACACCCCTTCTTTCCTACGCCTCTCATTATAACAAATTTTGTCCCAAAAATCTGAATGAACCTAAAAAATCAGCCGATAAAACTGGCTCTATAATATCTGTAGTTGGTAAATCCGACACAGAGGTTATAGGGCTTTTTGAATGTATACAAAAAGTCCCATACGACCTATAATGAAAAGCGCAAACAACTCATTAGAAAGACTCATATGGAACACATCAAGAATACCACAGAATTGCTGGGAATGAAAGACTTAAATATCAAAATTACCTTCATCTTGCAGCACCAGACCCATCTTGAAATTCGGGCTAGACTGGATTATGCAGCTCCTTCCTGCCCTCACTGCGGCGGTAAGATGATTAAGTACGGTTTTCAGAGGTCCTCTAAAATCCCACTCTTGGATGCACAAGGGTTTCCAACTCTGCTCCGTCTCAAGAAGCGGCGATTTCAGTGTAAATCTTGTCATCGGGTGACCGTAGCTGAGACACCCATCGTAGACAAGAACCACCAGATTTCACACCTGGTCTGGAAGAAGCTCACCCAGCTCTTGACCGAAAATCGAGCCAATACCGATATTGCCAGAACCCTCCACATCTCCGTCTCAACCGTCCAGAGAAAGCTGGCTCAGTTCACTTTCAAAGAGGATTACACCAAACTTCCCGAGGTCATCTCCTGGGATGAATTTTCTAGGAACAAAGGCAAATTAGCCTTCATTGCACAGGATTTCGAGACCAGGAAAATCATCGCCCTCCTCGAAAACAATCGCCAGAATACCATCAAAAATTATTTCTACCGCTACCCGAGAAAGGTCAGAGAACAGGTCAAAGTCGTGACCGTGGACATGTCTGGCACTTACATTCCAATCATCAAGCAACTATTTCCTAAGGCCAGAATTGTGTTGGATAGGTTTCACATCGTCCAACATCTTGGCAAAGCCATGATGACCACTCGAATCGCTATCATGAAGACCTTTGACAAGAAATCTCTGCCTTATCGTGCGCTGAAAAACCACTGGCGACTATTTCAGAGAGAAAGCAGAAAACTGTCTCGTCATCGCTTTTATTCCAAGACCTTTAGGCAGACCCTAAAGCCTAAGGAAATCGTGGACAAGACACTTCAATTCTCAGAAGAACTCCGTTATTACTACGATCTCTACCAGCTCTTGCTCTTCCATTTCCAAGAGAAACGTACTACAGAATTTTTTGAAATCATCGAAGACAACATGAATCTTGTCAATTCGACCTTCAAAAGAGTTTTTGAGAGCTTCCTAAAACTCAAACCTTACATCACAAATGCACTCCAGTTCGACTATTCCAACGCCAAGCTCGAGGCTACCAACAAGCTCATCAAGGATATCAAACGAGCGGCCTTCGGCTTTCGCAATTTTAAGAACTTTAGAACTAAAATCCTCCTCGCTTTGAACATACAAAAAGAGAGAACCAATTTGGTCCTCTCTCGGATTTAAACTTTCTACCAACTACAGTTGACAAAGAGCCATAAAACTCAGCTGATTTTAGAAAGTTTCAGTCAAAAAAGTCTTGTAATTCCTGCATAATGGCTGCCTCTGGCAGAATGTCCAAAGAAGCTAATTGTGACAGATGATGCTGAATCTGCTTGCCATAGCGTTTACTAGAGATTCTGTTGTCCAAAAGAATAACAGCTGACTTCTGATGTTCATTTCGCCGGGTCCGGCCAATAGCCTGCTTAAGCCGTAAGATTGCAAGAGGCAGTTGATAATCATAAAAGGCATTCTTACCTTCCGCTTTCAGGCGGCTGTTAATCTTCTGTACAAAGAAATCCTTGGGATTGTCAAATGGAATCCGAGTGATCAGCTGAATAATCTGGTCTTGCTCAGCAAAATCCGCCCCCTCCCAGAAGCTGCCAGAGCCCAAAAGGATACCTGCCTCTCCTCTATCAAAACGCCGCTTGATATTGCCAGCATCGCCATTTTTATATTGGGCCAAATGCGGCAGAGCCAGCAAGTCCGAAACAGTCAAAAGCAGGTCTTTAGAGGTGAAGAGAACGACGATAGGCAGACCGAGTTCCGCCACTTCTTGCAGACACGCAACAATCTCTCGAGCAAAATCCTCAGTTGACAAATCCACTACTGCTGGAAAACTCTCATCTAAAAAGAGCTTCTGCAGTGGCTTCTTCTTGCTTTTCAGCTTGTAAAAGTGATAACTTTCAAAGCCTAGTAACTGTGACAGATTAACCTTAGAGCTGATTTCCAGAGTGGACGAAACCAAGACAACCTTGGCCCTTTCGGGTAAAAAGTCAGTGAAATGCAGCAATTCTGAACGGCCTGCATGCAGCGTCATCAAGCGATGGTCTGTCAAATCTTCATCAACCAACCAATAATACTGGTATTTGCCACTGAACAAGTGCTGCAGCTCAGGCAGTGCACTCATCTTTAACTCAGACACATCCTGAAGCAGCCGAGCAATCTTTTCCTGACTTAGCTCAGATGTTTTCTTGCGATGCTTCTCTGCGGCATCAGCCAGCTCAAACTGAATGCTTTGCAAAAGCCGTTGCTGCAGAAGTTCCCCTTCTTCCTGAAGGAGATGATTTATCTGCTGCAGGGTTTTAGTTAGATTTATACTGGCCTGAGAGAAGCTTTCCAAGGCAAAAAACATCTTCTGAGCTTCATCAACTACCAGAATGCGATTGTCCAGCAAAGATTGGTCATCCTCTAAACGCGTCAGCAGGTAAGCATGATTGGTAATCACGACTCGACTGGTGGCTGACTTGACCTGTCCCAGCCGCCAAAAATCTTCCTCATAAAAAAGAGAATGTTTGCTTAGCTTGCCATCATGACGGATTTCATTAAAGTAGCTTGAGAAGCGATGAGCCTGTCCGATTTCGTTCAAATCACCTGTTTTGGTTTCTGTCAGCCAGACCAAGAGTTGCAGCTTGCAACGATTAACCAAACGGTTGTCATATTCCCTATCCAATGTCTGATAGAAATGGTCCAGCTTGAGATAATTCTCCGGACTCTTAAGACTGTGAAAGGAAATTCCAAAAACTTCCTCCAACAATCGTCCTTCCTTTTTCAGTAGCTGGTCCTGCAGGATCTTAGTCGGAACCGTCACTAGTACTTTTTCTTGACCTCTAGATAGAATGGGCAGCAAATAGCCAAAGGTCTTACCTAAGCCTGTCTGCGCCTCTAAAAAACTAGGCTCCTGCTGATCCAGAGCTTCCTCCATAAAACGAGCAAATTTGAGCTGTTCAGGCCGCTCTTCCAAGCCCAGCAGGTATAGATTGGTCAGGAAATCCTGCGACAGTTTCTTTTCCGAAGTCAGCTTTTGGGGACGTCGCAGGAAAATACCATGGCAGGATTGCAGTTCCTTATCTTGCTGATCCGGCATCGTCTGATAAACTTCCTCAATCGCCAGACGCGACTCATAGATAATGCTGTCCGCCAAAGTTAGCATTTTCTCAACCAAGGCCTTGGGCAGGCTCTTGATTTTGTCTTGTATTTTTAAAAAAAGCTGAGCCGTTGCTTGAGCATCTGCCAGAGCAGTGTGGGCGTTTTCTAAAGAAATATCCAGCAAATTACAGAGATTGCCCAAGGAATATTTATCAAAGGTCGGGTAAAAGACCTGAGCCAACTCTACCGTGTCCACACGCGGTGTCAGCAAGTCAAACCCTTCCCAAAACAGAGCCTCTGCTAGTAGATTTGCATCAAACTTGACATTATGAGCGACAAAAATCGCATCCTGAATCAGCTCATATACCTCCGCTGCTACCTGAGAAAACTCAGGAGCTCGCCCAAGCCGCTCATCATCCAAACCTGTCAGCTCTTTGATATGCTCATCCAGTTCCTCATGAGGATTGACATCTGTTTCATAAGTCTTGGTAATAATTCCATTCTCAATCAGAACAATGCCAATCTGGATAATCTTTGCACTGCTGCCCGTTCCTGTAGCCTCCAAGTCCACAACGGCATACTTATAATCATTTTGTGTCATACTGCTATGATTATATCATAAAAGCCTTTCTGAGACATCTGAAAATTTTCAGCTCTAGCCTAGAAAGCAATTCTGTGCAAAAAAACCGCTTTTCTGTTACACTCAATAGCAGAATACATTTTGCGAGGAAATCAGATGAAGATTCATAAAATTATCAACCTTGTTGCGTTTGAAAACACCTATATCTTAGAGAACAATCAAGGTCTCCTAGTCGTCGATCCTGGCAGTGACTGGAAAAAGATTGAGCGCAAGCTGGAGGAACTCGCCAAGCCTGTTATTGCTATTCTCCTAACTCACACCCATTATGACCATATTATGAGCTTAGAAAAGGTCCGAGAGCACTATGCTGCCCCATCTGTCTATGTGGCCGAGAGTGAAAGTAGCTGGCTTTACACACCGACAGATAACCTATCTGGTCTGGCGCGCCATGACGATATGGATGATATCATCTGTCGACCAGCAGAGGAGTTTTTCTCCTACGAGACAGACTATGACCTTGGAGGCTTTCATTTCTATGTGCTTGCAACACCTGGCCACTCCATCGGAGGTGTCTCTCTAGTCTTTCCTGATGACCGCCTTGTTTTGACGGGCGATGCCCTCTTTCGGGAAAGCGTTGGACGAACGGATCTGCCGACAGGAAACATGGAACAATTGCTGACGTCCATTCGAGAGAATCTTTTGGTTCTCCCCAAAGACTACGCTGTTTATCCCGGTCATGGTAATGATACCACTATTTCACATGAAAAAATCTTTAATCCATTTTTAGCTCAGTAGCCATTTAAGCAATTACCTATAGTTATCTATAACAAAGAGGCTGGGACAAAAGTCCTAGCCTCTCAATTGTCTTTGGATTGTCGAGCAAGACGCAGTGGTTGAGTGGGCTCTACTACGCTGATTTCATCAGCTTTTACAGCCCTACTCAACTGTGCGGAGGTGGGACGACGAAATCGAATTCTAACGAATTCCCGATTTCTGTCCCACTCTCTTTTTATGTACTATTAAATCTTCAAGAAGCGTCTCATAGAGAGTGCAGATCCCAACGATCCGATAAGAATGCCCAATACGAAAAGTATTGCTATCATAATCGGACTAAAGAGTTTCGGATCAATCATAGAAAGCCCTTGACCGACTAGGCTCTTATTCATAGTCTGGAAGGCTATTTTGTATATAAAATACACTGCCACTGACGGAATTGTTGCCCCTAGCAAGCCAATCCATGCCCCTTCAAACAAGAAAGGTCCACGGATATAGCTATTCTTGGCACCAACCAAGCGCATGATTTGAATCTCGCGACTGCGGGAAATAATGGTAATCCGAATGGTATTAGAGATGAGAAGGATAGCGACAAAAATCAAAAGCCCTGCTCCAATCAAGCCCCACGTTTGGATAAAATTAGAAAGCGCAAAGAGCTTTTTAGTGTTGGTACCACCATTTTGAACCTCTGAAACACCATCAATCTTACGAGCATCTTTTGTAACAGATTCTACATACTTAGGCGCCTTGGTCTCAACAATATAAGCATCGTAAAGTGGATTGGCATCACCGTCAAAAATTTTCCACTCGCTACCCATGGTTTCTGTCAGCTGCTCATATTGTTCTTCCTTACTAGAAAAAGTAACCTTATCTACATTTTTCATAGAAGTCAGAGCATCATAGACCTTGTGGTAGTCCTCATTCTGAACTGTTTGGCCTTCTTTTACAATCGTTTCGCTATTGTCGGCAACATCCTTACGCATGTAAACCATGACGCGGACATTATTGGAAACATCATTTGCCAGCTTAGCTGTATTTAAAATTACTGAAGCAAAGACAGCTACTAAACTCAAGGTAATCATAACCGAGCTGACAGCCGCTACAGTCATCCAACCATTCCGCGTAAGACTCTTAAGCGACTCAATCAAATGACGAAAAAATCTTCTAATCATCGTATCCGTATTCTCCTTCCGCTTCATCACGTACCACACGGCCATTTTCAATAGCAATAACGCGGTGACGCAGAGTATTTACAATCTGGCTGTTGTGGGTTGCCATCAGGACAGTCGTTCCCTGAAGGTTAATCCGCTCCAGCAGGTTCATAATCTCCCAAGAATTATCTGGGTCCAAGTTTCCTGTCGGCTCATCCGCAATCAGAACTTTAGGGTTGTTAGCAATAGCACGCGCAATGGCAATCCGCTGCTGCTCACCACCGGAAAGCTCATTAGGGAATGAGCGGACCTTGTGCTTCAGACCAACCAGATCCAGCACTTCCATAACCCGCTTTTTAATATTGCGGCGGCGCTCACCAATAACTTCCATGGCGTAGGCAATATTCTCATACACCGTCTTTTTAGGAAGAAGTTTATAGTCTTGGAAGACTACTCCAACCTGACGGCGCAGCATTGGAACATCGCGCTTCTTAATCTTAGCTAAGTCAAAATCAGCTACTTTCAGACTTCCCTTATCCAGCTTTATCTCCCGGTAAAGCAAACGAATAAAGGTTGACTTTCCTGCTCCTGAAGGGCCTACAATATAGGCAAACTCCCCAGGTTCTACATTAATAGACACACTACGCAGGGCAGTGGTCCCGTTGCCATACTTCTTGACAACATCTTTCATTTCAATTATTGACATCTATTGAAATTTCCTTTCAATCTAATTCTAATCTCTTGCATTTCCTAGTTCAAACGCCATTTCAAATAAGCGTCGATGAAACCATCCAAATCTCCGTCCATCACCTTGTCCACCTGAGCTACTTCATAACTGGTACGATGGTCTTTGACCATGGTATAAGGCGTAAAGACATAGGAGCGGATTTGGCTGCCCCAGGAAATCTCCTTCTTATCTCCCTTGAGTGAATCGACTTCGGCTGCTTGTTTCTCTTGCTCTAGCTGGTAAAGCTTGGCCTGCAGCATCTTCATCGCCCGATCGCGGTTTCCATACTGGGTCCGGTCAACCGTAGACTGAACCACAATTCCCGTAGGAATATGGGTCAGCCGCACACCAGTAGAAACTTTATTGACGTTCTGCCCGCCGGCTCCTCCCGAGCGGAAAGTGTCCATCTTAATATCGTCATCGCGAATTTCCACCTCAATGGTATCATCCAGCTCTGGCATGACCTCTACTGAGGTAAAGGAAGTATGGCGACGTTTAGCTGAGTCAAATGGCGAAATCCGGACCAACCGGTGGACTCCCATTTCTGACTTGAGCAGACCATAAGCGTGCGGCCCTTCAAATGAAAGAGTTACCGACTTAATTCCCGCTTCATCTCCCGCTTGATAGTCTAAGACCTCTACTTTGAAGCCCTTGGCATTGCCAAAGCGTGTATACATACGCAGCAGCATATCTCCCCAATCCTGAGCCTCTGTACCACCAGAGCCCGGGTGAATTTCAAGGATAGCATTGTTATTGTCATAAGGCTCAGATAGGAGCAGGGTCATTTCATAGCTGGTCATCATTTTCTCGAGTTCAGCCAGCTTTTCTTCCAACTCTCCCTGAACCGACTCATCTTCAGCCAGAAAATCAAGCAAGATTTCCGATTCATCAAAAAGCTCGGTCATCTGATGGAAATTTTCATAGGTTTGCTTGAGTTCATTCAGCTCTTGAGATGTCTTCTGGGCTGCAATGTTGTCATCCCAAAAGTCGGGTTCTGTCATCTTATTTTCTAAGATGGCAATTTCTTCTTCCAGACCTTCTAAGTCAAAGAGACCCCCTGAAAGAAGCTAATTTTTCACGATTTGCGTCAATCCTTTGACGAATTTCTGAAATGTCCATAAATACCTCTTTTCACATATCGTTTAATTATAACATAAATTAAACAGTTTGCCTAATCTCATATTCAGCAGCTTACATTTTATCGGATTTTCCCTAGCTAGGCAAGACAAGCGACTCCTTGTCACCTAATTGTTAGAAAAGTAATATAATGACATGGGGTTGGAAGAATTATTTCAAGCCTTCCTAGACTTCGTCCATGAATAAACGAAATACAAAATTACGAAAATTTATGAAGTGTTCTGATAAAAAAGGAGACTATCCATAGGTGCTTAAGCATTTTCAAGTTTTGAAAAATATGCTAGACTAAAACCATGACAAGAATCGGATTTATGAGCGACCTCCATCTGGACTCCAATCAGTTTGGGGATTTTGAGCATCAAGCTCTTCGCCAGCTTTTAAAAGAGGAAGGGATTGACCACCTACACATTGCTGGAGATTTATCCAACGACCTGACCAAGATCAGTTTGCCCTTTATTGAAGACTTAAAGCAAGACCTTCCTATATCTTTTAATTTAGGAAATCACGATATGCTGGGACTTTCTGAGCAAGAAATTTCAAACTATGATTTTCAGGTCCAACAGTTCGGCCAGACCAAGCTCGTCAGCTTTTCTGGCTGGTATGACTACAGCTTTGTTCCAGAAAAAAGCAAGGAAGAACATCTGAGAACCAAGACCAATTTCTGGTTTGACCGTAGATTGGAGCGTCAACTCGACGACCCTAGCATTACAGCTCAGACGCTGCAAGAGTTAGAAAAACTACTGGCGACTTTAGATGGCCCCATTATTGTTGCTCTGCATTTTGTCCCCCATCAAGACTTTCTATACGACCATCCCTATTTCCAGCGCTTCAACGCCTTCCTAGGAAGCCAAGCTTTTCATCAGCTCTTTGTCAAATACAAGGTGAAAGAGGTTGTTTTCGGCCATCTTCATCACCGCCATCAAAGCCGTGTTATCGAAGGTGTCCGCTACCATATGCGTCCTCTGGGCTACATCCGCGAATGGGAACTGACTCGGAACTTTTTTAATGACTTTCCTCAGTATAAGATTCCCCAGATGTACCGCCTGCACAAGCGTTATAATGCTGTTAAAGATTTAGCCGAATTTCGAGACTATAAGAAAAAACATCTGGCAGCTGAACTGCGAGATGCTTTAACAGTAATTGAAGTTCAGTAATGGAAATGTTGAATTGCAGCTCTCAGCTCATCTGAAAGCTGTTTTTTGCTGTCCAACTGCACATAGACTTCTAATAAGCAGGAGCGAAAATTGGAAAAAGCAATGAAGTCTTGGTTGCTTTCCAATGGAAAACTCTGTGATTGAAGCCATAGTCTAAGTTCACGCTGCGACAGTTTTTCCTTTAAGACAGCTTGATAGAGCACCTGGGCTAAGCGCCAATCCTCATCATTTCCGAAACGGACTAAAACTCTTTTAAAAACTTGATGAATGACCTCTAAAACCTCTGGCATCCTACTGGAGGGAAAGTCCGGATGACAAGCCACTTCTGTCAATAAGTCTGCTCCATGAGCAAAGGCATGTACCCAACCGTATTTCCTGGAGTAACCCCTTGTGTCTCTTTCTACTGACAAGTAGGTTAGCCCCTTATCTAGTAAATATTTTCTTCCTTGCACTGATAAAGCCTGATAATACGAAGAGTTTGGATTACCATCACAGTTTAAGAGATTGGCATAAAGTAAAGCCGTGAAGGAACGTGTTAAGGTGGCTTGACCATTTTTATCACTCTTGTAAAAAAGTCCTTGTCTTTTGACTGCTTCTTGAGCCAAGAAACGAAACTGTTCAGCTGAAAACAGGTCAGCTTGAAGTCCCTTTGCTAAGGACGAAAAGACTAACTCATCACGGATTGTCGCTTCTGGATGACCAATATGATCCAGTAACCATAAGATTTCTTCCTCATAATATAAAGGAGAAGCCTCTTCCAACTTCTTTCGTAAATTTTGATACATACTTTCACCGTCCTTTCGAGTTGCTTTCTTTGAATTTGATTATATCGCCTTGTACGCAAAAAAGCCATCCGCAGATGACTTTTTGCTCTTAAATAGCATTCTTGTCCATACCTAATTTACGTTGGATGAACTTAACAATTTCAACAATGACAATCATGGCAAAGCTACCAATCAGAACAACTGTCCATTGTGACAAGTCCAGCTTGGTCACATGGAAAATCTTTTCCAGTGGATCAATTACAATAGTCGAAATCAATAGGATGAAAGAAACCAGAATAGACCAGTTAAAGGTCTTAGACTTGAATGGACCAACTGTAAAGACAGACTGGTAAACAGATTTTACATTATAAGCATGGAAGAGCTGGATGAGGCCAAGCGTTGCAAAGGCCATTGTCAGAGCGTCCGCATGGATAGCTTTGATATCACCGGCATGAACGGGATTAGAGATAGCATAACCATAAACCGCCAGAACCAAAGCCCCTTGCAGGACACCCTGATAGATGATAGAGCTCATCACTCCACCTGAGAAGAAGCTAGACTTACGGCCACGAGGTTTATGACTCATGACACCTGGCTCAGCAGGCTCAACTCCCAGAGCGATGGCAGGGAAGGTATCCGTTACTAGGTTAATCCAAAGCAGATGAACTGGCTGCAGCACATCCCAGCCAAAGAGGGTTGCCAAGAAAATAGTCAGTACCTCAGCTGTATTAGCTGAAAGGAGATACTGGATGGTCTTTTGAATATTAGAGAAGACCTTACGTCCTTCTTCAACGGCTACAATGATTGTCGCAAAGTTATCATCTGCCAGAATCATGTCAGAGGCACCCTTAGATACTTCTGTACCGGTAATGCCCATACCGATACCGATATCAGCTGTCTTCAGAGCTGGTGCGTCATTGACACCATCACCTGTCATGGCTACGACCTTACCTTGGTTTTGCCAAGCTTTGACAATCCGTACCTTATGCTCAGGAGAAACCCGGGCATAGACAGAGTATTGGCCAACAACCTTTTCGAATTCTGCATCAGAAAGCTCATTGAGCTCTGCGCCAGTCAGGACATGGTCTTCAGTATCTCCTTCTTCGATGATACCCAAACGTTTAGCGATAGCTTCTGCTGTATCCTGATGGTCACCGGTAATCATAATCGGACGAATACCTGCTTCCTTGGCTACACGAACGGCTTCTGCAGCTTCTGCACGTTCTGGGTCAATCATACCGATTAAACCAGTAAAGATTAAATCATTTTCTAGATTTTCAGATGTCAGGTCAGTCGGAACTGCATCAATAATCTTGTAGGCACCAGCCAGCACACGAAGAGCTTGGTGAGCCATGTCTGAGTTGTTCGACTTAATCAGCTGTGAAGTAGCATCATCAATCGCTGCAACATCTCCAGCCTTATCATGGGCAACACAGCGTTTCAAGAGTTGATCTGGCGCTCCCTTTACTGCCACAAGGAATTTCCCATCTGGCAATGGATGGATAGTAGACATGAGCTTACGATCTGAATCAAAGGGAAGCTCAGCTACACGAGGATATTTCTCTAAAAAGGCCTTCACATCATAGCCCTTGTCCAGAGCATACTGGATAAAGGCTGTTTCTGTTGGGTCACCAATTAGCTTCCCTTCCTGGTCAATCTTGGTATCATTGGCTAAGACAACTGAACGTAAGAGCGGCAGCTCCAGTCCAAGTTCAATATCTTGTCCAGCTTCATTCAGGACTCCGTCGTAAAAGACTTTTTCGACCGTCATCTTATTCATGGTCAGGGTACCGGTCTTATCTGAAGCGATAATCTCAGTTGATCCCAAAGTCTCAACAGCTGGAAGCTTACGGACAATCGAATTCCGCTTAGCCAAAACCTGAGTTCCCAAAGCCAACACGATGGTAACGATAGCAGGCAGACCTTCTGGAATAGCGGCAACTGCCAAGGCTACAGAGGTCATCAGCTCATCCAGTGGATTTTTCCCTTGAATGAAGACACCAACTACAAAGGTCACCGCAGCGATCACCAAGATAGCATAAGTCAGAATTTTAGACAGGCTATTAAGGTTTTGCTTAAGAGGTGTGTCCGTTTCATCCGCATCCTGCAGCATACCTGCGATATGGCCGACTTCCGTATACATCCCTGTATTGACAACCAATCCAACCCCACGACCATAGGTCACATTTGAGTTTTGGAAGGCCATATTGACACGGTCGCCGATACCAGCATCTGCAGCCACCTCAACAGTCAAGTCTTTCTCAACTGGCACAGACTCACCTGTCAGAGCTGCTTCTTCGATTTTCAGTGAATTAGCTTCCAAAAGCCGCATATCTGCTGGGACAACGTCACCGGCTTCCAGTCTAACGATATCACCAGGTACCAAGTCCTTAGAATCTACTTCTGTGACATGGCCATCACGTAGAACACGCGCAGCTGGGCTGGACATAGATTTGAGAGCTGCAATCGCTTCTTCAGCCTTGCCTTCCTGATAGACACCGAAGATGGCATTGATGATTACTACAGCTAAGATGATTAAAGCATCTGCAATGTCTTCACCACCTGATGTGACAACAGACAAGACAGCTGCTACCAACAAGATGATAATCATCAAATCCTTGAACTGCTCCAAAAACTTCATTAAGAGAGATTTTTTCTCCCCTTCATCCAGTTCATTGCGGCCATAATCAGCTAAACGCTTGGCTGCTTCTTGACTAGACAAACCTTGCTCTGAAGCGTCCAAAGTTTTGAAAATTTCCTCAGGACTCTGGGTGTAAAAAGCTTGGCGCTTTTGTTCTTTTGACAATGTATTCCTCCTCTTGGCCTCTTTTATTTCTGAACTTTTCTGACCACTACGACTCATCATCTTGAGCCACATCAGTCACATCCAAAAAGTCAGAAACAAAAAAGAGACCTGTTTATTAACAAGTCTCGCTATTTCATACAAGGCCGGAAATTTCTTTCGTATTGACGACCTTGTAACGGTTATTCCGTTAGCTACTCCCTTGAGTTAGAAACTATTATACCAATTTTTCAAGCATTTGCAAGGGGAAACATCAAGATTTTCAAGAGTTTTCTCGGAGAATAGCAGCTAGCCCCAGCTAATCTCCATCTCATAGCTGGCAAAAATCTGCTCTCCATCAATAGTTTTTAGCTGATAATGAAGTTGCAGAACTTGATTAGTAAAATCAACCTTATAGAAAGGAGTATCTGTCACAAACTTCTGCACGCCCACAGGTGTATAGATGCCAACCAGCGCCTGACCTTGACTGATAAAACGCATGATGGACTTAGGCTCAGAAAAGCGGGTCATAACCAACTCTTTATCGTGAAACTTCAGAACTACTTTCTCTCCTTCCTCATTCTTGTATAGCAGATAATGATAGTCTCCCTTTTGCGTCCAGTCCGTATCGTAGATTTGATCAATTAACTCGGTATGCCCGTCCAGCTGGATGTGATTTTTTATTCTGATTTGCATCTTTATCTCGTTTCTCTTTTTCTTTCCCTATTCTATCAAAAAAATGACAAAATTGCTCTTCTTTCAGTCGCAGCTTTGATTTTTTTCCTACTATGATTTGTGGTATAATGGTAACATGATTGAAAAAGTATTTCGGGACCCGGTTCACAATTATGTTCATGTGGACCATCAGGTTATTTATGATTTAATCAATACCAAAGAATTTCAACGGCTACGCCGCATCAAACAGCTGGGTACTTCCGGCTATACTTTCCACGGCGGGGAACACAGCCGTTTTTCGCATTGTCTGGGAGCTTATGAGATTGCCCGACGCATCACTAAGATTTTTAATGAAAAATACCAAGCCAACTGGGATAGCCATGAAAGCCTGCTGACCATGACAGCCGCTCTCCTGCATGACTTGGGACACGGAGCTTATTCACACACTTTCGAGCGCCTCTTTGATACCAATCACGAGGACATTACGCGGCAAATCATCACCAGTCCAGAGACAGATATTCATCAGGCCCTGGTGCAGGTTTCGCCGGATTTCCCAGAAAAGGTAGCTAGCGTCATCAACCATACCTATCCCAATAAGCAGGTGGTCCAGCTGATTTCCAGCCAGATTGATGTGGACCGGATGGATTATCTCTTGCGAGATTCCTTCTTTACTGGCGCTTCCTATGGGCAATTTGACTTGACTAGAATTTTACGAGTGATTTGTCCTGTAGAAAACGGCATCGCCTTCAAGCGCAACGGCATGCATGCGGTAGAAGACTACGTAGTCAGCCGCTACCAGATGTACATGCAGGTCTATTTCCACCCGGCCAGCCGAGCTATGGAAGTTCTGCTGCAAAATCTGCTCAAGCGGGCCAAGTTTCTCTATCCAGCTCAGAAGGATTATTTTGCGCTGTCATCGCCAAATCTCATTCCATTCTTTGAAAACAGAGTGACCCTGCAGGATTATCTGGCCTTGGATGATGGTGTTATGAATACCTATTTCCAAGTTTGGATGACTAGTCCAGACAAGATTTTATCTGACTTGGCTCAGCGTTTTATCAACCGCAAGGTCTTTAAGTCCATCGTCTTCTCTCAGGAAAACGAAGCGCATTTGGATATCATGCGAGACCTAGTTGGACAGGTTGGTTTTGACCCTGATTACTATACTGCTATCCATCGTAATTTTGATTTGCCTTATGATTTCTACCGGCCTGACGTTGAAAAACCTCGGACCCAGATTGAGATCCTGCAAAAAGATGGCAGCTTAGCAGAACTATCCAGCCTGTCACCTATCGTTGATTCGCTAGCCGGGACTAGACAAGGCGATAATCGCTTCTACTTCCCCAAGGAAATGCTGGCAGAGACCGGACTTTTCAGCGAGAAGAACCAGACCTTTATGCATTATATAAAAAACGACCAATTTACCTACGGAGAATAATATGTCTATCAAATTAGTTGCCGTTGACATTGACGGCACCCTTTTAAACAACCAAAAAGAAATCACTCCTGAAGTCTTCAGCGCTGTTCAGGATGCCAAGGCTGCTGGCGTCAAAATCGTCATTGCAACCGGCCGTCCTATTGCGGGTGTTCAAAAGCTTCTCGAGGAGCTAGAGCTTAATCAGCCAGACAACTATGTCGTTACCTTCAACGGCGGACTGGTGCAGGATACTCTTACAGGTCAAGAATTAATCAAAGAAACACTGACTTATGACGACTATTTGGATATCGAACTGCTCGGACGAAAATTAGGTGTCCACATGCATGCCATCACCAAGGACGGCATTTATACAGCCAATCGCAACATCGGCAAGTACACTGTTTACGAGTCCAATCTGGTCAGCATGCCCATCTTCTACCGCACACCTGAAGAAATGGTCAATAAAGAAATCGTTAAGTGCATGTATATTGATGAGCCGGAAATTTTGGATGCGGCCATTTCTAAGCTGCCACCAGAATTAGCCGAAAAATATACATTAGTTAAGTCAGCTCCTTTCTATCTGGAAATTGTCAAAAAGACTGTTAATAAAGGGGCTGCTGTTCTGCATCTGGCTGAAAAACTGGGCTTGAGCAAGGAGCAGACCATGGCTATCGGCGATGAAGAAAATGACCGCGCCATGCTGGAAGCCGTTGGTTCTCCTGTTGTCATGGAAAATGGCAAGGAAGAACTCAAGAAAATCGCCAAATATATCACCAAATCGAACGACGAATCCGGCGTAGCACACGCTATTAGAGAGTGGGTTTTAAAATAATGTTTAGTTACAAAATTGGAATTTCAGCTCAGGAACACGACGATTTTGTCACGGCTCATCCGCAGGCCAATCTTCTGCAGAGCTCAGCTTGGGCTCAGATTAAGGATAACTGGGCCAATGAGCGCTTGGGCTTCTATAAAGACGACCACTTGGTTGCTGCAGCCAGTGTATTGATCAAACCACTGCCCTTGGGGATGACCATGCTTTATATCCCGCGCGGTCCCATCATGGACTATAGTGACAAGGAGCTGCTGACCTTTGTTTTGGCGTCGCTCAAGAAATTTGCCAAGGAGAAAAAAGCGCTCTTTGTCAAGTTTGATCCTAGTCTCTTTTTGGCAGAAAGCAAGATGGGCGGTGAATTGCAAGACAAAGCAGAGACTGTTGAGCTGATTCAAGAACTGCAGCAAGCAGGAGCTGTCTGGGTCGGGCGGACTGAGTCTCTGGACGAAACCATCCAGCCTCGCTTGCAGGCCAATATTCATAAAGAAGATTTCAGCGAGGATCTGCTTTCTAAGAGTACTCGGCAGGCTATTCGTACAGCCCGTAACAAAGGTATTCAAATCCAATTTGGCGGAGCAGAATTACTGGATGACTTTTCAGCCCTGATGAAGAAAACGGAAAATAGAAAAAACATCCACCTACGCGGCAAAGACTATTACCAAAAACTCTTGGATACTTATCCTGACCACTCCTACATCACCTTGTCCAGCATTGATTTAAAGGCACGCTTGGAAGACTTGCAGACTCAGCTTACCAAGACACTTAAAGAAGCAGAGAAATTTACCGAGAAAACCAAGCCCGGCAAGATTGAGAATAACCAGCAAGAACAGAAACGCCTCCAAGAAGAGATTGACTTCCTACAGGACAAAATCAGCCAAGGTGCTGCTGTCGTTCCCCTGTCTGGCACACTGGTCTTAGAATACGGCAAGACCTCTGAAAATATCTATGCCGGAATGGACGAGGAATACCGTCGTTATCAGCCAGCCATCATCACTTGGTACGAAACGGCCAAACATGCTTTTGAGCGCGGAGCAGATTGGCAAAATATGGGCGGAATCGAAAACGACCTCAAGGGCGGTCTCTACAGCTTTAAATCCAAGTTCAATCCGACCATTGAGGAATTTGCTGGTGAGTTTAACCTGCCAACTAATCCTCTTTACCACCTCTCCAATCTGGCCTACACTGTCAGAAAGAAACTGCGCAGCAAGCATTAAAAGAAAGGAAGCCTATGACCTTTAAACTTCTCAGCCAAGAAGAATTCATCCAGCATACCTCAGCTAGCTCCCAACGCTCTTTTATGCAGACCGTGGAAATGGCAGAGCTGCTGAGCAAGCGTGGCTTCAGTACCCAGTATGTTGGCTACACCGACCCGCAGGGACAGGTAGTGGTATCTGCTGTCCTCTACAGTATGCCTATGACTGGCGGCCTCCATATGGAAATCAACTGCGGTCCTGTAGCTACCGATGCACTATATCTGACTCCCTTCTATCAAGCTTTGCAAGCCTATGCCAAAAAAGAAGGCGCCCTGGAGCTCATCATCAAGCCCTACGAGACTTATCAGACCTTTGACAGCAATGGCCAACCTACATCTGATGAAAAAGTCAAGCTTATCCAGCAACTAACGGATTTGGGCTTTGACTTTGACGGCCTACAGACGGGCTATCCAGGCGGGGAGCCTGATTGGCATTATGTCAAAGATTTAGCCGGTCTGACTGAGAAAGATTTGCTCAAGTCCTTCAGTAAAAATGGCAAGGCGACCGTCAAAAAGGCGAATACCTTTGGTATCAAGCTAAAAAGACTGGAACGAGACCAACTCAGCATTTTCAAAGACATCACAGCTGCCACTTCTGACCGACGTGAATATGATGACAAACCACTAGACTACTATCAAGATTTTTATGATAGCTTTGGTCAGCAGGCGGATTTTATGGTAGCCAGCCTTAACTTCAAGGACTATCTTCAAAACTTACAAAAGGATCAAGAGAAACTGGGCCAGAAAATTCAGAAACTGCAGGCTGACTTGGAAAACAATCCTCAATCTGAAAAGAAGCAAAATCAGCTGCGAGAGCTTTCCAGCCAGTTTGATAGCTTTGAAACCCGCAAAGCAGAGGCTCAAGAGCTGATTGACAAGTACGGCGACCAAGACCAGGTCCTAGCTGCTAGCCTCTTTATCTACACCCCTCAGGAAACAACCTACCTCTTCAGCGGCTCCTATCCTGAGTTTAATAAATTCTACGCTCCAGCCCTGCTGCAGGAATACGTTATGACCGAAAGTATCAAGAGAGACATTCCATTTTATAATTTCCTCGGTATTATGGGAATTTTCGACGGTTCTGACGGCGTTCTGCGCTTCAAACAGAACTTCAACGGCTTCATCGTCCGAAAAATGGGGACTTTCCGTTATTATCCTAACCCTCTCAAGTTTAAGCTGCTTCAGCTCATAAAGAAAATTCTAAGACGTTAAAAAAACCAAGTTTTCCCTTGGTTTTTTTGTGTGTCTATTTATAACGAGGTGATGCAAAACCACGGATATTTCCATGACCGATGCGGTAAGTATTGCGTTTAACTTCGTTGTTACTGTTACCTTCAATCGTGTGAATGATGCCATTTTCGACTTTTTCGACAATACCGATATGATCAGCCCAGCCATCGTTTTGCTGGGTATCTTTGTCCCAGTTAAAGGTGATGATATCACCTGCACTAGGTGTCGAATTGCCATCTTCATTCCAAATGCCTAATCTCTTGAAAATATTAATATGACGCTCTACACCACACTCGCGGCCGATAAGATCGCTCAAGCCCTCTCTTTGGAAAATAACCGTCGTGAAAATGTCACACCAGTCATCTGTATTTTTTACAGCATAGCCAACCGGCAGCGGTCTGACACTGTTATAATCGTTGACCAAGCGCTGATGCTCAGCACTGCCTCCCTTGACACCTACCATAGCAGCTGCCGCCGCAAGTACGCGGTCTCGCTGATTGGTAGCTGCCTGAGGACGGTTCACGGAGATAGAGGTCTTTTCTCCACCAGCTCCCTGCAGCTGATTTTGATTATTTAAGTAGTACAAGTGAACATTGTACTCGCCTGCATTATTCTTATGGTCACGCGCATATACATGCTTACGATAAGTACCATCAGCCTGACGATCCGCTGTGTACCATTGGACATCATCTTGGCCATTCGCTTCTGACCAAGTCGGCAGGTAAACTGTCTTGAGACCTTCTGGTGCCACAATGCCTGATACTACAATATCAAACTCTCCAGTATCGTTATTTTTATTTTGAAAACTGATTTTACCCTGCGGCTTACTGATTGACACATTGGTCTTGATGCCGCCCGCCCCAACCAGCTTGCCATCATTTTGCACATAGTAGAGATGGATATTGTATTCGCCCTGAACGTTGTTATGGTCACGCGCATATACATGTTTACGATAAGTGCCGTCAGCTTGACGCTCTGCGTCATACCACTTAATGTCATCTTGGCCATTGGCCTCTGACCAAGTTGGCAGGGATACGCTCTTGAGACCGCCTGGAGAGACGATTCCTGAAACGACAATGTCAAAATCGCCTGTTTCGCTGTTGCGATTTTGAATGCTGATTTTACCTTGCGGTTGACTGATAGAAACCTTAGTCTTGATACCACCAGCTCCAACTAACTTACCATCATTTTGCACATAGTAGAGATGGATATTGTACTCACCTTGGACATTGTTATGGTCGCTCAGGCGAACTCGTTTACGATAAGTACCGTCAGCTTGACGCTCTGCGTCATACCACTTGATGTCATCTTGGCCATTGGCCTCTGACCAGGTTGGCAGGGATACGCTCTTGAGACCGCCTGGAGAGACGATTCCTGACACCACAATATCAAAATCACCCGTTTCGCTGTTACGATTCTGAATACTGATTTTACCTTGCGGTTGACTGATAGAAACCTTAGTCTTGATACCACCAGCTCCAACTAACTTGCCATCATTTTGCACATAGTAGAGATGGATATTGTATTCGCCCTGAACGTTGTTATGATCGCTCAGGCGAACTCGTTTACGATAAGTACCGTCAGCTTGACGCTCTGCGTCATACCACTTAATGTCGTCTTGGCCATTGGCCTCTGACCATGTTGGCAATGATACGCTCTTGAGACCGCCTGGAGAGACGATTCCTGACACCACAATATCAAAATCACCCGTTTCGCTGTTGCGATTCTGAATGCTAATCTTGCCTTGTGGCTTTGGCTTATCTAAGGAAATGGTCGTTTTAGTTCCTGTGACACCAACAAGTTGACCATCATTCTGAACATAGTAGAGATGGATATTATACTCACCCTCAACCATCTTGTGATCGCTCAGGCGGACTCGTTTCCGGTAGGTACCATCAGCCTGACGTTCTGCTGTGTACCATTTGATGTCATCTTGGCCATTGGCCTCTGACCATGTTGGCAGAGAGACAGTTTTAAGACCACCAGGGGATGAGATACCTGAAACCACGATATCAAAATCGCCAGTTTCTTTGTTTCGATTTTGAATACTGATGGTGCCCTTAGGTTTGCCAAGAGAAACGGTCGTTTTAGTGCCGCTTACACCAACCAAGCGGCCGTCATTTTGAACATAGTAGAGATGCACATTGTACTCGCCCTGCACATGATTGTGATCGCTGATGCGCACCCGCTTACGATAGGTACCATCAGCCTGACGCTCTGCTTCATACCACTTAATGTCATCTTGGCCATTGGCCTCTGACCAAGTCGGCAGAGAGACAGTTTTAAGACCACCAGGGGATGAGATACCTGAAACCACAATATCGAAATCACCCGTTTCGCTGTTACGATTCTGAATGCTGATTTTACCCTGTGGCTTGATGACAGATACATTAGTTGTAGTACCGCCAACACCGACTAATTGACCGTCGTTGCGGACATAATAGAGATGGACATTGTACTTGCCAACTGAATCCTTATGTCTGCTAGAATCAACAGAAACTTTATAGGTCCCATTGGCCTGCTGAGTGGCTGTGTACCAGATAATATCGTCTTGACCATTAGCTTCAGACCACACTGGAACACTAACAACAGACACTCCATAAGGAGCGGAAACGTTTGAAATCACAATATCAAAGCTGCCGTTGACATTATTCTTATTCTGAATACTGATGTTACCCTTTAAAGGCTGCTTAGCAAGAGCAGACTGCTGGGTAAATCTCCCAGTGTAATCAACGCTATGGTCAAATACATGCTTGCCAGCTAACAGCTGAGCCTGGGCTGTAAACTGCCATGCTCCAGCGCCACTATTGTATTTGAGAGATTTAGCTCCATCAAGATTTAAATTAGAAGACGGATACTGAGCCACCCAGAAGTTGCTATAGCCAAATTGCGATGTATTAACCGGTCCCTTGCTGCGAAGATTATTTTGATCCAGCCAGCTAGCGCTAGTATAATACATCAGGTTAGAATAACCCAGTCTGCGCATCTCATCCGCCCAAGCCTGGGTATGCTGGTTAATCCCATTTTGCATTTTAGAATCTTCCATGTCATTGACCATGACTGTGTTTTTAGGAAGACCTAGTCTATTAGCAAAGGCAGCGTAATAACGAGCTTCGGCTCTCGCTTCTTCATCGTTAGTATAGTGCGAGAAGGCATAGGTCGATACTTGTAAACCAGCTCCCTGAGCGTTTCTCACTTGAGACTCGGCAAATGGATTGGTGTAATGGGTTCCTTCTGTCAGTTTGACAACGACACCGCCAACCCCTTGCTGGGCTAATTTACGATAGTCGTCTACGCTGATATGGCCATTGTGGCTGCTGACATCTACAAAGGAAGTACCTTTAATCTCTGCTTGGGAATTCCCGCGGGCTGCCTGAGACTTTGACCCAGCATTATAAAATACAGTTTTTCCAGCATTACTAGCTTTTGGTGCTGATGCTACTGCAGGACTGGCCTTTGGCTCTGAGGCAGTAGCAGAATCTGCAACAGAAGAGCTTGCTTTTGCTGACTGATCAGCTGCAGTTTCATTCTGATTAGAAGGAGTTGCGTCTGACTGAGTTTGCCCTTCTGGCTTAGCAGAAGCTACCTGAGTTTCTACAGGAGCTGATTGAGCTGCTCCTCCAGACTCAACAGCTGTTCCTACAGCATTCGTTACTTGCTCCTCTTGCTTAACTGCTTGAACCGACTGTTCAGCAGTTGCCAATGCTACAGTCGGCTGATTAGCCGTTTGTGATGCAGCAGCATTTACTATCTGATTCTGGGAACTAACAGACCTTTCTGTTTTTAAAATTTCTGACTCAGCGATTGTATGTTCCTCGGCTTTTGCAACATTGGCAGTCGCTGCCAACAAAATAGCCGTACTCGCTAAATAAACCAATTCTTTCGATTTCAACTTTTCTCTCCAACTTTTAAAAAACTTGTCACCTTTGGGAGGACAAGTCTTTTTTCAACATTTTTTATTTTACAAAATCAAGCAATGCCAAGAAGCTTTCAGCTTCAAGTGATGCACCACCAACAAGAGCACCGTCAACATCAGGACAAGCCATGTAAGACGCAACATTTTCAGGTTTTACAGAACCACCGTACTGAACGCGAACCTTGTCTGCTACTTCTTGACCAAAGTCAGCTGCGACAACATCACGAACTGCTTTACACATCTTTTGAGCGTCGTCTTGAGTTGCTGACTTACCAGTACCAATAGCCCAGATTGGCTCATAAGCGATAACCAATGATGCAACTTGCTCAGCTGTCAAGTCTTTCAAAGCAGCTGATACTTGAGCACCAACGAATTCTACTGCTTTACCAGCTTCGTAAGTTTCAAGCGATTCACCACAGCAGATGATTGGCACCAGACCATTGCGGAAGATAGCGTGCGCTTTTTTGTTGATGTCTTGGTCTGTTTCATGGAAATAATCGCGGCGTTCTGAGTGACCGATAACGATGTAGTCAACTCCAACTTCTGCAAGAACTTTAGGGCTGTTTTCACCAGTGAAGGCACCTGCATCTTCAAAGTAAGCGTTTTGGGCTGCAACTTTAAGATTGCTTCCTTTAGCTGCTGCCAAAACAGTCGTCAAATCAAGTGCTGGAGCAGCGATACCAGCTTCTACTAAATCTGAAGAAGGAAGCTTAGAAGCAACCGCTTCTACAAAAGCCTTTGCTTCTTCAGGATTTTTGTTCATTTTCCAGTTACCAGCAATAAATGGTTTACGTGACATATTCACACACCTCTTCTATTTTATTTATAGTAATATTGTAACACAGTTGCATGAAATAATAAAGGTTATCCACAGAATTTCATTAAATTGAAACATCTTTATTTTAAGGGGATAAGATCTGTGGAAAATTTTTCTCATTCTCATTTTCCACCCGTATCTTCAAGTCAGCTCTTTCTCCACCAAAGTACGCGCCTGAAAATCACTTCTTGAGTCTGCCAGAAGAAAAAACAGAACCTAGTCTGAGACTAAGTTCTGTCGCTGTTATCAACTTCAAAGAGAATCACTGTTTCTTCTCTTGCTTGTAAAACTCTTTCAAAGCATCCTGCCAAGTCGGAATGACAAAACCTGTAGCCTTGGCCTTAGCCAGGCTCATAGTGGAGTTGAAAGGCCGCTTAGCCTTGGCCGGGAATTTGCTGGAATCAACTGGCTGGACTTCCACATCCGTATCTTTGAGAATTTCCACTGCAAAGTCATACCATGTCGTGTCCTCTGCAGCGTCATTAGACAGATGGTAATAACCAAATTCCTTTTGATTTTCAGCCAGATAGGTCATAAACTCAGCCAGCGTACGAGTCCAAGTCGGACGGCCATGTTGGTCATTGACTACAGTCAGAGTTTTGTGCGTCTTGGCAAGATTTTGCATGGTAAAGACAAAGTTTTTACCGTAGTTACCAAAGACCCAGGCAGTACGGATAATATAGAAACGACTAGAATATTTCTCAACCAGCTCCTCGCCCATGCGCTTGGTACGGCCATACTCAGTCTGCGGATCCGGCCGGTCATCTACTTCCCACTCCTCACCGACAGACTTTTGACCATCAAAGACATAGTCTGTTGAGATGTAGACTAAGGTTGCTCCGTGTGCTTCTGCAGCTTTTGCCACATTTTCAGTCCCGGTCACATTGATGGCATAGTCCAGCTCTTTTCCTTCGTCCTCAGCCGCATCAACAGCGGTATAGGCTGCGCAGTGATAGACCAAGCTTGGCTTGACCTCCGCAAAGACCTTGTCCACCATTTGGGCATTGGTAATATCCATTTCAGCCACATCAACAGCCACATACTCCTCATTGCGCTCATCCAAAAGATAGCGAAGCTCTGTACCCAGCTGTCCATTCGCACCTGTAATTAAAATCATTTGTCTTTCCTTTCACATCATAAACATTCAATGAGTTTATTATAACAAAAAAAGCAGAAAAAATCTGCTTGGTTGAATCATACCTCTAGTCATTTTTAGAAAATAAAATCTCTTACTTTTTACACTCCATATATAAATGATTCAATATTATGCAAGTGATAATCAGAAAACTCAGCATCATTTCAAATTGACAGTATAAACTTTAACAATGCATAATCATATTAAAATGAATTTTTTCCTTATTTCTCTCTTAGAAATATTCTACTTCATGATAACAAATAATTCATTATTTTCAAGATAAATATTATATAACTTTGTTTCTTCAAGTAATGTATAATTTTCACTACTAAAATCTATATTAGCAATATCGATTAATTTGAAATCTACGTTTAAGTTCGTTATGCTATTAAATCTCAATGTCATATCCCAAGAAACATTCGTATTTGGCATAATCAAACTTTTTAACATTGGATAAACAGAAGCTGTATTGTTAAATACTGGAGAATCCGAAAGAAAGCGATTCACATTAATAACTGTTTTTTCGGGTGTAATGTACTTGTTTAGAGAGGAAGCTAGTATTATGCTCTGTGCTTTGAACATTTCATTTTGTTGTTTTAAACTGCTGACAAAAGTAAAAGAGAAAGATAAGAAATAAAAAAATAATAATCCTGATACGAGAGACTTCCCTCTACGTAGAATTTTGCTCTTTTCAACGCACTCTAAGCTAACGATTAAGAGAATAGTTAGAAAAATTCCATACCCATATTCATATCTTGGTCTCATCAGGTAATAAGGGTTAGATAAAATCAAATATGTTCCATAGCTAAGTACACTTCCTAAACTTAGCCAAATCAGCATGTAAATAAAGTTTAAAAGGATTTTTGTTCTGGATAAACGAATCACACTGATAGTTAAGAGAAATACAGCAAGTATAGTTAATAAAACCCAGATAGTTGAACTTTGAAAAAATATATTCTTCAAATATCCTGTAGCATTCACCCCAATTATTTTAATCATCCCTAATCCTTTTGGAATATCAGCTTGGTCAGCAAAAACAGGAGGCTTTATAAAAATTTGTATACGATATAAAACCAAACCAATTACATATGACACGATTGAGATGAAAATTTTAGGAATTTCTTCTTTAAAAAGTTTGCCTTCTAGTAATTCTAAAAATATTAGAGTCAATGTTACCAGAATATAGACTCCCGAAGAAGCTTGGTAAGAATTGCACATTAAGAATATACCAACAACTGACATGATTCCAAATATTTTTTTATTATCCCAAAAAATAAATGGGATAATTGAAACTAATATACTTAAAGTCATAAAAGGATTGTCAAACCTAAAACTTAATGGCTCTAAAAACCATGGATTAATCCCTATAATAGTTGAAACACATGCTGTTATAAAAGAAATCTTTTTATCGGGATATAAGACAAATAATAAGATTAAGCTAGCCAGAGATAAAAAACATGCTGACAGAATATGAGGAGTTAATCCTAGATCTGTCAAATGATCTCCCCCTGTATCAAACGAGCAGAATATTCACTTAAATATCTTGAATAGTGTTCAGAGAATCCTGAATAACCTTGTAATTGTCTTCCAATGTCATCAATAAAGGGATACTCAGCTAAACCGACATTAATATTGACCACTGAATAAATAATAAAAATAAGCAGGGCAGACGATTTATTTAAAAGAAGATAGTTTTTAAAATCAGAAAAACGTTTTCGGAAAATCATTTACTCTTCTCCTTAATCACATAAATCGGCCGATGCTTGGTTTCCATAAAGATTTTGCCAATGTATTTGCCTAGGATACCGATGGTCAGTAGCTGAAAACCACCGATAAGGAGAATGACAGTCATGAGGGATGGCCAGCCCGATGTCGGGTCACCAAAAACCAAGGTACGGATAATAATTACTCCCATCAGGATGAAGGCTAAAATCCAAGACAGGATACCTCCTAAAAAGGCGATGTTGAGCGGCGCATCAGAGAAATTGACAATGCCTTCCAAAGAATAGTTAAAAAGGGACCAGAAATTCCAAGAGGTCTTACCTGCCACTCGTTCGACATTTTTGTATTCCAAGTACTCGGTATTAAAGCCAACCCAGGCAAAAATCCCCTTGGAGAAGCGATTGTATTCTGAAACATCCAGAATGGCCTCTACCATCTGACGGCGCATCAGTCGGAAGTCACGCGCACCATCCACCATCTCTACCTGACTAATCTTATTAATCAGTTTATAAAACAGATTGGCAAAAAAGCTCCGGATAGGTGGCTCTCCCTCTCGAGTAGTGCGACGGGTCCCCACACAGTCCAGTTCTGGATTCATGTCCAACATAGCTTTCATCTCAATCAGAAGCTCGGGCGGATCCTGCAAGTCCACATCCATGACCGTCACCAAATCCCCGCTTGCCTCTTGGAGCCCAGCATAGAGCGCTGCTTCTTTTCCGAAATTACGAGAAAAGGACAGATAGTGCACATCAGGACAACGACTGCTGAGCTCACGTAGAACAGCCAAGGTCCGGTCTGTCGACCCGTCATTGACAAAAATATATTCAAACTGGTCACGGATTTGATATTTCACCGCTTCCATGGCTTCATGAAACAAAGGAATAGACTCTTCTTCATTGAAACATGGAACAATCACCGAAATTGTCATTTTAATCTCCTACTATTTTTATATATTACATCCTATTATAACAAAAAACTAGGCGAAAACCTAGTTTTATTCTTATTTGCTTAGTCTATAGACCTTGAAAATTAGATAGATTCCAAGGCAATCCTCAAATCCTCAATCAAGTCATCCACATTTTCCAAACCGATAGAAAGACGGATTTGATTTGGTGTAATGCCTGCTGCCAGCTGAGCCTCTGGAGACATCTGACCATGAGTCGTCGTAGCCGGATGGACAACCAGAGACTTAGCATCTGCTACATTGGCCAAGTCAGAGAAAATCTCTAAACTGTCAATAACCTTACGAGCTTCTTTCTCCCCACCATTGACATTAAAGGTGAAAATTGAGCCCACGCCTTTAGGGAAATATTTTTCTGCCAAAGCATGATAAGGACTATCAGTAAGCTTGGGATAATTGACCTGCTCAACCTTAGGATGCTCTGCTAGGAAATCTACAATCTTCTCGGCATTGGACACATGGCGCTCTACACGCAAAGAAAGAGTTTCCAACCCCTGCAAGAAGAGAAAGGCATTGAAGGGGGACATGGCTGCGCCCGTATCGCGCAAGAGTTGGGTCCGGACAGCAGTAACAAAGGCTGCTGCTCCGACATCGCGCGTATAACTGATATCATGATAACTTGGATCCGGATCAACAAACTGCGGAAACTTGCCAGAAGCTTCCCAGTCGAAACGACCGCTGTCCACAATCACACCTCCGATGCTGGTTCCGTGACCACCAATAAACTTGGTCGCAGAATGCACCGCTATGTCTACTCCATGAGAAAAGACATTGATCAGATAAGGTGTTGCAAAGGTATTGTCGGAAATCAGCGGAATTTTATGAGCATGAACCAGCTCTGCTAAAGCGTCAAAGTCAGGAATATTAATCAAAGGATTGCCCAAACTTTCAATCAGAACCAACTTTGTATTATCCTGAATAGCTGCTTCTACTTCAGCCAGATTTTCAATATCAACAAAAGTCGTGGTAATGCCATAGCGAGGCAGGGTTTCCTTGAGCAGATTAAAGGTGCCGCCGTAGATGGTGGAGGCTGCCACTACATGGTCGCCAGCATGCGCCAGGGCTAAAATAGTATAGGTAAGGGCCGCCATACCAGAAGCTGTTGCTAGAGCTCCGACTCCGCCCTCCAAAGCCGCAATCCGCTCCTCAAAAGCAGACAGGGTCGGATTGGTAATCCGAGTGTAGATATTTCCCGGTTTGCGTAGGGCAAAAAGATCTTCTCCCTCCTGAGTATCATCAAACACATAGGAAGTTGTCTGGTAAATAGGCAGAGCCCGCGACTTAGTTGTCGGGTCCACTGTTTGTCCGGCATGAAGCTGCAGGGTTTCAAATTTAAATTCACGTGTCATAAGGTCACCTCACTATAGTTATGTGATAAGTCTACCACTAAAAGCCCCGCTTGACTAATAGAATTTCCTTATCAAAAGAAATAAAGAGAAGTTATATCTTATAGCTTCTCGGTTATAATCTCAAAAGTCGCCTGATTGCTGGGCCAGTACAACTGCGACGAAACTTTGTCTAAAGCTACCCACTGAGCTCCTACATGCTCATCTGAAAGCTGGATTTCCTTCTGTTCAGTCAGAACTAGAAAAAGATTCTTGTGGATGGTCAGATTTTCATCAATCTTTACCATAAAATCTCCAAGACCCGTCAGACTTGAACAAGCTAAGAGCAAGCCGGTCTCCTCTTTTATTTCACGAAGGCAGGCTTCTTCTGGACTGTCACCACTCTCAATCCCACCAGTAATGGGCTGCCAAAAGAAAACTTTCTCATCCTCAACTTTCAGGAGCAAGATTTCTCGTTCCTCTGGATGATAAATCCAGGCTTCAATCGACTGTCTCATCATGATTTTTTCTCAATCGGTGCTATGCTGGCCAGCACTTTCTTCAGACCGACTTCTGGGAAATTAATCTTAAGCTCTTGACTATTTCCGCTGCCAGAGACTGCCAGAACTGTCCCATCGCCCCATTTCGTATGGTGGGCAATATCACCGATAGCCCAAGCAACTTCCGGCTTAGATGACTCGCTGCTCTTGCCAAAAGGCAGACTGCCTGTAGAAATCGAACTAGGAGCCGCCTGACGCTTCCGCTCCTGCAGGGCTTGAGCCAGACTCATGCCCTGACCGAATTTGCTAGTATCGCTATTGGTATAACTAACCTTAAAAGAGCTGTTTGCCGGCCGAGCCAGTCCCTGATAGTCTAGCAAGTCT
The DNA here is from genome assembly GCA_013378335.1 of Streptococcus sanguinis. Classification (NCBI taxonomy): domain Bacteria; kingdom Bacillati; phylum Bacillota; class Bacilli; order Lactobacillales; family Streptococcaceae; genus Streptococcus; species Streptococcus sanguinis. Next base: position 1,506,803 of record CP040556.1, read on the forward strand.
GAGCTGATTTCTCTCAAGAAGCGGGTAGGTTGATTAAAATTGGTTTTACCATAAAGCATACGGGAATTGGCATTAGTCAGATAGAGAATCTTCTCTGCTCGAGTGATACCGACATAGGCCAGACGCCGCTCTTCTTCTAGCTCATCCTCATCTTCAGATACCCGACTTAGAGGGAAGACATTTTCCTCCATACCAACCAGAAAGACAACCGGAAATTCCAATCCCTTGGCCGCGTGGAGGGTCATCAGAGTCACTTCAGAACTCTCCGTATCTCCGTCATCTGTGTCCGCTATCAAGGCTAAGTCATTGAGAAAACGGCTGAGCTTATCAAGACCAGACTCATCAGCAGGATTATCTGGACTTTCGTCAAAGTTCTTGGTTACAGACAGGAATTCTTCGATATTTTCAATCCGTGCTTGGCTTTCTAAGGTTGCCTGGGCAGCCAAGGCTGTAGCATAGCCTGTCTTTTCCAATACAGCCTCTACCAGCTCCGTCACTGTATAATTATCCAAGCGCTCCCGCAAATCCAGAAGCATATTGGCAAAATCATAGACCGCCTGAGCCGCCTTGCCCTTGACCGGCGACAGCAGGATATTAGTCGACGCATCCAGTAGAGAGATTTCCTGGCTGGCCGCAAAATCCCGAATCTTCTCCACCGTTCCTGGACCGACACCACGCTTGGGCTCATTGACTACGCGCTCATAGCTGATATTATCGCTAGGATTGGCGATGAGATTGAGGTAAGAAATGACATCACGGATTTCCTTGCGGCTGTAGAACTTGGTGCCCCCGACCATGGTGTAGGGAATATTGGACTTGAGCAGGGCTTCCTCCACCGTCCGTGACTGGGCATTGGTCCGGTAAAGGACTGCAAATTCCTTATGACTGTATCCTTCTCGGGTCAGCTGATCAATGGTTCGGGCGACAAAGAAAGCCTCGTCCTGCTCGTCATTAGCCCGATAGTAGACAATTTCCTCACCGTCTTCGTTTTGAGTCCAGAGATTTTTAGGACGACGGTTGCGGTTGTTTCGGATGACTTCATTAGCCGCCTGAAGAATGGTCTTGGTAGAGCGATAATTTTCCTCTAATAGAACTACCTTAGCTTCTGGATAATCCTTTTCAAAGTCCAGGATATTCTGCATGTCGGCTCCCCGCCAGCCATAGATAGACTGGTCAGCGTCTCCGACCACGCAGATATTCTTAAAGCGTGAAGCCAAGAGCTTGACCAGCTGGTACTGGGCATGGTTGGTATCCTGATACTCGTCCACATGGATGTACTGGTAACGTTGCTGGTAGTAGGTCAGGACGTCAGGATTTTGGTCAAAAAGCCTCAGGGTCAGCATGATTAAGTCGTCAAAGTCCATGGCCTCAGACTGGCGCAATTCCTTTTGATAGGCCGTGTAGCACTTAGCCACAATCTCTGTATACATATCACCAGCTAGATTTGCATAGGCCACCTCATCAATCAAATCGTTCTTGGCATTGGAAATAGTTCCCAGAATGGCGCGCTCATTCCACTTTTTAGGGTCCAGATTGAGATTTTTAAGAATCCGTTTCATCAGGGTTCGCTGTTCACCTGGATCAACGATGGTGAAGTTGCGATTGTAGCCAATATGGTCTGCTTCTCGTCGCAGAATGCGCACACACATGGAGTGGAAGGTAGCGATTAAGCAATCTTGGGTCTCCGTTTTAAGTTTTTCAGCCCTTTCTCTCATCTCCCGCGCTGCCTTATTGGTAAAGGTAATGGCAAGGATATTCCAAGGATTGACCATCTTCTCATCAATCAAATAGGCAATACGGTGGGTCAGGACACGGGTCTTACCCGAACCAGCTCCCGCCATTATCAGTAAAGGCCCTTCTGTTATCTGAACCGCCTCAGCCTGACGGTCATTCATACCGTTTAATAAAGGATGCATGTTTCTTCCTCTTTCAAAGTCAATGCAACTATTATAACAAAAATCCTGATGAAGCTAAACCAGAAAGAAGAGGAATTTTTGATTTTAGATTAGATTTTTAGCAAGTCATTTAAGCAAGCCTAAGCCCGACGCAAATTGAAAAGCAGGCCTATTTTTGCTATAATAAGCCCATATGAGACTTAGAACGTCTGTCCAGAGATGACATTTCTTCTCAAGTCTCTTTTCCGTTCTGCTGCCCTATTAGAAAGAAAGGCTGTCATGAAAAATCCTAGTAACAATCTGAAGCTAGCGGAGAGAGGAGCCATCCTTTCCATCGCTACCTATCTGATTCTCTCCGCGGTCAAGATTATCGCAGGCTCGACCTTCCAGTCCTCCAGTCTGACGGCCGATGGCTTCAACAATGTATCTGATATCGTGGCTAATATCGCCGTTTTAATTGGCCTGCGTATGGCTAGAAAACCAGCCGACCGTGACCATCGCTTCGGCCACTTGAAGATAGAAGATCTGGCCAGTCTCATCACATCTTTCATCATGTTTTTCGTTGGATTTGATGTCTTGATAGAGACCATTCAGAAGAGCATCTCCAATCAAGAGACTAAGATTGCCCCAGTTGGTGCCGTGGTCGGAATCATCTCGGCAATCATTATGTTGGGTGTTTATTTTTACAATAAAACTCTGGCTAAAAAAACTCACTCCAAAGCTCTGGATGCTGCAGCCAAGGACAACCTGTCAGACGCTGTCACTTCTATCGGCACTTCAGTTGCTATCATTGCCAGCGCCTTTAATTTCCCAATCGTTGATAAGCTGGCAGCCATTGTCATTACCTTCTTCATTCTCAAGACGGCCTATGATATCTTTATGGAATCTTCCTTCAGCCTGTCCGACGGATTTGATGAAAGCCTGCTCCAAGACTATAAGCAAGCTATCCTGGAAATTCCTAAAATTACTCAGGTTAAGTCACAACGCGGCCGGACCTATGGCAGTAATATCTACTTGGATATTATCTTGGAAATGAACCCGGATTTATCTGTTTTTGAAAGCCATGAGATTGCGGACCAGGTTGAGGATATGTTGATGAAGCGCTTTGGGGTCTTTGACATTGACATTCATATCGAGCCCGCTCCCATTCCTGAAGATGAGAGATTGGACAATCTTTATCCAAACTTGCTCATGCGTGAACAGCTCGTGGAGCAAGGCAGCCAACTGGATTCGCTTCTGTCAGCAGAATTTCTCTATATTTCCCAAGATGGCCGACAGCTGAACAAGGCTGAATTTCAGGAAGAAAGAGCCTCAAAAACACCTATCAAAAACTTTGAACTGCTCTCTGTCAGCCAGAAAACCAAGCTCATCCGCTATGAAATGGACGGTGTTATCCATACCAGCCTCTGGCGCCGCCACGAAGTATGGCAAAACATCTTTCACCAAGAGACACGAAAAAACCAGTCTGATAATTAAGTCAGTCTGGCTTTTTCTTTGCAACACATCATTCATTTCCCCGTATAATAGATAACAGTAATGCTATCTAGACTTTGCAAATTTGTTGGATTCTCTTTAGCTTTCAGGCCGGCTTTTTCAGGATTCTCAAATAAATGATAATCTTGATAGCTATCATCTAGGTCGGTATAAATCTTTATCTTATCATTAACAAGTAAAGCAGCATATCTTGCCTGTCCAAAAGGCTTTCTTGAAATCTTTGTAAATTCAATTTTTTCAACATTTTCATAGTGATTCAGTAAAAATAAAGCCAGCCCCTCTTCCTGATTGCGCACCTTTACTTTTTCCTCAGTCGTCAGCCAAGCATTTTGTCCAGAGTAAATAACATCCGTCTCACCCGCATCTTTAAAATTTGTGACCTTCTCTTTCTTTTTCAGACGAAAAGTCAATTCTGTCGAATCAGTGTGAGAGTTATTATTTATATTATAGTTTTCATCTTTTGAGTCCAAAGAAACATGTGGGATATAACTGGTGTCATTTACTATGAGACTAACGGAATCCCCTTTCCATAAATTTCCCTTGGAAAATTCATCAAATTCAATTTTTTGAACATCTTCATAATGATTAATGATATAAAGTGCAATCTTTTCCTCTTTCTTACGAAGCTCCGACATTTCAGTATCTGACATCCATATTTTTTCACCATCTCTATTTACTATACTGCTGCATGCTGTCAAAAAACTTAGAGCCAGTATAGCAAACAATAATAATTTCTTCTTTCTTGACTTCAAAAGCAATCTCCTTTTTGCGGTCTTTTGATATTAGTATACCACATCAGGACAAGTATCTTTGTGTTTACTTGTAACTTTAAAGCTGATTTTCAAAGAAAATAACCAAGGCTTGCCCTGCCTTGGTTATAAAAATAGACTTCTATTTACTTATTCTTAATAAAACCAAATTCATTAAGCGGTGAGAGTCGGAACTCCACCACTCCCTTGATTTGACTAGCTTTTATAAGTCCAAATTCTCGGCTGTCCTTGGTATTTTCACGTCGGTCATTAAGAATCAGATAAAAATCTTTAGTAATTTTATCAGACTTTGAGTCTTTTAAATCCATAATAGAGAAATCATGAGTGTAGTAACCAGAACTTCCTGCTGAAGCCAAATATTTCTCGCGCATTTTCTCAATGTATTCTTCCGACATGACCTGGCCGTTCAGATAAAGGAGATCATCCATATAGGTTACCTGATCTTTTTCCTGGGCAATGACCCGGCCGACATAGTCTTTGCCGTCCACTTCATAGAGAACAAAGTCTCCACGCTTGATGTCTTGCTTTCTCGTCGCCAAGACCAAGTCATTCTTTGCCAAGTAAGCATTGCTGTCTTGATCAGTCACCCGATAAGGTGTGTAAATAAAAACTCTCAGCCCTATAATGATAGCTGCCAGTACTGAAAAAATAATGATATTTCTTAATAAATCTCTCTTTAACATTCGTCTCTCCCATCTCTTTTATACCATTATATCATTTTTAGACAAAATAGACAAAGGGACAATCTTATTTCAAAAATCAAAACGCTAACGTGTCCTTCTTCTCATGCAAGATAACGGTCATCACATAGACAAGAAAAAAACCGGTGATTTTTCAATCAACGGTTCTTTTTTATTATCTTAGATTAACGTACTGTACGGATACGCATTGTGTTGGTACGAACTGCTTCACCAAGCGGCACACCAGCAACGATAACGATATCATCACCAGATTCAACCAAGCCTTGCTCAACCGCAATCTTTTCAGCGATGTCAAACATATCATCTGTGTTAGATGGAGTGTTTGTAGTCACTGGAATTACACCCCAGTTCAGCATAAGACCGCGTTGAGTCAATTCGTCAAAAGTGATAGCCAAGATATCAGCATTTGGACGGTATTTAGAAATCAAGCGGGCTGTGTGACCTGTCTTAGTAAGGGTAACTACCAACTTGATATCCATTGAGTTTGTAGCATCTTTCACTGCTGAAGCCATAACTTCAGTCTTAGAGTTACGCTCAAAGTTATCAGTTGTCAAACGGCCATATTCGTTAAGAAGGGTTTGAGCATTCTTATCGATAGTAGCCATTGTTGTTACTGACTCAAGTGGGTATTTACCATTTGCAGACTCACCTGAAAGCATAGTTGCGTCAGTTCCGTCAATAACAGCGTTAAATACGTCTGATACTTCTGAACGAGTTGCACGTGGTTTTTCTGTCATGGTTTCAAGCATGTTAGTTGCTGTGATAACCACTTTACCAGCTGCATTTACCTTAGTGATGATCATCTTTTGGTAAACTGGAACCATTTCGAATGGTACTTCGATACCCATATCACCACGGGCAATCATGATACCGTCAGCAGCTTCAATGATTTCGTCCAAGTTATCGATACCTTGTTGGTTTTCGATTTTCGCGAACAATTGAACATGGCCATTACCAGTTTCTTCACAGATTGCACGAACTTCGTTGACGTCTTTTGCAGTACGTACAAATGAAATCGCGATGAAGTTAATTCCTTGCTCAAGACCAAAGCGGATATCGTCATTGTCACGCTCAGCAAGTGCTGGGAAAGGAATCTTAGTGTTAGGGATGTTCACACCTTTTTGCTTAGCAATGATGCCGTCGTTTTCAACTTCTACTTCAAATTCACGAGTAGCATCGTCTTTTGCGACAACACGAAGACCAAGTTTACCATCGTCAACCAATACTTGACGACCAACTTCAACATCATCGTAGATGTCCAATCCGCCAGCAACGTTCAAAGCAATTACTTCACGAGTAGATTTGATACCTTGCTTAGTAGCAACACGGATTTTTTCACCAGTCTTGTATGAATACTCTTTTGCATCGCCTTCGAACAATTCTGTACGAATTTCTGGTCCTTTTGTATCAAGAAGGAAACCAACTTTTTGGCCGGCAATTTCTTCTGCACGCTTAACAGTTGCCATGCGCTCTCCTTGCTCAGCATGGTCACCGTGTGAGAAGTTGAAACGGAATGTGTTTGCGCCAGCTTCAATCAGCTTAGCAATGTTTTGAGCTGATGCTTCAACATCCAGCTTTTCTCCCCAATATCCGTCATCACCGAATTTTTTACCACCGCGGATTTCTACCGCAGGACCTAATGTTGCAACGATTTTTACACGTTTATTCATGATTGTATGAAACTCCTTCTTCTATTTGGCCTCTTGGCCTGAATAACAAATAATAATTAAATAGTAATGCTGCGGTTCAATTCAGCCAAGCCCAGATCAGCCTTGTGCGGGTTATTGACGACAATCTTACCTTCAGCAGTCAAGCTAAAGAGTGCTCCTTCTTCAGCAGTTCCCAGGATTGGGCTTTCAACCATCTGCTCATTGCGGATTCCAACAGCAACTCCGCCGATACCTTCTTTAAGCAGTTTAACAGCATGTGCTCCCATACGAGATGCAAGAACACGGTCACGCGCAGTCGGTGAGCCTCCACGCTGGATATGTCCGAGCTCTGTGACACGCAAATCGCTCATATCACCAGCTTCTTTCAGCTTTTCAGCAAATTCATCCGCTGACATGACACCCTCAGCCAAGACGATGATGTTGTGCTTCTTACCCTTGGCATAGCCACTCTTAATGCTTTCAACAACTTCTTCGATCTTGAAACCTTCTTCAGGAACGATAATTTCGTCCGCACCAGATGCAATACCTGCCCAGAGAGCAATATCACCTGCATTACGTCCCATTACTTCGATAACGAAAGTACGGCGGTGACTGGATGAGGTATCCCGAATCTTGTCAATCGCATCCATAGCTGTAGTAACAGCTGTATCAAAACCGATAGTGAAGTCTGTTCCGACGATATCATTGTCAATGGTTCCTGGAACACCGACAGCTGGGAAGCCATGCTCTGTCAAGCGCATAGCACCGTGGTAAGATCCATCTCCACCGATAACAACGACACCTTCAATTCCATGTTTTTTAAGCTGCTCAATCCCTTTCAGCTGCCCTTCAACTTGGGCAAACTCAGGGTAACGAGCAGAGTGAAGGAAGGTTCCACCGCGAGAAATAATGTCACCAACTGATGTCGCATCAAGTGGGTAAATCTCGCCAGCTACCATTCCAGCGTAACCATCATAAATCCCGTAGACTTCCATTCCTTCGGAAATTGCTTTACGAACAACTGCACGGATGGCAGCATTCATACCAGGGGCATCACCACCACTAGTCAAAACAGCAATACGTTTCATTTCGCTTTTTGCTCCTTTTTCTTTTTAACATTCTTATAGATTATACCACAATCATCATGAAAATTCTCTTATTTTCCATATTTTTTAACGAAAAATCGTTTTCATAGTATAATTCTTCAATTCCTCTTGCAGCTGCTCCGATTTCTCCACTCGAAAATGAGGTGCAGACATGGTTCGCTTCTCATCTTCATAGCGCAGGACAACCGGAATATTGCCGGGGTATTTCTGCAAAACATGAGATATTTTCCGATCATGCTCATGTCCAGCAAGTTTTATCCAGAAGCGTTCTGTAGTGGCTTCTTCTATATCTGCCAAGACCAACTGTAAACGACCATCCCGCTCCTGCACCTTGCCGCTCAAGTAGTAAATCCCCTTCTCCTTAATGCGCTCACCTAGCCGGCGATAAGTATCAGGAAAGAGGGTAACATCCAGTTTTTTCTTGGTATCTGAAACCTGCAAGAAGGCCATATTCTCGCCCTTTTTAGTCCGGATAGTCTTGATAGTCTGGACTTCACCTAAAATCCTAGCTCTGCTATTTTCTGTCAAATCACTAATCCAGCTAAAGGGCTGGTCCGCTTCTTTGGCCAGTTTAACCAAGGGGTGATCGCTAAGCCCCACACCGATTATACTCTGTTCCAGCTCAAACTTTTCAGCATCGCTAAAATCCTGAGCCTCTGTCCAAGAATAAGTCGTATCGGCAAAGAGGCTGCCCAGCTCATCCGCAAATACAAATAGATTAGGCAGATTGGCTAGAATTTTTTGGCGATTTTTCTCAAAACTGTCAAAGAGCCCCAGCTGGATCAGAGGAGTCAGCAACGGAATCTTATGGTAATTCTGAGGCAGGCGCAGAATAAAGTCTTCCACCCCAGTAAAGGCGGCATTTTGTCGCTCTTCGATAATCCAGTAAGCCAAATCCCTAGGCAAGCCTTTGATATTTTTCAGGCCCAAAAAAATCTTCTTATCCTGAAACTTATCATGGTAGGGGATATTGTTGATACTGAGGGGTGCTGTTTCAAAGTCAAAACTCAGGGCATCGGTGATATAGTCACTGCTAGAATAATTGAGCATGACATCAAAGAAAACATCTGGATAATGAGCCTTGAAGTAAGCCAACTGAAAGGCCAAAGCTGAGTAGGCATAGGCGTGGCTGCGGTTAAAGCCATAGCCAGCAAACTTCTCCATAATAGCAAAGACTTCCTTGGCTTTGGATTCCGAATGCCCTAGCTTGAGAGCACCTGCAACAAAGTCCTCCTGCATGCGGTGCATTTCAGCAGCACTTTTCTTACCCATGGCCCGCCTCAAAATATCGGCTTTCCCCAGACTAAAGCCACCAAAGCGCTGGGCCACCTGCATGACCTGCTCTTGGTAGAGCATGATACCGTAAGTCGGAGCTAGAATATCAGACAAACTGTCATCAATCAACTCCACTTGCTCCATTCCATGCTTTCTCTTGACAAAATTGTCGATGTAATCACTGGCTCCAGGACGATTGAGAGAAGTTGTGGCCACTACTTCCTCAAAGCAAACTGGCTGAACCCGCTTGAGCAGGCTGATAGCCCCCGGCTGCTCAAACTGGAAAATCCCCTTGGTCTGTCCAGCTGCAAAGAGTTTCAGAGTTTCTGCATCCTCCAAGTCAATCTCTGCAATCTCAATATCTACCTCATATTTTTCAGGGTTGCTTCTTTCATCCGCTGGACAAAGGTCAGATTGCGCAAGCCCAGAAAGTCCATCTTAAGCAGACCGTTGCTCTCCACACCGTGGGCATCATATTGGGTGATATACATGTCCTCACCGTATTTGAGCGGTATCTGGTCTGTCAGGTCATTGTCACTCATCACAACGCCGGCTGCGTGGATAGAAGTCTGACGGGGATGACCTTCGATTTTTTTAGCAATATCAAAGGCCTTTTGATATTCCAGCTTACTATTGATAATCTGACGAAAGGCCATATTTTTCTCATAAGCAGAGGTCAGACTATCGCCAAAGCGGATTTTCTTGGTGATATTGGTTAGCTCATACTCTGGCAGACCGAAGCGCTTGAAGACATCACGAATGGCCTGCTTGGCTCCAAAGGTCGAGTAGGTCACAATCTGAGCCGCATGCATACTGCCATAGCGGTCGCGAACATAGCGGATAAACTCCGGCCGGTAAACATCTGGAATATCGATATCAATATCGGGCATGGTATAGCGCTCTAGATTTAGAAAGCGCTCAAAGAGCAGGTTATTCTTGACTGGGTCAATCCCAGTAATCTCCAAGGCATATGCCACCAGACTGCCAACAGCAGATCCTCGGCCCATGCCCATATAATAGCCCTGACTGCGACCAAAGCGCAGCAAATCCCAGACAATAAGGAAATAATCATCAAAACCCATCTGATGAATGACATCCAGCTCCTGATCCAGCCGCTCCTGATAAAGTTTACTTGTTAAACCACGTTTTTTCAAGCCAGCTTCGGAGCGCTCCCGCAACTCTTCCACGGCTGGTCGCTCCCGATTAAAGCGGGGCAGTTTCAGCTCCCTATTGATATCATAGTGAACATCACGGACTAGCTTCTCAAGATTAGCCAGACTCTCTGGGAAAGTTTCCTTAAAAGCTGCTGCCAGAGCAGCTGGAGTCATTAGCAACTCATGATTGGGGAGGCTGCCAATCTCCCGCAGACTGGCATTTTCTCGAATAGCCCGGAGCATCTGCAAGGTTTCCAAATCTCCCCTATCAAAATATCGGACGGTATGCAGGGGCAGGGTTGGCCGACCAAACTCCTGCTGGGGCGTTTCTGGAAAAACTCCAACATAAAAATCCAAACCCAAATCCAGATCTGCTACTCCGTCAAAAGCAGGAACAATCACAGCCAATCCCTTGAAGAGATGCTGGAAATCCTCCCAATTCTTTTGTCCCATCATCTTGAGAGTCGAGACTTTCATCAGATTGCGATAGCCCTGACTGTCTAAGGCCAGCAGACGGAGATGAAGCTCCTGCTCTGCCTTGATTAGTCTCAGCTCCAAGCCTAAAAGCGGCTGCAGTCCCGCAGATTCGGCTTCCTCTAAGAAATGATAAGCCCCATAGAGATTGTCCACATCCATCATGCCCAGATGACTGTATCCTAAGTCCTTGGCTTTTTGCACATATTTCTTTATCGGGATCAAGCTATCCATAAAACTGTAAACAGTCTTGGTATCAAGTTGTATCACCACATTTTTCTCCTTGAACATGCTTTGCTTCTTCTTATAACTATTATACCGCAATTCACTGAATGAGGGAAATAGGAGTTTGACCGAACATAAAGATTCCATTCACCCTTTCCGGCTTTCTTTGCCATTTTCCTAAGGAAAAGGTATAATAATTATAAATTGAAGAAAATAAAGGAGACATGTATGAATCAGTATCCTCTGGTCTATCTTGACCATGTCCATAAAAATTATGGCGACGCACCCGCCCTCTATGATGTGAGCTTAAACATCCAGCCTGGCAGAATCATCGGACTTCTAGGTCCTAATGGCAGCGGCAAGACAACTATTATCAAGCTTATCAATGGTCTCTTGCAGCCCACCTCTGGCCATATTTATCTCAAAGGCGTGGAACCTTCACCTGAGACCAAAAGAATCGTTTCCTATCTTCCAGATACGACTTATCTAAGCGACAGCTCTAAAGTGATTGAGGCTGTAAAATATTTCCAAGATTTTTATGATAATTTTGACAGCGCGAAAGCCATGCAGCTTCTAAAGGATCTTCATATCGATCCCCAAGTCCGCATCGGAAGTCTATCAAAAGGAAACAAGGAAAAAATGCAGCTCATTTTGGTCATGAGCCGCCATGCGGAACTGTATATCCTAGACGAGCCTATCGGTGGTGTCGATCCAGCTGCTCGTGACTATATCCTGCAGACCATTATCCAAAATCGCACGCCTCAGTCTTCTGTCATCATTTCCACCCACTTGATTGCGGATATCGAGCCAATCTTGGATGAAGTCATCCTGATTAACCAAGGTCAGATTCTTTTGCATGAAAATGCTAATCAGCTGCGTCAACAGTACAATCAATCCATTGATAATCTCTTCCGCAGCCAGTTTCGCTTTTATTAGGAGGTCTTCATTATATGTTTGGAAAACTGTTTAAATACGATTTTAAGTCTAATTACAAATGGTACTGTATCACTTTTGCCATTCTTCTGTCTCTCTCTATCTTGATGGGATTCGTGGCTGGCAGTAGCTTGAGACCTGAGGTCATGGAGCGCTATAGTGACTACCCAATGGCTACTAGTGGTGTTATCGTCACATTATACCTGCTCTTCCTCTTGCTTTTTTCTGCATCCTGCGCTGTCTTTTTGTCCAATACTATCATTATTATCCGTCGGTTTTATAAAAATGTTTTTGGGCGAGAAGGCTACCTGACTTGGACCTTGCCGGTTACACCACATCAGATTCTTCTGTCTAAGCTTCTTTCCGCCTTTGTTTGGACCCTCTTGTGTATGCTGACCATGTTTATTAGCAGCCTTGTCATTTTTGGCATTGCCCTCCCTATTACCGGCTATTCATTTAATGAGATTTTTAAATATATTGGTGAAATACCAAATTTGTGGCTTTGGGTTGTCAAATATGGCTTCCTTAATCTCCTCCAAATCCTTTCTGGTATCCTCTTCTTTTATCTAGCAATCTCAGTCGGACAGCTATTTAAGAAGAATCGGATTATGATGGCTGTGCTTTTCGGATTTTTGATTTGGAGTGTTCTGGCGGTCCTGTCAATCTTCTTACCTAGTTCCTTTGACCCATATGGACTATTTGGTTTATACAATTATAGTTACTCCGCTATGGACTTTGAAATGATGCTAGACCTCTCTCTGATTATCCAAATTGTCTTTGAACTCGTGAAAGTTTTTGGTTTCTATTTTACCATCTATTTCATCGTGAAAAAGAAGCTCAATCTTCAATAAGCAAAACGAGATTGAAACATTTTGTTTCAACCTCGTTTATTTTTACTTCAGAATAATGGCTGCCACGATGGGGCTGACCAGAACGTACATGAGCCCAGTCACGCCAATCGCAAGTCCTGCCATAGCTCCTGCGACCTGGCCGTATTTAAAGGCGGTTCCCGTTCCTACCGCATGGCCTGTTCCCCCTAAAGCTAGACCGATAGCTACTGGATCTGTGATTTTTAAGAGCTTAAGGAGCGTTGGCCCCAAGACACTGGTCAGAATTCCCGTCGCAACCACCACCACTAATGTCACTGTAGCAAGCCCTTGCAGCTTGTCTGTGATTCCGACAGCCATGGCCGTTGTGACAGATTTCGGAAAAAGAGATACAGCTAGAAAGAAATCCATGCCGAAAAACTTAGCCAACAGAGCAGTAAAGCTAGTATTGACTACAACCGCTGCAAAGGTCCCAATCAAAATACTGCGCGCATGGTGCTTCATCAAATGAAAAGTCTTGTAAAGCGGAATCCCCAAAGCAACCGTAGATGGCACAATTAGGTTGTTTAAATAGGAGCCGCCGACATAGTAATCCTTGTAGGAAATACCGCTTAATTTTAAAAAAGCAATGACCAAAACTGCTGCAATCAGCAAAGGAGTTGTCAAGGGATGAGGAAATCTCCGAAAAATCAATAGACCGAACAGATAGGCCAAGATAGACAAGGCAAGGCCAAAGAGAGGGTTGCTCCATAAATCAGACATTGCTAGCGTCTCCTTCCTCATAATCTCCTTCAAAACGAGTCTTAATCAGCTGCACCACAACTGCAATCACGCAAACATTGAGCACAATCGCTCCTAAAACAATCAAAATAATCGGCAGCAGATAAGGCGCGATGACCTGAAATTTATCCATGATACCAACTGCAGGAGGCAGAAAAAGGATGGTCATATTTGCCAAGAGAAAATTGCCAACCATGCTGATATGACGCAGGCGCAGGAGCTTGAACTGCAGAGCCAAAAACAGCAAGACCAAACCAATGATACTGCCCGGAACAGGCAGGTGTAAAACACTTGAAATCCCTTCTCCAACGAGGGAAATCATAAAAATAATCATCAACTGAACGTATAATTTCATACCAAACCTCCATCACTTGTATATCCAGTTTACTCCTTTTCAGAAAAATATCAAGGTGATTTCAGAAATTAAAACCTTTACATATAAAATCAGCTTATAAAAATTCCCTCCATTGTCTGCAATAGAGGGTCTTTCTTTTTAGCAGTCGTCTGAGTAGCGTCCTAAACAGATACTAGATGGATTGAATCATAAAGAAAATCATAAGCACAATCAGGGCAAGACTTGCCAAAAGAACTAGGATTTTCTTTGCGAAGTGAGTTTCCCAGTAGCCTGACTTGCCGATTGATGTATTGGTGTCTCTGTAAAATTGCTGGCTCTCTCTAGGAAGAAGACTTACCAGCAAAATCAAGACAAGGGCTGCTACAATGGTAAGTGTAATCAATATTGTTTGCATTTTAGTTCTTCAAGACTCCAATCAATGTAAAAATCAAGCCAATCAAGATCATCAAGCCCAAGGCGATGACAAAGGCCTTGTTGAGATTTTCACCCAAGCTGGCCTTTTCTTTCTTGGGCTTGCCATGCTTAAGCTCATCTAACCGCCCCTCAATATCCTTATGAAATAAATCTCTTTTAGCCATGCTGACCTCCTAGTACGCTTTGGAGAGTCTCCTGATAGAGACTGACGGGCACATCGTTAGCATGTCGGCCTTGTGCTTGCAAGGCTGACCGCATCTGCTCAACACTAGATAAGGCTTCTTCCAAAGTTGATGCCAGTTGAGCTGGCTGGCTGCTATCAAAAATATGCTCTCGGGCAATGTAGTGTATGTCATGCAGGGTCTGCTCAAAGCCTAGGATCAAGAGATTGTTCTCAAAAGCCTTACGTACTGCCTGCAGGACCTGACCTCCGTGATTGATATCCAGATAGATGTCTGATTCCAAGTAGAGCTGCTCAATCTGCTTGAGACTGGCATTTTGATAAAGAACGACATTCTTGTAGGACAGCATAGACAAGAGCTTAGGCGACATTTCCGTAAGGGCAGCAATGCGAAAGACCACCTGCGGCAAGGCCTGAACCAAGGTCTCTAAGCCTTCAATCTGATCCGAATGAGTCAGAATTAAGGCATCTTTTCGTAGGAAGTTGTCCCGCTTGAAGTCATAATGATAGCCCAGATGCAGGAACTTCTGCTGCTGGTCAGCTGCAGCCAAACTCTTGGCCTTTTCATAAGTTGCTAAATCTGGAATGACAATGGTCTGCGCCCGCAGCTGACTATTTTCCAGAATCAACTGCATATTGCCGGGCAGCTCGTCATGAAGCGGCTCCTGCCAAAAGAGAATGTCCTGTCCAACTCGACCCGTCAAGCTGTGAGAAACTAGGAAAGAATAGGCCAGCGAATTAAAGAGAATGTGATCCAAGTCAAAGTCTAGCCGTTCCAAGAAGAAACGGATAAAATCCACTCGGCTTTTAAAAATTCGCAAGGGCTCTTGGTCCAGAGTCAGGATGATGTCACCGGTGGCATGATTTTCCACGATACGCTCCTGGCCATCAGTGCTGTAGTAGGTCGTGTTGAAGGCTTCCTGAGCAGATTTATAAGCTGTTTTGGCAAAGCAGCGGCCTTGCTTATTATAGCGCTCACTCAGTCGCAGCTGGCCTTTTTTATCCAGCCAGTCCACCTGTTTGACCAGGCGCCCCTTAGCCTGATTAGCATAGTGAATCCGTGCTCTTTCTTCTCCCATGTCACTGACACGCGCCGACTGGTGGTCTCCTGTGATTTCCCAGAAAGGCGGCACTAGCACTTGATTGAAAAAGATCGGATGGTCTACTCCCTCTTTATCCCCAGAAAGTAAGTATAGGGGGAGATCATGTCGTCCGGCAGAAAGCCATTGGCCTCAATGACAATGGTCGGACAGTCATAGCCAGCTGCAAGGAGGGAATCATGCAGATCCTGGGTTTCCTGATTGTAATAATCAAAGAGCTGAATCATCTCTGACCTCCTTTAAAAGCTGGGACCAAGCCGCTTCAACCCGGTTGGTCAAATAATTCTCGGCCACTCGATAAGAGTGTTGACTCATCTCCTGCTGGCGTCCTTGGCTAAATAGAGCTACTATTTTCTCCACAAAAGCAGCAATAATCTGGTCCTCGACCTGATTGGAACTGACCGGCAGCAGATAGCCATTTTTACCATCATCGATAAAAGTCTGATTGCCATAGCGGACATCAAAGCCGATGAGAGGCAGACCTGATCCAACTGCTTCCATGAGAGTCAAACCAAAGCCTTCGCTGGTTGAAGCCGTCAGATAAAGCTCATAGCCTGCATAAACCTGACTCAGATCTGCATGCCCTTTGAGTCGAATGTAGTCCTGCGCTCCTGCTTCTTCAATCCTGCGGCGCAGCTTTTCCTCTTCGCCTCCCTTACCGTAAATATCAAGAGTCAGCTCAGGCAGCTGGGCATGGGCTTGGACAGTCGCTGCTACTAGCCAATCGATATGCTTTTCCGTAGCGAGACGCGAAGCTGTAATCATGGAGAAAGGCTTGCGAGGCTCTTTGGGATAAGTCAACTGGTCGAGACTCCCCACCGGTATGGTAACAATCTTGGGCTGCTTGTCCGAGTAATGCTGGAACTGCTTCTCTAGAATCGTTTTCTGAGCCTCTGTTGCCACGATGAAAAAGTCCACCTTGTCAGCATTGGTAAACTGGTAGTCATAGAAATTGTTCCAGAGAATGTAGTCATCACTGCTGGCATTTTCACTGAAATGCTCAGCATGGACCACTACTCCCAGCTTAGCCTTCTGACTCTCTTCAAAGACGACCTGACCAATCCCTGTCTCCCTATCCAAGATGACCACATCATCTGACTGCAGCTGCAAACACTGAAGAAAATAACGAACCAGCTCAGCCTTGGAATAGAAAATCCGATCTGGAAAGCGATAGAGCTCTTCCTGACCATCCTCTATCAGCATGTCATAGGCCACACTGCCATCTTCATGGTAAAAACGGCGCTGGTAGAGAGTTGCAGCGTCATTGTGGGGGGCGAAGTATTCACTGGCATAGCGGACATAGGAGAAATAATCCTTGCGGATCAATCTCCCCCGCGAGACATACTCCACATGCTCCACAAAGTCCTGGTCTTCCTGCCGCAGATAGCAAGTGATAAACTGGTCATCCTGCGGATAGAAATAGCGGACAATCTTGCCCTCTCTCTCCGAGCGCTCCGGCTGACCGGATACTTGAGCCAGCACCTGGTCCAGCGTCACCGTCGTCGGTGCAATCTTGATATCCGTAAAGTAATTATAAAGCCAGATAACTTCCTCATCCAGAAAACCGATATTTTCCGTTAGATGCTGGATATTATCTGCTAAAATCATATCCATAAAGATAAACTTAGCCGGCTGCTGGATCCTGCGCAGAAGCTGGGCCCGATAAGCTTGGGCGTATTCTACACCGCTGCTGGCCCAGCCGATGCCTAAGTTGATGTTATATACTGTCATATTCTCCTCGTCTTACGGGAAGTACATGATGACTTCTCCTTTAGGGTTGAGTGCCAATTCACTCATCAAAAGATTCTTGACAATCTGCTGCTTCATGCGCTCCTTCATATATTCAAAGCCATCGTAAGCCTCTTGGTAGTATTCTACCAGAGGATTTTTCATAGAGAAATGCTGACCGCTCAAGGCTGTCTTGAGCTGCTGCAGATAGTCCACCTGCTCGACCCAGTTCTCATCAATAGCCTTGAGAACGGACACCCGCTGAAAATGGGTAAAGAGCTTGTCAGACTTGAGATAGGCTTTCTTTGCCTGCAATTCCTGCTCGGCAATATCCTGCAAGAGCTCTGCAATTTTCTCCGGCGAATAAATATCGAAATCATAAGGAATACGCTCAGCATGATAGCTGAAATGGTCTAAAATAAAGCGATAGAGGTCAGCCCGTGTCTCATAGGACTGGTCATAGGCCGCCTGATGAATGACCTGACGGAGGACACGGCTGATTTCTTCATCAATCCGCTCCTCAGCTTGAATCAGGCGATTGCGCTCAGCATAGGTAATCTCCCGCTGAATCTTCATACACTGGGCATATTCCAGCGTCATCCGACGGGACATCTTGGCGCTGCTTTCGCTTGCCCTCTGAGCCTTAGCCACCAAGTGTCTGAAACGACGCTGTCCCAGCTGAACTGGATGCTGCTCAACCTCTTCAGTAGAGTAGTCCTTGTAGAACTTCTTGAGCCAGTCTGGTCCCCATTTCCTGAGCAGGTCATCCTCCAGCGAGATGAAGAACTTACTAATCCCTGGATCACCTTGGCGGCCTGAACGGCCACGAATCTGTAGGTCAATCCGCTGGTTCTCCATCCGCTCAGTACCAATCACCACGAGACCGCCCAAATCTGCGACACCTGGTCCCAGCTTTATATCCGTACCGCGGCCGGCCATGGATGTAGCCACCGTCACCGCACCTTTCTGCCCAGACTCAGCGATGATCTGCGCCTCACGCGCCGCATTGTTGGCATTGAGCAGGTTGTGGGCGATGCCTTCTCTCAGTAGTAGAGAAGAGTAAATCTCTGACATCTCCACTGAGCCAGTAAAGATTAGGAGAGGATTGCCTTGGGCATGGTAGTGCTTGACCTCGTCCAATGAAGCAAAGACTTTTTCTGGCAGGGTCTGGTAAAGCTGGTCTGGCAAATCCTGCCGAATAACTGGCTGGTTGGTCGGGATCTTGATGACAGACATGGAGTAAGTCTCCATAAATTCGCTCTCCACCACCTTGCCGGTTCCGGTCATACCAGAGATTTTCCGGAAGAGCCGGAAGAGGTTCTGATAGGTAATGGAAGCCATGGCTCGCGTTTCCTCTGTAAGCTTGACATGCTCCTTGGCCTCAATGGCTTGGTGCTGGCCTCCCTGAAGCCGGGTCATTTCCAGCAGACGGCCAGTTGAGCGGTCCAAAAGTACGACTTCAGCTTCTTTCTCACCCTGACGGACAACGTAGTCCTTGTCTTTCTTGTAGAGCTTGTGGGCTCGCAAGGCTAGATTGAGGTGGCGGACTAACTCTTGATTTTCCTTGGAGAAAAGATGCTCCAAGTCCAGAAAAGACTCTGCCGCCAGAATACCTTTCGATGTCAGCCAGACTTCATTCTTCTCGTCATCGTAGTGGTAATCCTCGTCTTCTTTCAAAGTTGTAATGAAGGTATCCATGATACCATAGAAGTTTGACTGAACCCGAGGCGCACCAGAGATAACCAAAGGCACCTGAGCGCTGTCCAAGAGGATAGAGTCAATCTCGTCTATGATGACATAGTTGAAAGGACTAAGATATTGGCTATCCTTATTCTCAGCTAGATTTTCAATCAGATAGTCAAAGCCCAAGGCACTATTGGTCGTATAGACAATATCCGCCTGGTAAATCAGCCGCTTCTGCTTGGGCGTCAAATTTTCAGTCTCATCAGCTACCACCGCTGCCTCAATAGTCAGCCCCAGAAAACGATAGACCTGCCCCATTTCCTGAGCGTCCCGCAGAGCCAGATATGTATTGGTAGTCACCAGCATAGCTCCTTGTCCAGACAGGGCATTGAGATAGAGCGGCATGGTAGCCGTCAGAGTCTTTCCCTCTCCCGTAGCCATCTCAGCGACATTGCCTTCATGAAGAACAATGGCTCCCATGACCTGCACATCGTAGGGGAACATACCCAGCACCCGCTTGTCCGCTTCCCGTACCACAGCATAAGCCTCCGGCAGCAAGTCGTCTAAAGTCTCACCTGAGGCCAATCTCTCTTTAAATTCCTGTGTTTTCTTTCGAAGATCAGCGTCTGACAGGCCAGCCATTTCTGACTCAAAGCTCTTGACTTTAGCTAAGATTTTCTTTAAGCGCTGAATTTGAAAATGATTTTTAATCATCAGACTCCTCTATGATTTGGTCAATGTTTAAGCAATGAAACTCTAAGGACTCAACTCCTGCACTCAGCAGCTGAACCTTATAGCTATAGGCTTCCTTTGGGTAGGTAAAAATCATACTCTCCGAGCGCTCCACTTGATTGCTGATTTCTTTCTCATAGCGGTCAAAGAAGATGATT
The DNA here is from genome assembly GCA_013378335.1 of Streptococcus sanguinis. Taxonomy (NCBI): domain Bacteria; kingdom Bacillati; phylum Bacillota; class Bacilli; order Lactobacillales; family Streptococcaceae; genus Streptococcus; species Streptococcus sanguinis. The sequence goes on from CP040556.1 coordinate 1,526,437, forward strand.
TTCAGAAAGACGCTGGATTCAGGATAGGTGGTCATATCTCTAGACAGGCAATAGCGAGCTCCCTTTTTGAGCAAGGGGAGAGCAGGCACCTGCCGGTCTCGCTGATAGTTCCATTTGGAAGACCATTCATGGATGGTCTGGCCGGAGGCCATCAGTTTATTTTCAAAAAATATATGTGAAGGGGAATGAATAATAAGGGTAGTGCCATAGAGATAAGTAAAGTCAGTCATTTTACCAGCTGCCGAAACCCCTCTCAGCTCTCCCCAGTATATGCCCTTTCTTTTTTGAATCTTCATTTCTTTCTCCCAAATTCCTTTTCCAATATCATTCGATAGTAATTCATAAACCAAGACACAGACACAGCTAAGTCATCATTATGGCGTCCAGGGACACCTCTGCTAATCAGCTTGGCCTCAGTCAGATGAAGAGCTGCCACCAGATCCTCATAGGCCGTCGGATCATAGTCCTCTTCTTTCATATAGGCGATACCAAAGGTCGTCCGACTGAAATCAGCCTTCTCAAACTTACGCCAGTAGCGTTGATTCAACTCCTCTACATGCTCCTTATCTTTGCCACCCGTGTGACGGTGAAGGACATCTAACGCCGTCGGAAAGACCTTGGGCAGGCGTAAACGACCACGTTGGGCAATAGTTCCTAGATTTCCCAAGGGCTTGGACAAAACGATAGCTCGCGGACGAAACTCCGAACCATAATAGACAGCACCGTAGGTCCCCATTGACATGCCTGATAGAATCAAATCCCGCTCGGTAAAACCCAGAAAGTCCAGATGCTCTTGGATAATCTTATGGATACTGCTCTCCAGCTCCTGGCTGCCCAGATAAAACATACCGCCATCCACGCGCGGATCTGAAAACAAGAGAAAAGGACAGCCCAAACTGCGCATCATTCCGAAGCCCTCAAAGCCTTCCGCCCGACGGTAACCAGAGAAATAAACAGCCAAAGGCGGCTTCAAATCTCCCGGATAAAAGAAGTAATTAATCTCCTGACGGTGGCTATCACGAAAAATCTTCCCACCCAGAACATACTTGCCAAACTCATAGCGGGTCAGACGCTGATGCAGAGCACCGACCTGAATCCGCCCTTCTCCCTTAGCCTCCAGACTGACGCCCAGATAAGAAGTAAAGTCATTGTCCAGAACCATGGATTCCCGCATATCCTCTTCTGTGAAAATAATCTCACGAGCGATGTCCGCAGTCGAGCCTTCCTGGATATTATAGAGCCGCAGCCGCAGCTCACAGCTGCCTGACTTTTCATATTCAAGCCAGAGTTCAACTGGATTGAACTTGTTGGCAATAATATTGTATTTCCAAGACAGGATTGGCTGAAAGTCCTGACCAAAGTCACCTTCCAGCTCTAGATTTTCATAGCCATTGTAGCAAATCTTGCCCCGAAATCCAGGGCTGACCACCATATCAAGCGGTGTCATCTTATCGCCATACTGACCGGAAAAGAGAGCCTTGGACAGCTTGCGGACCAGGTCAGCTCGATCGCTCATATCTGCTGGCTGAGCACAGTGACGCTTGAGAAAGTACTCAATATCCGCTTCCTGGGTTTCCTGTTCCTGATCATAGAAAACTGTATAAGGGATAATCTTGGTCTCAATCATAAACAAATCTGGGATCCGACGCAAATCGTCCACCAGAATCGCATCAAACTTGCCAATCTTATCCATCTCCATGACCTTTTTGATAGCTAGATTGGAGTTAGGAAAGAAATAATACCAGGCCATATTGTCCGGAATAGCAAGCTCCTTGCTCCAGTCGCTTGAGCCAATCTGTAAGATTTTCAGCTTATTTTGCATTCTCAGCCTCCTTGAGCCACTGTTCCCACCGGCCAATCAGCTCCAGACCAGTATTATGATGGATTTTTTCAATGGAATAAATCAGGGCTTGGTTCCAATTTTTCAAACCTTCTAAGTAATAGTCTGCAGCAGTCGGAACATCAGAGATAGAATCCAAGATATAGCCATTTTGCAGATGGGTCACATAGTCCGAGCCCACCAGATTGATCTGCGGAATCCCGGCAGAAATCCCAGCAATCTGCGTATAGAGATTGGGCTGCTCGCTCAGGTCAATGATTAACCGCGTATCGTCTAGCTCCTGAATCAAGCTAAGCTCGTCCGTGATATTCTTAATGGTGAAACGAAGGTCCTGCTCCTGATTTTCCAGCAGTGCATTCTCAGCCTGCTCACTGCGTCGGTAGTTCTTGACAAATTCATATTGATTCAGATATTCATCAATAACCTCCTGCACCTTGTTCTCCACCTTTTGGATTCCTTCCTGCCAGGCATTGTAAACACCGATAGTCAGCTCCGTATCCGGATGCTTGGCCACATAGTGGAGAACCTTGAAGATGGCATAGTCATTAAGCCCTTCTTCCAGATTAATCTGATAAAAAATCTTGGATTCGCGACGGCGTTGGCTCTTGCCCAGCTGCAAACGGGTATCAAAAGGCGACAGGTAATGCACCTTCTGAGCCTGTCCAGGCAGGTAACGCTGAATAGCCTTCTTGAAATCCATGCGATCAGTCAAGACTAAATCTGCCTGCTGCAAATCTGCTTCTAAAGCTGGCCAATCAACTGTCTGATTGCGCTCGTGGAAAAAGCTGAGAATGATTTGAACATTCTTGGGCAACAAGCGCAAAATGGCTTGAGTGTATAAGGGATGCGTTGCCAGAACGAAACGGCTGTCCGCTCCTGCATTGCGCTCGATATAGTGGCCCAATTTCTCCAAGATCAAGTCAGGCATCCGCTCATACTCCAGCTTATCAAAGTCTAGTAAGTAAGCAGGATTGACCTCTACCCGGCAGTCGTCAGGCTTCAGATGCTCACGAATCCGCCAATCGCCATCCGGCTGTAGGTAGTCCTGATAAAGGGGCTGCCCCTCTTCATAATAGGTGATACTAGAGACAAAGCCCCGATCATCAAAGATATAAAACTTCTCCAGCTGGTCATCCTTGAAAAACTTGATGAAGCTGATAAAGCCTTCTACTCCAAACTCGACATGGGCATAGAGCTGTCCCTGCCTGCGGACCATGATTAGAAAGGGCGTATAGACAAACTCGCAGTCTGGCTCCCAGTCCAGATCCTTGATTTGCAAGACCTGCATATCCTTAGAGTCAATCCCCTGAATCTCGTCAAAGACCGAGTAATAATCCGTCTCAAAAATATCCTGCCGATGCAAGAGGTAGCGGGCATGCGGCATATAGGCTGGTAAAAGCAGCTGGACTGGCAGATTTTCACTTTGAAAAATCCGAATCTGATGAATGGTATCATCAAACTCCAGCCGCTGCATGGAGCGGTACCAAGGGATAATATCCCGGTGCCAAACCCGATCCCCACTGCCACTCCACGAAGGAATAAAGTAATACATAGTTTCTCCTACAACAATGAACGATAACGGTCATTCAGCGTCAAGGCTTCCACCTCGTCCTTAATAGAAAAGACCATTCCGATAAAAATCATAAAAATCCCCGGAATCATACTAAGACGCAAATAGCGAATATCCAGAAGCACCACCATCATAGGCAGGCCAGAAATCAGGATAAGATAGAGAGCACCCACAATAGCAAAATAAGTCACCAAACCATTGATATACCGACGGGTTGCTCCTCCCGGATAAACATTTTCAATATACTCTCCACTCTTTTGCATCCGCTCAGCAATCTGGTCACCACTGATATTGATAAAGGCGAAGGCCAGTGCTAGGATGAAAATAGTCAGCAGATAGAGGATAAACCAAGCAGGACTTCCCATAGACAGCGCTTCTATCCACTGCTCAATCAGCTGATTGTCCGGCTGAAGAAAGTGGATAATCAAAAGGAAATACTGGGGAATGCTGACCAAGGTCATTGCAAACATAATCGGCATCCCGCCGGCAGGGTTTAGACGAATATCCAGATAAGAGTATTTTTTGAAACGGTTATGGATATTGATCTTATTGACTGGAATTCGGTACTTGGACCGCTCGACTGTAACAGCCAGATAGAGAAAGACTAGGCTGAAAACCAGCATCAAGGCCAGCCAAAGAGAAGAAATCTTCAGCTCCTGAATGGAGTTCCAAATATCCTGCGGAATGTAGGCAATCATGCTGGCCATGACAATCATGATGGAGCCGCCAAGTCCCATAGCAGCATTCAAATCTGTCAGCCAAATGAGAAAGTAAGTCCCAGCCATCAAGACCAAGGTATCTAAGACGATAATCGTAGCCATGTCCACCCCACCTGTCTCCTGCAGAGGCAGGTTTAGGACCAGCGCCACGGATTGAATCAAGGCAATGACCAAGGTCAGCAGCATCCGCCGCCTTTCCTGCACTTCCAGAGGGAGCTTACTCAGACCCATCCTCTTAGAAACAGCAAACATCTGCCAGATCAGCATAGAGGACATCCAAGGAGACAGGCCGACCGAAAAGAGCGACATACTGCGTAGATTTCCCCCATCAGGGCTGTCGCATAGTTCAAGGTCGTAGAGGTTCCGTCCATAGCAGCAGCCTTGCTCATATCGATGAAGGGCAGGGTCAGCTTGGTTCCCAAGACATAGATAAATAAGAAAAATAAGGTCCACAGAAACTTCTTGATAACGACCGCTTTAAAAAATGACTTCACACTGACTCCTCATGACGATGCTTAGAAAGCCTCTAAGATAAGACTTCCATGACCGCATCTACTAAGACTTTCTTGCTAAAATAACCTTCCTTGAGCAGGAAAGAGAACTTTCTAACCCGCTCGACCATAGCCTGATACTCCTCGACAGTCAGATTTTCAACAATCCGACTGGCCTCTTCCAAACTGTCTACGACAAAGCCAAGACCGCGCTCGCGGATCAGCTCTGCATTGGACAGGTAAGAAGGGACGATGACCGGAATCCCAGCTGCCAGATAGGTGGCAGACTTATGAGAGATATTGAGACCATAGTATTCTGGCTCGTCTGCTGGATTTTCCTCAACACCCCAGACCAGACCCAGACCCCCCTTGGACAGCTCCAAGAGCAGCTCCGGCCGGCTGACCCAGCCGCGATAGCTGACATTGGCCTCTGGATTTGACTCTTCCTCAGGCGAAAAAATCTCCAGCGGCGTTGCATAAGACCAATTAATCAGATGCGGAAAACGCTCCACACTTCCTGCGAAATACAGCTTAGGCGCAAACTGAGGCTGGTGCAGGGGCAGATCATAGGGATGATCCCACATGCTCTGGACCAAAATCTTGTCCACAGTCAGCCCTTCTGCCAGAAGCTTGTCCCGCATCTGCTCAGAAGGCACGATGACCGCATCTGACTGATTGTACATGTCGATATACTCCGGCATCAGATAGTAGTTTGACGGGAACATCAGCGGCGGCACATCATGGATAAAGGTAACCAGCTTGGCCTGCAAAATCTTCAACTTGCTGATAAAGGCCTGATCAAACTCCCGGCCATTCCAGGTCGGCGACTGATAGATAACCACATCGCCATAGCCCACACTAGCCATGATACCGTCCAGACGACGACTGAGCTCCGACTGGCTGTCGCTGTAAATATCATAAAAATAAAAACTCAGTTCATTGAAGCCCAGCTGCTTGGCTAGCTTGGTCACATCATTCTGGGCAATCAAGGCCGTACTCTGGCCAGACATACCGTATAGGTTGGTAATATTAACTTTCATATTCTTTTTCTAATCTTCATTCCTGAGCCAGATTGGCAACAATCTGACTGTCGTAAGCTTGGTCATCCCTAAACTCAATATCCTGATCAAAGTTGTGCTCAGCCGTATGCTTGTGCGACAGCTTGACCTTGTGCGTAGCCCCCATCTGGAACCACTCATACTCCGAGTCAATATGCCCAATATCCAGCGCCCGATAACCTTCCTGCACCAGATCATAGACCAAGACCTTGGCCGTTGGACCTAGCATGGTCAAAATCAGACGATTACCCGCATGCTCTCGGACAGCCTGCTTGATAGCCTCCAGCTTGCTGTAGGCATTGCGCGAAGGACAAATAATCCGCTTGATGGACCTAGCTCCGTCAAAGAGGTCATTGCCCACACCAGAGCGAGAAGTCAAGCCCTCTACGATCAAGAGGTCCTTGTCTTGCCATAGCTGCTTGAGCTTTGCAAAATAGCCCGCAGACGGTGTCTTATCTTCCAAGTCGATATAAGGACGGGAAATAAAGGTTGAGCCATACCAAGGCGCCCGGCAAATCTCTTGATAATCTGCTAAGTGATAATACAAGTGAACTTTCCAAAAATTCTGAGCATCGATGGAATAGCGCTCCAGCCCTTTAAAGACATCGGACAGACAGACCATCAAACGCTCATCGCTCTCCATAGACATGATCTCTCTCAAGCGTGCTGACAGCTCTGGATCGTATTCCTGATAAACGATACCACGACCTGCAATCAAATCCATCTCCCATCCCCAAAGCGAACCACTGAAGCCCCCTTCTCCAAGAGATAATCCAGTGATTGGTCGATAGAGAGTACAGAAATCTGCCGCTCTTCAGGCTCGGCTAAGCCCAGCTTCTCAATAGCCTGCACCATGGCTTCAGGATTATCGGTTGGAAAGACTTCCTGCCCCTGCTGACCATGGGCTGTACTGTCAAAGGCAAAGACTGGCTTACCAGCAGACTTAAAGCGAGCAATGATATCCCCTACCTCATCACCGGCATTGATATCTAGCAGCAGCTGAGACTTGGCTTCCAGCGACTCCAAGAGAGCCGGAATCCCAGCAATATCTGAGCTGACGCTGACATTAGGATACTGGAGCAGACGCGTGATCGGCTCTGCTACCACTACCGGTGCTGCGATGTAGAAATGACAGGCAGGCAGGGATTGAATCAGATAGTCGATATGCAGCAGGTCACAAGAATAGGTGTAGACTAGGCAGGACAGACTTGAGCCCTCTTCACCTTCCACCATTTTTTGAGTCAGGGCTCCGACTGGCTCCTGCATATCCGACCAATCCAGTCCCTGATAGAACCACCAGACCTCACGATAGATGGACTGGGTGTACTCTTTCCAAGGCTTGCGCTCGGTCAGATAGTGGATGACAGGCGGATAGAGACCTTTTTCTGGCTCATAGTCCGAAAAGGTCGTGTGCAACGTAATGCAGTTATAAGCAAAAGGCAGCTCCAGCCAGTGGTTCTCAAAGAGCATATTGAGAATGCTTTGGTCATCCTGAGTAACTTTATCATGTAAGTTATCAGTCATCTCAATCAATTGACCTGCTACATCATTTTCACGCCAATAGTCTACATTGATCAGCAAAACACCTGAGTTAAAAATCTGCTCGCCAAAGTAAACTTCGCCACCCAGATCTCTTACCGCTCCAAGCGGATAGGAACCCAAATCAACTGCAAAAATTTCTGATAAGTCACGTGTAACTACAATATCGCAATCCAAATAAAGAGCTTGATCTTCCTGTACAAAAGTAGCCGTAAAATATCTCAAAAAAACTGAATAATGGATATTAGTCTTATATTGACTAATATGACTGCCATCCACCCGAGCATTGACAATCTGGCAGTCTAGCTTAGCCAGTCTCTTTTGCATGCTGACAAACCACTCTGTCGGAAAGTCACTGTTGATGACATAAAACTTGATAAAGCGATTGTGGCAGACGATGGACTTAATGGTGGTTAAGACCTGCTCACTATAGGCAGCATTAGCCGCCAGCACCACAGCGCGAAAGGCTTGCGGCTTCTCTTTTTTCATCAGACTGCGCAGCTTTTCCACCATCTCCTGTGGATTTTCATGCGGATAGACCAGCTCTTCGTTTTCATTTTTCTTAGTATTGTCAAAAGCCAGAACTGGCTTGTCAAGTGCCTTGAAACGACGGCTCAGTTCATAGTGCTCGCTCCCATGGTGAATATCCAAATAGACCTGGCACTTATCAATGAGCTCATCCAGCACTGCATGAATAACCTGCGGATAGAGATGGATGTTCTCATACTGATTCAAAGATTGCAGATAAGCTCCCATCTCTGTGTAGCAGGCGATGTGAAAATGAACCCTAGGCAGGGACTGGGCTAAAAACTCAATCTGCTCTAGCTCTTGCACATCTGTCAGGAGCATGCAGTTGAGAGCGGCCTTCTCCCAACGGTCCGGCATCTCAAACTCTCCCCGATGATAGGCTAAAATCTCCTCCAGACTCAAGGCCTGAAAGTCCCACCAAAGCTGACGGTAGCGATAGCTAACTTCCGAGTTCCAGGGCTTGCGAAAGGTCGTATAGTGGATAATCAGAGGTTCCTGATCCAGCTCAAAATGACCATTCCAGCCGCTGTAAAAGGCCACCAAATCATGGCCTACCTGCAGATTGTAAATCTTATCCAGGGGCAGCCAGTCCTGAGCCAGCACATGATTTAAAACCGTCTGATCGCCGTTAAAATCCTCCATCTGACCAGACTGGACCAAGTCCATGATGCGGTCTGTTTCCTTGATAAAGGTCTCCTGCAGCTGCCTTTCTTTCCATGCTCGATTATCAATTAGCAGAACGCCAGCATTAAAGCCATAACCTCCAGCATCTCCAACCGCAGCCACAAGCTTGCCCTCTAGAGAAATACCAAATAAAGGCTGCAAATCTCTATTAACTACTAGGTCACTATCCAGATAAAGGACCCGCTCCTCTGCTACAAACTGCGGAATGAAATAGCGAGCATAGTTAGCTGAGCTGATATGGTCCTGCGTCAGCCACTCTGGACTGATAGTCACTTGGTCCAAGCTGATATTAACTAATTCACTGTCCAGTTGCTCAGCCAGCTCATTAAAATCACGGAACCACTCGTCACTCAATCCCTGATTGAAAACATAGATTTTTACATTTTTATTGTAATATAAAATCGACTTAATTGTAGTCGAAACTTGCTCCTGATAGGCCTGATCCCCAACCAAAACAATCGTTTTCATTTCTTCCCTTACTCTTTCATTTCATAAACTCTAAAACATCATTTCTATACTTGATATTATATAAAATATTGTCCAAAAAATCTATATTCTCAGGGACTTTCCTGCACAATAAAGAAGACTTTTTTCTACTAAATTGTCAAAAAAACAGGAAGTTGTCAAAACTTCCTGTTTCTATTGCCTGTTCGTTTATTTTCACCAGTCTTTCAGATGATATTTTAGCAAGCAAGGGCTAGAAATCATGACATGATTTCCTTCATGGTTTGCGCTATTCATCACTTCCATAACTCACTAACTGAGTGAGCTTTTGGCTGACTATAAGATAAACAAATCGGCTCTATTTACTGCTACTCCTCGGAGTCGCTTTTCTTTTTACGTCGCTTGAAGGCCAAGCCCAAGGCTCCTATGCCCAGAGCCAGGATGGAAGCCTTGCTCTCCGTTTCCCCTGTCTGAGGCAAACGACCTCTGGAAATCATATCCAACTCAGACTGTCTTGCTGAAGCTGACAGACTTTCAGATATGCTCTGACTAGCTGACAGGCTAGTAGACAAGCTTTCCGATACAGACTGGCTGACACGGGCAAGCTCGCTGAGACTGACTGCTGCTGACAGTGACATTGACTCGCTGATTGACTGCGAATCACTGATAGAAGCACTTTCTGAACCAGACAGACTAGCCGACGTGCTTGCACTTACTGATGCACTCGTCGATGCGGATGTGCTTGCACTTACGGACGCACTTAGTGAAGCAGATACACTTGCCATCGCTAAGGCAGACGCCTGCACTGAATTGGATTCGCTGATTGATGCAGAAGTACTTGCGCTTACAGACGCACTCGTTGAGGCAGACGTACTTGCAGAAACAGATGCGCTCGTTGAGGCTGAGGTACTTGCACTTACCGACGCACTCGTTGAGGCCGACGTGCTTGCAGATACAGATGCACTAGTCGACGCGGATGTGCTGGCACTTACGGATGCACTCGTTGATGCTGAGGTGCTTGCACTTACAGACGCACTCGTTGAAGCAGACGTACTTGCTGACACAGACGCACTCGTCGATGCGGACGTGCTTGCACTTACGGACGCGCTGGTTGAGGCTGACGTACTTGCTGATACAGAGGCACTCGTCGATGCTGAGGTACTTGCACTTACTGATGCACTCGTTGATGCTGAGGTACTTGCACTTACTGATGCGCTAGTCGATGCGGACGTACTTGCGGATACTGACGCGCTGGTCGATGCCGACGTACTTGCAGATACTGACGCACTCGTCGATGCTGAGGTACTTGCACTTACAGATGCGCTCGTTGATGCCAACGTACTTGCGGATACTGACGCACTCGTCGACGCTGAGGTACTTGCGGATACAGAGGCACTGGTTGAAGCGGACGTACTTGCACTTACCGATGCACTCGTCGAGGCGGACGTGCTTGCAGATACTGATGCACTTGTGGACGCGGATTCACTTGCACTTACGGATGCGCTCGTTGAGGCTGAGGTACTTGCACTTACGGATGCGCTCGTTGAGGCTGATGTACTTGCAGATACGGACGCACTTGTCGATGCGGACGTGCTCGCTGATACTGAGGCACTCGTCGATGCGGACGTGCTGGCACTTACTGATGCGCTGGTTGAGGCGGACGTGCTTGCACTTACTGACGCACTTGTCGAAGCCGATTCGCTCGCACTTACTGACGCGCTAGTCGACGCGGACGTGCTTGCTGACACAGACGCACTCGTTGAGGCTGAGGTACTTGCACTTGTAGATGCGGACGTGCTGGCGGATACAGAGGCACTCATCGAAGCTGACGTACTTGCAGATACTGACGCACTTGTCGACGCTGATTCACTTGCACTTACAGATGCGCTGGTTGACGCAGACGTGCTTGCAGATACGGATGCGCTCGTTGAAGCCGAGGTGCTTGCGCTTACTGACGCGCTCGTGGACGCGGACGTACTTGCAGATACTGAAGCGCTCGTGGACGCTGAGGTGCTTGCACTCACTGACGCACTCGTCGATGCTGACGTACTTGCAGAAACAGATGCACTCGTGGACGCAGACGTACTTGCACTTACTGACGCACTCGTTGAGGCGGACGTGCTTGCGGATACAGATGCGCTGGTTGAGGCAGACGTACTTGCAGATACAGATGCGCTCGTGGACGCTGAGGTGCTTGCACTCACTGACGCACTCGTCGATGCTGACGTACTTGCAGAAACAGATGCACTCGTCGATGCAGACGTACTTGCACTTACGGATGCGCTCGTGGACGCCGACGTACTTGCAGATACGGATGCACTCGTTGAAGCTGATTCACTTGCACTTACTGATGCACTGGTTGAAGCGGACTCGCTTGCACTTACCGATGCACTTGTGGACGCTGATTCACTTGCACTTACCGACGCACTCGTTGAGGCCGACGTGCTTGCAGATACAGATGCACTAGTCGACGCGGATGTGCTGGCACTTACGGATGCACTCGTTGATGCTGAGGTGCTTGCACTTACAGACGCACTCGTTGAAGCAGACGTACTTGCTGACACAGACGCACTCGTCGATGCGGACGTGCTTGCACTTACGGACGCGCTGGTTGAGGCTGACGTACTTGCTGATACAGAGGCACTCGTCGATGCTGAGGTACTTGCACTTACTGATGCACTCGTTGATGCTGAGGTACTTGCGCTTACGGACGCACTCGTGGAGGCTGAAGTACTTGCACTCACTGACGCACTCGTAGACGCTGAAGTGCTTGCGGAAACTGACGCACTTGTCGATGCTGAAGTACTTGCGCTTACAGACGCACTCGTCGACGCTGAAGTGCTTGCGGAAACTGATGCGCTTGTTGAGGCGGACGTACTTGCTGATACAGATGCACTTGTTGAGGCGGACGTGCTTGCGGATACAGATGCGCTGGTTGAGGCAGACGTACTTGCAGATACAGATGCGCTCGTGGACGCGGATTCACTTGCACTTACGGATGCGCTCGTTGAGGCGGATGTACTTGCACTTACGGACGCGCTTGTGGATGCGGACGTGCTTGCGGACACTGACGCGCTCGTGGAAGCTGAGGTACTTGCACTTACGGACGCACTGGTCGATGCTGATGTGCTTGCACTTACGGATGCACTCGTCGAAGCGGAGGTGCTTGCTGAAATTGACGCACTTGTAGACGCTGAGGTACTTGCACTTACAGACGCACTCGTTGAAGCGGACGTGCTGGCAGATACTGACGCGCTGGTAGACGCCGATGTGCTGGCAGATACTGACGCGCTCGTTGAGGCGGACGTGCTTGCTGATACGGATGCACTCGTCGACGCTGACGTGCTGGCAGACACTGACGCACTCGTCGACGCGGATGTGCTTGCGGATACTGACGCACTCGTTGAGGCTGACGTACTTGCACTTACAGATGCGCTGGTTGATGCAGACGTGCTTGCTGAGACAGAGGCACTAGTCAACGCTGACGTGCTGGCGCTTACGGATGCACTCGTTGATGCTGAGGTGCTTGCACTTACAGACGCACTCGTTGAAGCAGACGTACTTGCTGACACAGACGCACTCGTCGATGCGGACGTGCTTGCACTTACGGACGCGCTGGTTGAGGCTGACGTACTTGCTGATACAGAGGCACTCGTCGATGCTGAGGTACTTGCACTTACTGATGCACTCGTTGAAGCTGACGTACTTGCGGAAACTGATGCACTCGTTGAGGCTGACGTACTTGCGCTTACTGACGCACTCGTTGAAGCTGAGATACTTGCTGAAACTGACGCACTTGTTGAGGCGGATGTACTTGCAGATACTGATGCACTTGTGGACGCGGATTCACTTGCACTTACGGATGCGCTCGTTGAGGCGGAGGTACTTGCACTTACGGATGCGCTCGTTGAGGCTGATGTACTTGCACTTAATGATGCACTCGTTGAGGCAGATGTACTTGCACTTACTGACGCACTCGTTGAGGCGGATGTACTTGCTGAGACAGATGCACTCGTTGAAGCTGAGGTACTTGCACTTAATGATGCACTCGTTGAGGCAGATGTACTTGCACTTACTGACGCACTCGTTGAGGCCGACGCACTTGCGCTTACAGACGCACTCGTTGAGGCGGAGGTACTTGCTGATACTGAGGCACTCGTCGATGCGGACGTGCTGGCTGACACTGACGCACTAGTAGACGCCGAGGTGCTTGCTGAAACTGATGCACTCGTTGAAGCAGACGTACTTGCAGATACAGAGGCACTCGTTGAGGCTGAGGTACTTGCTGATACTGAGGCACTCGTCGATGCGGACGTGCTGGCAGATACTGACGCGCTGGTAGACGCCGATGTGCTGGCAGATACTGACGCGCTCGTTGAGGCGGACGTGCTTGCTGATACGGATGCACTCGTCGACGCTGACGTGCTGGCAGACACTGACGCGCTCGTTGAAGCAGACGTACTTGCACTTACGGACGCACTTGTTGAGGCCGACGTGCTTGCACTTACGGATGCACTTGTTGAGGCCGACGTGCTTGCTGAGACAGAGGCACTCGTTGAAGCTGACTCGCTCGCACTTACGGACGCACTCGTTGAGGCAGACGTACTTGCACTTACGGATGCGCTGGTCGATGCAGACGTACTTGCAGATACAGATGCACTCGTTGAAGCCGATGTACTTGCACTTACCGACGCGCTCGTTGAAGCCGATGTACTTGCACTTACCGATGCGCTCGTGGAAGCTGACGTGCTGGCAGATACGGACGCACTCGTTGAAGCTGACGTGCTGGCTGATACTGAAGCGCTCGTCGACGCGGACGTACTTGCACTTACCGACGCGCTCGTTGAAGCCGACGTACTTGCACTTACGGATGCGCTTGTTGAAGCCGAAGTGCTTGCAGATACTGACGCGCTCGTTGAAGCCGATGTACTTGCACTTACCGACGCGCTCGTTGAAGCCGATGTACTTGCACTTACCGATGCGCTCGTGGAAGCTGACGTGCTGGCAGATACGGACGCACTCGTTGAAGCTGACGTGCTGGCTGATACTGAAGCGCTCGTCGACGCGGACGTACTTGCACTTACCGACGCGCTCGTTGAAGCCGACGTACTTGCACTTACGGATGCGCTTGTTGAAGCCGAAGTGCTTGCAGATACTGACGCGCTCGTTGAAGCCGATGTACTTGCACTTACGGACGCGCTCGTTGAAGCAGATGTGCTTGCACTTACGGACGCACTCGTTGAAGCAGACGTACTTGCGGATACTGACGCGCTGGTGGACGCGGAGGTACTTGCAGAAACAGATGCACTTGTGGACGCGGACGTACTTGCACTTACAGACGCGCTCGTTGAAGCCGACGTACTTGCTGAAACTGATGCACTTGTGGAAGCGGACGTGCTTGCTGACACTGACGCGCTGGTTGAGGCAGACGTACTTGCAGAAACTGACGCACTCGTCGATGCAGACGTACTTGCACTTACGGATGCACTAGTTGAGGCGGACGTGCTTGCGGATACTGACGCACTAGTAGACGCGGAGGTACTTGCGCTTACCGACGCACTCGTCGACGCGGACGTACTTGCGCTTACTGACGCACTTGTGGACGCGGACGTACTTGCACTTACCGACGCGCTCGTTGAAGCAGACGTACTTGCACTTACCGACGCACTCGTCGATGCTGACGTGCTTGCTGACACAGACGCACTAGTAGACGCTGAGGTACTTGCACTTACTGACGCGCTCGTTGATGCTGACGTACTTGCGCTTACGGACGCACTCGTCGATGCTGAGGTACTTGCAGAGACAGACGCACTCGTCGATGCAGACGTGCTTGCGGATACTGATGCGCTAGTCGACGCGGACGTGCTGGCTGATACAGATGCACTCGTTGAGGCGGATTCGCTTGCGGATACTGATGCACTCGTTGAAGCCGACGTGCTGGCTGATATTGACGCACTCGTTGAAGCTGACGTGCTGGCTGATACTGAAGCGCTCGTCGACGCGGACGTGCTTGCACTTACTGATGCACTCGTTGACGCAGACGTGCTTGCACTTACTGACGCACTTGTGGACGCGGACGTGCTTGCTGACACAGACGCACTGGTGGACGCAGACGTGCTGGCTGATACAGATGCACTCGTTGAGGCCGATGTACTTGCGGATACTGAAGCGCTGGTCGATGCCGACGTACTTGCAGATACGGACGCACTCGTCGATGCTGAGGTACTTGCACTTACCGACGCACTTGTGGACGCGGACGTACTTGCAGATACGGACGCACTGGTTGAGGCGGATTCGCTCGCAGATACTGATGCACTGGTTGAGGCTGAGGTACTTGCGCTTACTGACGCACTCGTAGACGCGGACGTGCTTGCGGATACTGATGCGCTGGTGGACGCGGACGTACTTGCACTTACGGATGCACTCGTCGATGCGGATGTACTTGCGCTTACTGACGCACTCGTCGATGCTGAGGTGCTTGCACTTACGGATGCACTCGTTGAAGCTGAGGTGCTTGCACTTACTGATGCGCTCGTTGAGGCGGACGTGCTTGCGGATACTGACGCGCTCGTTGAGGCGGACGTGCTTGCTGAGACAGAGGCACTAGTCGACGCTGACGTGCTGGCTGATACTGAAGCGCTCGTCGATGCGGACGTGCTTGCGCTCACTGATGCGCTAGTCGACGCTGACGTGCTGGCTGAGACAGACGCACTCGTTGAGGCAGACGTACTTGCGGATACTGATGCGCTAGTCGATGCGGATGTGCTTGCGGATACTGACGCACTCGTTGATGCGGACGTACTTGCGGAAACAGACGCACTCGTTGAGGCTGACGTACTTGCACTTACCGATGCACTCGTTGAAGCCGAGGTACTTGCACTTGTAGATGCGCTAGTCGACGCTGACGTGCTGGCTGATACAGATGCACTCATTGAAGCCGAGGTACTTGCAGATACGGATGCGCTAGTCGATGCAGACGTACTTGCGCTTACAGATGCACTGGTTGAGGCAGACGTACTTGCACTTACCGATGCACTGGTTGAGGCTGAGGTACTTGCGCTTACTGACGCACTAGTCGACGCGGACGTGCTGGCTGATACAGATGCGCTCGTTGAGGCAGATGTGCTTGCGGATACTGACGCACTCGTTGAAGCTGACGTGCTTGCTGACACAGACGCGCTCGTTGAAGCCGATGTACTTGCAGATACGGATGCGCTAGTCGATGCAGACGTACTTGCTGAAACTGACGCACTTGTTGAAGCTGACGTGCTGGCTGATACGGATGCGCTAGTCGACGCGGACGTACTTGCACTTACCGACGCGCTCGTTGAAGCCGACGTACTTGCACTTACGGATGCGCTTGTTGAAGCCGAAGTGCTTGCAGATACTGACGCGCTGGTCGACGCCGACGTGCTGGCTGATACGGATGCACTAGTTGAGGCGGACGTGCTTGCGGATACTGACGCACTAGTAGACGCGGAGGTACTTGCGCTTACCGACGCACTCGTCGACGCGGACGTACTTGCGCTTACTGACGCACTTGTGGACGCGGACGTGCTGGCAGACACTGACGCACTCGTTGAAGCTGAGGTGCTTGCACTTACTGAAGCACTTGTCGACGCAGACGTACTTGCAGATACTGAAGCACTAGCTGAAGCTGACGTACTTGCGGATACTGACGCACTCGTTGACGCTGAAGTACTTGCCGACACAGAAGCACTCGTCGATGCGGATGTCGAAGCTGATGTTAAAGCTGAACGACTTGATGCAAGATCTTTTACTACTCTATTCGCAGGGATAGTATCTGTAGATGAGTCTGGATAAGTAATGGTAACCGTTCCATCTGGAGAGACGGTAATTCTAGCAGCAGCTGGTATCTCAGGATTTGCTGCTCTTACCGCGGCAGCTACAGCATTTCTCTCAGTTGTAGATAATCTAGAAACGTCATTTACATAAGTTATAGACGGATCAGCAGGATCGTACTTTTCATTTTGACTTTTAACAGTAAGGATAAATCTTTCGAGTCCATTCCGATTAGCATTATCTACCATTGGAGTGGCATTTCCTGAAGGGTCCCACGCAACTATATAACGAGTATAAAAACCAATAACTGTATCTGTAGGAACCTCACCAAACATTCTAGTTAGTAGAGGATTTTGTACAGTAGCATTACCAGGCTGACCAAGATTCTCTGTTGAATATTTTACCCAATTAGGAGAAAGGAAAGTACTATTAGCACCACCTTCAACATTTCGGATGACAACTCTATTAACTTGACCGCTATTATCAGTGGTTTCTACATAAAATTCAAAGGATTCACCACGGTATACTACATAATCCCCAGATTTCACTTGGGGAGCTTCTGTATCAACAGCATTCGCTACATCACGACGCGTTCTTCTCCGCCCTGTCTGGCTAGAAGCTTCTGTTGACTGCTGACCGCTTTCGGATTTAGCACTCTCTGATGTAGAGGTGGTAGATGTCTGACTAGCTGAGACTGACTCTGATGCACTAGCAGACGCGCTAGTGCTTGCACTCACTGAATCAGATGTACTTGAAGACACTGAAAGAGACTCAGAAACACTTAAGGATTCTGAGACTGACTGAGATGTGCTGGCACTGACAGAGGCAGAGCTAGACTGTGACATTGACTCTGAAGCTGAGATGCTGGCAGAGATGGATGCACTGACAGAAGCACTGGCACTGGCTGAGGAGGTATCTGATACAGACTCTGACTCAGTATGTGAGCTTGCCGTTGCGGTCGCTGCCTCAGCAGCACTGCTTTCTTCTCCTAAAACTGTTTCACCACGTGTCGCTAAAACGTCTGTCGTGTCAATGACTTTTTCCAGAGCCTGATCTTCTTCCGCATGGACGATTGTGTTTGTTACAATAGCTCCGCCCAGCACAGCCCCCGTGGCGACAATGCCCCTCAAAAAGTCTATGCCGCTCTTCTTATCGGTAACTTGTTCTTCCGTTACCTTGAGCTCGATCGATGAAAGGCCTCCCCCTCTCATTGATCTAAAAAGGCCGAACTGTGATGTCGCAGCACGCAGCCAATGCTTGCCCGATTTAATCAGCTTAAAACGAGTCACGCGCTCTACTTCGTGGTACTTACCTTTTTGACGCTTAAAAAACATAACTCTCCCTTTAATTTATATCCTTTTAAAACTCTATTACTCTCATTTTACCACACTATTAAATAAAATGAACAATAAAATACTTATTTTTTTGCTGAAATTGTTTTCAATCATTTCCAAAGATATTCATATTCAAAAAGAATCACCTTTCTTCCATATTCCATAACCTTTTGCAATAGAAAAAACGCCAAACAGCGTTTCTTGCATCTTATAACGGAAGACATGGGATTCGAACCCACGCACGCTTTTACACGCCTACTGCGTTTCCAACACAGCCTCTTAAGCCTCTTGAGTAATCTTCCACAAAAGAGAAAGCCCAGCTTTCCCAAAACTTTAACCATTATACCACATTACAGCCCCAACCGCCATAGTTTCCGTTAAATTTTTTCACAAATTCGACCAAAGTCCAAACATTCTGGTTCAAATCAAAGATTTCCGTCGTATCCATACGAATCACATGCAGCTGATAAGGTTTGTCCGCATCTTCTATCTTTTCAGCAGATACGAGGCTATAGCCCAACTCTTCGACTTCCTTTAGAAAACCATCTCGGTCTTCCTCAGACGCAAAATAGGCCCAATGGTCAATCTCGCGCTCCTGACTATGGTCATCGCCGTCTTGCTCCAGCTGGTACCAGACCCGCTGGTTGAGAATGGTCTGATACTCGTATTCATTAGGATAGAGAAAGTCAAAGTACTGATCCCACTCCTCA
Organism: Streptococcus sanguinis; assembly: GCA_013378335.1. Taxonomy (NCBI): domain Bacteria; kingdom Bacillati; phylum Bacillota; class Bacilli; order Lactobacillales; family Streptococcaceae; genus Streptococcus; species Streptococcus sanguinis. The sequence goes on from CP040556.1 coordinate 1,545,157, forward strand.
TCTTCCAAGGTCGCCGAGTCATAGCGGCGGTCTGGAAAGTCGAGCATCACGTTTGCAATCGGATCCAGATGGCTTTTCTTATCTTGCAGATAGTAGTAAAACTCAATATTTCCATCTGTGGTAATCACACCAACATGAATACCACCGACCTGGCCCAAAGCCTCAGAAAGCCGATCCTCAATCACATTCAGCTCCTTAAACTCTTCACTAGATGGAAAACCCGTCTCCCCATCATACTGGAGGAGCGATATCTTGAGCCTCATAGCATAGGCATAGAGAGGATAGGGTGCCTCATCAGCCAAGGCTAGATTCAAACGGATACTAGCTAGCTTGTCATCAATATAGGTCGAGAAAGATCCCCACTCACTCGGAAAAGGATCCTCAGCAGGAACCTCCAGCACTGCCTCTTGCACCTTTTCTTTCTCCTGCTCCTGCTTTTTACCAAAAAGATTCTTAAAAAAACTCATATCCAACTTCCCTTAATACTTATGAAATCGACCAACTAGAAATACAAATATTTCCTTTGTCATCACTAACATCATTGTATTACTTTTTCAGACAGAAATCAAGATTCCCTGAAGAACGTAAAAGCAAAAAACGCTGATTTCTCAACGCTTTAGAAAGGCTTTAAAATAATGGAGCCGGTGGGAGTCGAACCCACGTCCAAACATCTGCTAACACATTTGTCTACAACCATAGGCTATGTATTGATTTAACTTAACTTTGACACATAGCTCAAGCCCAAGTCAAGCGAGTCTATCAATCTCTTGCAAAATCCCTAGACCAGATTTTGCCGTAGCTTGCTCATAATAAGACCTGTCATCAGACACAAGCAATCCGAATCGGGTCACGCTGGCTGGTTTTTAGGCAGCTACAGCGTAAGAATTGTTATTTTTTGCAGTTATATTTAACTGGCGTTTTACATCCGCTAGATGGGTTGCAAAATGTGCCTCATAATGCCTGTCGAATCCGTAACGACCCCAAGACAATAGAACATTATAACAGAATCTGCTAAAAAAAGCAAAAGCCTGCACGCAGCAGGCCAGTGCTTACTATCAGTTCTTAGCGAATCCCCAAAGCAATTCGAGCATAACGGCTCATCTTTTCCACAGTCCAAGCTGGGTACCAAACCAACTTAACATCCGTCTTGGTAACCTCTGGAACATCTGACATAGCATCATAGATCTGGTCAGTCAGAAGATCCGCCAGAGGGCATCCCATGGTTGTCAGGGTCATATCGATTTCTGTTTCCCCATTGGTCTCGTCAAAACGGATTTCATAGATCAAGCCTAGATTGACAATATCAATTCCTAGCTCTGGGTCAATGACCTGCTCCAAGCTCTCTAGAATACGTGTTTTAATCTTTTCAACTTCTTCAGGGCTGTATTTTTGTTCTGACATGCAATATCCTCCTTATAGATATAGCAGAAATTTCAAGTTGCTTGAGGAGGCTTTGTTTTTCAGCTAGGATTGCCGACTTGACACTTCCTGCTCTGCCCCTCGTTGCGCTCTTCAATTCTTAATCTTCGATAAAGTCTCTGAGTGGTTTGCTGCGGCTTGGATGGCGAAGTTTACGCAGGGCTTTGGCTTCAATCTGGCGAATCCGCTCGCGGGTGACATTGAAGACCTTGCCGACATCTTCCAGTGTCCGCATTTTTCCATCGTCCAGACCAAAGCGCAGACGCAAGACGTTTTCCTCGCGGTCTGTCAGCGTATCCAAAACCTCATCCAGCTGCTCGCGAAGAACAACACGGGTTGTGTAGTCGACTGGATTTTCAATTACTTCATCTTCGATAAAGTCTCCCAGATGACTGTCATCTTCTTCACCGATAGGTGTCTCCAAGGAAACTGGCTCTTGGGCAATCTTGAGAATCTCACGAACCTTGTCTGGCGTCATATCCATGCGCTCAGCGATTTGCTCTGGTGTTGGGTCTTGACCCAATTCCTGCAAGAGATTGCGTTGCTCACGGACCAACTTGTTAATAGTTTCCACCATGTGGACCGGAATCCGAATAGTCCGAGCTTGGTCAGCAATCGCACGGGTAATGGCCTGACGAATCCACCAAGTCGCATAAGTTGAAAACTTAAATCCTTTGGTGTAGTCGAACTTATCAACGGCCTTCATCAGCCCCATATTTCCTTCTTGGATCAAGTCAAGAAACTGCATACCACGGCCGACATAGCGCTTGGCAATGGAAACAACCAGACGAAGATTGGCCTCAGCCAGACGCTGCTTGGCTTCCAAGTCTCCTTGCTCTATCAAAATAGCCAGCTCCTGCTCTTCTTCATTGCTGAGAAGCGGCACAACCCCGATTTCTTTCAGATACATGCGGACTGGGTCATTAACCTTAGCTGAATTGCTGCCCAAGAGCTCTTCATCCGTCAGCTCCGCTTCTTCCTCTTCGTTATTTAAGACACGAGCGCTGGGATTTCCTTCCTTATCTGTAATTGAGATACCAGCATCCTGAATGCGCTGCAGCAAATCCTCAATCCCATCAGCGTCCAAAGTGAAGGGAATGACCAGTTGGTCATTGATCTCATCATCTGTCGCAACACCTGTCTGCTTGTGGTTGCGGATAAATTCTGCAATTTGAACGTCTAATGTTGTTACTTCTTTTTGTTTTGTAGCCATTCCTACTCCATTCTTCTTTTTTGCTCAATCAAGCGCTCCAGCTCGGACAGGGCTGTATCCGTATCTCCGCTGTGAGAGGCTTCTCGAATCTTCTTACTAATAAACTGATTATGCTTGCGCAAAATCTCCCGCTCTCTGGTTTCTTCCACTTCTTTCAACTCATCTTCCAAAACCTCATCCGGCAAGTCTTCTTCCAAGACCCGGTACCAAGCCTGCTGGACATGATCTGGCAGCTGGGACAAATCCAGCGGTGTCACCTCACCATTTGCCAGCAAAATCTCATACAAGGCCTGCAATTCTTCCGAGTCAAAGGCAAAGTCTTCTCTCAGCCTGTATTGGTTCAAAATCAAAGGATGATGCACCATGCGGTGGAAGATATGATTTTCCGCCCTCATCAGCCGACTCAGCCGATTTGAGGGCGAAAACTGCATGACGACTGGTTGAGACTGCTGAATCGGCGCCTCCTGACTGCGACTAGAGCGCTCAGCCAGTCGGCTGTTATTCACTGTCTGCTCCACCTGCTGATAATCAAAGTCCGGCAGCAGCTCAGCCAGCATGTAAATATAGGAGTTCTGAGCTGTGATGGACTTGGTCTTGGCAATAATCGGTGCCATCTTCTCTACAAACTCAATCTGAGCCTGCAGATTTTCAATATTATCTGGTTTCAGATGATGCAGCAGAAACTCCACATTACTTATTCGCGTTTTTCTCAGCAAATGCTGCAAATCTTCCTCAGAATTTTTAGCGAGAAATTCATCGGGGTCCAAATTATCCGGAATCCGAACAATTTCCACCGTCATATCTCTCAACTCATCCAAAGCCTTAGCAGTCGCTGCCTGCCCTGCCCTATCTCCATCGTAAGACAGGACTATCTTCTTGCAATACTTACTCAGGTGCTGGACATGCTCAGGCGTCAGAGCTGTCCCCATCGAGGCAACCGCATTTTCAATTCCGGCCCGATAAGCCGCAATCACATCCATGAAACCTTCCATCAGATAGACCTCATGGCTCTTCTTGATAACCGGCTTGGCCTTATCCAGATGATAAAGCTCGTAGCTTTTATTGAAAATAGCGGTGCTGCGGCTGTTTTTGTACTTGGCCTGATGGCCATCAGTAGCCACTGCCTGCCAAATCCGTCCGGAAAAGGCCACAACCTGCCCGCTGTCATTGGTCAGGGGAAACATAATTCGGTTTTGAAAGGCATCATAGACCAAATTATTCTCTGCCAGATTAAAGAGACCTGAGTTCATGATGGTATTCTCATCAAACTTGCCAGCCATACTCTTATGAAGATAATTCCCCTCATTAGGAGCCAGCCCGATTTGAAAATGCTTAAGAACATCATCTGTCAGTCCCCGCTGGTAGAGATAAGCCCGCGCTTCCTCTCCCATCTTGGTCGTCATCAGGACCGCATGATAAAACTTCGCTGCCTCGGTATGGATATCGTAGAGCGCCTGATGCGGATGGCTTTGTCTCGGTCGGTCATTTCCCGCCGTCTCCACAGCCAAAGGAATCCCTGCCCGTTCTGCTACAATCTGCACAGCATCCATAAAGGAAACGCCTCGATAATCCTCAATGAATTTGAAGACATCGCCCGACTTGCCGCAGCCAAAACAGTGATAAAACTGCTTGTCCTCTACAACGTTAAAAGAGGGCGTCTTTTCGCCATGAAAGGGACAGAGTCCCAGAAAATTCCGCCCAGCCTTAGTCAAGGCCACTGTTTCTCCTATGACATCGACGATATTGACGCTGTTTTTAATTTCAGAAATGATTTCTTTATCAATCAAGAGACAATACCTCCAATTTATCATAGAATATCATTCTATATTTTATAACAAAATGAAGCAAATGTAAAATATTTGACAAGCAAATATCTTGTAGATGTCATATAAATAAGCTATAATATAATCTCATTAATAAATTCTTGAAAGGAAAGAAAGAATGTTAAAGGATCTTAAAGAATTCTTGCTGCGCGGGAATGTAGTTGACCTAGCTGTTGCTGTTATTATCGGTGCTGCTTTCGGTGCAATTGTTACTTCATTGGTAAATGACATTATCACACCACTTATTTTGAACCCAGCCTTAAGTGCTGCTGGTGTAGATAAGATTGCTGAATTATCTTGGAATGGTGTTGCTTATGGTAGCTTCCTTAGCGCTGTCATCAACTTCCTTGTAATCGGAACTGTTCTTTTCTTCATAGTAAAAGCTGCAGAAAAAGCTCAAAGCTTGGGTAAAAAACAAGAAGAAGTTGTTGAAGAAGAACCAGCTCCAACTGAATTGGAAGTCCTGCAAGAAATCAAAGCTTTGTTGGCTGAGAAAAAATAAAGAGAATTCACTGATGAAAATCAGTGTCAGATTGAAGAAAAAGTCCATTTTGGACGATTTTCTTCAATCTTTTTCTTTTACTAGAGAAAATTAAAAACTCTTAAAATTAGCATTAGAACAGCATTCCTAAGAGTTTTCACTATATGATAACTAACCTTGATAAGGGAATTTTTTAATTACCGATAGGGTTTGTCTACGTTCTGTCACTGATGAAAATCAGTGTTTTTTTCTTGCCTTATTGCTCATAGTCATCCTCTTCTCTCCAAAGAGCCAAAACAAAAAACAGACCGGAGTCTGCTTTTTTGTTCAATTAGAATTTTTTACGTTTACGAGCTGCTTCTGATTTGCGTTTGCGTTTTACAGAAGGTTTTTCATAGAATTCACGTTTGCGTGTTTCTTGAAGAGTACCAGCTTTAGTAACCGCACGTTTGAAACGACGAAGTGCATCATCAAGTGATTCATTCTTGCGTACTACTGTTTTTGACATTCTTTTCACTCCCTTCAAGTCCAAAATCTATATAATCATACCACATATAGAAAAGAGTGTCAAGTATTTTTCTGTAAGTAAGATGAATTCCTTCTTCTACCTAGACAAAAAAAGACCAGCTGGCATATTGCAGCTGATCTTTAGTGCTTTATAATGTTTTACGCTTCTTAGCGGATTTGGATAGGGAAATGTCCTGAACCTTATCGTAACGCATAAACTGCTGAATGAGATCTCTATCATTTACGTCTGGATTCAAGTCAACAACATAGTCCAGCTTGATAGACTTCTTTTCAGCCGACTTGAGAGAGATCAGTTCGGCTGATTTACAAGCCGTTTCAAAGATAGCATCAAAGAGTACTTCGTAGTCAAAATCAGCTGGAACCTGAACCTGAACATAACGCCTAGTCTGACTGACTGAAGTAAAGCTCATCTTTTCAAAGAGCATCCAGATGCCTGAAATAGCTAGAGTAAAGAAAATTGCCAATGCTTCAAATCCCATCCCTGTTGTAATCCCAATAGCCGTCGCCATAAAGATGGCTAGGAGCTCCTTGGAGCCACCAGCGGCCGACCGGAAACGAATCAAACTGAAAGTCCCTGCTACGGCGACACTGGTACCCAGATTTCCATTAACCAAGAAGATGATAATGGAAATAATAGCTGGTAAAAGGGAGAGGGTAATGACAAACTCCTTGGTATAGATTGTCTGGCGCTTATAGACCTTGGCCAAGATAATTCCCAAAACCACACTGGTAGCTAGTGAAAAAATCAATGCTAAAGGATTAATCTTGACCTCCGTGGAAGAGTAAATGCTGTTAAATAACTGATCGAGCATAGACTACCCCCTTAGGCCTTGACTATTTGAGTCAGCCTTTCTTTATTTTTCAGGTAGGCATTGCCGTATTTTGAGAAAGACTGGTCTTCTAGTCCATATTTATTGAGAATATCAGCCAGCCACTGAGGATATTGACCAGGAACCTTGATTTCCATAATCACCTTGTCATCTTCCAGCAAGGGCAGTCCATAGCGACCTGAAGCTAAATCTACATCATAATCTCGGTAGCGGATGTTGGAATCAACTGTCACACGTACCTTTTTATCTTCCAAGCCTCTCATAGAGTAGCGGTCATAGCTAATCACCATTTTAGGCTTCAAGTCTAGATAGCGCTCCTGTAACTGTTCTACTTCTGCCTTGACCCGATCATCAGAAATAGTATGGTCTGCCACACCATTCACAATATAGTTAGTCACAGAGAGAGGATTAGAAACCAAACGGTATTTGAAGCCTACTTCATCGCGTTTCTTCTTGATTTCCAAGAAAACTTGACTATCATCATTCGGCTGCTCAGCATAAGTGCGCATCCGCATCTTTTCGCGACCGCCTTTTCTAGCAATGGAATCCTGAATCATCTGGAACTCATCATTATCAAAATACACATTGGAAATGGTTGATGTCGCATAATCATCTGCGGTGAGGTGAGGTCTCATATCAGCTTCAAGACGAGCTAGCATTGCTCGGTCAAGAATATACTTAGTTTCGATTCGTTGGAAGTTTGTTTGGATTTGCTTTTGTTTCATTTGGATTCTCCTTTAATTCTACAAATGTAGTTTGTTCTTTTATAAGAAATAGAGCTTCCGCTCTGCATCCTACAAGCGTCTGGATGAAGTTTGTTTTCTTCTCCTTTCCAAGCAGTATTTTCAAAAACATTCTACAAATGTAGTTTATAAGTATATTCTACACTTGTCGTTTATAAATGTCAAGAAAAAAGATGAATAATCTTTAGTTTATTTTTAAGATTAGGAAGAAAGCTATCAGATTTAAGCTAAACCGACCTAATAAAAGGTAAACTAATGACCTACTGCTCTTGGAAGATTTCAAAATCCTCCTTCTGAGAAGATAATAAAATTCTACCAGTCTAAGCTTTTATGAAACTTAAACCGGTAGAATCTTTTATTTAATTGTCATCCTGGTCATTGTCATCATCATCTGGATCATCCGTGTCTGTCGTATGAGAGGAACTGTTCTGAGACGGAGTTTGAACTGTCGCTGTACTAGCTCCAGTATTCGCTCCGGTAGAGCCCGCTGCTCCCGTATTTCCTGCGCCTGCAATAGCACTGTTGTCAGCTGGAGTTGATGCAGCCGAGGAGGATGGGCTGACTTCTTTTTCGACCGTTACCGTCTTTTCGACAATGGTATGCTGCTTGGATTTGACCAGTTTTCCATCCTTAGCATTGACAATTGTTTCATGGGACGTTTGTCCGTGAGAGAAGCGAATCTTGTAAGTATCTTTCTCACGCGCAATCTGGAGGTCCTTAATATCCTTTTCAGAAAGCGACAGTTCTTTCAAGACCACTCCTAGAGCCTGACGCTGACTGAGGCCTTGAGACTGTTTTTGAGCAGCCACTGATCTGCTTTCTTGCGCAATCGAATTTTCAAGAGCAAAGACTGAACTAGCCAAGAGCAAAAGGAGAGGAACTGCTACTACAAAGGCAGCAGATAGAAACTTTTTAGGCAGGCGGTCATCCATAATGCCGACAATCCGCCGCTTGAGATTAAACTTGTCAGAGTAAAAACAAGTCGTCAGAGCAATTGGGGTCTTCTTACTGCGGTCTATCATGGTCAAAATCGTTTCACCGTAGAAAGTACGATACTCCGTATCTTTGCTGCTTAGAACATCATGGTCACAGTACATCTCTCCTGCTTCCTGCATTTCCCGGCAGGCAAAGCGGACAACCGGATTAAACCAGTGCAGACTCTTGGCAAAAATTCCCAAGAGATTGATTAAAACATCTCGGTGTTTGTAGTGGGTCAGCTCATGCTTGAAAATCAGCTGCAGCTCTTCGTCTGTGTAGTCCAACTCTGGCAGCACGATTAAAATATCTCTGAAACCTAGCAGCATAGGACTTTGGGACATAGGATAGTGGAGCAGACGAATCCGACCCTTAACCCCCATCTCCTGCTGAACAGCCTGTAGCAAGGCCATCGCCTCTTCGTCCTGAAACTCAGTGCCCCAGCGTTTCAGCATCTTTCTGAAGCGAATGTAGGAATAAGCGTATCTGCCCAAGTTAAAGGCAAAGCCAAGCAACCAGACGACAAAGAGTATTTCAAACCAAGGCAGACCTAGGAAAAAGTCCCAGAGATTTGACTGGCTAGCTTTTTCAGCTACCTGAGAAGCTTCTTGAGTTCCACCTGTCTGGGTGACATTGGCTACCGCCTGGACTGCCGGCCCTGTATTCAGCCGAATCAAGCCTGTGCCAAACTGAGGACGGAATGGAAACAGAAAGCTCAGCAATATCAGAAACCAAATAAAATACTTCACTCTGACCGAAATCTTAGTCTTAAAGGCCGTAAAAAGCAGACTAAGCAAAAGCGCCAAAATAGATGTCGATAAACTGGTCAGAAGAAAAGAAAGAAGGAACTGTTTCATGCTTATCCCTCCATCCTACTTTCCTTGGTTGAGCAGACTGCGCAGCTCATCCAATTCATTTTCCGAAAAGGAGTTAGAAGAAAAGAGTGTTTTGACAAACCCGCCCATAGAACGGCCGCTGTGACGCTTCAAGAAATCCGAAGCCTCAACTTCCAGATACTCATCTTCTGAAATCAAGGCTGTATACTGCCTTTCACGTCCCTTGCGGACACTTTCTAAAAAGCCCTTTTCAGTCAAGCGAGCCAAAACCGTCAAAAGTGTCTGAGGTTTCCAATGATTGTCTGGTCCCAGTTTTTCCATGATACGGGCAGAGGTCGTCGGGGTAGGCAGCTGCCAAATTACTTTTAAAATAGTAAATTCCCCATCTGGCAAACGTTTAATAGATCTTTTCATCGTTCCCACGCGCTTTCTAAATAATGCTATTTCTATCTTTATTCTACACTTGTCTAACAAAAAAGTCAATCATTATATAAAAAAAGAGTGGGAAATCAATTTTCCTCACTCTATTTAGAAAAATAAACTAAGTAGGGTCAGCATAGCCAGCCCTCCCTGCTTGAGCAGGATTTTGGGGTCACTGGTCATGGCACCGTATGCTGCCACCAAGATGATGTAAACCATAAAAATTCCCAGCCAAACCGGACTAGGCTGTACAAAGGCCGCAATCAGCACTAAAACAGCTATCAATCCGTTGTAAACTCCTTGGTTTTTGAAAAGTGTACTGACCGACTGCTGCTCCAACTCCTCTTTCGACATACCGAAAACCCGAGCTGTCGCTGCAGAAGTCGTCGCAATGGTCTCCAAGTACAGGATATAGAAAAATTCCAAGGCAACCAAGCTTGCCAAAATCAATGTAATAATAGACATTTCGCTCTCCTAAAATAAATAACGAAAATCAGTATAACACAAACTGACTGGAACTGCGAAAATCTTGCTCAAAAATGGACAATTTGTATAAAAAGTGTGACTAAAAATACTGAAGAAAAAAAGCGTAGCAGAAATCAGCAATTTCTGACTAGATGTGATACAATCTTTTTGAAAAATGGAGGTAAATTATGTTAACCTATGATTTAATTGTCATCGGCTTTGGTAAGGCCGGTAAAACATTGGCAGCCAAAATGGCGGCCCAAGGAAAAAAAGTTGCTTTGATTGAGCGAAGCAAGGCTATGTACGGGGGGACCTGTATCAATATCGCCTGCATTCCAACCAAGACCCTCCTTGTCGCAGCTGAAAAAGGCCTAGCTTTCGACCAAGTCATGGCTGAAAAGAATGCTGTAACCAGCCGTCTCAACGGGAAGAACTATGCAGCAATCAGTGGCGCTGGAGTCGACATCATCGATGCGGAAGCTCATTTCCTTTCCAATAAAGTCATCGAAATCACAGCTGGCGATGAAAAAGAGGAACTGACTGCTGAAACTATTGTCATCAATACTGGTGCTGTTTCCAATGTCCTGCCAATTCCAGGACTGACTGAAACCGAACATGTCTATGACTCAACTGGCATTCAAAATCTGAAGGAACTTCCTAAACGCTTAGGAATTCTGGGTGGCGGTAACATCGGCCTAGAATTTGCCGGACTCTACAACAAAATGGGCAGTCAGGTGACTGTGCTGGATGCTGCTCCTGTCTTTCTCCCTCGAGTAGAGCCTTCGATCGCTGCCCTAGCTAAGCAGTACATGGAAGAAGACGGAATCCAGCTCCTGCAAAATGTACAAACCAAGCAGATTAAAAATGATGGTGCTGAAGTTGTCGTTGTGACTGAGAATGGAGAATTCCGCTTTGATGCCCTGCTCTATGCTACTGGCCGCAAGCCGAATGTTGAGCCACTGCAGTTGGAAAACACTGACATTGAACTGACAGAGCGCGGAGCTATCAAGGTCAACAAGCATCTGGAAACATCTGTACCCGGCGTTTTTGCAGCGGGCGATGTCAATGGCGGTCTGCAGTTCACTTATATCTCACTGGATGACTTCCGTATCCTTTATAGCTATCTGGCTGGCGACGGCAGCTACACACTGGAAGACCGTAAAAACGTCCCTACCAGCATGTTCATCACACCGCCTTTGGCTCAAATCGGATTGACTGAAAAGGAAGCCCAAGAGCAAGGACTGCCGATTGCAGTTAAGGAGATTCCAGTCGCAGCAATGCCTCGCGGACATGTCAATGCTGACTTACGCGGTGCCTTCAAGGCTGTTGTCAATACTGAAACCAAGGAAATCGTCGGAGCGACTATCTTCTCAGCAGGGGCTCAGGAAATTATCAATATCCTGACTGTAGCCATGGATAATAAGATTCCTTACACCTACTTGAGCAAGCAAATCTTCACCCACCCAACGCTGGCTGAAAACCTCAATGATTTATTTGCTATCTAATTTTAAGCCCCATCAGGGCTTTTAAGATGGCTTCAAAACATTTGCTTACATTTCAATCCCTTTTTGTGGTACAATAATGCTAGTTTATTTTAAAAAGATTGAGGAAGATTATGTCTGAACTGTATGATATTACGATTGTCGGCGGCGGCCCAGTTGGCCTATTCGCAGCTTTTTATGCTCATTTGCGCCAAGCCAAGGTTAAAATCATTGATTCCCTGCCTCAGCTGGGCGGTCAGCCGGCCATTCTCTATCCAGAGAAGAAGATTCTGGATGTACCAGGCTTTACCAATCTAAGTGGCGAAGAGTTGACTCAGCGTCTGATTGAGCAGCTGGAAACTTTCCAGACTGAGATTTGCCTCAACGAAACAGTGCTGGATATCGTTAAATCTGATGATGGCTTCACCATCACAACTTCTAAAGCCCAGCATCAGACCAAAACCATTATCATCGCCATGGGAGGTGGTGCTTTCAAACCGAGAGCTTTAGAGCTAGACGATGCTGAAAGCTACAATAACCTCCACTATCATGTGTCAAACATCAGTCAGTACGCTGGCAAAAAGGTTGTTGTTCTGGGCGGCGGTGACTCGGCTGTTGACTGGGCACTAGCTTTTGAAAAGATTGCAGAAACCAGCCTGGTTCACCGTCGGGACAACTTCCGGGCTTTGGAGCATAGTGTGGAAGAACTCAAGGCTTCTAGTGTTGAGATTAAGACACCATTTGTACCCAGTCGATTGGTCGGCGAAAATGGCCAGATTACCCATTTGGAAATCAGCCAAGTCAAGGGAGAGGAAAGTCAGCTTCTGCCTCTGGATCATCTCTTTGTCAACTACGGTTTTAAATCCTCTGTCGGCAATCTCAAAGATTGGGGTTTGGAGCTCAACCGTCACAAGATTTTGGTCAACAGCAAGCAAGAAACTTCCGTGCCGGGTATCTATGCAGCTGGAGACTGCTGCAGCTACGAGGGGAAGATTGACCTGATTGCAACTGGGCTAGGTGAGGCACCTACTGCTGTCAACAATGCCATTAGCCATATCTATCCTGAGCAAAAAGTCCAACCCAAACATTCTACAAGCCTATAAAAAACAGCTGCCGAGCTCAAGCTCAGCAGCTTTTATAATTCATCTGCGATTTTATTGATTTTTCTCAAGCGATGATTAACACCGCTCTTAGTCAGTGGCCGGCTCAGACTATCAGCTAGCTGCTGGATGGAGTAGTCCGGATGTTGGATACGAAGCTGGGCTACCTCCTGCAGGTCTACAGGTAGACTTTCAATGCCGATATTGTCGCTGATTTTGGCAATATTGTTGATGGTTTTCATACTGGCTGTGACCGTACGGGCGATGTTAGCTGTCTCCGCATTATTAGCGCGATTGAGGTCATTGCGCGCTTCTCGCATGAGCTTAAGAGACTCAAACTCAGCCATGGCTTCCATAGCGCCGATGACAATGAGAAAATCCATGATATCCTCAGCCCGCTGCAGATAAGTAACAGCCCCCTTCTTGCGCTCGATGGTCTTGGCATCCAGCAGAAAACGCCGCATCAAGGCAGCCAAATCCTCAGCATGATCCAGATAAACGGACAGGATTTCCAGCTGATACTTGCCTGAATCTGGCTCCCGCATGCTGCCATTTGAGAGAAAGGCTCCCCGGAGGTAGGCCCGACTGGCTTCGTCATCTGACAAAATGGCCTGGTCAATCCCTGCCTCGATACCAAAAAAGGAGTCAGCCAAGTGCAGATCAGAAAGGATTTCTTCTACTCTCTGATCCAGAAATACTGTATAAACGCGATTCTTGCGCAGATTGGTCTTCTGATGGTGGCGGATTTCTGACTTGACCTGATAGAGGTCCGACAGCAACTCATAGAGATGGCGAGCAATCTTGGCATTTTCTGTTGTGACAGACAAGGTCAAACCACTGCTGGCCAAGCCCAGACTGCCAGACATCTTGATCATGGCTGACAGCTCATTTTTATCTCTGTTTGTCAGACTCAGCAGTTCTTCTTTTACTTTTACTGTAAAACTCATTTGCGCACCTGTATAATCTGCATCAATTCGTCAACGACCAGCTCACCATCATGGAACGCTCCGCCATTTTCCAAACGCAGAAAATTCGAAGAAATAACCCGCGGAACTTGCTCTTGCAACCCTTGAAAATCATGCTCCACCTGTACCAGATATTCGTCAAACTGGTTACTGTCCATGTACTCATGAGGGACAGGTTCGATATTGACCAAGACTGTATCTACAAACTTCCTGCCTAAATGACGGTGCAGAACCTGGACGTGATCGCTGTCTGAAAAATGCTCTGTTTCGCCGCGTTGGGTCATGATATTGCAGACATAGGCCACTTCTGCCTTGGTATCTAGAAGAGCTTGACCAATTTCCTCAATAACGAGATTAGGCAAGATTGAGGTAAATAGTGAACCAGGTCCCAGAACCACCATATCACTCTCTAGGATGCTTTCAACCACCTTTTTACTGGCAGCAGGCTTCTTGTCATCATAGGTATTGGTCACATAGACCCGCTCAATCATCCCGCTCTTGCTGGTCAGATTGCTTTCACCGACAACTTCTGTCCCATCCATAAAAACAGCGTGCAGGGTCAGCGGATTGTCGCTGGAAGGGTAGATTTTACCAGTCGTATGGAAAAACTTAGTCAAAAGCTGCATGGCATTATAGGTTGAGCCCTGCATTTCGGAAATACCGGCAATAATCAGATTGCCCAAGGGATGCCCCGCTAGAACTCCGTCTCCTTCCGCAAAGCGATACTGAAAGACCTTCTCATAGAATTTTGGCATGTCGGACATGGCTACTAAGACATTTCGCAAATCACCCGGCGGAGTCAGCTGATGGATGTTTTTCCGCAGCTCACCAGAACTGCCACCATCATCAGCCACTGTGACAATAGCTGTAATCTCTACGTCCTTTTTACGCAGGCTGTCTAAAATCACTGAAATTCCTGTTCCACCGCCGATGACTGTAATTCGTGGCTTTCTCATGAGCGGTTCACCGTTTCTTTCCGACGGTTTTTGTCGCGGTGGCTGGCATTAACCGGCCAATTTTTAGCCAAATCATCTGCTAAGCGCTGAGCAAAGGCTACACTGCGGTGCTGACCACCCGTACAGCCCACAGCAATCGTCAGGATAGACTTTCCTTCCTTCTGATAGCCCGGCAAGATTGGCTCAATCAAGCCTAGCAGGTGCTGGTAAAATTCTTCTGACTCGGCATGGTTCATGACATAATCAAAGACATCCTTATCCAAACCTGTCTGATTGCGCAGCTCAGGTTTATAGTAGGGATTAGGCAGAAAGCGCACATCAAAGACCAAGTCTGCATCCAAAGGCAGACCGTATTTGAAACCAAAACTCATGACCTCAATACGGAAACTGTGCATCTCGTCCTGATTTGAAAATTGCTCAGAGATAGTCTTTCTCAGCTCCCGTGGTGTCAAATCAGTTGTGTCTACAACATTTTGGCTGAGATTCTTCAGAGGGGCTAAGAGTTCGCGCTCCAGTTTAATCCCATCTAAAATCCGACCATCAGCTGCCAGCGGATGACTGCGACGCGTTTCCTTATAACGAGCCACTAGCTCCTTATCCGCCGCATCTAGGAAAAGAATCTTGAAATCGATGTTCTCATTTTGCTCTAAATCATCCAAAACATTCTGGATTTGCAAAAAGAAGGAACGGCTGCGCATATCGACAACCAGAGCTAATTTATCATTGTCCGTGGTCCCTTCGACCAGCTGCAGGAACTTCGGCACCAAAGTTGGCGGCATATTATCAATGGTAAAATAACCTAAGTCTTCAAAGGACTGGATGGCTACGGTTTTCCCCGCCCCGCTCATTCCAGTCACAATGACAAGCTGAATTTTCTTCTCAGACATTATAATCCTTTCATCAGATAGAATCCGTCAAAGAGCTGTTTTCCCCTGCTCTTTTTTAGAGAATCTCGGCAATAACCTCAATCTCAATTTTCACATCTTTAGGCAGGCGAGCCACTTCGACTGCCGAGCGAGCTGGAAATGCTTCTGTAAAAGCAGTCTTGTAAACCTCATTAAAAGCCACAAAATCATTGATGTCGCTCAAGAAGCAAGTAGCCTTGACTACGTGGTCAAAGTCTGTTCCTGCAGCTTCTAAAATAGCTGAAACATTTTTCAGTACTTGCTGGGTCTGCTCTTCAATAGTCGTCCCAACGATTTCTCCTGTTTCAGGAGACAAGGGAATCTGCCCACTCGCAAACAAAAGATTGCCGACAATTTTTCCTTGGACATAAGGTCCAATCGCTGCTGGTGCTTTATCTGTATGAATTGTTTTTGCCATAATTATCACTTCTCCTACTTATTTTTTTCATTATACCATAAAATAGCAAGCAATGGCCACGACAGATTGATAAGCCTTGCCTTTTTCCATTTTTTCATTGATGGGGCCTTAGAAGCTAAAAGGAAATCTTCTTACCTATCAGAACCCACTTTTTAAGATTTAAAAACGCTGAGAAATCTTTCCCAGCGTTTATGATTCTCAAAATAAAATCTTATTCCTCTTCCTCTTTCGCTAATGCTTCTCTTTCCAGACGCAGCTTACGCTTGGGATTGAGTTTATTAAAGAGCTCTTCTAGCTTTTCTGCATTCCAGACGTCGGCTGCAGAGACAAAATTTCCATTTTCATCGCGGAAGGATATTGGTTTATCACCCATTGCAAGCCTCCTTAGTCAACGAATTCAAACTCGAATTTACCGATGCGAACTAGATCCCCATCCTTGGCTCCGCGAGCACGAAGCGCTTCATCAACGCCCATACCACGCAGCTGACGGGCAAATTTCATGACTGCCTCATCACGGTCAAAGTTGGTCATATTAAAGAGCTTCTCAAGCTTGTCACCTGACAGCACCCAAGTCGCATCATCATCACGAGAAATTTCAAAGGCTGGTGCTTCTTCGTCAAAGCCATAGTAAGCTTCTTCTTCCATTTCAGACTCATCATAGAGCAAGAACTCTGGCGTTTTATCCAATAATTCTGCGGTCGCATCTAAGAGCGTCGCAAGTCCCTGCTTGGTCAGACTGGAAATCGGGAAGATTTGCGGTAATTCCGCAAACTCATCATAATTAGCCGCTAATTTCTCTTTGAATATCTTGAGATTTTCAGCACTATCAGGCATGTCCATCTTGTTAGCGACGATAATCTGCGGACGCTCCATGAGACGAAGGTTGTAGGATTCCAACTCTTTATTGATAGCTAGATAGTCCTCATAAGGGTCACGTCCCTCACTTGCTGACATATCGATGACATGCAGGATAACCCGTGTCCGCTCAATATGACGGAGAAACTGGGTTCCCAGTCCAACCCCTTGGCTGGCCCCTTCGATCAAACCTGGTAGATCTGCTACTGCAAAGGACTCTCCAGAATGAGTACGAACCATGCCTAAATTTGGCACGATGGTCGTGAAATGATAGGCACCAATCTTTGGCTTAGCTGCTGTGATAACACTGAGCAAAGTGGATTTCCCGACAGAAGGAAAGCCGACCAGACCAACGTCTGCTAGGACCTTGAGCTCCAGCAGAAGCTCACGCTCTTGACCAGGTTCTCCATTCTCAGAAATCTCTGGAGCAGGATTTTTAGGCGTCGCAAAGCGGATATTTCCACGACCGCCTCGGCCACCACGCGCTACGATAAATTCTTGACCATTTTCTACCAAGTCCGTCAGCACCTTGCCAGTCTCAGCATCACGAACCGTCGTCCCCTGCGGCACTCGAACAATCAAGTCCTCAGCGCCACGGCCATGCATGCCCTTGGTCATGCCCTTTTCACCAGACTGAGCTTTGAAATGGCGATTGTAGCGAAAATCCATCAGGGTACGCAGACCTTCGTCTACGACAAAAACAACATTACCGCCACGACCGCCATCACCGCCCCAAGGACCGCCATTAGAAACATATTTTTCACGGCGAAAGGCCACCATGCCATCACCACCATTACCAGCCTTGACCTGAATCTTAGCTGTATCTAAAAACATACTCATTTTATTTTATTCTCTTTTTCTAGTCTAAAAAAACGCCCTGAAGCGTTTGGATTAAAAGATTGCGCTGAGAGCAGAAGCAAAGATTGCTCCAACTGTCACGATGAGCATGATAATCACGACCAGCATCGTCAATTTTTCAAATCCTGTTTTTTTGCGTTGTCCGTTGTCACCAAAAGCCACGATAATACCCCTATCCTTTAAAAATTACTAGGTCTATTCTAACACGATTTCCCCGTTTTTTCAAATGGAAAAGCATGTAAAAAGAGTCTGGAACAAAAAGATTTCAATTTTTAAAAATCTTAATCATTAAGCCCTTCAAATCTATAATTAAATGCGAAAAGCGAACAAATTAGAATTCTGATTGCCAGAAAACTAGTTTTGTTCGCTTTTTATATTTGAGGTCGGACTTTTGTCCCAGCCTCTTTGAATCTTATCTAGTCTTCTTTTGAAGAAAGACATAGCTTCCAAAGCCAACTAAGATTGCCAAACCTGCAAGTGACAGCCAAAGTGTCGGCTCTTGACCAGTCTTAGGTAGGACTTTCTTAGTGCCTCCTACAGCACCCGGAACATTGGTAGCATTGTTTGAATTGTTGTTTCCCTTCTCTGTATTATCAGTTCCACCCTTTGGATCGTTGGAACCGTTATTTGGAGTAGTGTTACCATTGTTTGGGTTTGTATTCGGGTTGTTGTTTGGATTATTATTTGGGTTATTGTTCGGATCATTGTTTGGATTGTTATTCGGGTTGTTGTTGTCAGGGTTAGGTGGCTGAACTGCCTTGCCTGGATCGTTACCTCTATAGGTATTTGTAAAGACTGGATCCAAGTCATAATTGACAGAGCCCAAAAGCTCACCATTAACATCTTTTACAGTAACTGTCAGCTGTGCTTCCTTGTCATCATAGACGTAGTTAGGATCATTTCCTGGGATTTCCTTGATGCTGTAGCGATAAGTACCAGCAGCACTATAGTTCAAGGCCTTGAAGTTAATAGATCCGTCTGCTTCATTGGTAACAGTTTGAAGCAAATCACCGTTTTCATCAAAGAGACCAAAGGTAAACTGTCCCTTTTCTAATTCTTTGTTAACAAGCTTTTTCTGAGCTTTAATCATTACGTCTTTTGCCAACAACCCGCTTCCTTTACCAGAACCGTCTTCCAAACGGACTGACTTAGTAATGCTGCGCTCTGGGAAGCCTTTTGCTGTCCAAGACAAGGTGTTGTTAACCACATCGCCTACTTGAACACCATCTGGTACGCGAGTAGAGTACTCGATGTACATTGGCCAGTTGTAGTTATCACCAAAGTTGATGGTAAAGCCATTGACATCACCATTAGCATTTTGCGAAAGAACCGCCTTGTTAGTGAAGTTATCCAAAACAGGCAGAGTCAGCAAGTGCGCTTCATTGCGGATACCGCCTTCTACAGGAGCATAACGAACTGCGCGCAGTGTACCTGGTACCAATGTCAGACCATCGCCAAAGTTGTCTGAAATCACCATGTTGCGAAGCATGTCCTGTCTTGCATTCAGAATAATGCGCCATTTGACAATCTTTGGATCGCTACTGTCTTGGTAACCATATTTCATTTCATATTCACCAGCAGTTCCTTCTACCTTTTCGTATTGGAAAGAAAAATCTGTCTGGCCAAATTTGAAGGAAATCGGCCCTGAATTTTGCACCTTGTCGTTATTAACTCGTACATTAAAAGTCAGGGACATTTCTTTTTGTTCGGTATAGTTAGTAAAGTAATTACTGAAAGTTACCGTAACCGTTTGAGTTGCTGGATTCGCTTGGGCTTTTCCGACTACTTCTCCCTTGTGATTGTCAACATCAGATACTTGGAAGTTTAAGGGAGTAATCAGGGTTAATTCCTGTGGCAGTGAGAAAGTGAGGGTGTCCCCTTCAGCGATAGTTTGAGATGACGGAAATGTGAAACTAGTTGTTACAGACAAAGTTTCATTAGTCATAACCGTTGAGTCATTTGTCAATGGCACACCATCTTTGGTAATGCTGGTTTGCTGGGTATAATCTGTTACTTCAGAAGCCTGAGTTCGAGCAGCAAAACCTAAACCTGTAACAATAGCCGTTAACAAGATTAAAATTTTAAGAATGATCGTCTTCTTATCTTTCATTTTATGCTCCTTTCATAGCTTATTATACCAAGAGTATTGCAATTTATCAACATTTTGTATCAAAGTGTTTAAATATTCACACAAATGTAAAAAAACCAAGACATTGTGTCTCAGTTTCTTTACATTTATTTGTCTATTCCAATTTCATCTCGAACAACATTGGCAATGGTATCTACATAATAATTTACTTCTTCGTCAGTTGGTGCTTCAGCCATGACCCTCAGCAGAGGCTCAGTTCCACTCGGACGAACCAAAATCCGGCCATTGCCAGCCATTTCGGCTTCCATTCTCTCAATCACCGTCTTGATAGCTGGGACTTCCATCGCCTTATCTTTCATGCTGTTTTCCACACGAATATTGACCAGTTTCTGCGGATAGATGGTTACTTCAGCGGCCAATTCAGATAGTTTCTTACCTGTTTCCTGCATGACCTTGGTCAATTGCACAGCTGAGAGCTGGCCATCACCTGTCGTATTGTAGTTCATGATGATCACATGTCCAGACTGCTCGCCACCAAGATTATAGCCATTCTTGCGCATTTCCTCTACTACATAGCGGTCCCCAACTGCTGTCACAGCCTTTTGAATACCTTCGCGATCCAAAGCCTTATGGAAGCCGAGGTTTGACATGACGGTCGTAACAATGGTATTCTGCGCCAGCTCACCTTTCTCAGACAGGTACTTACCGATGATGTACATAATCTTGTCACCATCTACCAGCTCACCATTTTCATCCACTGCAATCAAGCGGTCGCTATCTCCATCAAAGGCCAGACCAATCGCTGCACCAGACTCACGAACAACTTCCTGCAAAGCTTCTGGATGCGTAGAGCCAACATTCAGATTGATATTGAGACCGTCTGGATTTTCTCCGATAATGGTCAGCTGCGCACCGAGGTCTGCAAAAATCTGACGGGCACTGGTAGAAGCTGCACCGTTGGCCGTATCTAAGGCTACATGCATTCCTTCTAGTTCCAAGCCAGTTGAAACCAAGTATTGTTGATACTTGCGCAACCCTTCTGGATAATCCACCAAATCACCCAATCCTTCTGCACTTGGACGTGGCAAGGTATCTTCTGCTGCGTCCAACAAAGCTTCAATTTCCAACTCACGCTCATCATCCAGCTTATAGCCGTCACCACCAAAGAATTTGATACCATTATCCAAAGCTGGATTGTGGCTGGCAGAAATCATGACTCCCGCGCTGGCTTTCTCTGACTTAACCAGATAAGCCACACCAGGCGTTGCAATGACACCTAGCTTATAAACATGAATCCCAACGGACAAAAGTCCTGCAACCAAGGCGCTTTCCAGCATTTCTCCTGAAATTCGAGTATCACGGCCAACAAAGACCCGAGGAACTTCACTTTCGTACTGGCTCAGAACATAACCACCAAAGCGGCCGAGTTTAAAGGCCAATTCTGGCGTTAATTCCACATTTGCTTCTCCGCGAACACCATCGGTTCCAAAGTATTTACCCATTATAAATAGTTTCCTTTCATAAGACCTGAATGTAAAGGTTTTGGCTGCAAGCAAGGCAGACCGCTTTAATCCAAGTTTATTTTCAAAATTTTATTTAGTTTTTATTTGATGAGCTCGAATTTGAGCTGCTGTTAGAGGAGGACGAGCCAGAGTTGTCTGCTGTTTTAGTGTTGACACGCATAGTCGTTTCAAATGGTGTCACCACGCTTGGCATGACATTCCCCTGTCCATCAACAGCCTGCAACGGCGCAGTCCCGCTGTAGTTGCCAGTGATAATGACATTGGTCGGTAGAATAGCTACGACATATTCAATCTTAGACAGGGTCTCCTCGTCACTGGTTACTGTAGCTTCCTTGTTTTCCAAGGTCACACCACTGATAGACACATTTTCAGCCACCTGACTGTCTGTAATGAGGTATCGGACCTCAACCTTCTTGCTAGCCTTTTTACCAATCTTAACAGAAATCTTCTGGGGAGTGACTGTAGCAGTCAGACCGCTTGGCAGGTTTTCAACCTTTAGAGGAATTTCCACTGTTCCCTCTGTAGCCTCAGAAAGATCAGCTACAACTCGAAACTTCCGAGTACTTTCCTGCATTTCACTGGCTAGATTGACACGGTTGGAGCCTGTCAGGGCAACGGAAACTTCAGAAGTAAAGCCGCTGATAAAGTAATTCTCGCTGTCATATTTGATGTCAATCGGCACATTGGAAACCGTATTGGTATAAGTTTCAGATGTGACCTGTCGAACTCCAGTATTGTTTTGATAACTGCTAGAGGTTGCATAAACAAAAAGCACTAGGGCAAAGAAAAACGAAGAGATGATATAAAGAATTTTTTTACGTTTTTTCATTTCTTCCATCCTCCCATGAAGCGTTTTTTCAAACCTGCTGTCTTGTCCTGCTCTGATAAGAAGACCTTTCTCAGCTCAGTCTCAAACTCATCCAAAGTCAAATCATGCTTGAAAATTCCATTGTGAGTAGTGGAAATCCCACCTGTTTCTTCTGAAACGACAAAAGTAAAAGCATCTGATACTTCAGACAGGCCAATAGCTGCGCGGTGCCGGGTCCCAAACTCCTTAGAGATGCCGCTGCTTTCTGTCAGAGGCAGGTAGGCACAGGAAGCTGCAATCTTATTGTCTTTTATGATGACAGCTCCATCATGCAATGGCGTATTGGGGATAAAAATGTTGATTAGCAGCTCTCCGGACACATCTGCATCCAAAGGAATCCCTGTTGCAATGTACTCCTGCAAGGTGCGGGTTCCCTGAATGGCCACCAAAGCCCCGATTTTCCGCGGACTCATATAGGCAACAGACTTGACAAAGGCCTGAACCATTTTTTCTTCGTTACTGATGGGCGTCGCAGAAAAAATATCCGTTGCACGGCCCAGCTTTTCCAATCCTGCCCGAATCTCAGGCGAGAAAATCACCACGGCCGCAATGACCCCGTAAGTGATGACCTGATTAATCAACCAAGAAATGGTGGTCAAGCCGATGATATTAGCAAAAAACTGTGCCAAGATAAAGAAGAGCACCCCGCGGACCAGAATCATAATCTTCGTACCAGCAATGGCCTTGATTAGATAATATAGAATCCATGCGACGATAGCGACGTCAATAATATTAATTACAATCCTCCAAGGGTCAGAAAACAAACTGGCCCAATATTGGAGATTGGTTAGTTGTTGAAAATTCATACTTAGACTTCCTACTCCTCTACAAGCAAAATCAAACAGCTATAGCAACAAATCGAACTTATTAAATCTAGTACAGCCTGATTTTATCTTGTAATTAGAGTTCACTCAATTAACTTCTCTCTTTTTATTTTACAGTGGGTCTTAATGCATAAAGACTTACCAACCCATTATATCACGTTTGTCAATATTTTTCTGTAACCTTCTTTACTTTTTTATGATAAAATATTTCTTATGAAGATAAATACAGCATTGGGCCTCTTGGCAGGCAAGTCCTCCCACTTTGTTCTCAGCAAAATGGGGCGTGGATCGACCCTGCCGGGGAAAGTTGCCCTGACATTTGATAAAAACATTTTACAGAACCTAGCAAAGAACTATGAGGTCGTGGTTATTACCGGAACCAATGGTAAAACTCTGACTACAGCTCTGACAGTGGGTATTCTCAAGGAAGCCTTTGGAGAAGTGGTGACCAATCCCAGCGGTGCCAACATGATTACGGGGATTACGACAACCTTCCTGACTGCTAAAAAAAGCAAATCTGGCAAACATATCGCTGTGCTGGAAATAGATGAAGCCAGCCTATCTCGGATTTGTGATTATATCAAGCCTAGTCTCTTCGTCTTTACCAATATTTTCCGCGACCAGATGGACCGCTATGGTGAGATCTACACGACCTACCAGATGATTCTGGATGCTGCAGCTAAAGTGCCTGAAGCAACTGTACTGATGAATGGTGACAGCCCCCTCTTTAACTCAGTCAGCCTGAAGAATCCTGTTCGCTACTATGGATTTGATACCGAAAAAGGCCAGGCTCAGCTGGCTCACTATAATACAGAAGGCATCCTCTGTCCTAAGTGCGAGCATATCCTCAAGTATGAGCTCAACACCTATGCCAATCTGGGGGCTTATATCTGTGAGGACTGCGGCTTCAAGCGGCCTAAACTGGATTACAGCCTGACCGCTCTCAAAACACTTGAGCATAACCGCTCTGCCTTTACCATTGATGGACAAGACTATCAAATCAATATCGGCGGTCTCTACAATATCTATAACGCTCTAGCAGCAGTGTCAGTAGCTCAGTTCTTTGGTGTCGAGCCGGCTACTATCAAGGCTGGCTTTGACAAGAGCCGAGCTGTCTTTGGCCGTCAGGAAACTTTCAAAATCGGCGATAAGGAATGTACCTTAGTTTTGATTAAAAATCCTGTTGGGGCGACCCAAGCTTTAGATATGATTGGACTTGCACCCTTTGACTTTAGTTTGTCCGTCCTGCTCAATGCCAACTATGCGGACGGCATTGATACCAGCTGGATCTGGGATGCTGATTTTGAGAAGATTTTAGAGATGGAGATTCCTCATGTCATTGCAGGCGGTGTGCGCCACTCTGAGATTGCTCGTCGACTGCGGGTAACCGGCTATCCAGCAGATCAAATTACTGAAGTCAAAGATTTAGAAGCAGTATTTAAGGCCATTGAACAGCAAGAAACCAAGCATGCCTATATCTTAGCAACTTATACTGCTATGCTGGAATTCCGCGAGCTACTGGCAGAACGACAAGTGGTCAGAAAGGAGATGAACTAATGGTTTACAGATCCCTCACTTCTCCTGAAAACCAGGACTATCGCTATGATGTAAAGATTGCCCACCTCTATGGCAATCTCATGAATACCTACGGCGACAACGGCAATGTTCTCATGCTCAAGTATGTGGCTGAAAAGCTAGGCGCTAGAGTTGAAGTCAATATCGTCTCTCTAGAAGATGACTTTGACAAGGACAGCTACGACATCGTCTTCTTTGGCGGAGGTCAAGACTATGAGCAAACGATCGTGGCTCGTGACCTGCCAGCTAAAAAAGAAGCTTTGGAAAGCTTTATCAATGAAAATGGTGTTGTACTAGCTATCTGCGGTGGCTTCCAACTCTTAGGACAATACTATATCGAAGCTTCTGGCCGACGAATCGAAGGCCTGGGCATCATGGGCCACTATACCCTCAACCAGACCAAAAACCGCTATATCGGCGACATCAAGATTCATAACGAAGAATTTGACGAGACCTACTACGGTTTTGAAAATCACCAAGGACGGACTTTCCTCTCTGAGGATGAAAAACCTCTGGGCAAAGTCGTCTATGGAAATGGCAACAACCAAGAAGACGGCAATGAAGGCGTCCACTATAAGAATGTCTTTGGCTCCTACTTTCACGGCCCCATCTTGTCCCGCAATGCCAACTTGGCCTACCGTCTGGTGACCACTGCTCTGAAAAACAAGTATGGCTCTGATATTAAACTGGCTGCTTATGAAGATATCCTTGCCCAAGAAATCCCAGAAGAATACGGAGATATCAAAAGCAAGGCTGAGTTTAAATAGATAAACAGGAGAATCACTTTGAAAGAAAAATTACACTATATCCTGCTTTTAATTACCATTCTATTGGTTGCCAGTATTTCCTTGGCCAATATGCAGAGCGTCAATGTTAGCTTTATCCTATTTAGCTTCAAACTTCCCTTAATCATATTGATTTTGGTCTCAGTGCTCCTAGGCTCTGTCACGACCTTTCTCATCAGCATGTTAAAAAACTTCTCGCTGAAAAAAGAGCTTAAGAAAACCAAAGAAGCACTTAAAAATTCCCATACAGAAAACTAGGTTGGAAATTATTCCAGCCTAGTTTTTTTGCTTTTTGAACAATAGAAATCGCTGCTTCCCATTATAACCAATAAACCTTCAGACCATCTTTTTTCGCCTTATCCATTACTCCTTCTTGCTTGTAGAATCATCTTTATCACAGGTGAAATAGCCTACAATCTTGAAAAAATAGTCTGTAATGACTTCTGGCTGCTCTGGCTCTTCCTCTTGCAGCCAGTTCCAAATAGCATTACTGTAGCCTCCGATGAGAAAGTGTATCCTAAAAAGCTGCATATCCATCTGCTCCTTAAAGAAAGGCTCAAGCACTGCTGGGGAATGAGCATTCCATGCAGAAATAAAGGAGGAAAAAAGCTGACTCTTAACCAGTCCTCTCAGCTCCTGACGCTTGCTGTACCAAAAACGAAAAAGATAAAGATAGGCTTCATACTGGTTTGGCTTGTTCAGCATATCCTCTTCTACACGAAAATACTCCTTCATCAGCTCCTGAAGGTAATAGTCCAATAAAGCGCTTTTATTGCGAAAATGGCGATAAAAGGTCCGTCGGGAAGTCTGCGAAACCTCTATAATATCTGTGACTGAGATTTCTGAGAAATCCTGACTTTGCAGCAAGGTTAAGAGTCCCTGTTTCAGCATTTCTTTCGTTTCCAGCACCTGCAATTGCTTGCCGTCCATCTTGTCCTCCTTGAATGGTATACAGAAGCAGCCAAAAAGTATCTCTTGTAGGCTAAAGGCCGTTTTCCCTTGAACTTGGCTGCTGGCTTGGTTATAATCTTAGTGACAATTTGCTCCTAGTATATCGTATTTTGACTTCGTTTTCAACGAAGACATAACTGAGGAGATTTTAATACTCAATGCAAACTAAAGAACAAGCACAGATAGTACCAGAGTACAGCAAGACAGCGGTGATGTGACTTTAAGTTGTTTTTCGAAGGGAATACAATAGTTCCGACAAACCGGATCAGTTCTTCACAAAATTTTCCTTGCTTGAAGGGACTTTCTTCTGTAGAAGACGCTGGGCGATCGTTCCTAGTCTGCTGCTTCTGTTGCTAAAGATTGATAGAAAAGGAGTATCTCATAATGAAAAAATTGACCCTATGCTTTATACTAACTTTCTTAACTCTCAGCCTTATCTACCCAGCTAGAGCGCTAGCCGAGGAGGAAACAAAGCTACCATCTGGTATCAGTCGCGACCAAATCAGCCAGAAAATCCAAGACTTTGTCAAGGAGCACGAAAAGACCACTGCTGGTATGGCAGCAGTGGTCTTTGATACCAATGGAACTATCTACCAAGGCAGCTTCGGCTATATGGACAAGAAAAAGGGGATTCCGGCAGACGATGAAAGCGTCTTTGAATGGGGCTCTGTGACCAAACTGACCATTTGGGTCTCTGTTATGCAGCTCTGGGAGGAGGGCAAGATTGACCTCGAAGAAGATATCCGCACCTATCTGCCAGAAAGTTTTCTACGCAATCTTCGCTATGAAAAGCCTATCAGCATGTTAGACCTCATGAACCATCAGGCTGGCTTTGATACGATTCCCAATTACTTACATGGCGACAAGAATATAGAAGAAATTTTGACTGTTTACCAGCCGATCCAATCTTTCGAGCCAGGTACGGTCACAGCTAACTCAAATTACGGGACAGGCTTGGCCTCTTATATCGTAGAGCGGATTTCTGGTCAGAGTTTCTCCGATTACGTTCACGAGCATATTTTTGAACCTCTAAAGATGAACAAGACAGCCATTTTACCAGATTTATCTGACAATGCTTTTGTACAGGCTAAACGCAAGGAAGCAAAGGGATATGATAGCGAAGGCAAGCTCTTGGGAAGCGCTAATTCTGAACTTGGACTCTACTCCTCTGGCAGAGCTACGGGAACGCTAGAGGATTTACAAAAGTTTGCTCAAACACTTCTCAAAAAGGAGAACCTTTTCCATCGTCCAGAGACTTGGACGACACTTTATACTGCTACTTCGACATATCCAGGCTCAGATATAGTACGCAATGCTCACGGCTTCTGGGTAAGCAAGTATAATGTTTCTGTTTTAGGTCAAGGAGGACATACGTTCGGATTTTCTAGCAATCTTTTGTTGGACCTTGAGTCAGGAGTTGGCATGATTGTCATGACCAATCAATCCATCGAAGAACGCTATAACCTCTATATGCTGGAATTAGTATTTGGACAGCGAAAAACAGCTAGCAAAGTTACTAAGGAACGATTCAGTCCTGGATATTATCTTTCCTTCAGAATTTTTAATAGTTGTCCCTTGTCTATAGCTAAAATCGTACCTCCATTTATTGATCGACTGAATAGTCCGAATGAAGACTTGTTAAAAGATGAATTTTGGACTATTAACGATAGCAATAGGCAAACTACGCTATCCTTGACTTCCTCTGACTTTAAGAAGATTTCTGATTCCGAGCTCTTTACAGACTATGCCGTCACAGGCTTAGGACTCCTTGCTAGCTTTTTTGCTCTAGGAAATCTCTTATGTAGTATTTTTAGAGACATTAGTCATCTAATTTGGCACAAGCAGAAAAAAACTCTGCCTAGCTCTTGGAAGGTTTGGAACTACCTGACTTCTCTAGGCATCATGGCTGTTCCACTTCAACTCCTATTGGTTTTCCAAGCAGTTTTAAAAAATGATTTTAGCGGCGTTAGCTCTTGGCGCTATATGGTCTTTGCTATCTTAGGACTCCTACTGACCCTTGCTGTTCTGCTGTCCATTTTCAAAAAATCATCAGAGAAACTCAATCGAGGTCATGTCTGTCTGACAGTTCTGACTAGCCTATCTGCCCTAGCTATGATAGCTAATATTCTATATTGGTCTCTCTATCAGTGGTGGGTTTTCCAATAGTTTACACTAAATTCTAACTAGATCAACACCAAATTTCTGTACTTCAGTATTGCCTACAGCTAGCTTCCCTGTTTACTCTTTGAATTTCATTGAGTATTAGAAAATGACCAATTATTATCTACGTAGAACAGAAAGGAATTTTTATGAAAAAATCAAAACTCCTAATTATTTTAATCATCCTAGTCCTCGGCCTTTTGATCTATTGCTGCAATAGCTAAATCTGAAACATGTCAAAAAGGAGTATGAATATGATGACAAAACGAATGTTTTTATGGCTTCTGGCTATTCTCAGCCTGATAATTTTCCAACCTGTCACTGCATTAGCTGATGAATCACAAAAGCTGCCATCAGGCATAGAGCGCAGCCAAATTGGGCAGAAAATCCAAGACTTTGTCAAGGAGCATGAAAAAACAACAGCCGGTATGACAACGGCAGTCTTTGACAAGAACGGTACGATTTACCATGCCAACTTTGGATATACGGACAAAGAAGAAGGCATCAAAGTGGATGACAAAAGCGTCTTTGAATGGGGTTCTGTGACCAAGTTGACTGTTTGGATCTCAGTCATGCAACTCTGGGAAGAGGGCAAGATAGACCTAGAAACTGACATAAAAACCTATCTGCCAAAGGACTTTCTCAAGACTCTTCGCTACGACAAGCCTATTTCCATGCTGGATCTGATGAATCATCAAGCTGGCTTTGAAGAGTCTGGTGCGGCCATGAACTACCATAACATCAGCATGGAAGAATTCCTAGCAACTAAGCAGCCTGCCCAAATCTTTGAACCTGGCACAAAGACCGCCTATTCAAACTACAGCATGGCCTTGACCGCTTATATCGTGGAGCAGGTTTCCGGTCAGAGCTTCTCAGACTATGTCCATAAGCATATTTTCCAGCCACTGGACATGAATAAGACGGCTATCCTACCAGGCTTTACATATAATGATTATGTGCGCGAAAAGCGGAAGGAAGACAAAGGCTACAGTGCAGAAGGACAGTCTCTTGGAGCATCCAACTTCTACATGGACATCTATCCAGCAGGTCAGGCCGCCGGTACTATGGCAGATTTCCAAAAATTTGCTCAAGCCCTTCTGAGTCAGGACAAGCTATTTAAGCGGAAGGAAACATGGACAACTCTTTACACAGCTAGCTCCACCTATCCTGGCACGGATATCCCGCTCAACATGCATGGCTTCTGGGTCCAAGAGTACGGCACGACCCTTGTAGGCCATGGAGGGAATACCGATGCCTTCTCCTCCAATATCCTGCTTGACTTGAAAAACGGCATTGGTTATGCCGTCATGACCAATCAATCCCAAGAGCAAATCTATAATAGCGAGATGCCCCAGCTGATTTTCGGAGACAAGAAAAAGACTGACAAAACAGCCTTTAAAAATTTTCAGCCTGGCTTTTACCGCAAAGCCCGCTACTTTGAGACTGGGCCGATATCCATTACCAGAGGATTTTTATACACCAGCTACGCCCCTAAAGACGCAGACAATCCTCTCCTCACTCAAGGATATGCAGTTCTTAGCCATGCGAATAACCAAGAGACTATCACAAATGCCTACGGAGATAGCTACAAGATTGCGGACATTGTGATCTACAAAGACTATGCCATGTACGCCTTATTCTTTGTCGGGCTGGTCTATGCTCTTATCAGTCTTGTCATCAGCGGAGTGGCAGACCTGATTCGTTTGATCAGAAAGACACCTGCCAAGGCTCCAGTAGATTTAAAAATCTGGAATTATCTGACCTCGCTTACTATTCTCGCCGTTGGATTCAATTCTTATCTCATCTTTACTGTTATGACTGTCAGCAAGACTGGTATCATGCAACCTTGGCGCTATATGGTTTTTGCGGGACTGGGTCTGCTATTGGCAGGCTGTGTCATCTATCCACTTTTGACCAAGGCCAAGTCCCAGCTCAGCCGCAGTGGCAAGATTCTGACCGTTATGACCAGCCTATCCGCCTTGGCTACCGTAGCCAATATCCTCTACTGGTCCCTCTATCAATGGTGGGTGGTCTAAGAATGAATGGAAAAAATTTAAAAAATAGCTCTGCCCTCCAAGAAAGGAAATGACAAATGGCTCTAACAAATTTTCAAGAAAACCTAGCAAGATACGCCAAGATTTTGGTGGCCAATGGCATCAATGTCCAGCCGGGCCAAACCGTCCTCCTAAATATTGATGTCGAACAGGCTGAATTGGCCCGCTTGATTGTCAAAGAAGCCTATGCCCTGGGCGCCCAGGAAATCATCGTCCAATGGACGGATGAAGCAGTCCAGCACCAGCAGCTCCTGCACACTTGGATAGAGCGTTTGGAAAGTGTGCCAAACTACAAGCTGGCCGAAATGGACTACTTCTTGCAGCAAAAGGTCAGCTATCTCCATATCCTGTCCTCCAATCCTGACGCTCTCAATCCCAGCAGATCGACTGGCAAAATTTGTTCAGGCAACTGCCAAGAGCTCTCAGCATTTGATGGCCGCCGCCCAGTCCAAGAAAATCTGCTGGACGCTGCAGCCGGCCAAGCCTGGGCTGAGAAGGTATTTCCCAAGGCCAAGGATGCGACAGAAGCAAAAGACCTGCTTTGGGATCAGATTTTCAAGGCATGCAAGGTTTACGAGGAAGATCCAACAGCCTCCTGGCTTGCCCACAGGGAGAAATTAACAACCAAAGCCCAACTCCTCAACCAAGCCTAGTTTGCTGCCCTGCATTATCGGGCACCAGGAACGGACCTGACCCTCAGCATGCCTCAGAATCACCGCTGGGATTTTGTCGGAGGCGCGACCGAAAAGGGAGACTACTGCATCGCCAATATGCCGACCGAGGAGATCTATTCGGCACCTGATTTTCGCCGTGTAGACGGCTATGTGACCAGCACCAAGCCCCTCAGCTACATGGGGCAGATGATTGAAGGCATGAAGCTGACCTTTAAAGACGGACAGATCATCGAGATTCATGCAGACAAGGGCCGGCAGTTGCTCAAAGAAGTGATTGCGCAAGATGACGGAGCCCAGTATCTGGGGGAAGTTGCTCTCGTCCCAGACCAAAGCCCCATCTCCCAGTCTGGTCTGACCTTCTTCAACACCCTTTTTGACGAAAATGCCTCCTGCCATCTGGCCACCTGTTGTACCAAGAGAAAAGCTGAGATTTTTGGGCTCTATAATATCTGTAGTTGGTAAATCCGACACAGAGGTTATAGGGCTTTTTGAATGTATACAAAAAGTCCCATACGACCTATAATGAAAAGCGCAAACAACTCATTAGAAAGACTCATATGGAACACATCAAGAATACCACAGAATTGCTGGGAATGAAAGACTTAAATATCAAAATTACCTTCATCTTGCAGCACCAGACCCATCTTGAAATTCGGGCTAGACTGGATTATGCAGCTCCTTCCTGCCCTCACTGCGGCGGTAAGATGATTAAGTACGGTTTTCAGAGGTCCTCTAAAATCCCACTCTTGGATGCACAAGGGTTTCCAACTCTGCTCCGTCTCAAGAAGCGGCGATTTCAGTGTAAATCTTGTCATCGGGTGACCGTAGCTGAGACACCCATCGTAGACAAGAACCACCAGATTTCACACCTGGTCTGGAAGAAGCTCACCCAGCTCTTGACCGAAAATCGAGCCAATACCGATATTGCCAGAACCCTCCACATCTCCGTCTCAACCGTCCAGAGAAAGCTGGCTCAGTTCACTTTCAAAGAGGATTACACCAAACTTCCCGAGGTCATCTCCTGGGATGAATTTTCTAGGAACAAAGGCAAATTAGCCTTCATTGCACAGGATTTCG
This sequence comes from Streptococcus sanguinis, assembly GCA_013378335.1. Lineage (NCBI taxonomy): Bacteria > Bacillati > Bacillota > Bacilli > Lactobacillales > Streptococcaceae > Streptococcus > Streptococcus sanguinis. The sequence goes on from CP040556.1 coordinate 1,577,008, forward strand.
AGACCAGGAAAATCATCGCCCTCCTCGAAAACAATCGCCAGAATACCATCAAAAATTATTTCTACCGCTACCCGAGAAAGGTCAGAGAACAGGTCAAAGTCGTGACCGTGGACATGTCTGGCACTTACATTCCAATCATCAAGCAACTATTTCCTAAGGCCAGAATTGTGTTGGATAGGTTTCACATCGTCCAACATCTTGGCAAAGCCATGATGACCACTCGAATCGCTATCATGAAGACCTTTGACAAGAAATCTCTGCCTTATCGTGCGCTGAAAAACCACTGGCGACTATTTCAGAGAGAAAGCAGAAAACTGTCTCGTCATCGCTTTTATTCCAAGACCTTTAGGCAGACCCTAAAGCCTAAGGAAATCGTGGACAAGACACTTCAATTCTCAGAAGAACTCCGTTATTACTACGATCTCTACCAGCTCTTGCTCTTCCATTTCCAAGAGAAACGTACTACAGAATTTTTTGAAATCATCGAAGACAACATGAATCTTGTCAATTCGACCTTCAAAAGAGTTTTTGAGAGCTTCCTAAAACTCAAACCTTACATCACAAATGCACTCCAGTTCGACTATTCCAACGCCAAGCTCGAGGCTACCAACAAGCTCATCAAGGATATCAAACGAGCGGCCTTCGGCTTTCGCAATTTTAAGAACTTTAGAACTAAAATCCTCCTCGCTTTGAACATACAAAAAGAGAGAACCAATTTGGTCCTCTCTCGGATTTAAACTTTCTACCAACTACAGTTGACAAAGAGCCGATTTTTGTCTCAGCTTTTTCTATACTATATATTAGGCGCGAAAATTTAATTAGTAAATTCTTTTAACCAAGCAGCTGCGATTTTCTGATTACTATTCTCGCTAAGTACATTTACATGATGCAAATTTATACTTTTATTAAATTGTATAAACTCTTGAATAGTTGCTAAAATAGCGGCATGAATGAGCAAAATATAATTGCCCAGAGCGGAATCTACTGCAAAATTAGTAGGTATACCTTGATTCAAAATATAAAAATAGTTATCATCGCTCTCATATTTCGTAATAGAACTGCTTTCCAATAACTTTTTATATTCTTCACTAAGATAATTTAAATTAAATTCATCATCACTAGATGTCGCTGATACAATATAACTACCGTCTTTTACAGCTCGGAAATCCAATATATCTAAACTTTTTGAACCTGTTGCACAAAATATTAAATCAATATTTGAAAAATCTTTTTCAAGCAATACATCACAACCATCTCTAATAGCTTGAATAGCACGAATGCTATTTTTCTCAATCACTATCGGTTTTATACCAAGCTCACGTAATTTTGTACAGATTCCATAACCTATCCTACCATATCCAATACAAGCAACTTTCATATATTGAATTAATAAGTTTTTTTGATGAAGTATATAGTCTGCTCCAAATACAATATCCGCCCCTACTAGATAATCTTCATTCTTTTTCAATGGATTTCTTGCTACTGAAAAAACTGGATATTTAACATCATTAATTACTTTGTTATATTTTTGAATACCATTCTCTGTGTCCTCAACTATACATACAATAGGAAGATTATTTTTTTGTGAAATATTCGCGAAATAACCACCAATATCTATTAAAATTGTTTTACCACTAATATTGCAAAATTTTTCATCAAAATCATCATTCCGAGAGGCAACCTTTAACTTAATATCAGATTCTTCTAGTTCTTTCCATACTTTTTGATTAATTGAATTTGGCTTTGCACATATTAGCAACCTTGAACCAAATATTTTTTTCAAGGTTTTTATAAAAGGAATACTGCTTGGAATAATATGTTGTATTGCTACACACGAAATATCTGCAAATATATTTTTTGACACAATCTTTGATAAAAATCGTTCTTGAGAGCTTAATTCTAAATTTTCAATTTTTTTAGCAATATTTTTATACCCTGGCATATTTTTGAAGCTCTCCCATTCAACCCACTCATATAAATTAGATTCATTTTTATCTATTGTTACTTCCATTTCATTTTCACTAAAAAATAGATATTGTAAATCATAATGATAATGAGCTTTCTCTCTTTTATGCTTATTTTCAGGGATTTTATGAATAGAGATATTAAATGGTATCATATCATCTAATGGTTCTGCCCTCTTATAATCTAACACTTCAGATGTTAGCCCTGTTTCCTCAAACAACTCCCTTCTTGCAGTCAACAATGGATTTAAATCTTCTTCCTCAATATGTCCTCCAGGTTGAAGATATTTTTTCAACACTTTATGATGTACCATCAGTATTTTATGATTTTTCCTAGAAACTACAAATGCCGATGCTGTAAAATGTCCCACGAAATTTTTTCTGTTAATTAGTTCTTTTTCTTTTTTTTCATTAAGCTGAACTAAAATACTATTCAAGCTATTTCGTTCTTGAAAATTATTTAATTGATATCCTTCAACGATAGTTTGATAAATTCCCATCTACATCCACATCCTTCCTTTTTTACAAAATTTCATTAGAAACTGTTGCAACTATTTTTTCATTATTTCTTTCTATTTCATAGCTATTATTTTTAAATATGCTTGAACAAATTACCGAATAAGTTTTTCCTTTATGGGAAAAAATATTTATGAAATTTTTTTCAAACTTATTAGCCAATATTTGTTTTACCAAGTCATCAATTTTCAAAGCCTCACCAATATAATTTATTGAAAGAGATAAATTGTTAATCCGATTTTTTATCAGTTGTCCTACCGAATCTCCCCTTCGTAAAGCCATCTCACTAAAATCTATACCTTGACCATATAGATTTAATTGGTTTTGGAAATTTAACTTAAAATCTTGATAGTTTTCATTCAATTTAACTTCAAAAGGGATTTTTTTATGTATATCTCCTATCAAACTTTCAGCATCAAAATTTATGAATTGCCTGAAATCATACGATAAACCGCCGGATATACTTAAAATATTATAATCTAATAATATGCACCTACAAAGAGCATAGACTGTATATAAATATACATCATCTTTTGAATCATCCATATTTACTGGCAATTCAAAAATTTGTAATCCCTGTTTTAAAACTGAGAAATTAAGATTATCTTTCACTGCTGGGAGTTTATTTAATACATCTGATGGTAATTCTGTATATAGGAAACTCTTTTTATATTGATCAAACTTATACAGTGAACTTTCTTTAACCGAGCTAATATTATTCTTATGTTCATAAGCTTGATAAATAATATTTTCAAGCATGTTCAGAGATGAGGAATCAATTGAATGATAAGGAAAATAAAAACGTACTATTTTATCATAAGTTGATACAGCAATTATTGGAATGGGGATGCATGTCTTTGAATCTAATATTTCTTGCAATATAAGATTGTTTGGAAATCTATTCAGTATAAAGATATTTGGAATGTATCTTTCTTTTTCTATCAATCTGAATTCTATTCCACTATCAACTTTTTTTATTATCATTCTAAAAATATCAATTTTATCACTCAAAATTTTTAATAAAGATTTTATCCTCAATAATTCTTCACAATCAATACTTTTTAAGCTTATGTCAAAATAAACCGTTCGGAATTGTTTGTTATTGTACAAACGATATTGGGTTGGAGTAGCATCTACTATTCCATCAGCATACTTTAGAAGATACGAATCAGATAAATTATATTCAATATTCACTAAGTCTCTATTATCAGAATTGATATTATTAGTATGCTTATTGTCAGGATTTCCTTTCATTTTATCTTTCACATATTCTATCGTGGTTTCTATACTCTTCAACTTATATATGTCTGATTCTCTCACCTTAATATTAAACGTATCCTCAATTTCTAAATAGAATTTTACCGACTCTAGGGAATCTAAATCCAAAACCTCTACACATCCAAATTGAGATAAAATTTCTAGAATTGACTTTCTAATCACATCTTCGTCTAAAAATCTCTCATTGTAATAATATTTATCTAACATTTTAGTTACATCTAGTTTTCTATTTTGAGTTAAATAGAATTTGTCAACCTTAACTACAATGGGGTTCAGATAGCTAGGTAAATTCTTTAAAATTCTATCTTTTTCTTCATTTTGTGCCACATAAAAAATATATATTTTTTTCTTATAAAATACAACTCTGGAAGAATCTACAGAAGTTACTTTATCAACAAGAGACTTTATTTCATCCAGTTCTACTCTTATTCCATTCACCTGTACTTGATTATCTATACGAGAACTAAAAACTAAATTTTCACCTTGAAAATACACATAATCCCCTGTATGATAATATCTTTCGCCGTTTATTTTTGTGAATTTCTTTGAATTCAAATCAGGCTGTAATAAATAACCGTCCGTTACTCCCTGACCACCAATCCATAATTCACCTTGTTGATTTTTTAAATCACTTCTATTTGGTACTACTCTTATCGTTGCACCTGGGATAGGTTTCCCAATTGGAACAACATTATATTGCTTATTTTTTAATTCATAATAAGTAGTGTATATTGTTGTTTCTGATGGCCCATAAAAATTAAATACCCTACATCCCTTAGAAATAGTAGGTCTTAATTTATTAGCTAATGTACCAGGAAACACTTCTCCGGCTAAACAGAGGACTTGAAGATTATCAAAAATAGTTGATTCATTAGTATCAATAATTGTCTCTGCAAACGACGGGGACAATGATAAATGAGAAATTTTCTCATCATTTAAAATTTTCGAGATATTAATAATACTGTTAATATCAGCTTCAAAACAAACCAATGTCCCACCAGTAAATACTGGAGCTAAAATTTCCGTTAACGAGACATCAAAAGTATAGGGAGTTGTGAATAAAAATTTTGATTCTGATGTAAAATCTACAATATTATAAAATTCATTCAATAGCCAACTAATATTGTCTTCGGTTAAAAACACTTTTTTAGGTGTACCAGTTGTACCAGAGGTACATATGATATATGATATCTTATTTTCTAAATTAATAGTAAAATTATCATCATCAATATACTCATCATCATTTTCTGGCAATATAAGAAAATCTACATCTTTCAAATAATAATCTTGATTTTTATCAGATATTACAGTATCAAAATCTACATCCATAATACGATCCAATGATTTATTGATAGATAAACTGTTTGTTATTGGAAGAGGAATTTTACCTGCTTTGATTATTCCTAAAACAATTGGCAAAACATATATAACTTCTTCTATATAAAATGGTACAATCTCTTTATCAGTTAAATTCAACAAACTCTTTGCTAAATAATTTGATAAAAGATTAATATCTTTAAAAGTGAAACGACGACTCTTAGAAATTAGTACATCCTTTAACGGATTTTTTTTAAAATTATCATTAAACATTTTTAAAATAGACATACAGCACTCCTTTAAAAATTAGCTAAAAATACAACTCACAAACATTGCTGCTGATTGTAGGAAGTTCATTTATTTTCACAGACATTAATTTTAATCTACAATTCTGTATTATCTCATTAAATATTTTCCTATCAAGTCAGCGAAATCATTAAAATAAGAAATTGTCTTTTCTCTTAGCTGAAACCTTTTAGTTTCAGACTAATGTACTTGTTCTAAAACCAACCGTTATCTTTCTATTCGCTGAAACAAGGTGAAAAATAAGAGCGAAATAATCACAATACCTAAACCAATCAAAAGAAATGAAGAAAAATTAATACTAGGAAATAAAGTCATGAAGAAGGTAGCAATAGGCATAAGAAGAATAGATAATGTATAAATTGTAGAAAAAACTCGTCCCAAATATTGTTGAGCGACTTTAGTCTGAACCTGACTAAAAAAATGAATATTAAATATTGTCATAAAAAGCTCACAAATAAAATTACCGAAGTATGCTATCCAATTAGGTAGAGGTAAAAAAAATTGGTTACCTATCACTGCTACCCCAAAACCCGTTAACAATAGGGAGAAAAGCAAACGATCTGTACTAGCAGTCACTCTAGTAGCTATTATAGCACCAACAATGGAGCCTATAGCTCCCAAGCTAAGAATTGTAGCATATGCACCATTTTGTCCAAATAGCTTATCAGTAAAAGGTAATAGATAATTAAGAGCCGCAAAGAAAAAATTAACAGTCGAGGCTAATAGTAATAGAAAAAAAATCTCTTTCTGCTTACGAATATAAACAAAACCATCCACTATATCATGTAAGACTGTCCTCATAGTTAGTCTTTCTTTCTGAACAGTCGATGGTTCATGATTCGGCAGAAAATAAACTACAATAAATGACAGAAAAAAACTGAGAGCATCTAACATTAGTGTTACTCTTAAATTAGTAAAACGCATTACAATAAAGGATAGCACAGGCGCTGAAACACTGATAACCTGCAGTATTAACTCCAGATAGGAATTATAGGCTACGATGTCTTTCTTATCCACTATTTCTGTGATGTAGGATTTATTCGCAGGTCTTGAAAAAGCAAAAGCTACTGCTTGAATGACATTTACAACAATCAATGCCCCTACCATCCATTGATCATTTGAAATAAAGGAAGTTCCCAAACAAAAAACTGTACAAATAAGATCTGTTGCCATCAGGACTTTCCTACGCGAAAAGCGATCAACAATAGCCCCTCCAATAGGGTTAAATACAATAGAAGTTACTAAGTCTGATATCTGATAAATCCCTAAAATAGTCTGCCCAATAGTGCTAAGCGAAGCTATCCAAATACTGTTACCATAATCATAAAGCATATTACCGATTTTATTGATTGCTGCGCGCACAATAAGTCCAATAGCAAATTTATTCATGTTAAATCCCTTTTATTTAAAAGATTTAATTATTTTAGCATAATTCCTCTAAAAATGTTTTTTTTCCCGTATAAGGGATTCAAGTTCTTCTTACAAATTTATTAAAATGCTCCTTATAGTATTCTACTTGTTGAGCTGCTCCAACAACTTCAAAAACCTGAATAGCATCACACATTTTGTTTATACCTACTTGTTTATCCCCTTCTATATAAAGTTTAAATCCCTTTATGTATACGAAAATAGTCTTTTCATAAATAGCCGTTGGATCTTCCAAAAATATTTTAACTTGATCCTCAAAATAAGTAGCCTTATTCAAATCACCGTGTTCCAAACAATGTAACCAAAAATTGAGTAGTAAAAGCCTCACTAAATTTCTTTGTCTACCAATTTGCATGAAAAGACATTTATTTTTCAACACTTCTTTTGCCATACGATAGACATAGTCAACTTCATAAAAAGTGTAAAGATTACCAAAAAGAATCAGCTCATACATGGTCCAGTCCTCTACCTGAAAAAGATAATCAGCCACCTTGTCCAAATCTGCCTGCTCCATGCTAAAACGGCTATCCCGCTGGCAGATCAACCCCTGCAGCAGGATCCAATTCAGCTCATAATAAAGCGGACTGCTGTCCTCTTTGGCCTTTTCCAACTGCTTTGCCTGCAGTTTTTGAAATCCCTCAATATCCTTTGAATAATAGAGGGGAATAATCTGGCTCATCATGGCTATATGATCGTTCAACTGGAAATTCCGAGCCTTATCCATAAAATTTTCAAAGGTCACGTGAATATTATCCAGCAGGTCCAAAAATTTTGATAAGGTCATATCCGACTCGCCCAGCTCAAAACGCGATAGCTGAGAGGTCGAACAAACCTCTCCTGCCGCTTCCTTTAGGGAGTAGTGGCCATTCAGCCGAAAATCCCGAAAAACAGGTCCTAAATTGTCCATATGCTCACCACTTAAACTCTTTCAGTTGTTTTTCTAGCTCCTGCAAATAAGCCTCATCAAAGCCGTGACGTTCCTTGACCGGTTCATCCAAGCGGGCCAGATAGAGCAGGAAATGATCGACCAACATCTCATATTGAGGAAAGGGCAGCCGTTTCATCTGGTCCTGGACAAAGTCAATGGCCTCCGCAAAGCGCTCGCTTTCCAGCAATTCCTGAAAATAGCGGACGCCATCGACCTGCCGGCCCTCCTCGTCCTCAAACTGGCCCAGGTCCAAGTCCTGAACCTGCAGATGCAGGGCCGAACCAATCATATTGGCCGCTCCTTTGATCTGCCGCATAACCAATCGTTTTCTGATGACATGGGCAACTCCTTCTACTAAGCTGGTGAACAGACAGCTAACTTTTCAAATATTTCAGCTCAAACTTGGCTGTTTTGCCTGAATGTTCGGGAATGATTTTCTGATAAGAAGATTCAAGCCTGAAACTTCTCGGCAGAAAAAATAAAGTTCGGCTTTCACTCTTGAAAGAGCTCGTCCGAAAATCGGACAAGGCAATTCAGCTCTGAAAGAGATTTTCCGAAAATCGGACGGGTTGTTTTGGCTTTGAAAGGAATGTTTCCGTATGTAAGACGAAATCTTTTGAGCTGAGGGCAGTATCCTACACCTTCTCCGCCAGTTCTTCCCATTCTAGCATGGCTTTTTCTTGGACAGCGGTCAGCTGGTCGATTTGCTGCTGGCTCTCCATGAGTGCGCCAGCGTCATTGGTTGCCTGCATGGCTTCCTGAAGCTGACTAATCTGGCTATCCAAGTCCTCAATTTGCGCTTCCAGTTGTTCTAGGCGACGGGCAAGTCGGCGCTGTTCTTTCTGGTTTCCTTTTGAAGCTGATAGTCATTGGCAGGTGCTGGCTTGTCAGGACTGGCCTGCTCCGTCTCCTCTCGCAAGGCTTCCTGCTCTGCCTTTTTCTCTAGATAGTAGTCATAATCACCCAGATACAGGGTGGAGCCTGTCTCAGATAGCTCGATGATCTGGGTGGCCACGCGATTGATAAAGTAACGGTCATGGCTGACAAAGAGCAGAGTGCCGTCAAAGTCAATCAGGGCATTTTCCAGGACTTCCTTGCTGTCAATATCCAGGTGGTTGGTCGGCTCGTCTAGGATGAGGAAGTTGTTGTTTTCCATAGACAGCTTGGCTAGAAGCAGCCGCGCCCGCTCTCCTCCCGACAGCATGCCAACAGACTTCTTGACATCGTCTCCCGAGAAGAGGAAAGCGCCTAAGCGATTGCGAATTTCGACCTCTGGCGTCATCTTGAAGTCATTCCATAGCTCGTCAAGTACTGTATTGCTGGCAGTCAGTTTGCTCTGGGTCTGGTCATAGTAGCCCACTTCCACGTTAGCTCCCAGCTGCTCCTTGCCTCTGATGAAGGGCACTTGCCCGATTAGTGATTTAATCAAGGTCGTCTTTCCAATCCCATTTGGTCCGACAATAGCTACCGCATTAAACTTGCGAATATCTAGGTTAATCGGCTCCGACAGGACTTCCTGTCCGAAGCCAATAGCTGCATCTTCCAAGGTCAGCACAACATTGCCTGAAACCTTATCGGCTTTGAAGGTCATATTAGCCGATCGACTGCCGGTCTCTGGTCTGTCCAAACGCGCCATCTTTTCCAGCTGCTTTCGGCGAGACTGAGCCCGCTTGGTAGTGGAGGCCCGAACTAGATTACGATTGACAAAGTCCTCCAGCGCAGCAATTTCTTTCTGCTGCTTTTCATAGTTCTTGGCTTCAGTGGCCAGCTTCTGCTCCTTTTGGACCACAAAGCTTGTGTAATTGCCCACATAGCGGTCCAAGGAATGCTTGGTCAAATCCAGCGTGATGGTCGCAACCTTGTCTAGGAAATAGCGGTCGTGGCTGACGATAATCAGGGCACCGCTGTAGTTAATCAAGTAAGTCTCCAGCCAGGCAATGGTCTCGATATCCAAATGGTTGGTCGGCTCATCCAGGACCAGCAATTCTGGCTTTTCCAAAAGCATCCTAGCCAAAGCAAGACGAGTATTCTGCCCGCCTGAAAGCTCAGAAATCTTCATCTGCCACATGGACTGGTCAAACTTGAAACCATTCAAAATCGCTCGAATATCGGCCTCGTAGGTAAAACCACCCTTCTGGCGAAAGTTCTCTGACAGCTGATCGTACTGAGTCATGATAGCCGTCAGGTCTTCCCCAGACAATTCTCCCATTTGCAGCTCCATCTGTCGCAAGCGCTTCTCTTGCTGACGCAGACTATCAAAGACCTGCAGCATCTCGTCGTAGATAGTATTCTCCGACTCAAAGCGGCTGTCCTGTGCCAGATAGGACAGGGAAAGATCTCGTTTTTTATTGATCTGACCAGAAGTAGACTCTTCCTCGCCCACCAAAATCTTGAGCAGGGTTGATTTCCCAGCTCCATTTTTACCGACGAGAGCAATCCGGTCTCCCTCATTCACTTGCAGGTTAATATTGTCAAAAAGAAGCTCCCCTGCAAAAGAGCGCTCGATCTTGCTTGCTTGTAAAATAATCATAAGACCATTATAGCAGATTTCCAGAAGCACAGCTATCAGAATTCAAGAGAAAGCGAACTCAGCTCCCCAAAAGAAAAAGAGAGTGGGACAGAAATCGGTAATTCGTTAGAATTCGATTTCGTCGTCCCACCTCCGCACAGTTGAGTAGGGCTGTAAAAGCTGATGAAATCAGCGTAGTAGAGCCCACTCAACCACTGCGTCTTGCTCGACAATCCAAAGACAATTGAGAGGCTAGGACTTTTGTCCCAGCCTCTACATAAAACTATTGAGAATAGATTGATTCTGCAAAATCAGATAAATTCCCAGCAGAATCAGAACCGCAAAGACAACAAATTTAATCATTCCCTTAATCAGACGAATAACCAGAAGGATAATCATAGACCCGACTAGCCACATAAAGGCGGAATTGTGAAAAAATCCCTGAACTGCTTCAATATTCTGGCCGAAAAAGACCTGAATGGGCGCCGGAACATGATTTTCCCAAGCCGCTGTCACTCCTAGCTGGTTGGCAATCTCATTGCCGCTTTTCCATAGCCAGACAAAGATTCCTGAGTTAAAAACAAAGAGAAAAACTTGCTCTGGAAAGTGTCGAATCAAGTAAAAAATAGATTTTAACATAGGCTTACGATTGATACAAGTCTTTTACAGCCTGGATATCTGTCGGCTGGATACTGTAAAATGAGCCTGCTGACTGCATCACTGATTCCTCCTCATTATGGTCTAATCCGATAGCATGGCCCAATTCGTGCGCTGCTGTATTGACAATCCGCTCATGAGAATAGGCATAGCGACTGTCCAGCAGGTAGTAACTATTAAGGCGAACCGTGACATGGGTAAACCGCTTGGTTAGGAGATTGGTCTGCGACTCAGCTTCACCAGCTGCACTGATGTTGCCATCGTTCATCTCCGTCGCAACAATGTCCGCCTTGTCTTTATCATTGATGATTTGAAAGGTGAAGGCACCTGTTTGATTCCAAGAATCAATGGCCTCCCTATAGGCTGAACGGAAGGTTTCATTATTTGTATCGATATAAATCGTGGCGCTTGGCTGATCCCAACGAGCCCCTGTTGTTGCATGCTCATCTGTCAGCTGATCTGTTTGCGTCTCCTCACTGCTGTGAAGCCCCGTGGAAATGCCTTGGTGATTTAAAAATTGATCCACTCTGCCAACAGCAGTCTGAACAGCCTGCGTCAGTCCCTCTGTACCCGGTTCTGTCGAAGTGGTAAAATAGAAAATTCCGACAATAACCATAAAGCTCAGGACAAAGGACCAGGCAAGTCCCCAAACCACGCGCCAAATCAGACGCATGAGGAACCGGATGCTTTTAAAAATAAGTCCCATCGCAACCTCCTTTACTAGATTGTAAGAGAACGTTGATTTTACCACCGCTTTCTTAAAGAAGACTGAAAAGTCCGTCTTCTTCTTATCTATTAGTATAAAAGAAAATGACTACAAATCTGCAACCATTTCTTTTCATACTATTGAATACTCTTTGCAAATCCATTTTTGAGTATAAAATTAAGAACCCGTGTCCAGACTGACCCTGCCACTATTATAGTCCAGGCGAATCCCTTTTTGCACATTCGGGATAAAGACATTAAATTCCAGACTGCCATCGCTGGACTTGGCCTCTAAATGTGACCCAACCGGCACTAAATCTGTCTCCGTGGCATAAATCAAGGTTACCCGGTAGCGCACCCGCTTGTTCTTATCCAAAGCCTTCCGGATCTTTGTCTCATAGTAATTCTGCCCTGTCGAATCCGTTTCATTGGCTTGGTTGGACCAAGCCGTCTGCACGGCGATATTGGCAGGATTGCTGGTAGAGGCATCAAAGCCCTTCAAACCACCGATCAGCGAATAGGCCAAGAGATGTCCTCGGTCCACAGCATGATTGTACTCACCAGGGAGGTTCTTGAGTTGATGCCAGCCTGCCGGTACCCATGAGGTGTTGGCATTTCCAGTTTCTTCCCGTTTTTTGTACTGGCGGGTAGACTTGGATAAAAAGGCATTCGCCACTGTCGGAAGGGTTTGCCCTTGTACAAGCTTGGTCTTATTGTCAGCATAGGGTTTACTAGAAATCCCCGCATCCAAGTCCGTCTTATTCCCATTCACGATAAAGGCACCAGCTCCGTTCCATTCAATGCTGCCTTTGAGCTGAGCTCGGACAGCATCCGTCAGAACGCTCTCAGCCAGTTCCCGACTAGGAGTGCCCTGATCTTGGACTTGCCCAACCCTGATTTCTGAATTTGGACTCTGAAGTGGCTGCTGACCATCCTGTCCCCAGAAATAGCCAGCCAGAGCTAAAATCAAGGCCAGAGTCAGCCCAGCCCAGCCTTGCAGCCTCTTAGAATTCCTTTTCTGACTAGTCTTTCTTTTCATCTTCTTTCTTTCAACTTAGCAAACTGGATTCATTTCAGCCAGTCTTTTCAACTAGGAGCTAGTTTCCAGTAAACTTCCCGATTAATTCTTGCCAGGTTTCTGGTGACCAGATAGAGCCCTTACCGTTTCCGATAACATTATAACCAATCATCAAAGCCACGAAAAAGAGAATCACAGCTACCAAAAGAACCAGTAAAACAAGGCCAATCTGCCGGCCTAAATATTTAAGATTTTCACTCATCGTCTTCTTCCTTTACACGCTTCACTTTGGCTCCCAAGGCTGCCAATTTCTCATGGAATTTATAGTAGCCTCGGTCTAAGTGTACCAGCTTGCTGACCTTAGTCTCGCCTTCAGCAATCAAGCCCATCAAAATCAAAGTCGCACTGGCCCGAAGGTCTGTTGACATGACTTCAGCTCCCTGAAGACTGCCACCACCCCAGATGCGAGCTGTGTCACGCATGATATCAGAGTGCAGCCCCATCCGACGCATTTCCTCCAGATGCTGGAAGCGATTCTCAAAGACAGTCTCAATCATCGTAGACTCGCCCTTGGCCATAGCCATCAGCGCCGTAAACTGAGCCTGCATGTCGGTAGGGAAGCCCGGATAAGGAAGAGTCTTGACCGAAACGGGTCTCAGCTTCGAAACATCGGAACGAATCCGAATCCCTTCATCTTCCTCTGTCACTTCCACTCCCATTTCCTGCATTTTGGAAAGCAGGGGACGGTTGTGCTCCCAAATGGCATCCTCAATCAGCAAATCACCGCTGGTCATAGCTGCAGCAACCATAAAAGTTCCTGCTTCGATACGATCTTGAACCACATTATGCTTGGCCCCGCGCAGCTGATCCACTCCAACAATGGTCAAAGTTTCGGTACCTGCCCCTCTGACCTTGGCTCCCATTTTATTTAAAAAGAGAGCTAGGTCAACAATTTCAGGCTCCCGAGCAGCATTTTCAATCACTGTTGTGCCTTGAGCCAGCGTTGCAGCCATCATGATGTTTTGCGTTGCTCCCACACTGGGAAAGTCCATGTAAATGTAGGCCCCTTGAGCCGATCTGCCTTCGCTTCGATATAACCCGCTGTCTGGGTAATCTGAGCTCCCATGGCTTCTAAGCCCTTCAAGTGCAAGTCAATAGGCCGACTGCCGATCGTACAGCCGCCTGGCATGGAAACCTTAGCATGACCATTACGAGCCAGAACTGGCCCCAAAACAACGATAGACGCCCGCATTTTGCTGACGTATTTATATGGCGCCTCCTCTGACAGAGGTTGAGTGGCGTCCACAACAACTGTATTTTCTTCCTGATTAAAATCCACCTGAGTGTTTAAACCGCGGACCACATTGTTCATGGTAAAGACATCAGACAAGACCGGAACATTTTTCAAAACAGACTGGCCCTCGCTGGCCAATACTGTCGCTGCTAAAAGAGGCAGCACCGCATTTTTTGCTCCTTCAATCTTGACCTTTCCGACCAAGCGATTATCTCCACCTTGAATAATAATTTTTTCCATACCGATTCCTTACTCTAAATTTTTAAAATCATCCATACTATCATACCATAAAATCAAAAATATGACCTTATAAAGTACCGTTAAAAATCGCCCGGCTCATATCGTAAATACCAATGAAGAAAAGGCTGACTAAATAGCCCAAGGCAATGCTAAACAAGAGAATCAAAAAGCGAATCTTCATCGCATTATCGGCATTAACCTTGAAAAATCTCTCCCACTCAACAACCGTTGACAGCAGATGAAAAGCAAAGAAAATAAAGAGCAAATGACTGCATAATTTAAAAATAACTTCTACCATAACTTTTATTATACCACAAGACTCCAGTCAGAGACGAACTAAACAGTCCTGCCCTCTTTCTTTGGAAAAGAAAACTGAGACATTCCTGCCTCAGTTTTGCGTATTCAGTTTGTATTCATGAAACCAAGTCTCGTCAGATGAAAGATGACTTCCATCAATCCAGGCAAGAATAGCTTCTTAGATTCTTGTTCCAACATTGATTCGGTTGATTGCCCGCTGCAGGGCAATCTTAGCCCGGCGTTCTTGGTCAATCAAGTGCTTATCATGGGCTTCTTCGATTTCTTGCTCAGCCCGACGCTTAGCCCGCTCAGCCCGACTAATGTCGATATCACGCGCACGCTCAGCTGAGTCCGCCACAATGGTAATGACATTGTCTGCAATTTCAATGATTCCGCCGTTGACCGCAATCCAGTCGATATGCTTGTCATCATCAACCCGGCGCACCTTAACCTGATCCACTTCTAAAACAGCGATGGTATTGATATGGCGGGGCAGAATCCCCAGCTCACCATCAATGGTCTTTACGGAAACAAATGCAGCATGGTGATCATAAATAAGACCATCCGGTGTCACGATTTGTACTGTCATTTGAGCCATCATTCACCTCTTAGAATCCCATTTTCTCAGCCTTGGCCAATACATCCTCGATGGAGCCTACACCACGGAAGGCATCTTCTGGCAGCTTATCGTGCTTGCCATCAAGGATTTCCTTGAAGCCACGAACCGTTTCAGCTACTGGTACATAAGAACCTGGCTGGCCGGTAAACTGCTCTGCCACATTGAAGTTCTGTGATAGGAAGAACTGAATCCGTCGCGCACGTGCAACCAAAGTCTTCTCATCATCTGACAACTCATCCATACCAAGGATAGCAATGATATCCTGCAATTCATGATAACGTTGCAGAACCCTCTTAACCTCTGCAGCCACTGCATAGTGCTCTTCTCCGACAATCTCAGGAGAAAGGGCACGCGAGCTGGAAGCCAATGGATCCACGGCTGGATAAATCCCCAGCTGAACCAATTTCCGTTCTAGGTTGGTCGTAGAGTCCAAGTGAGCAAAAGCTGTCGCTGGCGCTGGGTCAGTATAGTCATCCGCTGGCACGTAGATGGCCTGGATTGAAGTAACGGAACCTTTCTTGGTTGAGGTAATCCGCTCTTGAAGTTGCCCCATTTCTGTCGCAAGTGTTGGCTGGTAACCAACGGCAGAAGGCATACGGCCCAAGAGGGCCGATACTTCCGAACCAGCCTGCGTAAAGCGGAAGATGTTGTCAATAAAGAGCAGCACGTCCTGACCTTCCACATCACGGAAATATTCCGCGATGGTCAGTCCGGTAAGAGCAACCCGCATCCGAGCTCCTGGCGGTTCATTCATCTGACCGAAGACCATAGCCGTCTTTTCGATAACGCCAGATTCTTTCATTTCCCAGTAGAGATCGTTCCCTTCACGCGTCCGTTCACCAACACCTGTGAAGACAGAAATCCCACCGTGCTCTTGGGCAATGTTATGAATCAATTCCTGAATCAGGACTGTCTTCCCAACTCCGGCACCACCAAAGAGACCGACTTTCCCACCTTTCAGATAAGGAGCTAGCAGGTCGATAACCTTGATCCCTGTTTCCAGGATTTCTGATGAAGTCGATAGTTCATCAAAGGTCGGTGCCTTCTTATGAATCGGCTGGCGCTCTGCATCCTCTGCAAAAGGCGCATCCAAGTCAATAGTGTCTCCTAGGACATTGAACACCCGGCCAAGAGTTTCCTTGCCGACCGGCACAGAAATCGGACGACCAGTATCCAAGACCTCCAAACCACGCGTCAAACCATCGGTCGACTCCATGGCAATGGTCCGCACTACACCGTCACCAAGCTCAAGAGCTACTTCAAGGACGATTTTTGATTTTTTCTCATCATTTTTATAGACTACAAGTGCATTATTTATCTCAGGTAGTTTGTCTCCGGCAGCAAACGCAACGTCTACGACCGGCCCGATAACCTGAGCAATTTTGCCTGAGCTCATGTTTTTTCCCTCGTTTAATTTCTAATTCATTTGTGGCCTTATTCCAGGGCACTTGCACCCGCCACGATTTCAGTAATTTCCTGCGTAATGGCAGCCTGCCGAGCGCGGTTGTACTGAATAGTCAAATCACTGATGACCTTTTTAGCATTGTCTGTCGCTGTCTGCATAGCAGTCATACCGGCAGCATTCTCAGCTGTTTTGGCATCAATAATGGCACCGTAAATCATGCTCTCTGCAAACTGGGGCAACAGTTGATCCAAGATAGAATCCCGACTGGATTCCAGTTCCAGATTCAGAGTATAATCTTCATCAGCTTCATTGGGGTCCAAGTCAATGATTGGCAGCATCTGCTCCACCCGCATCTGACTGGTCAGACTGTTGACATGGTGGTTATAGCAGACATAGAGCTCATCAAAGAGCTCATTCTGATACATTTCAATGGTCTTGCTAATGATTTTACGAACCTCATCAAAGCTAGGCTGATCTGCTAGACCACGCAGTTCATAAACCGGCTGAATGCCCCGAGCTCGGAAGAAATCAGCACCGACACTTCCGATACAGATGACTTCAAAGTCCTCTCCAGTCGGATGGTACTCAGCTTTCAGCTCCATCAAAGCCTTGAGAATGGTCGCATTGTAGCCGCCAACCAACCCGCGGTCAGAAGTAATGACAATATAGGCTGATTTCTTGACTGGCCGACTGATTAACATTGAGTGATGACGGGCATTTTCTGCCTCGTGGCCATGCAGCATATCCGTAACTAACTTACGCACTTTCTGGGCATAGACCTGAAAGTTCTTAGCTGCTTCCTCAGATTTTCCCAGCTTTGCAGCAGAAACCATCTGCATGGCATTGGTGATTTGACTGGTGTTTTTCGTGGATGCAATTTTATTTTTAATATCATTTAATGAAACTGCCATCTGACACCTCGATTCTTATTTGAAGCTAGACTGATCAATAAACTCAGTAATGGCAGCATCCAAGACTTCCTCACTTGGAAGGTCTTTCGTTGTCCGAATGGTTTCATAAATGCTTTCTTGATGTGCATCAAAGTAGGCGAATAATTCTGACTCAAAGCGCAGAATATCGTCTACTGGCACACTGTCTAAGAAACCATGGGTCAAAGCATAGAGAATCACTACCTGCTTTTCAACTGGTAGCGGCTCATGAATCGGCTGTTTCAAGACTTCAACAGTCCTGCGGCCACGATTGAGCTTGGCCTGCGTTGCCGCATCCAAATCACTACCAAACTTAGTGAAGGCCTCAAGCTCCCGATAAGAAGCCAGGTCGATACGCAAGGTTCCAGCTACTTTCTTCATAGCCTTGATTTGGGCAGAGCCCCCAACCCGTGATACAGAAGAACCTGCATCAATGGCCGGACGTACCCCAGCATTGAACAAGCTGTCGCTGAGGAAAATTTGTCCGTCAGTGATTGAAATCACATTGGTCGCGATATAGGCCGAAATGTCTCCTGCCTGCGTTTCAATAAATGGCAGAGCTGTAATCGAACCACCGCCCAACTCATCAGAAACCTTGGCTGAACGCTCCAAGAGACGGCTATGAAGATAGAAAACATCTCCAGGAAAGGCCTCACGGCCTGGCGGACGACGGAGCAGGAGGGACAATTCACGATAAGCCACAGCCTGCTTGGACAAGTCATCATAGACAATCAAAACATGCTTGCCATTGTACATAAACTCTTCTGCCATCGCTACACCAGCATAAGGCGCCAAGAAAAGCAAAGGCGACGGCTGTGAAGCAGAGGCTGTCACGACAATCGTATAGTCCAAAGCACCATACTGACGGAGCGTTTCTACCTGTGTACGGACTGTAGATTCCTTCTGACCAATCGCCACATAGATACAAATCATATCCTGACCTTTCTGGTTCAGGATGGCATCAATGGCAATGGTCGTCTTCCCAGTCTGACGGTCCCCAATAATCAGCTCCCGTTGCCCACGGCCAATCGGAACCAAGGCATCAATTGCCTTGAGACCTGTCTGCAAAGGCTCAGATACTGACTTACGCTGCATGACACCCGGAGCTGGTGTTTCAACCGGGCGTGTCTTATCCGTGACAATGTCACCAAGTCCATCAACAGGACGACCCAGCGGATCAACAACCCGCCCAATCAAGGCCTCTCCCACAGGAACTTCCATAATTTTGCCAGTCCGGCGAATGGTATCTCCCTCACGAATGTCTGTAAAGTCTCCCAAGATGATAATCCCAACATCGGTTGACTCTAAATTTTGCGCCATACCATAAGAGCCATTTTCAAAGATTAAGAGCTCTCCGCTCATAGCCTTATCCAGTCCATGAGCACGCGCAATTCCATCACCAATATAAGTGACGACCCCTGTTTCTGTGACGTCAAAATTTGGCTGGAAATTTTCAATTTGTTGCTTAATTAAAGCGCTGATTTCTTGTGCGTTAATCGCCAAAATTCACACCACTTTCTATTTCAATTTTTCTTTAACGACTTGCAATTGACGTTTTATGCTTGCATCAATTGTTTTGTTATTGGCAGAGATGACAAAGCCGCCAATCAAGCTGCTGTCCAATTCTTCCTTGAGCGAGCGGACCTTTAGACCCATCTTCTGCTCAATAATCGGCCGAATCTTCTCCTTTTGACTGGCTGTCAAAGGCTGAACAGAGTGCAGCGTCACCTCAAATTCATTGCTGATCTTTTCAAGCTGGTGCTGACTCTCCAGCACAATCTCATAAAAGAGGTCCTCGCGATGATTGAGAATGATGATTTCAATCAGGTTATCAAGCAATTGCGAACCTGAGTTTTGAAAGAGGCGCAGGCTCTTCTCTTTCTCATGGTCACTGACGCCGATATGTGACAAAAAGTCAGCAAGGCCGGTCTCCGCGAAAACAGCCTTAATCTGACTCAGTTTTTCAAAAACATCTTCTTGCTGACCTTTTTCAAAGACCGTCTGAACAAAAGGCAAAGCATATTTCTCAATGATTGCATATTGCTTCTTATCCATCAGGCATCTCCTAACTGTTTGATATAGCGGTCAATGAGCTCGCTTTGAGCTTCCTTATCCAGCTCCTGGCTCAAAATCTTACTAGCCAAAGTCACTGTCAAGTCAGCCACTTCTCCTTTGATGCTACTCATAGCCTCTGCCTTGTTTTGGGCAATTTCCTGATTCGCTTTAACCTTCAGACGTCCTGCTTCTTCTGCTGCATTAGCTAGGATTCCAGCCTTGTTCTTCTCAGCTGTCTCCTTAGCTGTCTCAACAATAGCAACTGCTTCCGCACGACTTCCTGCCAGAGCTTCCTCGCGCTTTTGCGCCAAGTCTTCTGCCTTCTTACGAGCAGCTTCTGCACCATCAATATCATCTGAAATCTTTTGAGCACGCTGATCTAAAATCCCAATAATATTGCCCCAGGCAAACTTCTTAATGAGAAATACTAAAAGAAGAAAGGAGCCGGCAATCAAGATAAAGTTGCCAATAATTTCACCTACGGTTATGTTCATCTTATCTATCCTTTCTTTTTATTCTACCTCACCATTAATCTTTTTACCAAGATACATAGATGTTAGCATGGTAAAAACATAGGCTTGGATACAGGAAATGAAGATGGAAAAACCAGTCCAAACCATGTTCATAATAAAGGCAATTGGATACCAATACGCTGCTTGATGTGCCCAAGTCAAGAGCAAACCAGCCAATACTTCACCTGCAAAAATATTCCCATAAATCCGCAAGGCTAGCGAAGCAAAATTGGTAAATTCTTCCAAGATATTCATGGGTGTCATGATACCTGGAGTCACAAAACCTTTTAGATATCCTTTTATCCCTTGACGTCGGACTCCTTCCACATGACAGAAAATCGTCACTAAAAGAGAGAAGGCTAGGTCAAAAGCGAGATTGGCTGTCGGCGATGTCCAGAGATTGAAACCATTGGTTGTCTGAACCTTAGCCATCAATCCCAAGTTATTCGCCACAGCCACGAAAAGAAAGAGGGAGAATAGAAAAAGCGAGTAATTCTTCATATAATGCTCGCCAACGTTTCCCTTGGTAAAATCAATGACAAAATCATAGATATATTCCAAAGCATTCTGCTTTCTTGACGGCTTAATCGTCATCTTTCGACTTGCCCAATAAACAAGTCCAAAAGTTACAAACACCGTCAGCAGAGTCATGGCCAGCAGGGTCAAATCAAAGGTCACAGGACCGACATTGATAGTTGGATTGATACTTTCTTCCAACAGATGACACCCCCTTTTCTAAAGAGAATCCTTTCTTATTTGATAACAAAGGCCATAGCCAGCGTTACAAAGAAAGTACCTTCGACAAAGGCAATTCCCAAGATTAGGAGGCTTCTCAATTGACCGATCATTTCTGGCTGACGAGACGCTGCCTTAAATAAATTACTCATAATCAAACCTTCAGCAATTGATACGCCAAAGCAGGCAAAACAAAGTCCTAAATATGTTAAATTCATGATGACTTCTCCTTAATATTTTTAAATTACTTCCTTAGTTTACTCCTAAAATATCGAATAGTCAATCTTTTACACACTTGTAAGCGTTTTTTGTTTTTTTCTTTTGTTATATAAAATTTTTTACTGAAAGCAATTGAATAACTATCAACATACAAACTATTCTGCTATATAAATAAGAAGAAACTGTCTAGAATTTTACTTATTTTCTATATTTTTAAAAGAAAAAAGAGCAAAGTGATTATTTGCTCTTGATTTTTCTACGATTATGGATGGCTGACAATCAGCTGCAAATCTCCAGACAAGGTCCATTCTGTGACATTGCTAGGCAGGATGAAATGCTCCCCTTTTTCGAGCGGGTAGACAGCTCCATCAACTTCTAGCTCACCAACACCTTCCAAGACACTGACCAAGCTATAGTCTGCTGTCTTTTTAAAATTGACTGAACCGGCGATATCCCACTTGTAAACAGCAAAGAAGTCATTGGCCACCAAAAGAGTAGAAGTCAAACTATCTGCCTGAATGGTAACAGGACGGCTATTAGCTGGCTCACCAATAGTCAAAACATCAATAGACTGCTCTAAATGCAGCTCACGAAGATTGCCAGCATCGTCCTTGCGATCAAAGTCATAGACACGGTAAGTCGTGTCACTGGACTGCTGAGTTTCTAAAATCAGGATCCCTGATCCAATGGCATGCATGGTGCCACTTGGCACATAGAAGAAATCGCCAGCTTTTACTGGAATTTTAGTCAGGAGACGGTCCCAGTCCTTGCTCTCAATCTGCTGGCGCAGCTCTTCCTTGCTCTTGGCATTGTGGCCATAAATAATCTCTGCTCCTTCGTCTGCAGCAATGACATACCAGCATTCAGTCTTACCAAGCTCCCCTTCGTGCTCCAGTCCATAGGCATCATCAGGATGGACCTGAACACTGAGCCAGTCATTGGCATCTAAAATCTTGGTCAAAAGCGGAAAGACTGGCTCTGAGCGATTGCCAAAGAGCTCACGGTGCTCAGCATAGAGCGCATCTAGCTTCTGACCAGCAAAGCGACCGTTCCTAACAGTTGACACACCATTAGGGTGAGCCGAGATAGCCCAGTACTCGCCAACATGGTCGCTAGGAATCTCATAGCCAAAGACATCGCGCAGCTTGGTGCCGCCCCAAATCTTCTCCTGCATCACAGACTGTAGAAATAATGGTTCTGACATAGTATTCTCCTTAAATATTTTTCACATCCAGCAAGGAATAACCCTTGGTATCGAAATGGTTGTTGCTGCTTCTATTATAATATAGCTGGAGGTTCTTTGTCTACTCTCTGGCGAAAACAGGTCCTTTATAATAAAAAGAGTAAAGCTCCCCAGAAAATGCCGCAAAGATAGCCGACCAGCACATCCTTTGGATAGTGCACTCCGCCAATCACGCGCACTAAGGCCAGCCCTGCCGAAAGCAAGAGGCAAATAAGCCCCGGCAACCAGAAAAAGTAGAGTAGGCACATGGAAATCACTGTCGCCGAAAAGACATGGCGGCTGGGCATGGACTTGCCTGATGTATCCTTGGCCAACAAGGGCTGAATTGGCCATTTTTCGTAAGGGCGTGCTTGATTCAGCTGTTTACGAATAGCTGACAACAGACCAAATCCGATAGCTGGCAGGAAGAAAAAAGTAAGCAGCCCTTTCCAGCCTTCCGTCAGAAAAGCACTGATTAGAACGAGACCATAAACAATAGGTATGAACAGGGTCATTCCCCTATTGAAGTAAACCAGCCCTTTCAGCCACTGAGGGCGACTGCGAAAGGGAGCTG
This sequence comes from Streptococcus sanguinis, assembly GCA_013378335.1. Lineage (NCBI taxonomy): Bacteria > Bacillati > Bacillota > Bacilli > Lactobacillales > Streptococcaceae > Streptococcus > Streptococcus sanguinis. Next base: position 1,599,735 of record CP040556.1, read on the forward strand.
TTAATTGTTGATAAAAAATTGTGTAGTCTTTCATGCTTGCTTACCCTGCTTTTCTAAAAGTTGGACTCTCATACTTTCTCTACTATAGCATATTTTGCAACAAGATGATAGATGGATAGCAAAAGAGACTGAGAGCCAAGCCCCAATCTCTTATTTTCATTTCATCTGAAGCCTTTTATTTCTCTAAGTTCCAGATTTCCTTGGCATATTGCTCAATGGTATCATCTGAGGTAAACTTGTCGGATGTAGCGATATTAATCAAGCTCATGCGGGCCCATTTTTCTTTGTCACGATAGAGATCATCAATCTTCTCTTGAGCTTCTACATAGGCATGGAAGTCTTCCAAGAGGAAGTATTCATCATTGTGGGTGATGAGGGCTTCGTAGATTTCAGATCCTTCTTCACGGACGTTTGGAATAGTTCCGTTGACAAAGGTATCGACCACTCGGCGAATGTCTGGATTGCTCTCATAGACACCGCGTGAGTAATAATCATGGCGGGCATAGTGCTCGTAAACTTGGTCCTTGTCCATCCCGAAGATGACAATGTTGTCGTCACCGACCTCGTCCTTGATTTCGATATTGGCTCCGTCCAGAGTGGCTAGGGTAATGGCACCTGTCATCATGAACTTCATGTTGGAAGTACCAGAAGCTTCCTTAGAAGCCAGAGAAATCTGCTCAGATACATCTGCCGCTGGAATGATGAGCTCAGCCAGGCTGACCCGGTAGTTTTCTAGGAAAACAACCTTAAGTTTTCCTTGCAGACTTTCATCCTTGTTGACTAGATTGGCTACTTCATTAATCAGCTTGATAACCGACTTGGCAAAGTGGTAGCCTGGAGCAGCCTTGGCACCGAAAATAAAGACGCGTGGTACCATATCCTTGTCTGGATTGTCCTTGAGGTCCCAGTAAAGCTTGATGATATGAAGAAGGTTGAGCAGCTGACGCTTGTAGGCATGGAGGCGTTTCACCTGGACATCAAAGATGGCTTCTGTAGAGACTTCTACTCCTGTTGATTCCTTGATGAAGTCAGCCAGACGAGCCTTGGCTTCTTGCTTCACTCGATAGAAATCACCCAGCACTTGCTGATAATCCTTGAATTCCAAGAGCTTGCGCAGCTCATGGATATCACTTCTCCAGCCCTGACCAATCAGCTTATCAATCTCAGCTGACAGAGGCTGGTCCGCAATTTGCAGCCAGCGGCGCTGGATAATCCCGTTGGTCTTGTTGTTAAACTTCTCTGGGTAAATGCTATAGAAATCACGCAAGGTGTCTTCTTTGAGCAATTCGGTGTGAAGTTTAGCAACACCATTGATTGAATGGCCACCGATGATAGCCAAGTGGGCCATGTGGATTTGATTGTCCTTGACAACCCGAGTGTTTTCGATGACTTGCGGATCAAGGCCACGCCCAGCCATTTCTGCTACATAGCGATTGTCAATCTCTAGGATAATCTGATAAACCCGCGGCAGGACATTCTTAAAGAGCTCTGCATCCCATTTTTCTAAAGCTTCAGACAGAATGGTGTGGTTAGTATAGCTCATGGTTTTAACTGTAGCATTCCAAGCATCTGCCCATTCCAAATCGTACTCATCCATCAAGAGACGCATAAACTCAGCAGGTGCAACCGCTGGGTGGGTATCGTTGATGTGGACAGAGACCTTTTCATGAATATCCTTGAGCGGGCGACCTTGCTTGAGGTAGGATTTGATAATGGTCTGCAGACCTGCACTGGTCATGAAGTATTCCTGGATCAAGCGCAGCTCTTTCCCTTCGTAGCTAGAGTCGTCTGGATAGAGAATGGCAGTGATATCCTGTACCCGGCGGCGCGCCTCAATGGTCGGATAGTCCAGTTCATGCTCCTCTGGAATTTCAACATCCCAAAGCCGGAGATTGTTGACATTGTCATTGCCAAAGCCAATCTGTGGCACATCGTAAGGAACGGCCCGCAGGATTTTGGAATTCTCATAAAGAGGCACAATCCGACCCTTTTCATTGGCATGGAGGGAAACATTTCCGAAGATTTTAACATCAACAATATCATGGTCCTTACGTGTTTCCCAGACATTGCCCAGACTGCCAAACCAAGCATCAGGAATTTCTACCTGATAGCCATCTACGATGCGTTGCTTAAAGAGTCCATAGCGATAGCGAATCCCATTTCCAAAGCCAGGATAGCCAGTTGTTGCCAGCGAGTCCATGAAAGCTGCTGCCAAGCGGCCCAGACCGCCATTCCCCAAGGCCATGTCATACTCAGCATTCTTCACATCCTCAAAGTCAACGCCCAAATCAGCAAAGCCTTCCTTGACGGTATCGAGGATACCCAAGTTGAGCAGATTGGTTTCCAGCATACGTCCTGGTAAGAACTCGATAGAAAAGTAATAAGCTGTCTTTTGCTGCTGCTCAATCAGCTGATTGCGGCGCTCCAGCCATAGAGGAGTGATATATTTGCGGACAGTGCTGGCCAAAGCCTGAAAAAGCTCCACTGAAGTCGCATCAGCAACCTTAATCAGCTGTCTTTCATGTAGAATATCCTTAAAATCTCGAATAAAACGTTCTTTTGTCAGTTCCATGGTGGGTGGTTATCTCCCTTTCTTGATAGCGGGAAACAGTTTTTAAACGCAGGAATACTTTTTTTCAATCAAGATAGGAAGCACTCGCTTCAGCCACAAGCTGAAAACAGGGCTCCAATACAGTATGATAATATATAAAAATGTAATTCTCACGGAAATCCTCCCTTGTCCATCGGGCAAGAGAGGATTTTCTTATACTGATTCCAAAGTAAATGTTACAGCAGTGATTGATATAAATCACTGTAAGCTTGGCTAGCTGTATCCCAAGAGAAGTCTCTCTCCATGGCCTGCTCTTGCAGAGATTTCCAAGCTTCCTTGTCTTCGGCATAAAGCTTGAGTGCCTCCTTGAAGGTCCAAGTCAGCCAGTAGCCAGAAAAGTTATTAAAGCTAAAGCCAGTTCCCTTTCCTGTATAGGCATTGTAAGGCTCTACGGTATCACGCAGACCGCCCACTTCATGCACCAAAGGCAAGGTTCCATAGCGCATAGCCATCATTTGTGACAGGCCACAAGGCTCGAAGCGGCTTGGCATGAGGAAAATATCGCTGGCAGCGTAAATCTCCTGAGCCAAGGTCACATCAAAGAGGATGTTGGCTGAAAGCTTATCAGGATAGGCATGACCAAACCAAGCAAAAGCCTGTTCAAAAGCTGGATCCCCTGTTCCCAAGAGGATAATCTGCACATCTTCCTGCAGGAGATTGTGCAGCTCTTCCACTACCAAGTCAAAGCCTTTCTGACGCGTCAGGCGGGAAACAATCCCAACAACGGGTACATCATCACGCACAGGTAGACCAACTCGCTCTTGCAAAGCCCGCTTATTTTCTAGTTTACCAGATAAGTCAGATTTGTCAAAGTGATGAGCTAAGAGCGGATCCGTTTCTGGATTATAGATATCCGTATCAATACCGTTGACAATTCCGACCAGCTTACCGGACTCCATCCGCAGGATTTGATCCAAATTACAGCCAAATTCTGGTGTCCGGATTTCACCTGCATAGCTTGGTGATACAGTCGTCACTCGGTCCGCATAGAGAATACCAGCTTTCATCCAGTTGAGACAGTCATTCCAACGCAGGGTTCCATCTGCATAGCGCTCATAACCTACTCCAAATAGTTCCCAAAGCATACTGTCAGGGAATTGACCTTGGAACTCCAGATTATGGATGGTCAAGACAGTCTTGATATTCTGATATGCTTGAATCCAATGGTATTTTTCCTTAACCAAGAAAGGAATCATAGCTGTATGATAATCGTGAACATGCAGAACATCCGGAATGAAATCAATCCGCTCCATCAGCTCTACAGCTGCTAACTGGAAGTAAGCAAAACGCTCACCATCATCAAAATCCCCGTAAACATGGCCACGGAAGAAATAATGCTGATTGTCAATAAAATAGAAGGACACACCGTTCAAGACCAGTCGCTTGACCCCAACATACTGACGGCGCCAGCCAACACTGACTTCAAAGTAGAAAAGGTCTTCCACTTGGTCGCCAAATTTGGCATGGGTCATGTCATAGTAAGGCAGAATGACACCAACTTCATGGCCAGCCTTGACCAGTGATTTGGGGAGAGCGCCGATAACGTCTCCCAAACCACCTGTCTTAGAAAATGGGGCTCCTTCTGCTGCTGCAAATAAAATCTTCATCGAATCATGTCCTCTGTAACTTTTTGGCCCTTCTTGACTACGATTGGGTCTTCTGCTGTTCCGCGAATCACCACTCCTTCGGCAATTTCAACACCCTTGTCCACAATCGCGTACTCAACAGTTGCATTTTCTCCAACTTTCACTCGAGGGAAGAGAACACTGGATTTAACACTGCTTCCAGTCTTAATCTTGGTATTCCGCGAAATCACAGAATTGATGACTTCACCTTCTACAATGCTTCCTGACGCAAATTGGGAGCGAGCGACTTTCGAAGACTCAGAATAGTAAGTTGGCTCTTCATTCTTAACCTTGGTGTAAATCTTTTGGTTAGGACTGAAAAGAGAGTAGAATTTCTGGCTTTCAAGCATATCGATGTTGGATTGGTAGTAGGTCTCTACAGAATAGATATTCGCCAGATAGCCTGTATATTCGTAGGCAAATGCCCCTTCCTGAGTTGCTAAATCACGCAGGACATAGCGCAGTTTTTGCGGATGCTCTTTCTTAGCTTCTTCTTCCAGTTTTTCAATCAGCCATGGAGTATCTACCACAAAGATGTCTGTAGACATATTGAAGAGCTCGGCATCTTCTCGTCCATCAAAGAGTTTATGCCCTCTGACATGGTCCGTTTCGTCAATATCTAGGACAGCATTCACATCCGAAATATTTTCCTTATGCAATTTCTTGTAGACAACTGTGATTGGCTGTTCTGTTGTATTGTGCAAATGGAAAACTTGATTGAGGTCAATATTAACCAAGACATCGCAGTTAAGAGCGACCGTTTGGTTGGAACCAGAACGTTTGAGGTAGGTCAAAAGCTGCTTATAGTATTCCTCACCGACTGTAGAGCTTTCTACACGGGTATTGTAGATTCCCAAGTAATAGTGGCTGAGCAAGGTAGACAGCCCCCACTCACGACCAGAACGAATATGGTCAAAGACAGAGCTGATATTGTCCTGCTGGAAGATACCAAAGACACTGCGGATACCAGCATTGGCAAGACTTGAAAGCGGGAAGTCAATCAAGCGGTATTTCCCACCGAATGGCAAGCTGGCTACTGGACGATGATCTGTCAAAGTTGACATATCATGGAAGCCGACTGTGTTTCCTAAAATTGCTGAGTATTTATCAATCTTCATCTTTTGGTACCCCCACTTTCTCGTTGTATCCGACAACATATACTTCCTCTGTACCATCAATCTCTACACCATCAGAGATGATAGCACCTTCGCCGATAATGGCCCGCTTAATCTTAGCGTCTTTGCCAATAACAGCTCCACTCATGATGACAGAGTCTTCAATGACTGCGCCCTTTTTAACCTGAGCACCAGTAGAAAGGATAGAGTGTTTCACTGTACCTTCAACAAAACATCCATCAACGACCAGCGAATCTTCTACATGGGAATTTTCACTGATGAAGTTTGGCGGAGAAATCAAGTTGCGAGAATAAATCTTCCAGCGACGATTGCGGCTGTCCAGAGCATTTTCTGGGCTAATGTATTCCATGTTGGCTTCCCAGAGAGACTCTACTGTACCAACGTCTTTCCAATAGCCTTCAAAATCATAAGCATAAACGCTTTCGCCAGATTCAAGGTAGTTAGGGATAACATTCTTACCAAAGTCAGACATATCCACATTGCTCTTTTCAGCAGCTACCAGCATATTGCGCAGACGCTGCCAGTCAAAGATATAAATCCCCATCGAAGCCTTGGTTGATTTAGGATTTTCAGGTTTTTCTTCAAATTCAACAATCCGATTATTAGCATCTGTATTCATGATACCAAAACGGCTGGCTTCTTTGAGAGGCACATCCAGAACGGCTACTGTCAAGCTGGCATTGTTGTCCTTGTGAGACTGAAGCATGTCATCATAGTCCATCTTGTAGATATGGTCCCCAGACAAAATCAGGACATATTCAGGATTGATGCTGTCGATATAGTCAATATTTTGATAAATCGCATGGCTAGTACCTTCAAACCAACGATTTCCTTCGCTCGCAGAATAAGGCTGAAGAATGGACACGCCTGAGTTAATACCATCGAGCCCCCAGCTAGAGCCATTTCCGATATGACTGTTCAGAGCTAGTGGTTGGTATTGAGTAATGACACCGACATTATGAATACCAGAGTTGGCACAGTTAGACAAGGCGAAGTCAATAATACGATAGCGACCGCCAAACTGTACCGCTGGTTTTGCGATACTCTGTGTGAGCTTTCCAAGACGAGTTCCTTGCCCGCCGGCAAGAATCAAAGCTAGCATTTCATTCTTCATAGACTACTACTCCTTTGTGGAATCTTTTTTAACATTTTTGCGAGCAATCCGACGCTTGATCTTCCAGATGCTGGCTCCAAGAGCTGGCAGCGTAAAGGTCAAGGTCTGTGGATAATCTTTCCAAAGTCCTTCTTGAGACTGAACTGTTTCGTTATGTTCCTTCCAAACACCTCCCCATTCTTCTAATTCAGTGTTCCATACTTCTTCATAAATGGCTTCCACTGGAACACCAATGGTAAAGTTCTTCCGCTCTACCGGCGCCATATTGAATACACAAACTAACATATCTCCTTTTTCCGTCTTACGGATAAAGGAGAGGACACTTTGATCAGTATTATCTGCATCTATAATTTCGATGCCATCATAGCTCAGATCAATTTCCCAAAGCGGACGATTGTCTTTATAGAAGGCATTGAGTGCAGCAGTAAAGCCCTGCATTTTCTTGTTCATCTGATCGTCCAGATTAGACCATTCTAGCTGCTCTTCTGACTTCCATTCTAGGAACTGACCAAATTCTGAACCCATAAAGAGCAGTTTCTTGCCCGGATGACAGATCTGATAGGTCAGCAAGTTGCGGAGCCCTGCAAATTGATTGTAACGGTCACCCCACATCTTGTGCATGAGACTCTTCTTACCGTGAACCACTTCATCGTGAGAGAATGGTAGGAGAAAGTTTTCAGAGAAAGCGTACATAAAGCTAAAGGTCACCAGATTAAAATCGTACTTACGATAAATCGGATCTTCCTCGTAGAAGCGAAGGATATCATTCATCCAGCCCATATTCCACTTGTAGTCAAATCCAAGGCCACCCAGCTCTCTCATACCAGTAATCTTGGTCTCTGAGGAGCTTTCCTCTGCAATCATCATGACATCAGGATGGGCTAGCTTAATCACCGTATTGAGGCGCTGCAGGAAGTAATAGCCTTCATAGTTGCGGTTGCCGCCATCTTTATTTGGCTGCCATGGACCGCTGTCATAGTCTAGATAAAGCATATTGCTGACAGCATCAACCCGAATCCCATCCAGATGATAAAAATCAATCCAGAATTTAATGCTGGAAATCAAGAAAGACTGAACCTGATTCTTGCCCAAATCAAAGTTGAGAGCACCCCAGCCATAGTTATGAGCCCGGTCGTGATCCTGATACTCGAAAGTCGGTGTCCCATCATAGTAGGCCAGAGCATCATCATTAATAGTGAAATGACCTGGCACCCAGTCCACAATGACACCGATATTGTTTAAGTGGCATTCTTCGACAAAGTCCTGAAATTCCTCAGGTGTGCCATAGGTATGCTCAAAGGCAAAGTAGCCCATAAGCTGATAGCCCCAGCTAAGTCCTAGCGGATGAGCCATAAGCGGCATGAATTCCACATGCGTGTAGTTCATCTCTACCAGATAAGGAATCAAGTCTTCTTTTAACTGGGCAAAGCTATAAGGACTGCCGTCTTCATTGCGTTTCCACGAGCCGGCATGAACTTCATAGATATTGACTGGCCGAGAGAAGAAGCCCCAGCGCTTCCGGCGTGCCAACCAAAGACCGTCTTTCCACTTCTTCTCAGGAATAGTACGAATAACTGCTCCCGTGCCTGGACGCTCTTCCAGATAGATAGCCAGCGGATCAATTTTCAAAATTTCCTGACCACTGCTGCGCTTGATATTGTACTTGTAAATATCTCCTTCCTTAGGTAGCTCTGTGAAGACTTCCCAAACGCCCGCTTCATTTCGGACCATAGGGATCTGCTCTTCATACCAATTGGTGAAATCTCCAATCAAATGAACACTCTGAGCATTAGGCGCCCAAACGCGGAAAGAGTAGCCAGACTTGCCGTCCACTTCATCCTGATGCGCCCCTAGATAATGCTGTAAATGAAAGTTTTCACCTGTTGTAAAGGTTCTTAATGCTTCATTTTTATCCATGCAATCACCTTTCTATTTGTAAGCGTTTTCTATAATACTATTCTACATTATTTTTATCTCTTTTTCAAGTAAATTTCAAATATCCTTACGGAAAATTACCAGAACCGAACATTAGCCGAAATTAGGAATAAATAAGATAGAAACTACCGCATTTTGTGCCTATCAATATCTTTTCATTCCTTTTTCGCTAAATATAGGAGCTATCCAAGACAAGCGGAGGATGAAAATTTTCATAAAGATATAGACCAATATGTAAATTTACATTTTATAATAATAAGCAGTTAAAATCATAAATATTTGGTTCTTTTTCAAATAGTTCGATAATCTTGTTAAATTTACAAGTTCATCAAGGTAAGAAAAAAGGCCGCACAAAGCCGCCTTTCTCATTATTTCACATCAAACACGATGGATTTCACTTGTGTCATGGCTTCGATACTGTAACGAATCCCTTGAACTCCGGCTCCAGATCCCTTAAGACCAAGGAATGGGAAGTTATCTGGACCACGCTGGGTCTTATTATTGATGTGTACAGTACCCACTTCCAGTTTTTCAGCGATTTCAAATGCTTTCGGGAAATCATTTGTAAAGACTGAAGATTGAAGACCAAATTCTGACTGGTTACAGATCTGGATAGCCTCTTCAACGGAAGTTACACGAATAATCGGAAGAACAGGACCAAATGGCTCTTCCCAAGCTAATTTCATATCCAGTGTCACATGGTCAAACAAGGCAGGCCAGATGAGATTTGCTTCACGTTTGATTTCTGTCAAGGCTGATGCTCCTTTTTCTTGAGCATCTTCAATCAAGCCCCAGATGAAATCTGCTGATGCATGATCAATGACTGGTGTGATATCCGCATTATCAAAGGGATCACCAACCGTCAGTTTCTCTACCTCTGCCTTAATCAGCGACGCTAATTTATCTGCTACGCTCTCCATAACAATGACACGTTTAATAGCCGTACAGCGCTGGCCGGAATAACTGTATGCCCCACCAACAATCTGCTTAGCTGCATGCTCCAAGTCAGCATCTTCTAGCACGACTGCAGCATCCTTACCACCCAATTCAAGCATAATTGGACGCATACCAGCTAGCTTGCCGATGCGTTCACCGATTGGAGTGGAGCCAGTAAAGTTAATGTAGTTTACCTCCTTATGCTCAATGATGTAGTCTCCGATTTCTGAACCGCGGCCTGTGATGGTATTGAAAACACCAGCAGGCAGACCTGCCTCAGCAAAAGCCTGAGCCAAGAGCAAACCAGAGATTGAACCTTGAGTAGGTGGCTTAAACATCACGACATTTCCGCCGATAAGGGCAGGAGCAATTTTCGAAGCTGACAGATTAACTGGATAGTTGAATGGCGCAATAGCCAAGACAACCCCCACAGGCTCACGGCGGACCACAGCTAGTTTTTTCTTGCTGGCAGCTTCAAAGCCACCACCTTCCATCACCTGACCGTGGATACGAATCCCCTCTTCAGCTGCGTAGCGAATCAAGTCTGCTGTCCGGACTACCTCTCCGACTGCCGCTTTAATCCCCTTGGCAACTTCTTTAGCAAGGATTTCGCCAATCTTCTCCTGATCACGCTCCAAAATATCCGCAACCTTGTGCAAATAAGCTGCACGTTCAACTGCTGAAAGAGCTCTCCAAGCTGGCAAAGCTGCACGAGCGCTCGCCATAGCATAGTCTACCTCTGCCTGAGTCATGGCAGGAACTGTTCCTAAAGTTTCATTGTTGATAGGAGATGAGATGGTAATTTCATTTTCAGAAACTTTCCACTCTCCATTTATATAGTTTTTATATTGTGTCACGTGTCCCCTCCAAAATTTTATTAAATATTATTTTACCAAATTTTCTGAAAATTTCAACTAAAATCCGTAAATTTAAGGAATTTTTTCACAAATTAAATAGATAATCTTAGTTCGTTCATATTCTACTTGCTTATTTGCTATTTTTTTCTTCTGTTTCCACTTTTTGCTCCCTCTTACTATGAGGCCACAACAAAAAAGACCAGGAAATCTTTCCTGATCTAATCTTAATTTTTCAGATTAATCGAAGTCCAGATACTCTTTTTCAAGTTCAAGAACTTCTTCCATCGTTGCGCATTCAGTCAGTGCACGCTGAGCCAGTTCTTGCATCTTCTTCGTATCCAGCTTCTTCATGAGGCTACGAGTCCGAAGGACAGAAGTCGCGCTCATAGAGAATTCATCCAAGCCCATACCTACGAGCAATGGCACCGCTGTTTGGTCGCCGGCCATTTCTCCACACATACCTGCCCACTTGCCTTCAGCATGAGCTGCCTTGATAACATTGTTGATCAAGCGAAGGATAGATGGGTTGTAAGGTTGATAGAGGTAAGAGACTTGCTCATTCATCCGGTCAGCTGCCATAGTGTACTGGATCAAGTCGTTGGTACCAATTGAGAAGAAATCTACTTCCTTGGCAAATTGATCCGCCAGCATAGCTGCTGCTGGAATTTCAATCATGATACCCACTTGGATATTATCCGCTACTGCAACACCTTCAGCCTGCAATTTAGCTTTTTCTTCGTCATAAACCGCTTTAGCTTTACGGAATTCTGTCAGAAGAGCTACCATTGGGAACATGATGCGCAATTGTCCATGTACAGAAGCACGCAAGAGAGCGCGGATTTGTGTACGGAACATAGCATCGCCAGTTTCAGAGATAGAGATACGCAAAGCACGGAAACCAAGGAATGGATTCATTTCATGTGGCATATCGAAGTAAGGAAGCTCCTTATCTCCACCGATGTCCATTGTACGAACAACCACTGGTTTTCCATTCATGCCTTCAAGCACAGCCTTGTATGCTTCATACTGTTCATCTTCTGTTGGGAAGTCTTGAGAATCCATATAAAGGAACTCAGTCCGATAAAGACCAACTGCTTCTGCACCGTTAGCATTGACACCTTCAACGTCTTTCGGCGTACCGATATTGGCAGCCAATTCGAAGTGCTTGCCATCTGCAGTCACAGTCTGAGCGTCTTTAAGCAATTCCCATTCAGCTTTTTGCTTAGCATAGGCCTCACCAGCTGCTTTGAATGCTGCGATTTGATCTTCAGTTGGGTTGATAATCACTTCACCAGTGATACCGTTAGCTGCAATCACATCGCCGTCTTTTACAAGCTCAGTAATGTTATTAGTTCCCAATACTGCTGCGATTTCAAGCGTACGCGCCATGATAGCAGAGTGGCTTGTCCGGCCGCCGATATTGGTTACAAAAGCTTTAACGAATTTCTTATCCAGCTGTGCCGTATCAGAAGGAGTCAAGTCATGAGCAATCACAACTGATTCTTCATTGATAGACGCTGGGTTTGGCAATTTCTTGCCCAAAAGGTTAGCAAGAACACGTTTGGTCACGTCGCGGATATCTGCCGCACGCTCTTGCATATATGGATTGTCGTCCATATTTTCAAAGAGAGTGATAAACATGTCCGTTACTTCTTTCAGACCAGCTTCTGCATTGGTCTTTTTCGCACGGATTGTTTCTTTGATTTGCCCAACCATTTCAGGGTCAGCCAGTACCATTAAGTGAGCGTCAAATACCTGAGCGGCTTCCTCACCAAGGCTATCTACTGCTTTCTCACGGATAACAGAAAGCTCGTTCTGTGAAGCTTCAAGAGCTGCATCCAAACGAGCCTCTTCTGCATTCGTATCTTCGACTGAAACAGTCTCAAATGATAAATCCGGTTGAACTAATAGATATGCCTTAGCAACGGCAACACCGTCAGATGCTGCAATTCCTTTAAGCATTTCTGTCATATTAAGCCAATCCTTCTTTTTCCATTGTTTCAGAGATTGCAGCGATAGCATCGTCTGCATCTGCACCTTCAGCTGAGATAACTACGTCTGCACCTTGACCTACACCAAGACTCATAACACCCATAATTGATTTCAGATTTACTGATTTACCTTTGTATTCAAGCGTGATATCTGAAGCGAATTTGCTAGCAGTTTGAACCAACAAAGTTGCTGGACGTGCGTGAATACCTGTTTCTGCTACAATGTGGAAATCTTTAGAAGCCATAGTTAGACTCTCCTTTTAAATAATTCTTTTTGAGTTATTGTGATAACCCTTACAAGTTGATATTATATCACCTTTTGAAATCTTTTTCAAGAATTTTATTGCCCGCTTACAAAATATTTCTTAGGAAATGAAAGCACTCCTTATTATATTGAAGGTGGAATTTCAAAGCTAAAGCCCCCATCTTTCAGCTTTTATTCAAAAATTTCTTCCAGCCAGTTTTCAGTCATAAATTTCTTATTTTTATAGTAGTTAATTTCCATAAAACAAGAATATAAAATTCTCCCTCCACTCCTCCTAGTGATTCCCTAAATTCTGTAACACAAGATATTGGATTTTCGTTTTTGGAGGAAAAGCTACCAGTCATTTGTCTAAAGTTTTAAGACTTGTTTAAGCATTGCCGCATCAGCATTTTGCTCCCTTTCTGCAATTTTTCACTTCTTTTCATTCTTTATATAAACACTATATATTGTATTGTAATCTATCCTATAACAAAATATCACACAATATTTAGTTCAAAACTATTGACATTCTATTTGCTTTTAGATATACTAGGTTCGTATTTATTTTAAAGAAAAAAAGAAAGTTTAGAGGAATCTTTAATGGTAACTATTTACTCAAAAAACAACTGCGTTCAGTGCAAAATGACCAAGCGCTTTTTAGATACTAATCATGTAGAATACCGCGAAATCAATTTGGACGAGCAGCCAGAATTTATTGACCATGTCAAAGATCTTGGTTTCAATGCTGCTCCTGTGATTCAGACAGCAACTGAGGCATTTTCTGGTTTCCAACCTGGTAAATTGAAAAAACTGTCTTAATGTAGTTTATTTTGAGGGCAGCGCGCCTTGATCGGGAGATAAACTAAAAGACATATTATCAGGGCAAACTGCAGCTCCTATGCTCATAGGAGCCGTTTCTTTTGTAAGGTGGAACTTTTTCCGCTAGCTAATTATCTTATTTATATAGAAAAGGGAAAACATGGGACTCAAACATTTAGAGGATGTGACATACTTCCGACTCAACAACGAAATCAACCGTCCGATTAACGGACAGATTATGCTCCATAAGGACAAAGAAGCTCTGGAGGCTTTCTTTAAGGAAAATGTTGAGCCGAACACCAAGCAATTTTCTTCTATTACAGAAAAGATTGAATATTTAATAGAAGAAAACTATTTGGAAAAGGAATTTATCCAGCTCTACTCTCCTGAATACATCGAGGAGCTGACTGCTTTTATTCATGCTCAAGATTTCAAGTTTAAATCTTTCATGGCTGCTTATAAGTTCTACAACCAGTATGCATTGAAGACCAATGATGGTGAATACTATCTGGAAAGCATGGAAGATAGGGTACTCTTCAACGCCCTCTACTTTGCCAACGGAGATGAAGCCATTGCCAAGGATATTGCTAATGAAATTATCCACCAGCGCTACCAGCCAGCTACACCAAGCTTTCTTAACGCTGGTCGGGCTCGTCGGGGCGAATTGGTGTCCTGCTTCCTCATCCAAGTAACAGATGATATGAACTCAATCGGCCGCTCCATCAACTCTGCCCTGCAATTGTCTCGTATCGGAGGCGGGGTCGGTATTTCCCTCAGCAATCTGCGGGAAGCTGGAGCACCTATCAAGGGTTATGAAGGAGCTGCGTCTGGCGTTGTGCCTGTTATGAAACTCTTTGAGGACAGCTTCTCTTACTCTAACCAGCTGGGGCAACGTCAAGGGGCTGGGGTTGTCTACCTCAACGTCTTCCACCCAGATATCATCGCCTTCCTTTCTACTAAGAAAGAAAATGCTGACGAAAAAGTTCGGGTTAAAACCCTCTCACTTGGTGTTGTCATTCCGGATAAGTTCTACGAATTAGCGCGCAAAAATGAAGAAATGTACCTCTTCAGCCCATATTCTGTTGAACGCGAGTACGGAGTGCCATTTGCCTACCTTGACATCACTGAAAAATACGATGAGTTGGTCGCTAATCCAAATATCACTAAGACCAAGATTAAGGCTCGGGATTTGGAAACAGAAATTTCCAAACTCCAACAAGAATCCGGCTATCCTTATGTCGTAAACATTGATACCGCCAACCGTTCAAATCCAATCGATGGTAAAATCGTCATGAGTAACCTTTGCTCTGAAATCCTGCAGGTGCAAGAGCCTAGCCTTTTGAATGATGCGCAAGAGTATCTCCACTTGGGAACAGATGTATCATGTAACTTAGGCTCTACTAACGTTGTCAACATGATGACTTCACCTGACTTTGGAAAATCCATCCGGACTATGACACGCGCCCTGACCTTTGTCACAGACAGCTCGCACATCACAGCTGTGCCTTCTATCGACAATGGTAACAGTCTGGCGCATACCTTTGGTCTGGGAGCTATGGGACTGCACAGCTACTTGGCTCAGCAGTTGATTGACTATGGATCAGCGGAGGCCGTAGAGTTCACCAGCATCTACTTTATGCTTATGAACTACTGGACCTTGGTCGAGTCTAACAATATCGCTCGCGAGCGTGGCGTGACCTTCCATAACTTTGAAAAATCTGATTATGCTAATGGCACGTACTTTGACAAATACCTGACGGGTGAATTTGTACCTAAGTCTGACCGTGTCAAAGAACTCTTCGCAGGCATCTTTATCCCATCTGCAGAAGATTGGGCAGAGTTGCGCGACAAGGTCAAGGCTGATGGCCTCTACCACCAAAACCGCCTAGCCGTTGCGCCAAATGGCTCTATCAGCTACATCAATGACGTTTCTGCTTCAATCCATCCAATTACCCAGCGGATCGAAGAACGTCAAGAAAAGAAAATCGGTAAGATCTACTATCCTGCTGCTGGTCTGTCAACTGAGACTATTCCTTACTACACCAGTGCCTATGACATGGACATGCGCAAGGTGATCGATGTCTATGCAGCCGCAACTGAGCACGTGGACCAAGGTCTTTCCCTGACTCTCTTTATGCGCAGCGATATTCCTAAAGGCCTCTACGAATGGAAAAAAGAAAGCAAGCAAACAACCCGCGACCTTTCTATCCTGCGTAACTACGCCTTCAACAAGGGTATCAAGTCCATCTATTACGTCCGCACCTTCACTGATGATGGGGGCGAAGTAGGTGCCAACCATTGTGAAAGCTGTGTCATCTAATGAATCCAATATCAATAATAATTATTTATACATTATTCATCATTCCTTATGCCTCTGTTTTCAAGGAATTTAGGAACATACTTTCTGAAATAAAAGAAACGTGTATTTTTTTCATAAAACAATATAAAAACTCTAAAAAAATAGGTAAATTTTTATATTTTATTTTAATAGTTTTTATCGTTATTTTACTACTAATTTTAGCTCCTATTTTTATCCTAACTTCGGTTTGTTCTCATACACTAAAAACTAACTTAAATAATATACACGCAAATATATATAAATATTTTTTATGCCTTATATTTTTACGTCTTTTCTAGTTTCGAGAATAATTCATTATAAAAATTACGGACCTTCTTTGACAATAATTAAAGAATATTATATCCAATTAAACAATCTATTTACTGAAAAATCACTTGTTATTTTCCTCATTTTAATTTTAATTTTGGAAGGGGTCCTTCACTTAGCTCCTAGATACTTCTTTTCAGAAGAAAATTATATTGAAAAAAATTTTTGGGATTTAATGAAACTTCTTTTCAATAGTAGCACACTAACATTATCCTTTCTTATCTTTTTAGGAGTATTCTTTATATTGACTGATAATGTTACCAGCACTCTAACTCCGCAATTGAAAATTAGCTTTTTTGATATATACTCTACACTATCATTGTATTACGCTAGTTGTATTTTACTAGTAAAAATTGTCCTCAATCTTAGTATAAAACCTTTTATAGAATCGAGAAATAAAAATGACGACTTACTACAAAGCCATTAACTGGAATGCTATCGAAGATGTCATCGATAAGTCCACCTGGGAAAAACTGACTGAGCAATTCTGGCTGGATACGCGGATTCCCCTATCCAATGACCTGGATGACTGGAGAAAGCTATCCCACAAGGAAAAAGACCTGGTCGGCAAGGTCTTCGGTGGCCTGACCCTGCTAGATACCCTCCAGTCTGAGTCTGGTGTGGATGCCCTGCGCAAGGATGTCCGCACAGCTCACGAAGAAGCTGTCTTCAACAACATCCAATTTATGGAGTCCGTTCACGCCAAGTCTTACTCTTCTATCTTTTCTACACTCAACACCAAGTCAGAAATTGATGAAATCTTTGCCTGGACCAACACCAATCCATACCTGCAAAAGAAAGCTGAGATTATCAACGAAATTTACCTGAATGGTACAGCTCTGGAAAAGAAAATAGCCAGCGTTTTCTTAGAAACCTTCCTCTTCTACTCTGGTTTCTTTACTCCGCTCTACTATCTTGGTAATAACAAACTGGCTAACGTCGCTGAGATTATCAAGCTCATCATCCGTGACGAGTCTGTCCACGGAACCTATATCGGCTATAAGTTCCAGCTAGCCTTTAACGAGCTGCCAGAAGACGAGCAAGAAAAACTCAAAGAATGGATGTACGACCTGCTCTACACCCTCTATGAAAATGAAGAAGGCTACACCGAAAGCCTCTATGACACAGTCGGCTGGACCGAAGAGGTCAAGACCTTCCTGCGCTACAATGCCAACAAGGCTCTGATGAATCTAGGGCAAGATCCGCTCTTCCCAGACTCAGCGGACGATGTCAATCCTATCGTCATGAACGGTATCTCAACCGGTACTTCCAACCATGACTTCTTCTCCCAAGTGGGTAACGGCTACCTGCTGGCGAAGTTGAAGCCATGCAGGATGACGACTATAATTACGGTTTATAAGACAAAAAGAGTTTGGGACAAAAAGATTTCAATTTTTAAAAATCTTAATTATTAAGCCCTTCAAATCTATAATTAAATGCGAAAAGCGAACAAAGCAGAATTCTGATTACCAGAAAACTAGTTTTGTTCGCTTTTTATATTTGAGGTTGGACTTTTGTCCCAGCCTCGTCTTTGATTGACTATTAATCTATTGACTATCGTAGATATATTCTTCCAGATGTTCTGCGACTGTAATCTCAACTCCAACCTCAGATGTTAGATAAATCACGGTACAGTCATGAGCTGGGACAATAGGAAATAAAAAGGGCTTCATATTTTGATAAATTCTATACATCCGCCTTTGACTCGTTGGATTTTCAAGATAAAGCTTGCTGTCACCACCAGAAAAGTCAGCCGGCAGAAGGGCATAGTAAGCCACCAAAGCTCCATTTTCATCCAATACTCTAATCTTATTTAAGTCCTCAGCTATTTTTTTCATCATTAAAGTGGCCATTTTTTCCTCCCTTCATGTTTTTTTATCCAAATAAAGGTGGAGCTGGGAACACCATCCCTAACCCCACCTATGCAGTCACTAATTAGATACGCGATAATACGGATGCTGGGAAGCAGTGATAGCATCTTGTCCAACTCGAATCTGTGCTTTAGGATTCTCGTTTCCAGTATCAGGCAAAACAGCTCCTTCTGGAATTACTAAAAAGGTTGCGCTACTGCTACCAGCAGTATAAGCAAGAGTAGATACATAACTACCATCGCTTACTTGACCTTTTAGTAAAGTATAATCGCTGGATTCTTTTCCATTCAGAGTATGAGAAACAACCCCCTGATTATTCAATACTATCGCATCCCCCAAATCATTTTGCCAAGTACCAGCCACCGTAGAAAAATCTCCTGCCGCCAAAGCATTGACATCGATACCTGCAGCTGGAGTGGCTGGAGCTTCTGTATCAGACTTTATCTCGTTTTTAGACTGAGCTTCAGAAGATGCCGATGCTACATCAGTTTCATCTTGTCTAGCTGATTGAGCAACCTTCACTTCAGATTTGACATCCGATTTAGAAGTTTGAACTGTTTGACTAGTGCTGCTGCTTTGAGATGTTTGCTTGTCCTGCTGTTTACCGCAAGCACCAAGCAAGACAATGGAAGAAGTGAGCGCAGTCGCAAGAAGCATTAATTTTGCGTTTTTCATAAAAGAGGCCTCCTCATGAATTAATACCTTTTTGTAATCTTATTGTAACATTTTGAATTAATAAAATCAATAATCATATTGAAATATTATAAAATTAATTTATTGCTACATAACGACGGCTACCACTATACCCAACATAGCTAATCCACTGATGACCATCTGCAATAAAAGTTTGATCATAAAAGACTGTGCTACCTTTGTCAAAGTTTGCTAGTTCTGGACTTGATATTTTAGCTTCAGACCGAATAGAAGCATAGCCTTGAAAAATGTAATTCCCTTTTGATGGAATAGATATAGCTGGTAATGAGACTTCCGTAGTAGCAGAGCCTGCACCTACAAGTTTTCCATCATCCTGAACGTAGTAAAGATGAATATTGTATTTCCCAATGGAATTTTTATGATCACTCACTTTAACAGTCTGTTTGTAGGTCCCATCTGGTTGCTTGCTAGCAGTGTACCAAACCACGTCATCTTGGTCATTGACAGCAGACCATGTAGGTACCTTTACTTCTTTTACACCACCAGGATTAGAAACATTAGACACAATAATATCAAAGGTGCCTGTCTTTGAAGTATTATTCCGAATAGTAATAGTTCCTGTCGGCTGGATTAATTCCTTATCCAAGGAGACTTCTGTCGTCGTTCCTGTTACACAAATCATTTGGCCATTATTTTGAACATAGTATAAATGCACATTATATTTTCCAGTGGAATATTTATGATCGCTAGCTTTTATTGTCAATTTGTAAGTGCCATCTGATTGTCTTTTAGGAGTATACCAAATAATATCATCTTGATCATTCGCACTAGACCATGTAGGTACTTTTACTTCTTTTACACCACCAAGATTGGAAATGTTAGATATAACTACATCAAAGGTTCCTGTTTTTGGATTATTATTTTGAATAGTAATTTTTCCTTCAGGCTTCTTAATAGAAACGGTAGTCTTCGTTCCCCCAGCTCCAACCATTTCCCCATTATTTTGAACATAATATAGATGGATATTATACTCTCCTGTAGAACCTTTATGTTTATTTGCATTGACAGTTATTTTATATGTTCCATTAGGCTGTTTAGCAGCAGTGTACCAAACAATATCATCTTGTCCATTTTCACTTGACCAAGTTGGTAATTTTACTTCTTTCACACCATACGGGCTAGAGACATCAGATACAATGACATCAAAAGTCCCTGTCTGAGCATTATTATTTTGGATAGTCAAGGTTCCCTTTAAAGGAGCCTTTGGCTTTGTTACTCCAATGGCAATATATCTACGATTTCCAGCAAAGGAGAGATAGCTAATCCATTGATGGCCATCTGCTTCCAATTTGCGATCATATGTAACAGTTTGTCCTGCATCATAATAAGCTAATTCAGGACTAGACATCTTAGGCTCAGCTTTAATGGAGGCTCTTTGAGTGAAATGATATACTCCACTGGCAGAAATTCCTTGATTATCAGAAGGCTGGGAAATCGGTGTAGATGTACCTCCAATGATATCTTTAAAATGTATAAAGCCTGACATTGAACTTGCAGCAACTACTCTGCGATTATAACTTTTACTCCAAGCATAGTTATATTCTTCAATTTCTACATTATTTCCCAATACATTGGACACCCATGCTACATGTCCGTAACTTCCATCATCAATCCAAGCGACTGAGCCAAGAGCTGGATGATTATCTACCCTATATCCTTCTCTTCTTGCTCGATATCCCCATTCACCGCCATTTCCGTACGCACGAGGAATGTTAAAACCATTAACTGAACTTAATCTATAAGCAGTAAATGAAGTACAATTTTTAACAATAAGTCCCCAATCGTCCGCAGCATAATCAGGGAGATTTTTAAACCTTACTGGATAGTCATCGCCTCGAGCGATTGAACCATTCCCTGTAGCCAGTAAAGTCGTATGTCCAGTCCCGTTTGCAACTTTACCAACAGTTGTTTTGAGAGTTGTTGTTTCTTCTTTATTCGCACGCCGGCGGCTGACATCATTAACAATTGAGGTGGCTGGCTTATCTACATTCGAAGCGGCATAGCCACGTGTTACTAAATGTTTAGGATTAGTAGGATCATCTATAACTGGATTTACTTCTACAGTTTTCTGTTTTTCATTAACTGTTGAAGTTTGATCAGAAACAGGCTCAGTGCTGATTGAAATATCATTTGCATTTGTCGATTTATTTTCAGTTTCTAGTGGTTCAGGAACTTTAGAAGTTACTCCATTTTCAATACTAACTAAATTGTTATTTACAGCATTTTTTGTTTCCGATTCAATATCAGAACTTACTGTTGCATTTGACTTTTCTGAAACACTCTGATTTGTGTCCACTGCTATGTCAGAAGGTACTGTAGAAACTACTGAATCAGTACCAGTTGGAGAAATTACTTGATCAGCAGCAACTGTTTGAGTCCCTGCAAATAATAATGTTCCTAGAAGCACTGAAACTGCTCCTAGAGAATATTTACGAATAGAAAAGCGTTGAACCTGCTTGTTAAAAAATTGATTTTTCATTTTATTTGCTCCCTTTATTAATCTTTGTGCATGACAACATTTAATTTCCTAAAGCCAAAACCAAATCATGGCGAGATAATAAGAAATCCTAAACATGTGATTCTCTCCTTTCCTATTTAACTTTTTCCATGTTTCAATTATAGACTCAATTACAAATAAAAAACAGGACATAGATGTCCTGCTAGTCTTGATGATAGAGCCGAAGTTCTTTATTCCACTCCTCAGCCATTTTTTTAGATAGAAAAGTATGACCTAACAATCTTGCCAACGTCAGTCCCTCTTCGTAGTATTGTTGAGCCTTTTTCTCGTCCTTGTGTACGAAAAGCTCATATTCTCCCTCTAACATTCTTATCAGCGGTTTCTTTTGATAGTCCTCTGTCAATTCCATGATTATATTAAGTTTGTTGAGTGTATCTTTTGTATAAATGAACTCTTTTCGCTCGCACTCAATACCTGGGATTGTCAGTAGAGCATCTCGCATGAGAAAGAGATATTCATTTGGAATATAGTCAACTGACTGCAGTAATCGCTGAGCGATTCTTGCATATAATTCCTTATCAAACTTAGCTGACCGAATCTCCTCTTCATCTCCCACATAGATCTGATAGAGCTGGATGTAGAGTAAATCATTCACGTCATAATGCTTTTTACTCTGCAAATCGTCCAAATGCTGGGCAAAGAGAGTCATTCCATACTTATGGAATTTCTCAGAAGTATAAGTATAAATCTTTGATTGCAAGATATCCATTACATTCTGCTCAGCTTCTGGCAAATCATCATAATAAACTTCAAAAATTTCATCTATGATATGCTCCAATTCGAACAAAGCTTCGGTATTGCCATAAGTGGTCGTCCGAATCAGCTTATACTTCAAGCGCTGATAGTCAGTAGGTAGAGCTACATCTTCTTTTTTACTTCCTGTCAAAGTTGTCAAATCGACCTCTAGACAGAAAGCCAGATATTCTAAAGTAGAGAGAGTAGGCTGGGAAATGCCTGACTCCAAACGGGTTAACTGCCGTATAGAAAGCTTTGACTCATCACCACACAATTGCTCCTTGGTCCAGCCCCTATTTAATCGAAGCTGTTTCAAATGCTGTCCAAATTCTTTTCCTTGCATCGTCAATTCCCCTCCCAAATAAATCAGGAAACTTTTATTTATGTTATCATGTTATTCTAGATTTATTATAGCATAACTGGAAAGATTTTACTAATAAAATTCCAAAAAGATTACTTCCTTTTCTCAGTGATGAAATCTACCTAACTGATGCAACAGTTAGGTAGAGCGGAGCTATTGAGACCTTAGGCTCAATAGTTAGTCATGGAACTCTGCAGGAGGTCGCTGACGTCCGCCATCACTTGAGAAAAGCATGTAAATCTAAAAATTAGTATATTACAAGTATTAAAGGACCCCAAACTTAAAAGTTTGGAGTCCTTCTACCATATTCTTTTTTTTAAGCCTAAACACAAAAAACTAGCAATACACATTCAAGTGAGATGGCAAGACACGAATCGTCACTGGCAGTTGGTCACCCTCATCTCCGTCAACGTTGACGCTGAGCTCTGCCTTATCGTCAGCCAACTCAACTGTGATTTCCTTAAAGGTCAGATACTCGATATTATCACTTTCTTCACCATTGCCCGAAATCAAATCCGGTACAGAAACCAAGGTGTCCAAGAGATTTTTATCCTTAAGATACAAGAGATGGAGCAAGCCGTCATTGACAGTGGCTTCAGGGAGAATGCTCTCGAAACCTCCGATTGAGTTGGTAGAGCCAATCAAGAGTGTGCTGCTCTTTATCGTGCGCTCTTCTCCATCAATCTTCAAGTGAAATTCGTAAAAACTAGTATCCATCAACTGCTTGAAACCAGAGATAAAGTAGGCAAACTTACCCCACTTGGTCTTGTCTTCAGAATCTACATTGTTGATCGACTCTGGAATAGTTCCAATGGCAACCACATTCATAAAGTACTGGTCATTAATCTTGCCGATATCAAGTGGCTTGACTTTGTTGATATCGAGATTCTGAATGGCTTCTTCAGCGTCTAGGGGAATGCCGAGAGCACGCGCCAAGTCATTGACCGTACCAAGTGGAAAGAAGCCAAAGGTCGGACGATAGTCTAGTTCAGCCAGGCCGCTGATTCCTTCATTGACTGTTCCATCGCCGCCCATAACAAAGACGCTATCATAATGGTCTTCTGCTGCTTGCTTAGCAAAAGCTGCTGCGTCTCCGCCTTTTTCAGTATGCTTGACCACTACCTCATCGAAACATTCTGCCAACTTTTCCCTTGCCAAGTCTTCATAGGACTTGGCTTTTTCGCCCCCCGAACTGGGGTTGACAATTAATAGGACTTTAGACATAAGGAAACCTCTTTTCATTTGATAGCTCATTATACCATCTGGAAAACACTTTCACAAGAATTTGAAACTGCTGGCTTTCGAAAGACCAGAAAAGCAGTTTAGTATTTAAACTCCATTACACAGAAAAACACTTCTGCTGTTAGACTTTTCTGCCTAACTTTAGAAGTGTTGTCTTATATTTCGTTTTTCTATTAAAAGAAGGCAATGAGAACAAAGGCAATGAGATTATTTGCCAGATGTAAGCCCATTGAGTAGCGCAGATCCTTCTTAGCTAGATAGCCTAAGCCAAAGATGGCTCCCAAGATGAAGTAAACCAGAAACTGGACTAGATTGCCCGGCATGTGCAAAAGAGAGAAAAAGCTGGCAGATACAGTTAAATAGAGCAGGATTTTCGCCAAGCTGTTTTGGTCGGGAAAGAGAAACTTAGCCAAAAATCCTCGTGTCAGCAACTCCTCAAGAATAGGAGCAAAGATTACCATGTATAGAAAGGCAAAGGCTGGCTGCTGCTGAATCAACTCTACAGCAGCATTCTGATTGGCAGAAGATTCAATAGGAACGAGCTGCTGGAAGATAATAAAAGCAAGCAAGAGGACGCTGGGAAGCCAGACAGAGCTGGTCAGCTTGGTATTTTTGATTTCCAGTTTCAAATCTTTCTGGTACCATTTCCACATGGCAAAAGAATAGAGACTTGCAAGTATGACAAAAATCGGCAAAATCAATAGTTGAGAAAATCCCCCTGTCAGAGAACCTATAGTGAAAACAACTATAGTCGAAAAAATATAGAAATAGGTCAAGAGGACAAGAATATAAAGGCCAAAATTAGTAAAGAAAGTTTTTAATTTCATAGTGATTCCTTATAGATTGATTTACTTAAACATAGCTAGCAGCAGCATTATAGCCATGGGGAGATTGTTCAGGATATGAACCAACATGGAATCTTTTATATTCCCCCGACGAGCATAGGATATATACAGAATCAAACCAATGGCAAAATAGGGCGGGAACTCGGACAATTGCGTGATATGAGGCAGAGTGAAGACCACAGAAGTCACAATGGCAGCCAAAACTTTTTGATTATTTTTGAAAAAGAAGGCAGTTCCAAAACCGCGGAAAATTAGTTCTTCCATGATAGGAGCGATAAAGGCAATCGTTGCAACAAAGAGCAAGGCAAAAAAGATATACTGCGAAGACATCATTCCCCCCAGCCCTTGTATGGCGCTGTCATTACTAGTCTGGGAATTGCCGCTCAGGATGAGATTGAGATAAACACCGACAATAGCAGCCACTCTCGCAAGGAAAAAGAATAGAAAAGCAAAACCGATATCCTTGCCAGACAGTCTGAACTGCTTCTTTTCTTCTGGCACATGCTTCTGATAATGCCGCCATAAACTACGGAAAATCAAGAAAACTAAAATCAGATACATTGCTACCAATAGTATCTCTACATACATGGGCACATTTTTCCCATACATCAAGAAGAGCATCGGGGTAGCGTTTATAAGGATATTGAGAAGGATTAAACCTAGCCATTTTACGATTCCTAAGGCAATTGCTTTAAAGTTGTTCATTATAGATTCTCCTTTTGATAGATATTGATACCGACTTCTGTGTCCTCAATAGCGATATCCCCCTTCTGCCGAATAATAGCCGCAGCGAGGAAAAAATCTCCTACACAGCCAGCTGCGTGAAAGCTAGCAAGGACGATATAAGAAGTGGCGGGCAAAATATGCAAGGCATAGATCAAGGTCAGGACTAGGCTAATCAGAAAGAAAGGTGCCAGAATAATGACCAGCATTCTTTTCCGACTGTAAAGGCTGCCTGGACTGGTCGCATAAGCCATGCCACTCTTAAAACCATACTTAACCTTGGTATTTTCATCCCCCAGTACCTTAAAGAAGAAGCCGTGGATCAGCTCATGGATGATCATTAGAACAAGGAGGTAGAATAAGTCAAAGAAATGAAAAACTTCGCTGCCCTTGCCATACATTAGAATAGCAATCCAGGTAAAGAGGGCTAGAAAAGGGAAGATCAGCAATACTGCCGTTATATTCAGAGCCAGATTGACCTTTTTATTATGGATAAAATCAAGTTCTTTCAGTAGTTTCATAATTTCTGCCTTTCATCGGGAAATAAGCTTATTTGAAATATTTTCTTACCATTGGATAATACATGAGATTGATATAGATATGAATCACCAGCAAGACGACAAAGCCGGAAACGA
This sequence comes from Streptococcus sanguinis, assembly GCA_013378335.1. Taxonomy (NCBI): domain Bacteria; kingdom Bacillati; phylum Bacillota; class Bacilli; order Lactobacillales; family Streptococcaceae; genus Streptococcus; species Streptococcus sanguinis. Next base: position 1,625,312 of record CP040556.1, read on the forward strand.
CATTAAGGGGTGTGAAAGTTCCCACTATCCCTAAAATAACATAGAGGGCTGGCAGAAGTCTCTGATTTACATTGAAGAGAATAAGATAGCACTGTTCATAATTGGCTTGCAGCTCTGACTCATCATAAGAGAGGGCAAATTCTTTTATTTCCTCAACAGTAGGTGCTATCGATAGTTTATATTTTCGGATTTTCTGTGTCGTCTTGAGCAATACTATTTGGGCAATTACAAGGGCTAGAAGAATAACTCCATCATATAGATTAATCCAAAACACCGCACCAGCTTCTAATAATGGAAAAACATAGTTTACACCAACAAATAAGGTAAATAAAGTCAAAGCAGAGGTGACATTATATAAGATTGTCACAGATTCTAACGTTTTAAAGGTTTGACGATAAAGTTCATACTCCTTATCTTCATCCTCTTCTTTCTCCATAGATTGATGATATTTATTTGCTTGGTATATAAAATAAAAAGTAAAAGGATAGAGGATGGTTAAGCATACACGTCCTATATTTTGTAGTAGTCCTACATTCAAAAAACTTGGCCAAGATATGTGTTCAATGCGTCCAGCAAAGAAACCAATCACTCCTCCAATGATTATGGCTAGAATTAAGAAAATTACATTCCTTATTATTCTTTTTTTCGTTGTCATGATTTTCCTTTCCTATTGCTCGATCTAGAGTTTATACTCGACTTAAAGCTAGCTTTTCTTTTATGACTTATCCATTTATCTAGTGTGACTGCTAGAGTCAGATAAAATACAACTGTCCATTCTAACCTCAGGGGCAATTCTATTTGAAGTAGCCCAGCATCTTTTAAAACATAAGAAAAGACATAAACAATAAACAAAGATAAAAGTAAAAGTTGACTATTATTTCTAAGTTGTTTCATTCTTCCTCAATTCTAAAAACGTTCTCGACAGTTTCTCCAAAAATATGAGCAATTTTCAACGCAATGATGATAGAGGGAGTGTACTCGCCTCGTTCCAAGAGACTGATAGTCTGTCTGGATACTTCTGCTCTCCTTGCTAACTCTGTCTGATTGAGGCCATCTCGTGCTCGCAACTCCTTGAGACGATTCTTTAATTTCATGAAATTTCCTCTCAATTCTCCAGCAATTCAATAGACCGAATGTCTTCAATACGAATCAGCTTGGTCTTGGTCTGACCTTTTTTATCTGTCATGCTCAGCTTGACCCATTCTTCATCCACATCCACTACCAGCCAGTTTACCAGCCAGTTATTGGTTCCAATTGACTCGCTCATAATTGTCGGCTTCTTTCCAATCATTTCTTTTAAAAATTGTGACTTTGTTTTGTTCCCCTTTCTTTTTCTTTCTAAAGACTTTATCCGTTCCTGCATCCGCATTAGCTTATTGGAAGAATCAATCCCAAAGATAAAAACCATAAAAGTCATCGGAAGCAAGAACCATAAGAATGCATTCATAAGCGTCCCTCCATTTCCTGTTCAAAAGTATTGTAACAGATTCTTTTCTTTTTGACAAGTATATTTGTCAAAAAATAATAATCATTGTCAAATTTGCTATTATCATAGACAAATAAGAGGCTGGGACAAAAGTCCTAGCCTCTCAATTGTCTTTGGATTGTCGAGCAAGACGCAGTGGTTGAGTGGGCTCTACTACGCTGATTTCATCAGCTTTTACAGCCCTACTCAACTGTGCGGAGGTGGGACGACGAAATCGAATTCTAACGAATTACCGATTTCTGTCCCACTCTCTTTTCCTTTATTCATCTACTTGAGAAAATATTTCTTTTAAAACAGCAATCCCCTGCTGAATTTCCTCCCTGCTGATAGTCAAAGGTGGCAGGAGACGGATAACATTCTCTCCAGCTGTCAGGATAATTAAGCCCTTCTGGCGGGCAGCTTCAACAAGCCTTGACAGACTGGCGCTTGTTTCAATCCCAATCATCATGCCCAGACCGCGAACAGCAGAAATCTTTGGATGATCCTGAAAAGCAAGCTGCAGCTGCTCCATCAAGATGGCACTTTTAGACCTGACTTCTTCTAGAAAGCCCGCCTCTTTCATGATATACAAGGTCTCCAAGGCAGCCGCCATGGCTAATTTATTGCCACCAAAGGTAGAGCCATGACTGCCAGGTCCAAGAGCAGGAGCCAAGCTGGATTTTCCTAATAGAGCACCAGCGGGCAGGCCATTGGCTAAACCCTTAGCCAGTGTCACAATATCCGGTATAATCCCATAATGCTCAAAGGAATAAAGCTGACCCGTGCGCCCCATACCTGTCTGTACCTCATCAACAATCAGTAAAATCCCCTCTCGTTGGCAAAAATCTGCCAAGTCTTTGACAAAGGCTGCTTCTGCTGGACGAACTCCTGATTCTCCTTGGACCAATTCCAGCATGACAGCTGCCGTATCCTGATTGACCAAGTCTTCTACGCTGGCCAGATCATTGTAAACCGCATAGCTGAAATGAGGAACCCCATCACCAAATCCTTCCTTGATCTTATCCTGTCCTGTTGCGGCCATAGCGCCAAAGGTCCGACCGTGAAAGGATTGCTGAAAAGTGATAATGCCTTGCTTGCCAGTAGCTTTGCGGGCTAGCTTAATAGCAGCTTCATTAGCTTCTGCTCCGCTATTGCAGAAAAATGCCAAATAATCATAAGAACCTGCCAGTTCCTGAGCCACCTGCTCTTGCAGAGAGCTAAGATAGAGATTGGGACTGTGCCAGATGCGTCCTGCTTGCTGGATCAATGCCTGCTGGACCTGCGGATGAAAGCCAAGATTGGTTACGCCAATCCCCGATGAAAAGTCCAAATAAGCCTTTCCCTCACTGTCAATCAGATAGGAGCCCTCTGCTTTAACAAACTCAATAGGCGCCCGCTTGTAGTTTTCAAATAAATAAGTCATCGTTATCCCTCTGCTATCAAGGTGCCCGTCAAAAGATTGTCACCAATCAGAACCTGACCGACACCGGAAAGTACAGTCTGAACAGCACTTTCGATCTTAGGAATCATGCCACCCTTGATGACACCTGTTTGAATCTTCTTGGAAACCTGACTAGTCAGAATCTGGGGCAGGACTTTTTTGTCCTCCAGAACCCCTTCTATATCTGTCATCAGGATCAGCTTCTCTGCCTGCAAGCTGCTGGCAACTGCCGCAGCTAGATAGTCTGCATTGATATTTAAGAGCTCACCAGCATCATTTTCCCCCAGCGAAGCCAGCACCGGGACCATGTCCGCAGCCAGCAGCTGCTCTAGATAGGCAGTTTGAATCGCCTTCACCTGACCGACATAGCCATAGAGGTCTTTATCAATAAAATCTGCCGAAACTGTCTTCCCCAAATGTGAAACCAGCTGAAGGCTTTCAATATCTGAATCGTTCAGTTCTTGTGTCAGAGTCCGGCCGACTTGACCTAGCAAGGCCTGCTCAATAATGGGCAAGTCAGACTTAGCTGTCACCCGTAACCCCTTAACCTTGCGAGTAGGCAGCTGGCGCTCTTTCATAAGTTGGTTAATGACCAGACCGCCCCCGTGAACGACCACGATTTTCTTACCAGCTGCTATCCACACTTGCATTTGCTTGATAAACTTAGTAGACAGCTTTTGCGCAGCAACGCCGCCAATTTTTATAACAATCACATCTTTCATTACATTTCTCCTTAGGTTCTATAGAGGGCATTGATTTTCACATAATCATAGGACAAATCGCAGCCCCAGGCCTGAGCTTCAGCGTCCCCATCGTGTAGGTCAATCGTCAAGGTCAGCAGCTCCCCAGCCATGGCATCACTAGTCTCCTCGGGGTCAAAAGCCACAGGACTAGAAGCCTGCATAACTGGAATCCCCTCAATCCAAATATCAATGTCATCAACCGAGACATCTGCTCCCGCATAGCCGATAGCTGCTAAGATTCGGCCCCAATTGGGATCTTGACCAAAAATAGCTGTTTTGACCAAGCTAGAGCCAACGACACTCTTGGCAATCATACGGCCACTCTGTTCATCCTTGGCATGCCGAACATTGACTTCAATCAGCTTGGTCGCTCCCTCGCCATCCTTGGCAATTTTCTTAGCCAAGTCAGTCATAAGATAGCGGAGCATCTTGGAAAACTTTTCAAATTCTTCCGTATCTGGCAGAATTTCTTCATTTTGCCGGCAGCCGTTAGCCATGACTAGCACCATGTCATTGGTCGATGTATCCCCATCCACCGTGATTTGGTTGAAAGTCGTCTCCACATGCTGACTGAGAGCCGCTTGCAAGGTAGCACTGGAAATATTAGCGTCACAGGTTATAAAGGCCAGCATAGTTGCCATATTCGGATGAATCATGCCCGATCCCTTAGCTACTCCCGCCATTGTCACCAGGTCTGAGCCAAACTCTTCTGTGACCACACAGGTTTTGGTGCAAGTATCTGTTGTCAAGATAGCTTCAGCAAAATCTTCTGCCTTACCACTCACTAGAATCTTTGACAGACCATTTTTAAGAGCATTCATTGGAAGCTGCTCGCCGATGACTCCTGTAGAAGCCAGACCTACCAAGTCGGGCTCAATCTTCAGCTTTTGAGCAGTCAATCGCTGCATCTCATAGGCGGCGTCCAGTCCCTGCTGACCTGTACAGGAATTGGCAATACCAGAATTAACTACTATTGCCTGCAATTTCTGACTCTTTTGGATTGATGCTTTGGTCACTAGAAGCGGAGCAGCAATGACCTTATTGGTCGTATAGACTCCTGCCACACTGGCTGGTACTTCTGAGACAATCCAGCCAAAATCCAACTTCTTTTTCTTAAAGCCAGCGTGTAAACCGTCAGCCGAAAAGCCTAGCGGACTGGCAATCGTTCCATCAATAGTTTTCATATCTAACCCTTTCTCATCTAGACATAGGACGGTTGACTGAGCAGGCCATCTGTTTCAGGGAAGCCCAGCATCAGATTCATATTCTGAACTGCCTGACCAGCAGCCCCCTTAATCAGATTATCCAGCACGGCCACTACAGTTAAAATATTCGTCACAGGATTATAGTCGAAACCAATATCTGTATAATTAGTACCGACAACCTGGTGCAAATTCGGCAAAGATGCTTGAATACGGACAAAAGGCTTGTCCTGATAGCATTCTTGGTAAATAGAAATTAGTTCTTCCCTAGTCAAAGGTTCCTTCAACTTGCTGTAAACCGTCGCTACGATGCCACGATTGAGCGGAATAAGGGATGTTGAAAACTGAATCTGCTGCAATCCCTCATCAAAACGCTGTAACTGCTGCACAATCTCAGGAATATGCTGATGCTGATTCAGCTTGTAAGTCACATAATTGTCATGCACATGGACAAAATGACTGGATGCAGCTGGATTTTTCCCCGCCCCTGTCAAGCCACTCTTGGCATCGACAATAATGGAGTCCAGCTCAATAGCCTGAGCCTGCAGCAAGGGAATCAAGGCCAACTCTGTAGCCGTTGCATAGCAGCCGGGATTGGCAATAAATCGCTTCCCTCTGACATCTGTAAACTCAGACAGTCCATAAATAAACTCTTTTTGAACATGGTCTTCAGCAGGCACTTTCCGATACCATTTTTTATAAATATTCCCTGGCAAACGATGATCACCAGATAGGTCAATGACTGGAAATCCTGCTTCTACAAAATCTTTGGACAAATCTTTAGCCACTCCGCTTGATGTTGCAAAGAAAACAAGATCTGCTCGTCGCATAATTTCCTGACTGTCAAAAGCTTCTATTTTCAGGTCGCAAATCCCTTTCAAATGAGGATAAAGCTCTGACACAGAAGCCTCCATATCTTGGCTGGCATGAAGGGAAACGACTTCCGCCTGCGGATGCTGCAGTAAAATACGGAGGAGTTCCATTCCTGAGTAACCAGTAATTCCCACAATCGAAATTCGCATATTTTTAAAACACCTCCGTATAAATATGCGTTTTATTTTACTCGTATCTCTTTCCTTTGTCAAGTATTTTCTGTATTTTTATGCAATATTTTTGAAAATATCATTATTTATTCTAAAACAATTTATGATTTCTTGCCTTAAAGCGGCTTATTTGCTTATCATATAGAGAAGTAAAAGAGCTGAGAGCACAGAAAAAGATCCGCCCAAAGAGCAGACCTTTTCATCTATCTTTTATCTAATATTACAACTTCTCAGCAACTGCTGCTAGCAAGTCTGGAATAGCGGATTGCTTGCTGCCGCCAGCCATAGCCATGTCTGGCTTACCGCCGCCTCGACCATCTACAATCGGTGCCAATTCCTTAATCAGATTACCAGCATGGATGTCCTTGGTCTTGCTGGCTGCAAGAACATTGACCTTATCACCAATTGCTGCGACCAGTACAAGAACATCTGAATAGTCCTTCTGCTTCCACGTGTCCGCAAAGGTACGTAGGGCACCTGCATCAGACACAGAGACCTGACTAGCGATAAAGCTATGTCCATTTGCCTCTTGAACATTCTTGAAGACTTCACCAGAGGCCGCTGCTGCTGCTTTTTCCTTGAGCTCTGCGTTCTCTTTTTGGAGTTGACGCAGCTGCTCTTGCAGTGCTTCTACCTTGTGAGGCACTTCCTTGATTTGCGGTGCCTTGAGAGTCGCTGCAATAGCCTTAAGCGCCTCTTCTTCCTCACGGTAGGCTTCAAAAGCTTCCTTGCTGGTGACTGCCAAGATACGGCGAGTTCCAGATCCGATACCTTCTTCCTTGACAATCTTGAAAATACCGATTTCAGAAGTGTTGCCTACGTGGGTTCCTCCGCAAAGCTCGACAGAGTAGTCGCCAATGGTTACGACGCGAACTTCTTTACCATATTTTTCGCCAAAGAGCGCCATGGCACCCATTTCCTTAGCCGTGTCAATATCAGTCTCTACTGTCTCAATGGCAAGAGCTTCCCAGATTTTCTCATTGACTTCTTGCTCAATAGCGCGCAGCTCTTCTGCTATCACTGCTTGGAAATGCGTAAAGTCAAAGCGCAGGAATTCTACTTCGTTCAGAGAGCCAGCTTGGGTTGCATGATTACCAAGAACATTATGCAAAGCTGCATGCAAGAGGTGAGTCGCCGTATGGTTTTTCATCACACGATGGCGGCGGCTGTGATCAATTTCCAGTTTATAGCTTTGACCGAGAGTCAGAGGAGCCAAGACCTCGACAGTATGTAGTGGTTGACCATTTGGTGCCTTTTGCACGTCCCTTACTTGCGCTACCAGATTGCCTGCTGCATCAAAGATTTGACCGTGGTCGGCCACCTGACCACCCATTTCAGCGTAGAATGGTGTTTCTGCAAAGATGAGGGCAGCTGTCCCTGTCTCAACAGACTCCACTGCTGCATCATCCGCTACGATAGCAAGGAGTTCAGCTGTCAGCTCTTCTTTTTCGTAGTTAAAGACACTCTCTACTGTGATGGCCTGCAGGGTTTCATTTTGCATGCCCATTGAGCCACCCTTGACGACAGACGCACGCGCCCGGTCCTGCTGCTCTTTCATAGCTGCTTCAAAGCCAGCACGGTCTACAGTCATGCCTGCTTCTTCAGCGATTTCCTCAGTCAACTCCAGTGGGAAACCGTAAGTATCGTAGAGTTTGAAGGCATCTTGACCAGAGATGATTGCCTGACCTTTTTCTTTCAGATCTGCTACGATGCCTTGGGCAAAATGTTGACCAGAGTGCAGAGTACGAGCAAAAGATTCTTCCTCACTCTTGATAATCTTTTCGATAAAGTCTTTCTTTTCAAGGACTTCTGGATAGTAGCTTTCCATAATCTTGCCCACAGTTGGTACAAGCTTGTAAAGGAAAGGCTCATTGATACCCAGCTTTTGGCCATGCATTGAAGCACGACGAAGCAAACGACGAAGGACATAGCCGCGGCCTTCATTTCCAGGAAGAGCCCCATCACCAATGGCAAAGGAGAGCGAGCGGATATGGTCTGCGATAACCTTGAAACTCATATTGTCGCCATCTTGGTCATAGACCTTGCCGGACAGTTTCTCTACTTCACGAATGATTGGCATGAAGAGGTCGGTCTCGAAGTTGGTCTTAGCCCCTTGGATAACAGCGACCAAACGCTCCAAACCAGCGCCCGTATCAATGTTCTTATGTGGCAATTCCTTGTACTCGCTACGCGGTACAGCAGGGTCAGCGTTGAATTGTGACAAGACGATATTCCAGATTTCGATATAACGGTCGTTCTCAATATCTTCTTCTAAGAGGCGCACTCCGATATTTTCTGGATCAAAAGCCTCACCTCTGTCAAAGAAAATCTCTGTATCTGGTCCAGAAGGCCCCGCACCGATTTCCCAGAAATTATCTTCAATCGGAATCAAATGACTAGGCTCAACGCCCATAGCAATCCAGCGGTTGTAAGAGTCCTTGTCATCTGGATAGTAGGTCATGTAAAGCTTGTCTTTGGGAAAATCAAACCATTCAGGACTAGTCAAAAGCTCGTAAGCCCACTCAATCGCTTCATCACGGAAATAATCGCCAATAGAGAAATTGCCCAGCATTTCAAACATGGTATGGTGGCGGGCAGTTTTTCCGACATTTTCAATATCGTTGGTCCGAATGGCTTTTTGAGCATTGGTAATCCGAGGATTTTCTGGAATGATGGTTCCATCAAAGTATTTCTTGAGGGTCGCAACACCAGAGTTAATCCAGAGCAAAGTTGGATCGTTGACCGGCACCAAGCTGACTGATGGTTCTACTGCATGACCTTTAGTTGCCCAAAAATCCAGCCACATTTGACGAACCTGAGCACTTGACATTTGTTTCATTTATTTTTCTCCTTAAATTTTTTCTAAAATAATTGCATTATGAGGACGAACTTTCCAGCATTTCGACATAATCAATAGCGACACAGAGGGATATCACCAAATCTGAATAAGACTCCTCATAAATATGAACCTGATAAGTAGAGGTCAGATGGAAAAGCTCCTTGGTAATCTCTGCAACGACTTGATTGCTGTCATCCAGCAGACGAAAGTTTAAATCCCAGATATTACCTTCAACTCGTAGCCCCAAATTATCAAATTTATACTTATCACGCAAAATAGTGAATTTCTGACGGATATAAAAGCTATGCCCGCTGCTGAGTTTGATTTCAAACTGGGGCAGGAAGGTTAGAAGGGTCTTGGTAATCTGACTGACGATTTGGCCCTGACTATCATAGATAGTAAAGGTTTTAGGAATCTGGAAGAAAGAGCCTTCCACTTGGTAATCCACATTTCCTCGATCGTCCTTGATATCAAAGCGTTCGCCGCCTAAGCGAAATTTCTGTTTGACAAGATAGGTTTTCATTATGTTACCTCCGCAGTCAACATAAAAGACAAGTTCCTTGTCCGAAGGGCGAAAAACCGCGGTACCACCTTCATTCAATGAACTTGTCATTCTCATTTCGTATTCTATTTGGCAAGATGAGTAGCATGATTCTCCGTCTCAGATGGCTCGCAGCACCGCCAATTCTCTGAACTAAGAACTTGAAAAATCAATTCTCACCAGTCTTATTATACTTGCTTATTGTCTTTTCGTCAACCTTATTCTGCGGCTGATGAAGAAGCTTCTTCTGAACTGCTTTCGGCTGCTGAGCTGGACTCAGAAGTCTTTGAGCTGCTGGCATCACTTGATGAAGAAGTTGAAGAGCCTGTCGTTTCAATATACTGAGCAAAGACAGATTGGAAAGCACTGTCCTTAACCTTGATGTTGGCATCTTTCAGCTCTTTAGCTACAACGCTTTGGATAAAGCTAGTATCTTTTTCTTTTTGCGCAATGATAATCTCTTTCAGCCTATCTTTGTAGTCTTTCCAGTTAGAAGATTTCTCTGACTTCTTGACCAGCTTAACAATATAGTAGCTTGCTGAGTACTGTGAATCTTGCACAGTAACAAGGTCTGAAATGCCATTTTCTTCCAAAGCAAAGGCAGCTTTTTTGACAGCATCTGGAACATCAGTAGAGCCAGAGTCAAACTTGATTTCTCCGCCTTTTTCCTTAGTGGCAGCATCGGTAGAGTTCTCTTTAGCGATTTGACTGAAGTCTGCTCCTTCAGCTTTAACTTTTTCAAGAACTTCCTTACCTTTCTCTTCGCTGTCAACCTTGATGATTTGAGCTGTTACTTCTGGCGTGTAGTTTTCAAAGGCAGCCTTGTAGTTTTCGTCAGTCAGCTCTTTTTCAGCAGCCTTCTTAACGGCATACTCTACCAGCATATTGGTGCGGATTTGCTCCTTGTAGGTATCTTCGGTCAATCCGTTTTGAGCCAAGACTTGGGCAAAAGCTGTACCGTAAGCAGTTTTAGACTTTTCAAAAGCTTCCTTGACGTCCTTGTCTTTGACGTATTTGCCGTATTGTTCTTCAAAGATGTTTTTGATGGTCATCTGCAGCAAGACCTGCTGAGCTGCAACATTATTTCTCACTTGCTCGTAAAATTCATTGACAGTAATCGTATCTCCTTTCATGGTCACGATGTCCTTGCCTTCTGAGTTAGAACATGCTGCTAATACAGCGACTGACAAGAGTGTCACAGCTCCTGCAAATATTTTTTTCTTCATTTTATATTGACTCCTTATTCTTAAAAGTTCATGTTTTCTATTGTAGCACAAATTTGAATTGATATCTTAAATTTTACTAAAAATTTTTGGAAATTAGGAAAAAATCAGAGATGTCATTTTTTTCTAATCATAAGCAGCCCATCTCCCAAGGGAAGCAGACTGGAAGTCAAATCTGAACTATCCAAAGTTGCGTCAAAAAGACTATGCAACCCTCGGTAAATAGCCCGTTGGCCACGCTTAATTTCCTCAAAAGGCTTGGCAACATCGCCGCCTTGAAAGACATCATCAATGAGGACCAGACCGCCAGGATTGAGGTGCTTGAGGACCTGAGGCAGAAAGACCACATACTTGGACTTGGCAGAGTCCATAAAGACAAGGTCGTAGGAATCCTCTAATGTCTCAAGCAAATCCACCGCATCGCCTTCCAGCAGAGTGATCTGCTGACGGCTGTCATATTTGGCAAAATTAGCCTTGGCCAACTCAATCATCTCTGGATTGCGGTCAATGGTCGTAATCTGAGCCTGAGGAGCATGCTCAGCCGTCAAAAGGGCCGAAAAACCAATAGCGGTCCCAATTTCTAAAATCTTCTCTGGCTGCAGACTTTCAAGAAGCAAGCGGAAATATGCCACTGTCTCATGGGGAATCACGGGCACATTTTCAGCTCTGGCAAAATCCTCTAGTTCCTTGAGTCCACCAGTGACCGGCTGGAGACGCTGCCTCATAAAGTCTACAATTTCTTCTTTGACCACTGGCCGACGCATATTGGGATTAGAGTTTTGATTATAAGTCTCGACCATCTTATGCCAGTCCCAACTTTTCTACCAAGGCTTCAAATTCATCCAGACGACGCTCAAAGACAGCAAAAGCAGCATTTAGGTAGTCTTCTTTTTCCATATCCACACCTGCTTTCTTGATGACATTGAGTGGATAGTCAGAGTTCCCAGCTTTCAGATAGTCCAAATACTTGTCCTTGTCTTCCTGACTGCCATGGACAATCTTTTCAGCCAAGACAGAAGCCGCTGAAAATCCTGTCGAATATTGGAAAACATAGTAATCATAGTAGAAATGCGGAATCCGAGCCCATTCGTACTGAATCTGCGGGTTGTCTTCCTTTTTCAGACCGTAATATTTCTCGTTCAAGTCAGCATAGAGGTCATTGAGAAACTCGCTGGTCAAAACTTGACCTTCTTGGTCAGCCTTGTGGATAGCGTGCTCAAACTCAGCAAACTGGGTTTGACGGAAGACTGTACCTCGGAAGCCATCCAAGAAGTGATTGAGGATAGCAAAGCGAGTGGCGTCGTCTTCTACTTCTTCCAAGAGCTTCTCTGTCAGGATATTTTCATTGGTCGTTGAAGCAATCTCAGCCAAGAAGATAGAGTAGTCTCCATAGACATAAGGCTGGGTCTCACGAGTATAACTTGAGTGCATACTGTGGCCTGTCTCGTGCACCAAGGTAAAGAGATTGTCCAGTGTGTCCTGCCAGTTGAGCAACATAAAGGCATTGGTATCGTAAGAACCGCCTGAGTATGCCCCTGAGCGCTTGCCTTGATTTTCATGAACATCAATCCAGCGCTCTGAAAAAGCTGTCTTGACTCGGCTCAAATAATCCTCACCCAGAATAGCCAGAACTTCCTCAGACTTAGCCAAGGCTTCCTCATAAGTGAACTTGTAGTCTGTCTCTGACAAAGGAGTGTACATATCATACATCTTCAAGTCAGAAATGCCTAAAATCTTCGCTCGCAAAGCGATATAACGCTGCAAGAGAGGCAAATGCTTATTGACAGCTGAAACTAGGCTGTCATAGACACTTTCTGGAATAAAGTCCGCTGACAAGGCTGCTTCACGGGCAGATGAAAACTTGCGGGCTTTCGCATTGTAGTTGTGAACCTTGACATTGGTCTGCAGAGTCTTGGCATAGGTATGCTGATACTGCTCGTATACGCTGTAGAGAGCCTCGTAAGCTTCCTTACGGACTTCTCGATTTTTAGACTCGACCAAAGTAATATAGTTACCGTGGCTGAGCTGAACTTCATTTCCATCTTCATCATGCACCATCGGAAAGACAATATCTGCATTATCCAAGATAGCAAAGGTTTCGCCCGCTGCCCCAAAGATTTCACCAGCACCAGCCAATAGTTCTTCTTCACGCTGTGTCAGGATGTGAGCCTTCTTTTTCAAAAGCTTGTCAAAATAATGCTGATACAGCTGCAGGGCTGGCTGCTCAGCTAAGAAAGCTTGGTATTGTTCTTCTGTAATCGCCATAAATTCGGGCTCGTAGAAGGCAAAGCTTTGACCAAAATCACTGTAAAGAGTCATGCCTTTAGCCTGATACTCTTGGTACTTGGCCACACGTGTATCCTGGTCATTCTTCATGTGAGCATAAGAATAAAGCTTTTCAATACGACGCATCAAGTCTAACTGGATTTCTGTCGTTGTCAAAAGACTGTCTGCTGAATCTAGCAAATGTCCAGCCAGACTAGCTGCTTTCTTCACTTCTTCTGAAACCTGCGCCAGCTCAACTTCAAAGGCTTCATCTGTTGGGAAAATGGTGCTCAAATCCCAAGTATATTTTTCTTCAATTTCATTTCTTTGTTTTGCCATAAAAAAATCCTCCGACTCCCCTATTCTATCACAAAATTCCACTTTTTATAAAACTCAAGTACCAAAATCTCTTAGTAGCTATGCAGACTGACTTAGTTTTAAAAAAACTCTTTGATTCTAATTCCTGACCAAACAAAAATTAGATTCCAAAGAGTTCATTGCTAAATTTCTTCAAATTTCGTACTGCTGTTGTCTATAACGCTTACAACTTTTTTAGAAAATTGCCCTTTCATCGAGCTATCTATCTGATCTGCAGCTACTTTCACGCTCTCCTGAACAGTCTTTGCGACATCGGTAAAAAGAGTATCATAATTGCTTTGAAGACTGCTTTTTTGAGCTAACAAAAGAGGAGCTAGAACATTTGTTATAATTTGCTTTTCTATTGCTTTCCTAATTTCTGCCAAATCAGCTGTTTTAGATGGTGAAAAGTAACTTTTCACTGGTGCTGAAGCTATTTCTGATATAAACATAGACTTTTTCCTTTCCTCTACTCTAAACAGCAGATTTATTTAGAATCACGAAGACGACAATAGCTATCTTCAATTTCCCATACTAAACGGCGTCTCTGCTTAGAGAATGTTTCCAAAACTTTCTCATCTTTTAGATCAAGATTTTTCAGTTCCTCGCTGCTAGCCTCTTCCGCCAATATATCATAGGATTCTATATACTGATTTAGAGCCTGCCATTCGATACTAGTGTCCCTTTCTTGTTTCCGTAAAATAGCAGTCGCCATTTCATACTCTTCTTGTAGCATGTCGGAAAATGCTTTTTTCTTAGATAGGATGATATCTCGTTCTTTATCAATCTTCAAACGTTCCCGCTGAAGTTCTGAGTATAGTTCCTCCATCTCTTTTTCTTTTTTAGCTATATCCTGCTTCATTGATTGATTTGGTTCCATTGTTCAAAATCTCCTGCTAACGCCTGATCTTTAGCCAGCAGCTGCTCAATGCCAGCTTCAATCTGACCTTGCAAAACTTCAAAGATAATTAGAGGCATTTGAAATTTAGACAATCGACTTTCAAAGTGCTCTTGTAAAGATCCGACCAATGATTGATAATCTGCACCTCCAGCCTGATAGGCTGCAGTCACCTCATCTGGACTAAGACTGAAGCCCTGAGGAACTTTTCCCAACTGCTCTGCTAGCTTTTCTGCTTCGCTAACAACCTGATCTCTAGCCTGCTTCAAAGTGTCATAGCCTAGTTTGGTCACATTTACTAAACTTTGAACAGTTGCCTGGGCTTGAACACTGTCCAGATAAATCTTTTCATTACTGCTAAATCCACCCTTAGACAGATACTTCTTCATATTCTGGTAAGGGATCATATTTGCTTTGATGGTATCCTTGATAGTCGTCTTACCTGTCCCATCCATAAGCACAAAGTTTTTATTTTTATCGTAGATATAGCCCTCCATCATATGCTGATCGCCGATTTCTTTTTCGACAGTCGCAATATGATGTACAATACCAGCAGCGTTTTCACTGCCAGATAAGCTGTAGCCTAAGCTGACGATGTCCTTATGGTCGATATGATTAAAAATCTTATACTTAGCGCTATCCAGTCGTGCCTGCTGTTCCTTGGGCAAGAGAGGATAGATATTAGGGCCATTGTAGATGTGGACTGTGCCAATATGGCGCATCTCCTCCTCTGTCAGGGTGGATAGAGCATACTGGATATCCATAGAACCCAAAGAGTGTCCGTAAAGATCAATCTTGGCATTAGGGTACTTACGAATGGTTTCCTTAAGATGCTTAGCCGCATCCTTAAACTGAGCCGGAGGAAACTTTTGTGTCTTTTTGAGATAACTAGCAGCTAACATAATATTCGGTGCAGCAATTCCTGTCGTTAAAGTTCCGCCATAAACACCTGTAACATTTGATATAACATTCTTCCTCAGCTCATTGAAGGGATTTTTATTGAGAGAATTAAGACTCTGCTTCACAGCTTGACCAGCATCTTTATTAAAGATTCCTACTACATTTCCTATGTTATTACTTACGTCTCGATCTGCCTTATCTAGTTCTTCTCGACTTTTTTGAGTAATAATATTTTTTGAATGACGATAAACAAAAGGGGTAGCATATTTTACTGCACCTGCAGGTCCTAGACGGTGAGACGCCGTCACAAAGTCTGTTGGCAGCCAATCCGTAACAGTATCGTGGAGCAACTTAGGAGTGTGCGTCTTGGTCTGAGAGCCCTGCATCATGACTGTCACATCCTGCACCTGAGCACGCTCAGCATCCGAAGCGGAGTAGGGGACAGCGGCACGCAAGCTCCCATTAGAGTCTTTGATTTCAGTTTCGGTTAGGCCACTCTCTTTATTCGTTAGCACATATACTTGTTCTTCATTGCCATGTACATTGTCGTAAATTTGGGAGACTGTGCCGATGTAGCCTCCATCTTTAAGTTTGACCTCTTGATTTACTTTCTCAATTTCATATTCTTGCAATGCAATATCAACTTTTTTCTTATCACTAAATGCTTTATCATACGTCATGTCATTCTCCCCTCAATTTCTTTGCGAGTTCACCAGAGATTACATAACCTGTGTGTTCTAATTTCTCTTCAGATTCTTCCATCAATGTTGTTTTAATAGTTAATTCTGGATCACCATTGATTATAAGTTCAACGATTAACCCCCCCATAGGATTATACTCTAATTTATCTTTATTTATTGAATATTCTTTTATAATGCCCTCCTCAGTCAATGCTTTAGAATCTTCCTGTCTCAGTAATTCTTCTATTGCCCTCTGCGCTTTCTTCCCCTCCGCAATCTGAATCATTTCTTCTTTTTCTGACTGACTATTTATCATACTGCAACCTCCTAAAAACATAGCTGAACTGAGCGTGATGATACTCAGAAATATTACAAAAATTTTCTTCATAGTGGCTCCTTTCATTTCTCATCTTTGCTAAAGCTGATACCTTAACGAAAATGAGAAGGCAGTTTTAGATTAACGTCTTATATTAATTATTATACTATTTTCCTAAAGAATATGAAAGCGTAATCATTGTTAGAAGTTCGTAAAGATAAAAGCTTGTTCTTCATTGTCATGTACATTGTCGTAAATTTGGGAGATAGTTCCAACATAGGTTTCGTCACTTAGTTCAATTTCTTGATTAACACGTTTTATCTCATATTCTTGTAAGGCAATTTTTACTTTCTGTTTATCACTAAATGATTCATCGTATGTCATATTATTCTCCTCTCAATTTCTTTGCGAGTTCACCAGAAATTACGTATCCAGAATACTCCATCTGTCCATTAGAATCTTCCGTTAATGTTGTTGTAATTGTCAAGTCAGGATCATCGTTGATTATAAGCTCAACAATTAAACCTCCCATGGGATTATACTCAAGACTTCTTTCGTCTATTGTATATTTTTTGATTATTCCCTTTTCTGTCAATGCTCCAGGATCTTTCTTCTTTAACATTTGCTTAATCAATCTCTTAGATTTTTTACTCTCCGCAATCTGGATCATTTCTTCTTTTTCTGACCGACTATTTAGCATACTGCACCCTCCTAAAAACATAGCAGAACTGAGCGTAATGATACTCAGAAAAATAATAACTATTTTCTTCATGATGACTCCTTTCACTTCTCATCTTTGCTAAAGCTGGATCCTTAGCAAAAATGGGAAACTAGATTTAGATTAATGTTTTATTTGATTATTATACTATTTTCCCAAAGAATATGAAAGCGGAATCATCAAAGATTCATAAATATAAAATGCTTTATCATAGCGCAATCATTGCTAGGAAGTTATGAAGAAAAAGTCTTATTCTTCATTGCTATTTACATTTTCTTCATCCATTAGTTCTATAAGCTT
Organism: Streptococcus sanguinis; assembly: GCA_013378335.1. Lineage (NCBI taxonomy): Bacteria > Bacillati > Bacillota > Bacilli > Lactobacillales > Streptococcaceae > Streptococcus > Streptococcus sanguinis. The sequence continues at coordinate 1,642,243 of CP040556.1, forward strand.
CGGTGACCACACAGTCCCATCTCTGTGAAATTTCCCATTTTCGTCCTCTGTAATGACATATCCTAGTGTTACTTCCTCGTCACCATTAATGATTAAATCAAACATTAATCCTCCCATTGGGTTCTGAGTTAGTGACTTTTTATTAATTTCATAACTTTTAATTTTCCCTTCAGGTGTTAATGCTTGAGGGTCAATCTTTTTCAGCCCTTCCTCAATAACACTCTTCATCTTTTTACTTTCTGCAATTTGAATCATTTCTTCTTTTTCCGACCGACTGTTTAGCATACTGCAACCTCCTAAAAACATAGATGAACTGAGCGTGATGATACTCAAAAAGATTACAAAAATTTTCTTCATGGTGGCTCCTTTCGCTTCTCATATTTGCTAAAGCGAGATGCCTAAACAAAAATGGGAAAATGGATTTAGATTAATGTTTGATATTATCATTTTTATACTATTTATTTAACGTTGTGATAGCGCCACTACGGATAAAGAGATGAAAAGACAAAAAATCGTTCTCCATCATCTTGTATATTGTTGTAAATTTGGGAAACGGAGCCTATGTATTCTATTTCGCCAATAGATCACTAAGTTTCCGACTTCTTGAATTTGTGGCAATTTCAAAGTTACCAGTAGTTGAATCTTCTACTACTGTTACACTTAAACTTATATTCTTATCTCCGTTAATAAACATTTGAATCATTATCCCTCCCATTGGGTTATAATTTAACTTATCCTTTTGAATTTCATAGGATTTAATCTTCCCTTCTGCTGTCAAAGCTTTGGGATCTAATTCCTTAAGAAAATCTTCCAAGGCTCTCTTCATCTTTTTACTCTCTGCAATCTGAAGCATTTCTTCTTTTTCTGACCGACTGTTTAGCATACTGCAACCTCCTAAAAGCATAGCTGAACTGAGCGTGATGATACTCAGAAAGATTACAAAAATTTTTTTCATAGTGGCTCCTTTCATTTCTCATCTTTGCTAAAGCTAGCTGAATTAGCACGATTTAGAATTTTTAACTATCTAACTTATTACTTTATTATATTATACAGGATTCTCAAATATTCTAAAACTGAAAGGATAACTAAAAGTTTATGGCTTCATCAATGGGAAACTAACGATACTTAGCAATTTTCTCTTATCATCTCATAAAAAGCTGGTGAATAAACAATTTGCAGATTTTTTTGCTGGAGATTGGCGTAATAATTCTCAAACTGCTGGTAATAGTCACTCAGGTCAGTAGTTATCTGACAGAAAGAGGCAGCTTGTATTGGCCGAACCTGTGGATAGAAATCCTCTGCTGACTTAGTCAGGAGATTATCGCCAGCCTGATAGAGCTGGGCCTGCAGCTGCATCCATCTAGGCTGCTGGTAATAAAGCTGACGACGGATATAATTGCAGATGTGCGGATCTTGCTGGGCTAGAAAGCTGTTCATCTCCTGCTTTTGAAAGGGCAAACGCAAAATATCCAAAAGCCGGCCGTGACCAAAGGGAAAGTTCTTGGTCTTGTGCTGGACTTTTCCATGCAGATCTTCGTGAATCAGGTATTTGAGACGCAGAACTTGCTTTTCTTGATCCAGCTCCCAGAGATGAAAGCCCATATTTTTACTAAAATAGAGAAAATCTTTCTGCAGACGGGTTAGGGAATCCTTGAGCCAAAGTTTTCTCCCCAAAAGCCAGAGAACCTGATAGCCATGCTGGCGGTAAGAAAGCGTCCGTTCCTGCAGCCGTTCTATACTTAGGGGACTGCACTGGACTTCAAGCGCCAGTTTTTCATCAACCAGTAGATCAGCAATCTGCTGCAGTACAGGCAAAAAAGCCTCCACCTCAACTTCTTCTGTCTGGACAGCCCAGCGAAAAAGCTCTGCTTTAAGGTTCAGGTGCTCAGCACTCTCATTTTCCCTATAAAAACGACACTCTTCTAGCGAAATATGCGCAAAGTGCGGCTGCATAACCTTACCTTTTTTAAAACGGACTGCCCCTGAACAAGCTGGGCAGACGAAATCAGCCCCCTTCTCAATCTTATCCTCCAGAGCATTACACAAAAGCCCCTTATGATTTCGCGCCACAAACATATCCCAGCCCCCTCTAAAGTTTCTCTCATTTACTAAAATATTCGCAAAAGAAAAGAGAAACCTCAAAGGAGATTTCTCTTTGTAATTGATAAGATGACATTAGCTAATAGCTGACTCTGCAGCCATTTCCATCTCTTCCTTATGAAGCTTATTGTCGTACATCCGAATGAATGGATACCAGATGACGAAAGCTGCTACAGCACAGATGATTGCAACGATAAATGCTCCTAAACTTCCGCCTGAACCTACATAGGCTCCTAAACCAACAGGAGTTGGCCATGGTGTTTGGACAATAGCTTTACCAGCAATACCAAGTTGAACAGCCCAGTAGCCAATAGAGGCCGATACAACTGGTGCTAAAATAAATGGAATCGCTAAGATCGGATTATAAACAATTGGAAGACCAAAGATAATTGGCTCATTTATGTTAAAGATGGCAGGTCCCATTGATGCTTTCCCAAGCATACGAAGCTGCTCTGATTTAGCGCGGAAAGCAATATAAATACATAGAAGTAAAGTTGCCCCAGAACCACCAATAGTTACATAGGAGTTCGTAAATTCACCAGCGTAAGCAAAGAATTTTCCGTCAACATTTTGCGCTATGTTAGCCAGAAGTATTGGATTTACCAGTCCCATTACAATGGTGGCACCATGGATACCAACAATCCAAAGTGCGTGCACTAAAAGGTAAATGATAACAATGCCAAACCAAGTATTTGTAATATGAGTTACAAAAGCAAAAGGAACCGCAATGACTTTATAAATATCAGTACCAAACATAATAAAGATACCGTTTATGAAAAGTACCACAAATGCAATCACAAAACCAGGAATCAATGCTGTAAACGAACGAGAAACCCCTTCTGGAACAGCTTCAGGCATTTTTATAACCCAGTTCTTTTTCACACAAAGCTTGTAAAGCTGCACAGCCAAAATAGACATCAAAATAGCTGTAAACATACCTGATGTAGAAAGGCGAGTCAGACTATCTCCACCAACAGTCCATCCATTAATTGTTGACTCGCCAGTCACCGCTGAAATAGCGCCTTTAGAAAAAGCTAATTCTGGTATGGTTAAGAAATAAGCAAATACTGCCAAAAGTCCACCATTGAGAGGATTGAGATTCAAACCTTCCTCTTCGACATATATCTTTGTATATTCATAACCGATTACTACTGCAAAGTAGAGAGACAAAATCCCCATTGTACACTTATAGGCTAACAAGTATAAGGCTTGAATTTTATCAAAAGAATTGGCCCATAAATCAATTATAAATTGTATATTAAAGGCTTGCGGAATAACACTTAGAACTAAGAAGGCTGATCCAACAATGGTAAAGGGAATACTGGCCATCCCAGCAGCCACAATAGCACGAACAGGACGCCAGGTCGAAACCTTACCCATAGGTCCCATAAGATATTTTTCTAAAAATGCAAACATTTTATCCATTACATTTCTCCTCTGATATTGATAGACTTAGTATTTTTTCTTACTACTGAAGACTAGCCATGTACTTTTGAATGCGTTGGTACTGTTTATCAGCCCTGTGACTAATACGATTCAATTTAACAAGCATTAAAAAGTTTAAAAGGATGCCAATTAAAAGAATCATAATTAAAAAGACTTGCGTTGCTGAGCTGGCTGTAAAGAAAGGGTATAGCAATGAAAATTGATTCAAAAGAACCAGCAAAATAAGCAGCACATTTAGTGAAAGAGAGATGCCATAAAAAAGTTTAGTTAATTTTGCCTCTCTTTGATTTATAGTGTACATTCGCGTCTGCTCCCACATAGCTAGTGCTGCAAAGAGAGCAACTGCTATCGGTAGCATCATAGCCAACCTGGCATTTGAAAGATAGAGCATCAAGGTCCAGTAAAGATTGACAAAAAAGAAAGCAGCTGTCGCATACCGAACGGAAAAGTACCGAGTATAGTACATGGTTTTTAAAGCTGATTCTTTCCTCCTTGCTTCTAATTCTTGTTTTTCCTTATCCGTCATCTTCTTCTCCTAGCTGTTGGTCTCTTCTACCTTACGGTAGAGGTTGAGCATTTCAAGTGCAACTTCGCGCAGGGTCATGGTCGTCATGAGATGATCCTGAGCATGCACCATGATGATTTCAATCCTAATTTCAATTCCGCTAGCATAGTCCTGCAAGAGCTTAGTCTGGGCATGATGAGCTTCTAGCAGGGATTCATTGGAGGTTTCCAGCTTTTCTGCTGCTGCATCATAGCGACCTTCACGCATATCAGCAAAGGCTTCATGAACAATGGTGCGGGCTGTCCCACTGTGAAGAATAATTTCAAAAGCGGCAACTTGCAACTCTTCTTGGTTCATAGATTCATTCCTTTCTTGAAATCTTGCTAGTCTCAGCAGTTTATCTCAGAAAAAACTGCTCAGATTTTTATTTGATACTTAAGAATATTTGTTTAAATTCTTCAAAGGTCTGGCAAGCCCGTATCTGCTGTTGCAGGTCTGGCTCTTCCAGCAAATCAACAATTTTAGAAGTCAACCTGTCCATCCCTTCATTGTCATAGATGGATGGCGAAGCTAAAAAAATCAAACTAATTTCAGGATAATCCTCAGACCAGTTCAGGCCTGACTGGACGATTGTCAAGCCAATCCTGTGCTTCTTGGCGCAAGGCTTTATAGGGTGAGGGACAGCGATAGTATCCGAAAAGACAACGGAACTCATGCGCTCGCGCTGCTCCATCAAGCTGCGCATCTGAGCTGGGAATTCTCCATCTTCACCAACTGCCATTCTCTCCAAAAGCTCAGTCAAAGCTTCTTCCTTATCAGCTTGATCCAATACTATAAAGCACTCCGGCGAGAAATAATCGTCAAAGACTGCTTCCAAGTCTGACACTTCCTCGGAGATCTTAATATCCATCCGACAGCCTTTCTTAGACTTCAAATTTGCCATCTTCTGCTTGATTTCCTTAATTTCCTCGGGTTTGAGGAAAATACTAACCGTAAAGACGGGCAGTGTAAAGACCAGATTGGACAAGTCGATTGAAGAGATGATAAAGTCGATATTTTTGAGACGTTCATCATTGAGCTCATAGTAACCAATCACATCTACGATGTGAACAAGATTTCCCAACTCGTGGTCAATCCTATTTTTCAGCATCTGAGCTGAACCATAACCAGTTGCACAGATGACGAGAATGTTGAACTTCTGCTTCTCCTTATGTCGCTCCATAGCTGCCATAAAATGCAGAGCAACATAAGCAACCTCATCATCTGGCAACTCCTCGTCACCAAACAAGGGCATGCCCGCCAGAAGATCCCGTGTCATAGCCAGCACAGGTGCATATTGCTGCTGAATATCTGCTAACAAGGGATTATCCATTCTGACATGATTTTTCAGGCGGATAAGCAAGGTAGAGAGATGGGTGACCAGACCTTCCACCAACTGAAAGTCGGACTGAAAGGCATAATCACGAAGACCTTCCTCTTCTTCCAGTGCTCTTGAAAGTTGAGCACGCAACTGCTCTACTATGTCCCCTTTTTCCTGCTTGTCCAGCTTCAAACCAGCCTTGGAAATCAAATGCAGGGTGATATAATCCACCTCTTCTTTGGGAAATTCTAAACCTGTTGCCAGATGAATCCGATCCAAAATTCGCTGCGCAATCCGACTTTCTGCACTATAGTCTTTTAGATTGCAGCCGTCCAGCTGGCTAATTTGAAAACCTTCACCGATGCGCTTAAGGGACAGCGCGATATGGATGACCAGATTTTGAATAACAAAGTCCGACACTCTCAGCTGGCCTTCACGGCATTCGTCCAACACGATAATAGTCAATTCTTCCAGGCTGATTGGCCGCCCAGAAATCTCGATAGCGATATAGTTATGCAAGACATAAAAGAAATTATCATGGAAAAAATAATCCATAATAAAGCGGCGGATATTACGCTCGCTACCTTTGACATAGACACCTCTCTTTGCCTTGCTTTCAATTTGCAAATCGTACTTGGCCAAATCCTGCCGAATCTTCTTGAAATCCGAAGATAGGGTCGAGCGACTGACAAAGAGTTCGCTGACTAAATCATCAAAATAAACTTCTTCTTGCTCAAACAAGAGCTTGTTCAAGATATAATTGTAGCGATCTTCAATGCCTTCCAAATTAGTCTGGGCAGCTTCCATCAAAACCTCAGCTTTGAGAAATTCCTGATAGGCTTCTCTATCACTGATTTTCAACTGGTAACCATAGCCCTGTTTGGCCGTGATGGTCCAGCCAGTCTGCTCAGACGTCATAGCCATCAAATTCTTAAGGTAGCTTCTTACTGTACGGTCCGAACAAGATAAGTGGGCAGCCAATTCCTTACTAGCGATGAATTGGTCCCTATTGTCCATCAAATACTGAAGAATGTGTTTTTCCTTTTGATGCAACACACTTCTTCCTCCTTCCGTCAATGATAAGTTACTACCCTTATTATACTATCACATATTTTCCTTAATCAAGTTGGCCATTTTTTCAATACCCATTGGGATAGGAATATAGGCCTGAGGGGGAATTTGGGCGATGGGCTTGCCAACCTTGGCAGCCGCTTCTTCAAACTGCTTATAGTACATTTTGGTCTGCGGACTGATGAGATAGAGATCAAATTCAGCTGCCGCTATGGCCTTACCGCCTTCTGTCGCGCTGATTGCATCCACTTCGATATCATCGCCCTTGCTTTTAAAAAATTCTGTCGTTTTCTTCGCCATAAGTGAAGATGACATGCCTGCTGCGCAGATAATCAATGCTTTAGCCATAAGAGTTTCTCCTTATAAAATAATTTTATTGACACTTTAATTATAAATGAAAACGCTGTCAAACTCCATCTTGTTTTTTTCCGTATTGAAACGGAAGTAGTTCCTAAATAGCTTTACTTATATTTTATCTTATATGCTAAAATAGTGGCTGATAATATCAGTGATATACTGTTGGCCGAAATTAAAGGCAAATCTTGAATGGCTAATCCATGCACCAACCAAAGACCAATACCAACTACTTGCATGAGATACATACCAAGCGCTATGGATTCGGTATCTTTAGTTTTGATGACCTTAATGACCTGGGGCAAAAAAGCGAATGTTGTTAAAACTGCTGCAATACTTCCAATCATGTTTCTCTCCTAATTTTTCCAAAAAAAGAGGCGGAAAGCAGCAAACTTGCTATCTCCTCCTCTGTATTTTTTAGTTTTCCTATACTCAACTATAGACTAGCCCCATTTGATGCAATGACTTCCTTATACCAGTTAAAGGACTTCTTCTGTGAACGTTCATACGTTCCCTTGCCATCGTCATCCTTGTCGACATAGATAAATCCATAGCGTTTGCGCATTTCACCCGTACCTGCTGATACTAGATCAATACAGCCCCAAGGCGTGTAGCCCATGAGATCCACACCATCTTCTACTACGGCTTTTTTCATCTCGCGAATATGAGCACCCAGATAGTCAATCCGGTAATCATCATGAACCATACCGTCCTCTTCCACCTGGTCAATAGCTCCAAAGCCATTTTCCACAATGAAAAGCGGTAGATGATAATGATCGGTAAACCAATTGAGAGCATAGCGCAGGCCTTCTGGGTCAATCTGCCATTCCCATTCAGAAGCCTCGACGAAATTATTTTTAACCAAATCTTCAGTCTCTATATAGTCGAAGTAAGGGTTATTTTCTCGATGGGAGTCAATAGCAAAGGACATGTAGTAGCTAAATCCAATATAGTCAACAGTGCCCGCCAGCAAGTCTTCCTGATCCTGCTCGCTAAAGTCCACCTTGATACCCTTTCTTTCCCAGTATTTAAGAATATGCTCAGGATATCGACCAAAGACATGCACATCTGTAAAGTAATAACGCTTCTGCATAGCTTTCATAGCCATGAGAATATCCTTCGGATTACAGGTAGCTGGATAAATAGGGCACATGGCAATCATACAACCGATTTGGAAGTCAGGATTGATTCCGTGACCAACCTTAACTGCTCGTGCCGAAGCCACTAACTCATAGTGGGCAGCCTGATACATGATTGCTTCGCGATCATCGCCTTCTTTATAGACAATCCCAGAGTTAGTGAAGGGAGCAAAATCCTCCTGATAATTTGCTTGGTTATTGATTTCATTGAAAGTCATCCAGTATTTGACTTTATCCTTATAACGCTCAAAAACAACTTCTGCAAAACGGACAAAGAAGTCAATCACCTGACGGTTTTTCCAACCTCCGTACTCGGTTACCAGATGATAAGGCATTTCAAAGTGAGACAAAGTGATAACAGGCTCAATACCATACTTGAGGCATTCATCAAAAAGGTCGTCATAAAATTGCAGACCGGCTTCATTAGGCTCCGTTTCATCCCCTTTAGGGAAAATCCGCGTCCAAGCAATAGAAGTCCGGAAACACTTGAAGCCCATCTCCGCAAAAAGAGCAATATCGCCCTTGTAACGATGATAAAAATCAATAGCCTCATGGTTAGGATAGTACTTGCCTTCTAGGACGCCCGGTGTGATTTCCCGAGGAACTCCATGGCGAGCTGCAGTCATAACATCAGCCACGCTGATCCCCTTCCCACCTTCTTTCCATCCACCTTCTAATTGGTGGGCTGCAACAGCTCCACCCCAGAGAAATCCATCTTTAAATGTTGACATGCTGCATTTCCTCCTGATATTTGGTACTACAATTATAAGCCAAGAAAGCGCTTTTTTGAATAGCGAGAATTTCCGCAGCGAAGCGGAAATTCTTCTCCTTAACTTTCTTTTTAGAGCTCTGTTCTTTTCGTTGACAACGCTTACAAATAAGCGTATAATAATCCAATAAGCCAGATAAAGAAAGGAGTTTTTAGCATGTCAATGTTGATTTTTCTTGCCAGTTTTTTAGGATTGGTTATCTTGGTTCCGGCCATCTGGTATGGCTTCTTTCGACTTGGGATTTTTCTGCGAGCCAATATTCTTGCTCGGGGAAAATTCATCTATACTCTGATTCATTTTCAACATCTAGATAGCAAACCCCAGCTGATGGATAATCCAAACTTTCTCAAGACGGGCAAGTGGGAATATATCCCAGAAGCTGATTATTACAAGGGATTTTCAAAACTTTCAGACCGTGACTTGCGGCTATGGCTACAAAACGAATACCAACTCAAACCTGAACAAGTTATTATTACTGTGCCAGAAAGCATGAAAGTCGCTTCTGCTGGCTTCTAATCTTTCTCCAAAATCACTTCAATTCTTGTCAGCATGACCTTATTGAACTCAAAAATAGTCTTGAAATGAGCTCATCTTTTATTAATGATTTTCACTATCTACACCATCAAAAAACGAGTCGAGAGAACACCTCTCCGACTCGTTTTTCATTATCCAAATAATTGATTTCCTTTTCGTTCTGGCAATTTCAGAAAGAAGGCCAGCAGACAGACTAGACAGATGACTGCTGCTAGAAAGAAGTTCATTCCTTCGTAACCCCAACTGTCCAGAAAATGGCCGGCCAGATTTTGAATGAGAATGGTGCCCAAACTACGGGCTGTCTGGACCAGAGCAATGGCTGTAACCAGGTATTTTTCATCAACCAGACTGGCTACGATTTTCAAGGTCACCATAATCAAAACCATGCCAGTCACGTGCTTGGATAAAAGAGTCATCCCGATTTTCGAAATCAAACCTAGGTCCAAAGCATAAACGCTGTACTGGAGAAAAATGATTCCCAGACAGATATAAAGAAGCTTCTTCATCGAAATCTTGTCCATAAAGAGATAGGAATAAAAGATAAAAGGCGCTTCAACCAGAACTGATACGGCAACAACAGTCGAAGCCATATCTACCTCTAGGCCACTATTTTGAAGCATGGCCGGGATATAGGTATGACCAGTATTCCCCACCCCAGAGTAGAGGGCGACCAGAAGCAGGTAAAAGAGATAGGTTTTATTGGTCAAGAGTTTCCCCAGACCTGTCTGCTTGTGGATGTCTTTTTTATCTATGGCTGCTCGGTCGTGCTTGGGGTGGATTCCCAGAAGTCCTAGACTGCTGATAAGCATCATGACAATAAAGACTGGGAAAATAGCCTGCGGTGCGACTCTTTGATAGATTAGTCCTGCCAGCTGAGATCCTAAGGCATAGCCAATAGTCCCCCAAATCCGAATCTTGCCATAAGTATAAGGACTTTGAGCTGCCAGAACATCCATGACTGGATTGACCCCGTTGATCAACATGAGGACCAGACTATACCAGACCAACAGTTGCCAAAGCTGAGTCGCTTTCATGAAAAATACAGCCCCAACCATCATGGCTAAAAAACTAAAGAGGAAGATCTTTTTAATGCCCAAAGCGTCGCTGAGAACTCCAAAAATCGGCTGAGCCAACATGGACGCAAAAAAGGAAGACGACACTACTAGAGATACTTGGGCATTAGAATAGCCTAAGTCCTGCATATAGACTGATATCAGGGTCGAAAAAAGAGAGTAGGCTAGAAAGAAAAAATTAAAAAGTAAAAAATGAGCCAGATAGCTGTTGTGAAACTTTTTTCGCATCAAAATCTCCTTAAGACAGAAAGAAAACTCAGCAAAATCACTGAGTTTTAGCTTGGAAATTCATTCCGTTCGTATGTGATAGAGGACATTCCCTTTATTCAACATCTGTATTTCTGCGACGCTCCTGCTTTGCAGCCTTGCGTTTTTGACGACTGCGGTATTCAAAGTATAGAATGATTAACAGGATGCCAACAGGCAGCAGAATCAACATCTTATCGCTGAAGAACACGCCATACCAAGGCTTGCTTTCTGATTTGCTGCCAGTTACGTTTTCAATGGCCTGAGCAACTGGATTCTCAACTTTCTCAACTTTCATTTCATCGGAAATTTTGCTAGACAAGGTCTTCAGGCCATTTTCAGCCTTGAGAACATTGTTTTCAACCTTTACTTTAGGCTTGCTTCCTTTTTTAACAGTAGCGTAGAAATCCTCAGGTAACTTATACTTCTGGCCATCGATTTCCTGCTCACCTTTGGAGAGGAGCTTTTTGTACTCGTAGTCCGCATAAGCCTTCTCAATCAAAGCATTACCAAAAGGATGGCGGTAATACTCACCGTCTTGGTCAGACCAGTCGCCAACTCCCATAATCACAGCAATCATGCGCTGATCGCCACGCTTAATGGTCGCGATATAGTTGAAAGCACCGTTAGGGCTAGAACCCGTCTTCATACCATCTACTCCCTTGAGTGCGTATTTAGCACCTGGAAGGGAATAATTATAGGTGTCAAAGGTTTCCTCGTAAGGAGTTCCAGCTTTAACGGTAACCTTGGCTTTATTAGTATAGTTTAGAATTTCAGGATGGTAATTGACAAAGTTATAAGCCAGAATCGCCAAATCACGGGCTGTTGTCTGGTTGCTGAGAGTATTATCGTAATTCTGAGGATTGTAATATCCCTTGAAAGAAATTGCTGCTGCACCGCTGGCATTGAACCACTTGGTATTGGTCATACCCAGCTCTTGAGCCTTGGCATTCATCCGATCCAAGAAAGCATCTGGATCATTATCCGATAGATAATTGGCCAGCATGACAGTTGTCGCATTGGATGAAGGCACGATTGTCATAGTAATCAGCTCAGCTACGGTATAGTCTACACCTGCGACAATCTTATTATTAGAAATTTCATAAATATTAGCGATGGCCTGATCCTGAGGTGTAGCTGTAATGACCGTCTTTTCGCTGATTTTTCCTTCCTTAATCGCTTCAAAGACCAAGTAAAGCGTCATGAGCTTACTCATACTGGCTGGGTCACGCACCTCATCAACATTATCCTCCCATACAACATCGCCTGTACTGCCGTCAATAACGAGAGAAGACTTGGGACGATTAATCGCCTGAACATTATCATGCGGATACATCTTTTTAGCCATATCCACCAATTCATCAGCCCTAGCAGCTAGTGGCGCTAACGAGGTCAGGAACGCAATTCCCAATAACAAAAGCTTTTTCTTCACAGGATCCTCCAAAGAACAATTATACCTATCTAGTATATCATATTTTACGCAAAGTCAACCATAAATCTAAAAATCCTACCTAAAAAATAGATAGGAAATTAAGAGACTTTTATCTGGCAAAGTCCGCTTTATAACTAGAATTTCAAAATCTTAGTGTTTTAACAAGCTAAGCGCTTCCTTATCAGCGATAATCACAACATCTGGATGCTTCTGGAGAGCACTGCCTGGCAGCTCCTCTGTCACCTCACCCTCAACAGTCCCTGCTATAGCCTTGGCCTTAGCAGAACCGTAAGCAAAGAGAATAATGGACTTGGCATTGAGAATGTTGCCAATCCCCATGGAAATAGCCTGAGTCGGAACATCTTCCATCTTGTCGAAGAATCGAGCATTGGACTGAATGGTGGACGGTGTCAGATCCACTAAGTGAGTCTGGCTGTCGAAACTAGTCCCCGGCTCATTAAAACCGATATGACCATTCGTACCAATTCCCAAAATCTGCAAATCAGCCGGATGCTCTGCAAGAAGCTGATTGTACCGCACCACTTCTGCTTCTAAATCTTTCGCTGCGCCATTAGGCAGGAAGCTTGCTTTAAAAGGCTTTTGGTTAAAGAGGTGCTGGTTCATGAAATAGCGATAAGATTGAGGATCGTCCGCCTGCAAACCGACATATTCATCCAGATTGACACTGATTATTTCTGAAAAATCAAGGTCGCTCTCAACAATCTGCTTGTAAAATTCTTCTGGGCTGCTGCCTGTAGCCAAGCCCAAAGTTTTTGCCCCCTGAGCTAGCTTTTCCTTGAGCAGTTCGAGAGCCACTTTGCCACCTTCTACTTGGTTTTCCACTTGAATAATTTTCATTTTCCACCTCCACATCTTTTCTTAATTCTATTATATGGTATAGACCAATTTTTGTCAAGAAAAAGTCTGCAAAATAGACATACTTTCTAGTCGTACTCGCTTTCTTTTGCAGCAAATCGTGTTATAATAGAGACATGTTTTTACTGATTGTTTTATTGATTTTATTTTTTGTCGGAGTCTTACTCTGCAGCCTGAGCTTCCTCTTGAAAAAACAGCGAGGCTGGCAGATGCTGAGCTTGATTTTGGGAGGCTTGCTTACAGCTAGTCCCTTCCTACTAGCCGCCTACCTACTCTGGCTGATGAAAACAATATAAGGAGATACGATGAATACCGCTGATTTTGATTTTGACTTGCCCGAAGAGCTGATTGCACAGACGCCTTTGGAGAAAAGGGATGCTTCCCGCTTGCTTGTGGTTGATAAAGAAACGGGGATCTTCTCCGACCAGCACTTTGACCAGATTATTGATCAGCTCCAGCCCGGCGATGCCCTAGTTATGAATAATACCCGTGTCCTGCCTGCCCGCCTTTATGGTATCAAACCTGAGACAGGAGGCCATGTCGAGCTGCTACTGCTTAAAAATACTCAGGGAGATGACTGGGAAGTGCTAGCTAAGCCAGCCAAGCGCCTCAGAGTAGGTGCTCAAATTTCCTTTGGAGATGGCCGCTTAACTGCTACTGTGGTAGATGAGCTTGACCATGGTGGTCGAATCGTGCGCTTTGACTACGAAGGGATTTTCCTAGAGGTCTTGGAAAGTTTGGGAGAAATGCCGCTTCCGCCTTATATTCACGAAAAACTGGCAGACCGCGAACGCTACCAGACTGTCTATGCTAAAGAAAACGGCTCTGCCGCTGCGCCAACTGCTGGACTTCATTTTACAGAAGAGCTATTGGAGCAGATTGCTGCCAAGGGAGTCAAGCTGGTCTACCTCACTCTTCATGTCGGACTGGGAACTTTCCGACCGGTTTCTGTGGACAGCTTAGATGATCACGAGATGCACTCCGAATTTTACAGTCTGTCCGAAGAAGCTGCCCAGACACTCCGTCAGGTCAAGGCTAAGGGCGGCCGTGTTATTGCAGTCGGTACCACATCTATCCGAACTCTGGAGACAATTGGCAATAAATTTCAGGGGAAGATTCAGGCTGACTCTGGCTGGACCAATATTTTTATCAAGCCAGGATACGATTGGAAGGTCGTTGATGCTTTTTCAACCAACTTCCACCTGCCCAAGTCAACTCTGGTCATGTTAGTCTCTGCCTTTGCCGGACGTTCCTTAACGCTTGAAGCTTATGAGCATGCCATTACTGAGCGCTATCGCTTCTTCAGCTTTGGTGATGCTATGTTTATCAAATAACTATAGGTGAAAATTTATGAATAAAATTGAAAGCAGACACCGTCTCATCCGCTCCTTAATCATGGAGAAAAAAATCCATACCCAGCAAGAACTTCAGGAGCATCTGGAAGCAAACGGCGTCATTGTAACCCAGTCCACTCTTTCACGAGATATGAAAGCACTCAATCTGGTCAAGGTCAGTGAGAACGATACTTCCTACTATATCATCAATAGCATCGCACCATCCCGTTGGGAAAAACGCCTTCGTTTCTATATGGAGGATGCTTTGGTCATGCTGCGGCCAGTTAAAAACCAAGTCGTCATGAAAACCCTGCCTGGTCTGGCCCAGTCTTTCGGTGCAATCTTAGACGCTCTAGAGCTGCCACAGATTGTAGCTACTGTCTGCGGTGATGACGTCTGTCTGATTATCTGCGAGGATAACCAAGGTGCCCTTGACTGCTTTGAGAAGCTCAAAGAATTCACCCCACCATTTTTCTTTAGTAAATAAAAGCTGAGACGAAATTGCCTCAGCTTTTTCTATTTACGATTTTTGCCTCAATGAAACCCATTAGGAAATCAGCAAGCCATACTTGACCAGAGCAAGGCAGCACAAATATGATTTGAAGATGGTTTTAAAAAGTCAGCATTTAAGGTGTTGTAGCCAAACGGTAAATGGCTTCTGCGTAAATATCCATGGCCCGATACAGATCAGCTAGGCGGAATCGTTCATTGACCTGATGCTCTGTCTGATCAGCCCCCGGAAAGAGAGCGCCGAAGGCAACACAGTTAGGCATAGTACGAGCAAAGGTCGCTCCGCCAGAAGACATAGCTGGACTGTCGTCTCCTGTTTTCTCCTGATAAATTTCCATCAGGGTGCTGACCAACTCGCTGTCCAAAGGTACGTAGAGCGGAGCCAAGTAGTCAAACTCCTGATAGGTCAGCTCGTATTGACTGGCTATCTCTGCCAGCTTTTCAACTAGCTTGTCCTTGTCTGCCAAAACCGGAATTCGCATGTCAATCCGAATCTCAGAGCGGTCAGAGCTTAAAGTCAGACCAGCAACATTAAAGGAAAGAAAGCCCGACGGTTCGTCAGACACAGGCCCAAAGAGATGGCTGCCTGTTGCATCTTCACCAACCGCCTGAGCCAGAAAGGCGAGAGCCGGATGCGAATCCAAGGGCTGCAAGACCTTGGCTAGGCGAATAATGGCGTTGATTCCTTGGGCGGCATCCTTGGCGTGCTTGGGCAAGCCGATAACCGTTACTGCTTCTGCCGTTCGCTCATATTCATAGCCTAAATCTTCCAAGCCAGCAACGACTGACTCTAGTAGGCTGCCTGAATAGGAAGCCTTGGCAGGAACGACATTAAAAGCTTGCCCAGCTTCGAGCTCTAAAGTATCAGAGCCCGGCCCTTCCAGCTTGAGCTGCAGAAGCCCCTTCTCAGCATAGGTCAAAGGGAAGGAAGAGTCCGGCGCAAAGCCAAGCGTAGCCTGCTCTTCTAGTTGGTTATACCTACCCATACAGCGCCAAAGCGTCTCCTCATCTGTACCAAAAATAAAACGAACTCGCTTTTTAAATTCCACTCCGCTATCCAGCAATGCTTTTGCAGCATAAAGAGCGGCCATAGAAGGTCCCTTATCGTCCTGAACCCCACGGCCGAAAATCCAGCCATCCTTGACAGTAGCTTCAAAGGGCGGCGTCTGCCAGTCCGACTCATCACCTGATGGAACAACATCCAAATGACAGAGAACGGCCAGGAGCTGAGCTCCATGACCGATTTCTGCATATCCGTAATAACCTTTAGGGTCAAGGTAGGTTGTAAAACCTAGCCCTTGACAGATTTCTAAAGTTTTTTCTAGGACATCTTGGATAGCTTGTCCAAAAGGTGTTCCATTTTGACCTTCATTTAGTACTGAAGGATAAGAAACGATTGTTTTCAAAGATTCAAGAAAATCTTCTTTAACTTCTTCCGTTATAAAATTTTTCATGGAATCACCTCAGCTTCTAGCTTATAGGAACGGTAAGAAAGTTCCTAGGAGTAAGAGACCAATACTGATAGCAATGATAGCTACGATCAGCTTGCCGATAAATTTCCACCAAGTACCGATATTGATACGTCCGAGTGCCAAAGCTCCCATCACAATACCAGAAGTTGGTGCAACCAGATTCAGCACACCTGAAGCAGACTGATAAGCTGTGATGATCAAGCTAGCCTTGACATTGACAAATTCTCCCATCGGAGCCATGATTCCCATAGTTGCACTGGCTAGACCAGATGATGATGGGATAAGGAAGGACATTGGCAGGTAGAAAATGTAAGTCAAGACGATAAATACTTGTGATGATAGACCGCTGAGTCCTTGTTTACCCCAATTGAGGATAGTGTCTGTAATCATACCATCATTCATGATAACTTGGATACCACGGGCGATTGCTACGATTAGGGCTACGCTAAGCAGATCAGCTGCACCGTTCATAAAGGCAGAGATAATCTTGTCTTCTTTCAGACCATACACAACACCAATCAGGATTCCCATGAAGGCAAAGAGCATCGCTCCTTCTGGGAAGTACCAAGTACCAAGTGCGGAAGTAGATGAACCAACAATCTTACCAAGAACTGGAAGACCAGTCAGCCAAGTATTGAAGTCCTTAAAGATAGTAATACCGAGATCTGTCCAAGGAATGAAACTCAATACCATAAGGACAAATGTCAAAATGAACAATACTAAAATAATTCTTTGCTTTTTGCTCAGTGTTGACTCAACAGATGAAGAAGTTTCAACGTTGAAGTGTTTTAAGTCTTCTTCGCGAGTACTGTAAACCAGTGACTTGGTCGGATCCTTTTGAATCTTATCCGCATAGCGATAAACAAACCAAGTACTGAGAGCTGTCAGGACAAACAAGAAGATAAGACGAAGGACAATCCCCTCACCAGTTCCGACACCAGCAGTTGCTGAAGCGATACCTGTTGCAAATGGATTTAGCGTAGAAGCCAAACATCCGATTTGCGAACCAAGCAGGATAATAGCCACCCCAGTCAGGCTGTCAAAACCAACCGCCATCATCACCGGCACCAAAAGCGGATAGAAGGCCATGGTTTCCTCACCCATACCATAGGTAGTACCACCAAGAGCAAAGAGAGGCATCAAGACCACAATCAGCATCTTTTCGCGACCCTTGTACTTCTTAACGATAGAGGCAATTCCCACATCCAAAGCGCCAGTTTCATTTACAACACCAAGGAAACCACCAACCATGAGAATGAAGAAGGCAACATCAATCGCTGCACTTGTCTCCTTGATCAAGGAGCCTTCCTCAGGATGCGTGCCTAGCATAGCACGAATCGGTGCCATCAGGACATCCCAAATTCCTTGTGGATTTTGCGCTTGTTTTTGATACACACCATCTATAAAAGCCCCAGCCGGGATAATCCAAGTCAGCACTGCCATAATGGCAATGATTATCAACAATACGGTGTAAGATGAAGGCATCTTAAACCCTTTTTTTGTTTTTTCACTCATTTGTTTTTCCTCCTAAAAATTTTTTAACGAGGTTACGAACCTGCATTTCCCTGCATGAGTAAACAAGAAAACGCTTACTTTGTTTATATTTTACCATATTAACATCCAAAAAACCAGTGTTTTTGAAAATTATAAATGATTTTCAAGAAAAGATTTCCATCAGCAATAGAGATTACTTGCTATCGCTTTTCAGCTAGTTCTATTCCTAGCCTTTTTCAATAATTGTGCCGCTCTCAGACTCAATCAGAGCACCCAGATTTTCCAGAGATGTGATAACAGCTTTGCCTTCTGGACGGCCATTGACAAAGGCGATAGCTGCTTCTACTTTTGGAAGCATGCTGCCTGGTGCAAATTGCTCTTGCTTGATGTATTCTTCCAACTGAGCAACATTCACATGTTCCAGTTTTGCTTGGTCTGGTTTATTGTAGTTGACAAAGACATAGTCCACGCCAGTCAAGACGATGAAGAGGTCTGCATCAACCAACTCTGCCAAGCGCTGAGAAGCAAAGTCCTTGTCAATAACGGCTTCAACACCAGTAAGATGACCATTGTCTTCCTTGACGACAGGAATTCCGCCGCCACCCGCAGCTACTACTACTTGACCTTGATTCAAAAGGGTACGAATGGTTTCAATTTCCTTGATATCCACTGGTTTTGGTGAAGCAACAACCTTACGCCAACCGCGGCCAGCATCCTCTTTGAAAGTCGCTCCGCTCTTTTCAGCTTCCGCTTTTGCTTCTTCTTCTGAGTAGAATGGACCGATTGGCTTGCTGAGGTTGACAAAGGCTGGATCGTTCTTATCCACCACTACTTGCGTCACAACAGAAGCGACATTCTTTTCAATACCTTCATCCAAGAGAGCATTTTGCAGAGCATTTTGCAGCCAGAAGCCAATGCTGCCTTCTGTCATAGCCACAAGAGAGTCTAGTGGGAAGGCAGGATTCTTTTCAGAATCTGCAGCCAAGTGTTGCAGCAGCAAGTTTCCTACTTGCGGACCATTCCCATGGGTGATAATAAGGTCATCCCCGTTTTTAATCAATTTCACCAAGTGTTTAGCAGTTTCCACCAAGGCTTCCTGCTGTGCTTTCGCTGATGGGTCAGATGAAAGGATGGCGTTTCCTCCCAAGGCTACAACGATTTTACGATTTGCCATTTAATTCTCCTTTAATGCACTCCAAAGAATGCGCTTCCAATTTATTTTAGTAGATTTTCAAATTTTCAATAAGGAAATAAGCATTCCTTATCATATAAAAGAGGGCCGGACTAAAGCTATTAGTCGCAGCCCTCATAGCTGTTGGTAGACGGTTTCTTATGTAAGATTATACTTTTGGAATGTAGAGGTTTCCAAGAGTTGCAGCCATAACCGCTTTGATAGTGTGCATACGGTTTTCTGCTTGGTCGAAATGACGAGCATATTTGCTGCGGAAGACTTCGTCTGTTACTTCCATTTCTTCTACGCCGAATTTTTCAGCGACATCTTTACCGTAAACAGTATTTGTATCGTGGAATGCAGGTAAGCAGTGCAGGAAGATAAGATCTTCATTGTCAGCTTTCTTAACCAGTTCCATGTTAACTTGGTAAGGTTTGAGGAGGGCAACGCGTTCTGCAAACTTGTCTTCTTCACCCATAGATACCCAAACGTCTGTGTAAAGAACATCAGCGCCTTTAACTGCTTCGTCAGCATCTTCTGTAATCAGTACACGAGCGCCGCTTTCTTTAGCAAAGCCTTCTGCTAATTCAACGATTTCTTTTTCTGGGAAGAGTTCTTTTGGTGAGAAGATGTGAACGTTGACGCCAAGGATAGCCCCTGTTACCAGCAAGCTGTTGGCAACGTTGTTACGTCCATCACCACAGTATACCAATGTCAAGCCTTCCAGACGGCCAAAGTTTTCTTGAACTGTCAAGTAGTCAGCCAACATTTGAGTTGGGTGCCATTCGTCAGTCAAACCATTCCATACTGGAACACCTGAGAATTCTGCCAATTCTTCTACCATGCGTTGGCTAAAGCCGCGGAATTCAATCCCGTCAAACATACGGCCCAAAACTTTAGCAGTATCTTCTGTAGATTCTTTCTTGCCAAGCTGGATATCGTTAGCACCAAGGTATTCTGGATGTGCTCCCAGGTCGATAGCTGCTGTTGTAAAAGCTGCACGAGTACGAGTAGATGTTTTTTCAAACAAGAGAGCGATATTCTTACCAGCAAGATAGTGGTGTTGAATATTGCGTTTTTTCAAATCTTTCAAGTGAGCTGAAAGACCGATAAGGTATTCTAACTCAGCACGGCTAAAGTCTTTTTCTGCTAAGAAGCTACGTCCTTGGAATACTGAATGTGTCATTCTATTATTTCCTCTTTCTATTCTTTATGTATTTGTTAGCACTTGTATGCTTAAATTTCTTCACGTTCAAACGGCATAGACATGCAGCGTGGTCCACCACGACCGCGAACCAATTCACTTCCGCGGATCTTAATCAAACGCAAGCCGTATTCTTCCAAAATCTTGTTAGTAACGGTGTTACGATCATACACCACTACCACACCAGGTGCAATAGTCAAGGTGTTAGAACCATCGTTCCACTGCTCACGCGCAGCAGCTACGATATTGCCACCACCACAGCGAATCAGGTGAACTTTTTCCACACCAAGGTTTTCTGCCAAGATTTCTGCTAAATCACCTTTTTCTTCAACAATCTTAAGTTTGTCATCAACATAAGTTACGGAGTAAACGCGAAGATCGCCTTCGATTTCTGGGTGAATCGTGAACTTGTCATAGTCAACCATAGTGAAGACAGTGTCCAAGTGCATGAACTTACGGTTGTTGGCAAATTCAAAAGCCAAAACTTTCTTGAAGCCAACATTTTTCTTGAAGATATTGACCAAGAGTTTTTCGATAGAAGCTGCGTCTGTACGTTGTGAAATCCCAACTGCCAGCACATCTTTTGAAAGAACCAACTCGTCCCCACCTTCGATACGTGTATCTTCTTCACGGTTGTAAACAAGTTCAACATTTCCACCGTATACTGGGTGATGTTTGAAGATGTATTTACCATAAAGAGTTTCACGATTACGAGTGTCTGCATACATGTGGTTGAGCGATACAGCATTACCAATTGTAGCAAATGGGTCACGTGTGAAGTAAAGGTTTGGCATTGGATCAATAGCGAATGGATAATCAGATTCCACCAAGTCCGTCAAGCCTTTTGCTTCTTCAGGAATTTCTGGCAATTCAACTTTTTGAACCCCTGCCATCGTTTTTTCAACCAACTCACGGTTATCTTTGATACCACGGAGCAGTTCGCGAATAGCCTTCTTGGTTTCACGGCCACGAATATTGGCTTCTTCCAGATATTCTTCGATGAATTGCTCGCGGATTTCTGGAGAAGTCAGTGACTCAGCAGCCAGCTGCTCAAGATAGAGCACCTCAACTCCTTCATTGCGAAGCGCTTGAGCAAAGTTGTCATGTTCTTTTTGTGCATCTTCCAAGAAAGGAATATCATCAAAGAGAAGACGTTCCAAATAGTCTGGCTGCAAGTTTTCCAACTCCTTGCCAGGACGGTGCAACATAACTTTTTTCAGTTTTCCAATTTCTGAGAAAACACGAATTGGATGTGTAGACATCTACTATCCTCCTTTTTCTTTGCGGTTTAGGTTTTTCTAAGCCCGTTTACATGTACTATTCTAGCATTTAATGCTACCGCTTTCAAGAAAAAGCCTACATTGCAAATGTCAAATCCTTTGCTTTTTTCTATTTCTATTTTTATAATATTCTTCTTTAAAGCGTTTTCTTTGAATATTTTATGCATTATATTATTTTTGTGAATATTTATTTTTTAAAATAAAATCAGTACATGGTTAATATTAGAATATTTTGAATTTGTTTGACAAAAAAGAAGCCAATCAAAATAGATTAGCTTCCAGCAAGGTATTTCATAAAATATTCTTTATCCATAAAAGTTAATTTTTTATGCTCGTATTCAATCTGACCTTCATCCAAGAGCTTTTTCAGAACTTGATTGACCGTTTCCCGAGTTGTGGCTCCTAGTTTTGCCAACTCTTTCATACTGATAGGAAAGGGCAGACTGTCTCCCTCCTTGCACAAATCCATGCAGAGCAGCGATAGAGACTGGATAACACGCTCACTGGCACTGGCGGCCACGACATTGCGCAATCTCAATTCCTGAAATTCCAAGATTTGCGATAGCCGCTTGGTAATAAACAAAAGCTGATCCACACTCTTCTTAGAATAGTCTTCAAACAAATCAATAGGAATGGAGAAATATTCGACATTGGTGACAGCGCTGGCTGTGTAATGATAGCACTCATCAAAAAACATACCTCCATAGGGGAAAACACTGTTTTTCTTGACATAATCCATATATGAAAATGTGTCCGTCGAATCATATTGCTCAATCCGCACATAGCCTTGAAACAAGAGGAAAAGACGTTCTCGTCGGTCTCCTGCAAAAAAGATAATTTGCCCTTTTGGAATCTTGCGATACTGAATCTCTACAGCCAATTTATCGAAAAGCTCCACTGGCAGATTGATAAAGGCAGGGTGCTGCCGGATATATTGATAATGCTCCTTGGTAATCATGATAACCCTTTTATTTGATACTTGATACCATTATAGCATAAATCCGCTTACAAATAGAAAATGCTGACTATAAAAGTAAGAAATCCTAACAAAACAAAGAGGTGTGCCCATTTTCTATTCATGGAATTTCTGTCAGCTTGTACTTTTTTGGGCAAGTAATTGCCTACAATTATGATAACCAAAGCAACTAGCATAGTTGCTATTTTACGCACATCAAAACTCTCATTTAAGCCCCGATAAATAGTAGCTAGATATAGCGAAATAAAGGTAAAAGGAAATATCCATCGAATAAGGTGCTTAAAGGTTCTATTCAAGATATCTTTGGCAATGGTTGTCCAATAAATCATAACTTCTAGTAGCATCATGACAATTGGAAAAGCAGATACTATTAGAAGCTTAGGTAAAAAGAAATCGCCTTTTCCAGATAAGTCAAAGTGAATAGCTAGGTTTTCTGGTAATTTTTGATAGACCCAGATAGCATATAAAACTGGCAAGAGCATGACGCCAAGTGCCCATCCTAATTCTTGTAAACTATTTTTTTTCATTTTCGTTTCCTCCTCCAAGAGATTGAAACCAGACAAGAATTTCTTCAAAAACAGTGACATCTAAGCTGTAATATATAAAGTTCTTCTGCTTTTCTTCTATGAGCAGACCGGCTTTCTTTAGCTGAGAGAGGTGGTAGGATACCGTCGCAGGAGTCAGCTCAAAAGCTTGAGCAATTTCCCCTGCTGACTTCGGACCATGCTTGAGCATTTCCAGGATTCCCCTCCGAACTGGGTCAGCTAGGGCTTTAAGCGTTTGACTGATCCCCATGATTGAACCTTTCTTTCAGGTAAACTTTCAAAATTTTCTTGGTCAGAAAGACTAGTGCCACTACTTCTACTAAGAGCAAAGCCTCAACAGCCAGTGGCGGAAGAAAGCCTACCTGAGCCAGAGCAGGCGCTAAGTCAATCAGGGCGTGAAGTCCCAGAGCAGCTATAAAATACACTGGAGCCTTCTCCTTGACCGCCTTCCAAACCCAGAAGGTCAGAAGGATTTGAATGAGAATAGCCAAAATCCGTTCAAAAGCCAAAAGATAGATGCTGCCAGCGTTCATGGAACGGACATTGTCAATAATTGCTTGAGGAATTTGAGCCAACGTCTGAGCATTCCCCTGAGTTACTACTTGAGCTATAACCCAAAAGTTTAAGAGGCTGACAATACCAATAAACAGAGCCTCAATAGCACCATGACCTAAGCCATAGGCCACAGCATCCCCAAAGGTCAGTGGACGCTTCTTTTGCAGCCAGTAAAAGATGACCCAGCGGGCTGTTTCTTCAAAAATAGCTGCCGCAGCAATAGCATAAAGAACATATAGCCAAGGATTTTCCGTCTGCAAAGCGATAGTTCCATCAGCCTGAGGCTGTAAAACGATACGATGCAAAATATTTTCTAGAACTTGACTCGATAAATAAAAACCAACCCCCCCTAAAAGAAAGACTAATAGAGAAATGTGCTTGGTCTTTTTAAAATAAACCAAAGGAACAAGGACTGCCCCTAAAATCAGCAGCATAGCAATGATAATATGAATAGAAAGCATGAAATTTTCTCCTGAACTGTTTAGGTTTTTTTCTAAATAGATTATACATCTTCTACCAATTTTTGTCAAATCTATTTCGATTTTTTTCTAAATAACTTTCAATCTAAAAATCATCAAGCTCTACTGCAATAAAAAATACGCCCAGATTTTCATCTAAAGCGTATTGATTTGTGATTTCTATTAGATTAGTTCATATTAACCCGGTGCCATTCATTGATGACGTAGGCTAACTGACCAACTTGCTCAATTCCGACACCGCTGATCTCATCACTGGCCTCGGTGCTGCCGCCTAAATAAGCCGTATAGAGAGCTATAATATAGGGCTTCTCTTCCATGACTAATGCATCCACATTGAGCGCCTCACGAACGTAACCAGGCTTTTGATAGATGGTAATGTCACGCAGATAGCGCTTATAGTATTCACCTGGAAAGGATTCGCCTATATAATAAAGAATATCCTTGTATTTTTCCTGATTTTTAGACAAATACTCAAGGACCTGAATATAGTAGTCCGTCGTGGTCTTATTATTCTCACGGCTGATCGTCTTAATATCAGCCTTGGACTGACCGTAGCGACTAAACATATCATAGGCCTTTTCCATACCGCCCAGACGCTCTGCTAAAGCATAGGCTGGAGTATTTTCAGAATAAACCAAGGAGTATTCCTGCATATCTGATATGCTCATAGCACCGTTGAAAGCACCGACATAGTTATCATGCTCGCCCTTATATTCATAGTTTGTATTGGTAATATCAAACCGCTCGTCCATAGAAAGTTTGCCGGCAGCAACCTCATCTACTACCAGCATATTGAGAGGGAGCTTGTAGGTCGATCCCGCAGTCATAGGCTGGGTATCATTCATGGCAAAGGTCTTACCGGTCGTCAAATCCTTATATGAAAATGCAATCTGGGAGGGTTCAATTCCCATTTCGGTCATATAAGCCTGAATGACCTGAGTCAAATCCAAATTTGCATAGTCAAATCGAAGCCCCAAAGCATCCATAGTCGGACCGTCCGCCTCCATGACCTTCTGCTTCTCCTCTGGACTTTTTTCAACTGGCTTGGGCTTTTCTTCAACTGGTTTGGAATCAGGCTTGACTTTCTCCTCCTCCTGTTCTTGCTCGCCAGACTTTGCAAGTTGGGCAGCCTCTTGTGCTTTCTTTTCAATGGCCTTATTTCGTTCGGTTATAAAAAGGACGATGAAGCCCAGCAGACAAATACAAGAAACTACAGCTACGATAATAGTTACAATTTTTTTACTCAAAACATTTCTCCTAGCATTTGTATTATAAAAAATTATGAGGAAAATAACAAGTGAAATCCAGAAAAAAGGTATTTTAAGCATTAAAAAAGGCAAATCTTTAATCGATTCACCTTTTTATATATTGAAACTGCCTGTTTATTTCGCAGCTGCGTAAAGTTGGTCAACCTTTTTCCAGTTAATAACTGAGAAGAAAGCTTGAATGTAATTCGGACGAAGATTGCGGTATTTCACATAGTAAGCATGTTCCCAAACATCCAGTCCCAAGATTGGAGTTTTACCTTCTGAAATAGGAGTATCCTGATTGGCAGTTGAGGTCACTTCCAACTTGCCTTCTTTATTGACAACCAACCAAGCCCAGCCAGAACCAAAACGAGTTGTAGCCGCTGCAGTGAAAGCCGCTTTAAAGTCTTCAAATGATCCAAAAGTAGCTTCAATATCTGCTGCCAATTCTGCAGATGGTGATGTTTCTGCTGGTGTCATCAATTCCCAGAAAAGAGCGTGGTTAAGATGACCACCACCGTTGTTGATGACTGCCTGGCGGATATCAGCTGGGATAGACTCCACATCAGCCAATAATTTTTCCAAGTCTTCACCGATTTCAGGATACTTTTCAAGCGCAGCATTAACATTCGTTACATAGGTATTGTGGTGCTTATCATGATGCAAGTGCATTGTTTCTTCATCAATGTAGGGCTCCAAAGCATCGTAAGCGTAAGGAAGATCAGGTAAGATAATTGCCATTTGATAGACCTCTTTTTCTATATGATTATAAAAATGATAACGCAATCATTAGAATTTTTCAACTATTTTGCTTGTAGCTCACCCGTCGCAATCTTGAGCAGAGCCAAATCAAACAGGTAATCTTTATCATACAGCCCCGATTTAATTTGGTAATCTGTTTCGATTAGACAGGCCATAGTCTTTTTAAGAAAGGCTAAACTCAGTGAGCGAGCATCCTTTAAGGCAAACTTGACTTGATAAGGATTGACCTTGCGGCCTAGATAGTCGGACAAATCAGACACAATCTGACTCTCAGCTCTGCCATTTTCCGCTAAAACCTTAACCTGCGTAAAGATACGAAACTGCCCCAGCATAATGGCAATAAGCTTGATTTCATCCTCACCTTGAAGAGTCAAATCTCGTACCAAACTTCTGGCTTCGTCAATCTTCTGCTGCAAAATCAGCTGGGTCAGGTCAAAAATATTGTCCTGAAGAGTCTTGGGAATGGTCTCGGCAATGTCTTCTAAACCAATCTGACCGGACTCTTTATATCTTTTCAGAAAGGCTAAATTTTTACTGACTTCACTAAACTGAAAACCTGATTTCAGCAGCAATTGCTCGAAAGCTGTCGGAGCAAATTGTAAACCTTCTGCCTGCGCTTCCTTGCTGAAATAAGCCCTTAGATCTGCTTCCTTGAGTTCTTCAGCCTCAAAAATTCTCCCATCCCGTTTCAGCAGTTTGACCAGACGGCGCTTGCTATCCAATTTGCCTTCTGCAAAGATAACCAGACGAGTCGTATCTGCTGGATTTTCCAGATAACTTTCGAAAGATTTGAGTTCTTCATTAGTCAGATAGCGCTTCTTGGCTATTGTCAAATCAGCAAAATGATCCAAAATCACGATTTTTTCATCCGTAAAAAAAGGCAGACTGACCAAGTCCAACTCCACATCCTGATAGTTTGCTTCTTTCATATCGAAAATAGCAGTGTTCAAATCGCCCGGTTGAAACTGAATCTGGCGGAGAAACTGCTCCTTCAACAACTCAAACTGCCCCAAGTCATCCCCAGTCAAAATGGTCAAAGCAGGAAGATTGCTTGGTGTGATTTTTTTAATTTCCTCAATAACTAACACCGAAAGTCTCCCTTGCTTTATATTTCTTGTCAATTTTTTTCATGTATTGATTGTAACAAAAAAGAGTCGGAAAGTCTGCTATTTTCTTTGCAAACAAAATCTAATTTTTGAGTATATCCGCTATATAAATATAAACTGTTAGTGGCTTCATTTTTCTTTGTTATGAAAAGCAATCAATGCCTCATTCTGTTAAAACTTTTCTGCGAGCGACAGAGCAAAAAGAGCTGGAAAAATTCCAACTCTTTCTTTGTTTATTCTTGGTTTTCAGTTGCATCTTCTACACTGTTTTCAGCTGATGCAGCAGGTTGCTCCTCTTGAATTGGTGAAACAAAAGGATTATCCTCAACAGGTGCTTGAGTTCCAAAATCTTGAGGTGTTGACTGCTCAGATGTTTCAGCAGTAAATGGATTTTGAACTGGTTCTGTTTGCTCCACCGCTTGACTTTGATCAGAAAAAGGTTGTTGTGGCTGTTGACCAAACTGCTGTTCTTGGAAGCCACCTTGCTGTGGTTGTTGGCCAAATGGTTGGTTTTGGACAGGTTGTTGTGACTGACCAAACTGTTGACCTTGGAAACCGCCTTGCTGTGGCTGTTGGCCAAACTGTTGATTTTGAACTGGTTGTTGTGGTTGTTGACCGAATGACTGGTTTTGGACAGGTTCTTGTGGCTGTTGACCAAACTGCTGTCCTTGGAAACCACCTTGTTGCGGCTGTTGGCCAAATGGTTGGTTTTGGACAGGTTGCTGTGGTTGTTGACCAAACTGTTGTCCTTGGAAACCACCTTGCTGTGGCTGTTGGCCAAACTGTTGTCCTTGGAAACCACCTTGCTGTGGCTGTTGGCCAAACTGCTGACCTTGGAAACCACCTTGCTGTGGTTGTTTTTCATAGTTCAAACCTTGATTGTAAGGCTGTTGGCCAAACTGCTGACCTTGGAAGTTTTGCTGGCCAAATTGCTGACCGTATGAATTGTTAGCCAACTCAGGCTTAGAACCTTGGCAAAGCAAAACAATCAAAGCAACACTACATGGAAAAGATACAAGAGCTGCAATGATATTTAGACCTGGAATAATCATGGCAATCGACGGACCAATACCCAGAAATAGGAAAGCCCAATGATAGCCCGCATCTCGCAGACGGCGAACAGTGATTGCCAAATTAGGCACAAGGACAGCCAGTCCATAAATTAGCATGATAAACAAGAAAATGACACCAAATCCTGCTCCAGCTAGATAGGGCGATGGATCAGGCTCGTATCCATAATTTGCATCTTGAACTGCAGAATAAGCACTTCCCATAATAGATACAAAAAATATGATAGATAGTGGCGCGCAAATCATAGCATGACACAAAGCTACCCACCAGTAGTCAGACCGGGTAGAACGACCTGAAAAATCAGCATAATGTGTCCAGAATTTTTTATATGCAGCAAACATAGAATTCTCCTCTATAATTTTTTTATACCCATTATCTTATCACAAATGCATAAATAAATCAATATGACTTCCTGACTGAAGCTAAGCAGTCTACAAAGTATGAGTTGGTATCTTTAGCGCGGCTATCAGTGAACTGTTTCAATCCTCCAGGAATTCCAACCAATCAAACGAATGGCCCCCTGCTGGTCAGTTCGATAGATGGTTGTATGAAGCTTTTCAAAACGCTGCAAAGTTTCCTGATGCGGATGTCGATAACGATTATTCTGGCCAGCTGATATCAAGGCCAGTTTCGGCTGAATTTGCTCTAAAAACTCTGGACTGGAAGAGCCTTTGGAACCATGGTGACCTGCTTTTAAGACATCTGCAGTCAGCCGAGGAAATCGCTGCATCAGCTCAGTTTCGCCCTGCTCCTCCAAATCACCTGTAAACAAAAATTTTGTCTGAAAGAACTCCCCGTAGAGTACAATCGAATCATCATTTCCACCGTCGCCTGTCCCACTAGGATAGAGAACCTGCAAAGCCGAGTCAAATACCGGAATCTCATCTCCAACTTTTACGACATGGACAGAAGTTTCTATCTGCTCCAGCTTTTGAACAAAATCAGGCTGAGTCAAACTTCCTTTGGAAACATAGACTTCCTTGATAGAAAAATGCTTAGCTACCTCCAGCATATCGCCCATGTGGTCGGTATCGGTATGAGTCAGAATCAATACATCCAGACTACCAACCCCTCGGCTTTTGAGATAGGGAATCAAGGTCTTTTCTGCATTGGATGAAGTCTGTCGTTCTTGCCACTTCTCTTTCTTTCCTAGCTCAACTCGTCCTCCTACGT
Organism: Streptococcus sanguinis; assembly: GCA_013378335.1. NCBI lineage: Bacteria > Bacillati > Bacillota > Bacilli > Lactobacillales > Streptococcaceae > Streptococcus > Streptococcus sanguinis. The sequence goes on from CP040556.1 coordinate 1,671,528, forward strand.
CAATCAAAATCGTCCTGCCCTGCCAGTCCCTGAGAAAAATGCTATCACCTTGACCAATATCCACCACTGTAATCTCATTTTGCAGCGGATGCTTTGTTAGAAAAAATAAGAGAAGAGCAAGCAAACTAAGAGACAAAAGCCAGCTTTTCTTTCTCCGAAAGTCATAGATTAAAGCCAAAACCAAAAGCAGAGAGACCAGTAACCAGAGGTTGGGCTTCCCAAAAATCAAAGGACGCGGAGCAAAATCAGCTACCCAACGAATCACATCTTCAAGTATCTGAAAGAAAAAATTGACTTGAGTGATTTTTATCATTGGTGACAAAATAAAAATGAGGGTTAACCCTGGCAGCATCAGCAGGTCAAAGAGTAGTGAAAATAGAAAAGTTAAAATCACGGACCAGGGCTGAAATTCAGAAAAATAGTAGATTAGTATAGGCAAAATCCCCAATGAAATAGTCAGACTTTCCGCTAAAAGCTTCCGAAACGGCGACAACTCCTCAAAATCCATCATAGAAATCAAAAAAGCATAAGCGCAGGACAAGACACCGCCAGCTGTCAGAAGAAAATTGGGCATGATGATAAAGAGAAGCATCAGTGTCAGAGCAAAATTATCCATTCTGGTCAGGCCTTGCTGGGCCAATAACTTCTGAACTAAGCTTCTGACGACAGAAACAGAAAAGCCCGTCAGTCCAGCATAGATAAATGAAAAAGGCAGCTGCAAGGTGTTTACTGTCTCCCTCTTCATCCCCAACCTTAGAAGAATTCTGCGAAAACCATCCAAAAAGAAACCTACCTGCATACCAGACAAGGCAAACAAATGGATGATACCCAAGCTAGAATAGAGGTCACTCATTTCTGCAAACTCTGTATCCAAGTCACCAAATAAGAGTCCAGTCATGTAATGACTCATTGGACTAGGAAAATTATTTCTAGTGTAAACCAGCGCTTTTCTGCGCCAGACAGACAGCCAATCGAGTGGATTAAGGCTGGAAATTGGTCTTAGTGACTGAATCTTATCGATTTTTAAGGTACGGTAAATCCCCTGACTTTTTAAATAAGCCTGATAGTCAAAGCCCGAAAAATTTCGTTGCTGCTGGGCCTGTTCAAACTCTGCTTCTATATCAAGGACGACCAAATCTGTCAGTTGCTGAAAAGCTTCCTTTTCACTGGCTGATTTGATCTTGTAGAAGACTTGATAAAGCCGACCGTCCGTTCGCCCTCGAAAGGATAGGGAATCTCCATTGACTTTGATCGTATCCGGCAAAACTTGAACCGAGCTAGCTGAAGGAGGTTCCTGCCTAAAGGCCTGCTCTGCCATTCCCCGATGAAGCAAGAAAAAGAGGACAAAAAGGGACAGGAATGCCAAAGCAGCTAGACTTTTCTTGAGAGGATAGGTCAAAAAGAGACAAAGCAGAAGGACACCCAGCCCAAAATAAGCCAAGGAACTACCAGAATAGACTGCAAAATAGGCCAATACAAGGATGAAAGCCAGATAGATAGGGGCGAGAGGTAACTTTTTAATCCACTGTGACATATTCTTTCAGTTTTTCTAAGGTCTTATCTCCAATACCTGACACTTTTTTCAGATCATCTACTGACTTGAAGCGGCCGTTGCTTTCGCGGTAGGCGATGATGTCAGAAGCCCGCTTCTGTCCGATGCCTGAAATAGTCTGCAGTTCAGCCTCTGTAGCCGTATTTAGATTGACCTTGTCTGACTTTCCACCACTGGCACCAGCAGAATCAGAAGCGCTTGCTTGATGCTGGCCAGTCTGTGTGACATCGGCGCCTTCTTCACCAATCTTTGCCACGTAGATTACTGCTTCATCCGTTAATTTTTGTGCCTGATTGATGGATTTAGCCTCAGCGTCTGCTGTCAATCCGCCAGCTTTTTGGATGGCTTCATGGACTCTCGCTCCTGCTCTTAGCTCATAGACACCAGGATTCTTGACTGCTCCCTTTATATCCACAGTGACCTGCTCGCTTTCCTCTTCGTCCGCCTTGGCCTTAGAAAGAACTTTTTTACTCTCTTCATCAGCTGAGCTGGATGAGGAAGTTACTTCCTGACTTAAGGCGGTTACCTGATTTTGCGGTTGATGATTTCCTTTGATGAGGAAAAAACCACCTAGCACAGCGCCAACTACTGCTAGACCAACAAAGAGCTTGTATTCTTTCAGCTTTTCAATGATTTCTTCAAGCATATTTTTCTCCTTTGTCTTTTTATTCGTAAAACATTCAAAAAAATGACAAACCGAGAATATTTTCAGCTTGTCATATTTTAAAATCTTTATTTTGCAAGTAGTCGTAGATAGAAAGGCCGTTGACAAAATAGGAGCTGTAATATCAATTTGCTTTGCTTATCCTGTATATCCAAGCTTCTATCTTTTGAGCTCTGCTATGTAAAAAAGCCAAGTTTGCCAAAAGGAAAACCATTATAAACGCACTTGAAATCAGAAGCAGCAGCCAAGAAACCGACTGCTGACTCAGATAAAAGACCAAGACTAAGATGAGCATAGGAAACGTCGTCAAAGCTGTGAAGCCGCCTGGTACCCAGCGACGAAAGCGAAACACTTGCATAATATGCCCCAACAGATGGAGGGTATGACAGAAGCCAATAGCCAAAACTAGCTCGGGAATACGAAATAGAATCGCAAGCAGCAAAAGGATAAAAGCCAGCAGAAATTCCTCTGCAATCATCAGAGCAATACTTTCAGCAGAAAGATAACTTCCTCTCCTAGCAATGAACATCTCCTTTTGATAGTCTTGATGATCTTGATTCTGAGTAATCCAAGGTCGAATCAGGATAATCTCATCAAACTCGTGCAGCATAAACAGTGATAAGGTTACAAAAGATAAAAATGCAAGAGACATGGCATCCTCCTTATAAAACATACCAACATTATATCCCACTCGCATAAAAAAATCAGCTCCCAAGCAAGATTGCTCAACTAGCTGATTAGTATCTTATTTTCTATGCTTATCTGGATCCCAGACAAAGCTAGCAAAGAAGCTAAAAATGATGGTCAAAATTCCAATCAAAATAGCAGGAATAAAGACAAAGGCACGTAAAATCCGCAAGAAAATATTGCCTTTCTTTTGTGTTTGGTAAGGGGCTACTTCAGCATCCAGACGGTCAAACTCAGCATGAACACGGCGAGCCACTTCCTCAACTCCCTCATCATTCATCTTCTTAATGTCTGAAATATCAATTGGATTACCAAAATTCATGTCCACGCGCTCTCCAGCTGCCAAGCCTTTGAGACTCATGGGACCAGCGTAGACTACTGGCATGATACGGACCTTAGCCATCTTAGCAATCACTGCCACTCCTCCCTTGACATCCGTAGAATGGCGGCTGCCGCTTGGGAACATAATCAGGGAACGATTACTCTTTTTCAGCATATTGACAGGGTACTTGATAGCTGACGGACCAGGATTTTCCCGGTCAATGGGAAAGGCACCACACATGCGAATCCACCAGCCGAACACCCGATTTTCAAAGAGCTGTTTCTTGGCCATGAAAATGAACTGCTTGGGTTTGGTCGCAAAAGCCATGTAAACTGGATCCCACCATGTCCGGTGAGGGGCAACCAAGATATAATTTTCATCTTTTGAAGGAATCTTTTCTTTATTGTGGTAATGCGCATTGCCGTTCAAGGTCCACAGGATAAAAATCACTAAACCTCGCAAATAAGTATAAAACATAAACTCTCCTTATTTCAAACTAAAATTTTACTTGAAATTTATTACATCCTTCCCCATTATACCCTATCCCTTTATAGTCTGCAATGTTTTTCCAAACTTTGCCTGTAACAGCGGATTCTGATAGCCATTTCCCTAAAAAAATGGTATCATTAATCTCATGAACAAGAAAGAATTAATCGGTTTAAACCAAACCCAAGTAGATGAAAAGATTTCGCAGGGCTTGACCAACGATTTTACAAGTGACACCAGCACCAGTAACTGGCAAATCGTTAAGCGGAATGTTTTCACCCTTTTTAATGTCCTTAACTTTGTTATTGCTCTAGCCTTGGTCTCTGTCCAAGCCTGGAGCAATCTGGTCTTCTTCGCAGTCATCAGCTTTAATGCCGTCACTGGTATTATTACAGAGCTGCGAGCCAAGCACATGATTGACAAGCTCAATCTGGTCAGCCGAGAGCTGGTCACAGTCATCCGCGATGGCCAGGAAGTCAAGATTCAGCCAGAAGAAATTGTTCTGGGTGACCTAATCAAGCTGTCAGCCGGCGAGCAAATTCCCAGTGATGCCCGTGTGGTAGAGGGTGTTGCCGAGGCCAATGAAGCCATGCTGACAGGGGAGAGTGACTTGGTGCTCAAGGAAGAAGGCGCCGAGCTACTGTCTGGTAGCTTTCTGGCCAGTGGGCAGATCTATGCTGAGGTGCATCATGTCGGCGCAGACAACTATGCCAACAAGCTCATGACTGAGGCTAAAACTCTCAAACCTATTAACTCGCGCATTCTATACAATCTTGCGAAAATTTCCCGCTTTACCGGAAAAATTATCATTCCTTTCGGACTGGCTCTCTTCTTTGAAGCCCTGATGATAAAGGGACTGCCTGTCAAAAACTCTGTCATTACCAGCTCGACAGCCCTCTTGGGCATGCTGCCAAAGGGAATCGCCCTCCTGACAGTCACGTCACTCCTGACAGCTGTCATTAAGCTAGGTATGCGTAAGGTTCTTGTCCAGGAAATGTATTCTGTTGAGACCTTGGCTCGTGTGGATACTCTCTGTCTGGACAAGACCGGGACAATTACCCAAGGTAAGATGACTGTTGAAGCTTTGCATAGTCTGTCAGATAAGTTTTCTGATGAGACCGTCGGTCAAATCTTAGCAGCCTACATCCAAACCAGTGAGGATAATAACCCAACTGCCCAGGCTATCCGCAAGGGATACGGCCACCTGGAGCACACCTATATTAGCGACAATGTCATCCCATTTTCTAGTGACCGAAAATGGGGCTCTATGCATTTATCAAGTGTCGGAACCATCTTTCTGGGAGCGCCCGAAATGCTGCTGGACAGCAATCCTGCAGCGGTAGGAGAGGCTCAAAAACGCGGATCGCGGGTTTTGGTGCTGGCTCACAGCGACCAAGTGCTAGATAAACACAGTATCCAACTGCCTGAAGATATGACCGCTTTAGCTGTTCTGGAAATCACTGATCCTATTCGTGAGGGAGCGGCTGAGACGCTGGACTACCTGCGCTCTCAGGATATTGATCTGAAAATCATCTCTGGTGACAATCCTGTGACCGTTTCGCATATCGCGAGCCAGGCTGGATTTACCAACTACGACAGCTACATCGACTGCTCTAAAATCAGCGATCAAGAACTGGTTGAGCAAGCAGAAGAAACAGCCATCTTCGGCCGTGTTTCTCCTCATCAGAAGAAGCTGCTGATTCAGACTCTTAAGGCCGCCGGTCGGACAACAGCCATGACGGGAGATGGTGTTAATGATATTTTAGCCTTGCGCGAAGCAGACTGCTCCATCGTCATGGCGGAGGGCGACCCCGCAACTCGGCAAATTGCCAACTTGGTTCTTCTTAACTCCGACTTTAACGATGTCCCTGAGATTCTTTTTGAAGGCCGCCGGGTCGTTAACAATATCAGCCGGATTGCTCCGATTTTCTTCATCAAGACCATATACTCCTTTATCCTGGCTATCATCTGTATCGCCAGTATCCTGCTCGGAAAATCTGAATACCTCTTGATTTTCCCATTCATTCCGATTCAAATCACCTTGATTGACCAGTTTGTCGAAGGTTTCCCACCCTTTGTCCTCACGTTTGAGCGCAATATCAAGCCGGTTGAAAAGCATTTCCTCAAACGCTCCCTGCAGCTCGCCCTGCCAAACTCCCTCATGATTATCTTTAGCGTGCTATTTGTCCGTATCTGGGGCAGCAGCCATGGCTGGAGCGACATAGAAATGACCACCCTGACCTATTACTTGCTAGGCAGCATCAGCTTCCTGTTAGTCATTCGGGCCTGTCTGCCACTCAACCTTTGGCGCAGCCTGCTTATTATCTTCTCTGTCTTTGGCTTCTATCTATCAGCCTTTGTCCTGCAGCATCTTTTGGAAATTGCGACGCTAACAGCCGCAACTTTGCCTGTCTATCTGATTCTCATGGTCATTTTCGGAATTATCTTCGTTGTCTGCACCATCAAGCAGAAATACAGATTTGATTAAGGGCTAGCTAAAAAAGAATTATCATTAAAGCTCATGGAAGAGTTTGGGACAAAAAGATTTCAATTTTTAAAAATCTTAATTATTAAGCCCTTCAAATCTATAATTAAATGCGAAAAGCGAACAAAGCAGAATTCTGATTACCAGAAAACTAGTTTTGTTCGCTTTTTATATTTAAGGCTGGACTTTTGTCCCAGACTCTTCTTTGATTGTGCAAAAACTTCCCATATCCCTTTGGAATCCTTGCTAAATCATGCTATAATTGACTTATGAACGAAGCAAAACTAAAAGACGGAGAGCGCGTCAACCAGCTCTTTTCAACGGATGTCAAGATTATTCAAAATAGTGAGGTCTTCAGCTATTCGGTAGACAGCGTGCTGCTTTCCCGCTTTCCTAAGCTACCTCAGCGGGGATTGATTGTCGATCTCTGTGCTGGAAATGGCGCTGTCGGACTTTTTGCAAGCACTCGCACCAAGGCTCAGATTTTGGCAGTCGAGATTCAGGAACGTCTGGCAGACATGGCCGAGCGCTCCATTGAGCTCAATGATTTGACTCAGCAAATGCAGGTCATTCAGGACGATCTGAAAAACCTAGGACGCTATATCACCGGCAGCAAGGTTGACATGATTCTCTGCAATCCCCCATATTTCAAAGTGGATAAGCAATCCAATCTCAATGAAAGCCAGCACTACCTTTTAGCCCGCCATGAAATTTCAACCAATCTGGAAGAGATTTGCAAGATTGCCCAGCGAGTCCTCAAATCCAATGGTCGGTTGGCTATGGTTCATCGACCAGAACGCTTTTTAGATATTTTAGATACCATGCAAGCCCACAACCTGGCTCCCAAGCGCATCCAGTTTGTCTATCCAAAGTTGGGTAAAGACGCCAATATGCTTCTTATCGAAGCTATTAAAGATGGTTCCCGCGACGGTCTAAAAATCCTACCCCCTCTCTTTATTCACAATCAGGACGGCAGCTACACTCCAGAGATTCACGAGATTTACTATGGAAAATAAAGCCTATATGTACGTGCTTGAATGCGGGGATGGCTCCCTCTACACGGGCTACACAACGGATGTCCAAGCCCGACTCAAAAAACATCAAGCTGGCAAAGGAGCCAAGTACACCCGCGCTCGGCTGCCAGTTACCTTACTTTACCAAGAAGAACACCCGAGCAAGCCGGCTGCCATGTCGGCTGAAGCCCTCTTTAAAAAGAAAACTAGACAAGCCAAACTGGCTTACATCAAAGAAAGGACTCAAAATGCCTGAAATTCAGTTCAAAGGCGACTTTCATCATATCGAAATTTCCCCAGACAGCCAGCTTGATATCGGTCAAGATGTCGTCTTCCAATCTTTTACCAGCCTCAGTGTAGCCAGTGACGCAGAACTCAAGCTAGGAAACCGGGTTTTCTTTAACGATCACTGCACTGTCCGCTGTCAGCACTCTATCGAAATCGGGAAAGACACTATGTTTGGCGATGGAGTCCGGATTTTTGACCATAACCATCAGTATTCTAATTATCACATTGAGAAGATTGATTTTACTATTGCGCCAGTCAAGATTGGAGCTAACTGCTGGATTGGGGCCAATACTGTGATTCTCAAAGGTGTGACCATTGGTGATAATGTCATCATTGGAGCCAACAGCTTGATTTTCCAGGATATTCCCAGCAACTCTATCGCTATGAGCAAGGAAGAGCTTATCATTAAGGAGCGTCCACAGGGCAATTTCCATGCCTTTACGCTCACAGCTTCTGATACCTTGGAACAATTGGCCTATTTAGCAGAAAATCTGCCAGACTTGGAATTTCACATTGCTGCTAAGACAAATATTTCTCCTTACTTAGCCAGCTTTAAAGACTATCCCAATATCAACCTCTACACCAATATCCACCAGGATGACTTTATTGAGGATTTGCTCAATAGGGCGGATATTTACTTGGATATCAATCACTGGGGAGAGGTCGACCAGATTGTCCAAAGAGCTCTCAGTAAGGGGAAGCCTGTTTTGGCTTTCAGCCAAACTGCCCACCAGCCTGAAGCAAATAGTTTACTTTTTGAAGCGAGCCAACCCCAGCAAATGGCTGATGAAATACGAAAATTAATGAAAGAAAAGGCTAGGATATAAACGTCCTAGCCTTTCTTTTGCAGTCGATATGCGTTTTATTAACTTTATTCGCCAGCAATCCCATTTGGAATGATAACTTCCTTGAGCAACTGCTCTTCTTCCTTGATACGGACATAGAGGGTGATACAGTAGAGCGGGAAGAGGATGAAAAGAGCAAAGTAAGCATGACTGAGCAGGGCCAAGCCCACCAATTCTGGTACAACATTCAGGAAATAATTAGGATGTTTGACATTGCGAAAGAGCCAGTGGTCAACAAACTTATGATCCTTAACCAGCATGAGCTTGATGGTCCAAACTGGTCCCAAGAGCTTGGCAACAAGGTAGAGCATAAACATAGAAAAGAGCAACAACACAGCTCCCAATAGACTCACCAAGTCAAAAGCTGGCTTTTTCAGCAGCAATTCCAGAAAGCAAACCGCATAAAAAAGCATGTGCAGGTACTTCATGATATTTGAGTTTTTCACCCCGTACTCCATGCCACCCTTAGCCAGAATATCCTGCTCATTCTGAGAGGATTTCCTCAAAAACACCAAACGAAAAAGCGACACAGCCACAAAAATCACTATATTGATTGTCATAAGACCTCCTAAAATTTAATAATACATTTTATTATATAAGGAATTCCGCAGCAAAGTCAAGACTGTTGTTTACAAAAATCGACCAAGATATAAAAAAGCTGCGACTAGAATTTCTAGACAAAATCCCAGTCACAGCCTCTATAAATTATTCATTTGAACCAGGTTTCTCTCACCGGTCAGACATCACAAAATTTCAACATAGGTGCTGTATTTTTCCTTGACTTTCGGAGCGATATTGTCGTCCGTCACAACTGCACTGAGATTGTCCAGCCGGTAAAAAGAATAGAAAGAATAGCTGTCAAACTTGCTGTTATCGGCTACAATGTATTTGCTGATGGCATTGTTAAGGATAATCGCATCTCCGTTGCCTTCCTCTTCATTGCTGGTCGTAACATTATGACCGTCAATGCCATTCGCCCCTATAAAGGCCTTAGAAACCTTGATTTCTTTCAAAAGATTATTGGCAAACTGACCGACAAAGGTTTGAGTCTTGGCCCGATAGCGTCCACCAATTAGAATTAAATCTAAATTGGCTCTTTCTTTTAACTTTTCAAAAATTGGCAGTGAATTGGTGACAATGCTGATATTTTTGCCATCCAAATAGTCTCCAATAAAATCCGTTGTGGTGCCTGACCCAATAAAGACCGTATCCCCGTCAGCAATCAAATCTGCACATTTACGGGCAATCTGCTTTTTCTACTCAACATTCAGCATTTGCTTTTCTGAGTGGGAAATCTCGTTGAGAGCATTTTTTACCTTCTTATGGGCTCAGCCATGCACTCGGGTCAGCATGCCCTGCTTCTCCAAATCAATCAAATCCCGACGGATGGTCATATCCGTGACGCCCAACATTTCTTTGAGGTTTTTAACAGCAACCACACCTGTTTGATCCAGTTCTTGCAGAATGATTCTATGTCTACTTTCTTTCATTTTACATTCTCCTTTTGCTCCTGAATTTCTTACAGACTCACCTTCACCTTATTATACAACAGTTCCAGCATATAAACAAAGATTTGTGAATTTTTTTATTTTAAATAGCTGATATGTTGAATTTAAATATGTAAATTAGTTAATTAGTACTATTTAATCTGTTCTACAACAAGAAAACTAGACTTTATCTATATCAGCCTAGTTTTCTTCGTTTCACTATTTGTTTTTATGGCTTACTTTATATATCATTCTAACCACAAGCTTTTATTTTTCCTTTGCAGCGTAAGCTTCATTACGTTTGATCATTTGTTTTCTGTACCAAGCAAAGATTCCTACATAAGCACCTAAGAAGATAACTGCACCGATGATTGCTTTGATATCACCAGTCGTAGTGTTACCAATAGTCCAGCCAAGTAGTTTTTCAATTGGACCTTCCAATGTAGAGTGGGTAATCAATTGAGATTGGCTAACTCCTTCTGGGAAGGCACCAACACCTTTAGCAAGCTCTGTTGCAAATGGAGCAATCAAAGTTCCTGATAGCAAGAAGAGCGGTAACAAAAGACTTCCAAAGACAATCATACGCAAGAGCTTACCACGAGTAACCACCAGAAGGGCTGGTGTTACACCCATAGCAATGATACCAGCTAGTGGCAAGATACCATTTCCGACTTTGGAAAGAAGAACTGCTTCAATCAACATGATTGGGGCAAGTACGTTAGCGCAGGCCCAGATTTCTGCACGACCAGCGATAAACGGCCAGTCCAAACCGATATTGAATTTACGTCCTTGCAAACGTTTGGTTGCTACATTTGTAATACCTTGTGAAAGTGGTTCTACAGCTGCAATGAACCATGAACCAATCAATGAGAAGAGTTCCAAGCAGACACCTGCGGTTAAACCGAGAGTCAACCAGCCTTTAATGACTAATTGCCAGGTATTCGCATCTTCTGCACCGGCTACTGGCTGAGGTGTTCCCATGATACCAATGACCACACCGAGAAGGAAACCGATAAAGAACTTAGAACCCCAGAAACCAATTTTCTTATTCAAAGCTGCGGCATCAAAGTCATATTTGTCTAGCCATGGGAAGAATTTATCAAAAATCTTATCCAAGACCATAATGACAGGATTCATCATATAGTTCATGTGAGTAGATGTCATCGGAGATGAACTTGGTGCATTCAAAAGATCATCAAAGGTAGGCTTCATCAAGTCTGAGTTGATGATTTTCAAAACACCGACCAAGACAACTGCTGCTGTCGCAATCAGCAGTGACACAGCTGGACTGACATGGTTGTTATCTGCATACCACTTAATCAAAAGTCCAGTGATGGACAAGTGCCAAATATCGAAGATATCAACGTCTAGTGTGTCTGTTTTCTTCATAACCAGCATCACGACATTGACAATCAGCATGATAAGCAAGAAATACAATGTCCATGGAGAACCCCAAGTAATGGTCGCAAGAGGAGCCCAGCCCACATCTGTGATGTTAAGCTGAATCCCAGTGTTCTCAACGAATTTTGCTAGTGAAGCTGAGAAAGCTCCATTCAGCATACCGATGATGGCTCCGATACCCGTCAAAGCGATGGCTAGCTTAATACCACCCTCCAAAGCTTTGGAAAATTTTACACCAAATAACAGAGCCAAAACAGTCAAGATAATCAGCATGACTATCGGGCCGCCCATCTTGATAATGGGATCGAAGAACTTATTCGCTATATCAATAATAGCATTCATAACAAAACCTCCTGGTTTAACCTTTTATAACCTAACTTAGACCATGCTCTTTAATGGCTGCTTCAATATTGTCATACACCGGAGCGCTCATAGCTGGAATACGAAAGAGAATCGGTCCTGCTTCAATGACAGGAATCTCTGGCGTAAAACCTAGATCTGTTGCTGCAATTGGTGTAAAGATGTCGTATCCTTGAATTAAATCTTCATTGACATCCTTGACCATAACTGCATCACAATGAACATCGTAACCACGGTTTGACAACTCTTCCTCTAAGGCACTTTTAATCTGATGGCTGGAATTTACACCAGCTCCACAGGCAGCTAAAATTTTAATCATGGTAAAACCTCCATTTAATTTATTTGATGACAGTTGAAATATAGTGAAACAACTCTTCTTCAGTGCCGCATTTAGCTAGCTCAGCTAAATTGCCTTCACTTGTGAAAAAGTCCATCAGCTGTGCCAAAATGTTTGTTTGGCTCGAGCTAGAATGGTTAATAATAAAGAACAAGAGAGAAACCTCAACGGCTTGCGTAGGAGAAATCATATTGTGGAAGGTTACAGGCTGATCCAGCTTGACAACCACCACATTTTCAGTCAAGTTATGCGCGATGTCCGTGTGAGGTATGGCAACATTCGGCAAATCTTTGCCTAAAAATTCCATATCCAAACCGGTCGGAAATGACTTTTCTCTTTCAAGTAAGGCCTTTCGATAAGAAGAAGTTACGACTTCTCTTTCTTCTAATAAATCAGCTACTTGATGAAAGAGATCTTCCTGATTATCAGCATGTAAACAAAATATCAATTTTTCATCAAATAATTGGGCAAGCGCCATTTCATCACTTCTCCTTTTTTGTTTCTTTTTGTTCGTTAATTAATTATATCATTATGTGATAGCGCTGTCAATAGTTTGTTTTGTTGTTTTTTGTTTATTTGACGAATGATTTTTATAGTTAGATGTTTGCATGCAGATAGACTATTTAACAATTCTACATAGAACAACGGATAGAATAATTCGAAAATGAAATTATAAAATCTTAAATGTTGCATAAGAGCTTTTAAGTAAAATGATTGGAAGGATTGCGTATCCCAGACAAAAAAGCTACGAAATTCGCAGCTTTTAGACTCTTAGATTGATTTTTACAAAAAGTATCAAATCAAAGAACATTGGTGTAAGAACTATATTTAGCTCTCACCTTCGGAGAAATATGCTCATCCGTCACAATTGCATCAATATTGTCTAAACGGTAGAAACTATAGAAAGAATAGCTATCAAATTTGCTGTTATCCGCCACGATATATTTTTCAATTGCATTGTTAAGAATGATGGCATTCCCATTTCCTTCTTCTTCATTGGCAGTCGTCACATTGTGACCGTCAATTCCGTTCACTCCAATAAAGGCCTTGGACACCTTAATTTCTTGCAGAAGTTTATTGGCAAACTGCCCGACAAAAGTCTGGGTCTTGACCCGATAGCGCCCTCCAATCAAAATCAAATCAAAATTTGGATAGTCCTTCATTTTTTCGAAAATAGGGAGAGAGTTGGTCACAATACTGATATTTTTCCCCTCTAAATAATCACCTATAAAATCTGTTGTGGTACCTGATCCGATAAAAACAGTGTCCCCTTCAGCAATCAGATCCGCACATTTTTTAGCAATCAGCTTCTTTTCCTCGATATTTAACATCGTTTTTTCAGAATGCGAAGCTTCATTCAAGCTATCTTTCACTTTTTTATGAGCTCCACCATGCACCCGAATCAAAAGTCCTTGCTTCTCAAGATCAATCAAATCTCGCCGAATGGTCATATCTGTTACATTCAGCAATTCTTTCAGATTTTTAACGGACACAACTCCCATCTGGTCCAGCTCTTGCAAAATCACCTTATGACGACTTTCCTTCATGTACAATCCTCCTTGTGGTTGATGTCTAGAGACTTCTCACAAAGTCTATTTTTCTTGTCAGGTTCCTTAGACACTTCAAATCACCTTAATGTCCATGTACCCTTTCTTACTTCATTATACTACAATTTTCTCATATAAACAAAAAAATGTATACTTTTTTTCAAAAAAATAGAATATTGTTTGATTATGCGTTTTCATTGTGCTTTTTTCAAACAAATCATGAGAGATATCGAGATTCTCCTCAATAAAAAAGGAGTTTGGGACAAAAAGATTTCAATTTTTAAAAATCTTAATTATTTAGCCCTTCAAATCTATAATTAAATGCGAAAAGCGAACAAATTAGAATTCTGATTGCCAGAAAACTAGTTTTGTTCGCTTTTTATATTTGAGGTCGGACTTTTGTCCCAGCCTCTCAATTGTCTTTGGATTGTCGAGCAAGACGCAGTGGTTGAGTGGGCTCTACTACGCTGATTTCATCAGCTTTTACAGCCCTACTCAACTGTGCGGAGGTGGGACGACGAAATCGAATTCTAACGAATTACCGATTTCTGTCCTACTCTCTTTCTGTTTATTTATCGCCTTTATTGCGGATAACAAAGCCGGTTTTCTTTTCGCTAGAAGTGTTGCGTGGCTTCTTGTGGTCCTTGCGGTAGCGATTTTCTTTGTCAAAACGCTCGTCTTTGCGACCTTTCTTAAATTGATCGCGACGGCCGCCTCGGTCACGGCGATTGTCATTGCTGCGACGGTTATTATTTCCGCCACGACTGCCCTTGCCTTTTCCGCCAAAGCCTCCGCCAGACGGTTTAAATGGCAATGGTTTTTCACGGGCAATTTCTACTTCAGGAAGGGCATCTGGATCCTGCACCGTCAAGCTGAGGATATACATAGCCAGCTCTTCTGGGCTGAATTCTGCTGCCAGCTTGCGGGCATCCTTGCCAAATTTCTCAAAGTTAGAACGGATACTTTCATCCGCAAAATCGCGTTCAATCTTCTTAAGGGCAACTTTTTTCTTAGCTTGGAAAGCTTCCTCTGCAGTCGCTGGCTTAAGGCCTTTCATACGCTTCTTGGTCAGATTTTCGATAATCTGCAGATAGCCCATTTCATTTGGCGCTACGAAAGTGATAGACTGACCTGACTTACCAGCACGACCAGTCCGACCAATCCGGTGAACATAGCTTTCTGGATCTTGCGGAATATCATAGTTGTAGACGTGGGTCACACCAGAAATGTCCAAACCACGCGCGGCCACATCTGTCGCCACCAAGACATCCAGATTACCGTTTTTAAAGTCGCGCAGGACTCGGAGGCGCTTGCCTTGGTCCAAATCACCATGGATACCCTCTGCTCGGAAACCGCGTATTTTCAGGCCACGAGTCAGCTCATCCACCCGGCGCTTGGTCCGACCAAAGACGATTGACAGCTCAGGCTGCTCCACGTCCATCAGGCGGGTCATGGTATCAAATTTTTCATTTTCTTTGACACGGATATAATACTGATCTACCAGCTCCGTCGTCAACTCTTTAGCAGCAATCTTGACATGCTCAGGCTCCTTCATGAACTTGACACCGATACGCTTGATAGCATCCGGCATGGTCGCTGAAAAGAGCAAGGTCTGACGTTCTTCTGGCACACGGGAAATGATAGACTCAATATCTTCCAAAAAGCCCATGTTAAGCATTTCATCCGCTTCGTCCAAGATTAAGGTTTCAATCTGATTCAGCTTAAGCGCCTTGCGTTTAATCAAATCCAAAAGACGTCCAGGTGTTCCTACGACGATATGAGCACCTGATTTGAGGGCCTTGATTTGCTTTTCGATGCTAGAGCCACCGTAGACAGAACGCACTTTGACACCCTTACTGCGGCCAAAACGGAAAAGCTCTTCCTGACTCTGCACAGCCAATTCACGGGTCGGAGCGATAATCAAAGCCTGCACAGCAGGATTATCTGTATCAATCTTCTCCAGAGTTGGAAAGCCAAAGGCTGCTGTCTTTCCTGTCCCTGTCTGGGCCTGACCAATGACATCCTTACCTGCCATAGCAAGTGGAATTGTCTGCTCTTGAATAGGACTTGCTTCTACAAAGCCAGCTTTTTCAATCTCTGCTAGTAATTCAGCAGATAAATGTAATTCATTAAATTTCAATGTTCTTCTTCTTTCTAAAGGCGGTGCGAAGCCACCTTATAAGGCTTTTGATACTCAACTATCGAAACATACCAAGCAGTTTTCGCTTGCTAAATCACGATTTTCTGAGAGTATTCGCTCTTCTCTTCATAAATATGGGCTCTCAAGTCTAGGCACTAAAAAAGCGCCGACTCGGTCGCTAGTTCCCACTGAATAGAAAAACTGTATTTCTGCAACTAATCTAGTATACCACAAAAGTACCTAAAAAGATAGGACTTGCCTGTAAAATATTTTATTAGAGCTTTCTTTTTGTAAAAAATGAAAACTTGAAAATCACTTTCAAAAACATTATAATCTACAAAGAAGAAAGGAGACAGGTATGAATAAATTTTTACGAGTGGCTTTCATTTTACTGATCTTAGCTATGCTGGGCGCGGCTATGATCCAGATTTTCCGGCCCCAGCTCTTGGGCAATGAGTCCATCTATGGTCTAGCTCCCTACTGGCAGCGGGAAATTGGTTTCTGGAATCTGGCTATCCTGCCTTTAGTCATTGCCGCCAACATGAAGTATGATTGGTTCTACCTGCGTATGACTTTGCTAGCACTGATTCTGGGCGGGCTGGGCTTTGGAACCAACCATCTGCTAGGCTATCTGGAAAAGGCCAATCAAGCAAACTTTCTGGGCTGGATTGAAAATTATCTGCTAGTCTTCTGCTGGATCATCGGCTGGGGACTGGAATATCGAAAAAGACAAAAAAGTGATGAAGAGACTGTCTAAATAAGCAGATTCTTCATCACTTTTTTCTTCACTATGGACATTTTTCTATATTGGCTAGCAGCTCCTCAGCAAATTGACTAGTGGTCAAAGCTGTTACTCCTTCCAGCTGACTGGCAAAATCGCCTGTCACTTTTTGCTCAAAGAGAGCCTTCTCAATAGCCTTAGTCAGGAGATGAGAGACCTCCGACCAACAAATGTAATCAAAGAGCATGGCCCCTGATAAGAGAAGAGAACAAGGATTAGCCCTATTTTGACCTGCTATATCTGGCGCCGTTCCATGAGTTGCTTCAAAAATAGCATGACCAGTCTCGTAATTGATATTGGCCCCTGGCGCAATACCAATCCCACCCACCTGAGCAGCCAAGGCATCACTGGCATAGTCACCATTTAGATTGGTCAAGGCGACAACATCAAATTTCTCTGGAAAAAGCAAAATCTGCTGCAAAAAATTATCAGCAATAACATCCTGGATGATTAGTTTTCCAGAAGCCAACTCATCCGTATACTCTCTTTGAGCTAGTTCATAGCCCCATTTCCGAAAACCGCCCTCTGTAAATTTCTGGATATTGCCCTTGTGGACCAGAGTTACCCGGCTCAGTCCTTTGGTTAGTGCATAGTCAATAGCCGCCCGTATCAGCCGCTCGCTTCCTTTCTTAGAGATAGGCTTAATCCCAATAGCAGAGCTTTCTGGAAAGCGAATCTTGTCGACCTGCATATCCTTCTGCAGGAAATCGATAACTTTTTTGACTGCAGCCGTTCCACTCTCCCACTCAATCCCTGCATAGATGTCTTCTGTATTTTCCCGAAAAATCGTGATATCGGTCTTCTCCGGCTGCTTGAGCGGGCTTGGAACTCCCTTGAAATAACGAACCGGCCGCAGGCAGGCATAGAGGTCCAATCCTTGTCTCAGGGCCACATTCAAGGAACGAATCCCTTCTCCGACCGGGTTTCTAGCGGGCCCTTAATAGCTACCAGATGGCTCTTAATCGTTGCCAACGTTTCATCCGGTAGCCAGTAACCCGTCAGATCTGCTGCTTTTTCCCAGCCAAAACTTCCTTCCAAACAACCTTTCTCTGCCCACCATAAGCCTTTTCCACTGCCTTATCAAAGATCAGCTGGGCCTTTTCCCAGATATCAACCCCAACCCCGTCTCCTTGGATGTAAGGAATAATAGGAGCATCTGGCACCTGCAACCGCCCTTTCTCAAACAAAATCTTATCTGCCATTTTATCTCCTTCCAATTGGAAGATACTCCAAACCTTGAGCACCAATATAGTTAGAACGTGGCCGAATCAGCTTATTGTTCTTGCGCTGTTCCTGAATATGGGCAATCCAACCAGCCACCCGACTCATAGCAAAAATCAGGGTGTAGATACTGCTGTCAATGCCCAGCACATGGTAAACAGTAGCCGAATAAAAATCGACATTCGGTATCAGATGCTTGGTATGCTTCATATAGGCTTCAATTTCCTCTGAAAGCTGATACCAGACCTCATCCTTAGTTCCCTGTGTCAAATCCTTGGCCATTTGGCGCAAGTATTTTTCACGTGGATCCTGTGTCTTGTAAACCCGATGACCAAAGCCCATAATCTTCTCGTGAGAGGCCAGCTTGCGGTCTAGATAGGCCTGACAATCCCCTTCCTCTCTGATCTCTTTCAGCATATCAAAGACACATTCATTAGCGCCGCCATGAAGCGAGCCCTTGAGCGCTCCAACAGCTGCTGTCACGCAGGAATAAATATCGGTCAGAGTTGAGGCGCAGACTCGAGCAGCAAAGGTTGAAGCATTGAGTTCATGATCGGCATGGAGCACCAAGGCACAGTTAAAAGCTTTGACTTCAAGCTCACTAGCCTCTTTCCCTTTGAGCATATAGAGGAAATTGGCCGCAAAACCTAAATCCTCCCGCGGCTCTATCGGAGTCTGACCCGACCTCAGTCTGGCAAAAGCCGCAATAATAGTCGGCATCTTTGCCATAAGCTGGATACTCTGCTCATAGGTCGCTTCTAGAGACGCTTCCTCAGCATGAACATTATAAACACCCAAAAGACTGACCGTTGAGCGCAAGACACTCATAGGATGAAGATGCTTGCGGGACTGGATAAGAATGCACTGCTCCACCGCATCGCTAATGGCATAATTAGCTCGCAAATCTTCTTCAAAATGCTTGAGCTCAATCTGAGTCGGCAAATGCAAATGCCACAGCAGATAAATCACCTCTTCAAAACTCGCATGGTGCTCTACCAATTCAGAAATATTGTAGCCTGCATAAGATAGGGAATCATCCACAATCTGGCTAATCCTGGTATCACAGGCTATGGTATCTTTCAAACCGTCCGTCTGACTCATGCTCACACCTCCTCTAATTTCTTTCTAACGACCATGGGCAAAATTCCTCCGTTTTCATAGTAACGGATATCCGCCTCTGCATCAAAACGCAGCCGAGCTTGAAAAGCTATTTCTTCAACACCCTTTCGAGCTACCACATCAACTAGCTGACCAACTTGCGGATCCTGTGGCAGATTAATATCGAAAGTCTCCTTGCCTGTCAAACCAAGACTAGCCGCATTTTCTCCATCTAGATACTGGAGAGGAAGAATCCCCATCATGACCAGATTTGACCGGTGGATACGCTCAAAACTCTCTGCCAACACCACCTTGACACCCAAAAGATTAGCCCCTTAGCTGCCCAATCACGGCTGGATCCCATACCATAGTCTTTGCCAGCTAAGACAATGGTGCCAATTTGCTCCTCTTTGTAGCGCATGGCTGCCTCATAAATGGATAGCAACTCTCCTTTATAATCTGTGTAACCACCAATTTTCCCATCCGCCAATTCATTTTTTATCCGGATATTGGCAAAAGTCCCCCGCATCATGACCTCATGATTGCCCCGACGGCTGCCATAAGAATTAAACTCTTGGTAATCCACTCCATGCTCCATTAAATAGGAAGCTGCTGGGCTGTTTCTGGCAATATTTCCTGCTGGGGAGATATGGTCTGTCGTCACCGTATCCCCAAATTTTGCCAGCACTGCAAGATTTTTCAGTGGCTGAATGGCTAAATCATCAGCCAAGCCATCAAAGTAAGGTGGATTTTGAATATAGGTCGAAGCCTGATTCCACTGATAATTTTGAGAAGAGGCTGTCGGAATCTGATTCCATTTTTCATTGTCGTCAAACACATGGGCATATTCTTTTTCAAAAAGCTGGCGCGTCACATATGTTTGAACATAGTCTGCAACCAAGTCGTGCTCCGGCATCAAATCCATCAAATAAACAGGCTGCCCCTTTTGATCATAACCCAAGGGTTCACTAGTCAGATCAATATTGGTATTTCCAGCCAAAGCATAGGCAACTACCAAGGGAGGACTAGCTAGGAAATTAGCCTTGACCAGTGGATTGATCCGTCCTTCAAAATTCCGATTTCCTGAAAGAACAGCACTAGCCAGCAAGTCAGTATCCGTAATCGCCTGAGCCACTTCCGGTCGGAGATCGCCTGAATTTCCAATACAAGTGGTGCAGCCATAGCCGACAAGATTGAAACCAAGCTGATCCAGATAAGTCTGAAGACCACTCTTCTTAAGATAGCCTGTGACCACCTTGCTGCCCGGAGCCAAAGAAGTCTTGACAGTCTTTGAAACACGTAAGCCTTTTTCTACTGCTTTCTTGGCCAAAAGCCCCGCCGCCATCAGGACATAGGGATTAGATGTATTGGTACAGCTAGTAATAGCAGCGATAGCCACATGACCGGTCTTAATCGTCTCCTCATGGTCAGAAAATTGGACCACTGCAGACCTCTCTAGCTCGCTCTCATCTAAACCAAAGCCTCGGACCCCCGCTTCTCTGACTAGACTAGCTTGAAATTCTTCTTTAGCAGCTGTTAATTCAATCAAATCCTGGGGCCGCTTGGGCCCTGAGATATTCGGCACAATGCTGGACAAATCAATTTCGACTACCTTGGTATAGTTCGGCTCAACCTTTTCGTCATAGAAGAGGTGATTTTTTTGAGCATAGAGACGAGTCAGCTCGATATGATCTTCTGATCGATTGGTTAGGCGCATATAATTGAGCGTTTCCTCATCTATCGGAAAATAGCCACAGGTAGCTCCGTATTCCGGAGCCATATTAGCCACCGTTGCCCGGTCAGCTAGACTTAGATTAGACAAACCAGGCCCAAAGAACTCGACAAATTTACCAACGACATTTTCCTGCCGCAAGATTTGCGTGACCTTTAAAGCCAAATCTGTCGCTGTCGCAATCTTAGGTAGCTTGCCCAAGAGACGAACACCAATCACCTCAGGAACAGGGAAATAAGAAGCCTCACCCAGCATGGCAGCCTCGGCCTCAATCCCGCCAACTCCCCAGCCCAGAACACCGATACCATTGATCATGGTCGTATGACTGTCCGTTCCAAACATGCTATCCGGATAGAGTTGGCCATCCTTTTCAATGATGACATCACTGAGAAACTCGATATTGACCTGATGGATAATCCCAGTAGCAGGGGGAACCGCACGATAATTATCGAATGATTTTTCTGCCCACTTGAGAAATTCGTAGCGCTCATTGTTGCGGACAAACTCTTGGTTCATATTGGCTTCCAGAGCTGTGTCACAGCCATAAAAATCCACTTGAACACTGTGGTCAATAACTAAATCAACCGGAATCTCTGGATTAATCTGATCGGCCTGACCTCCCTGCCCGACAATAGCATCGCGCATACTAGCCAAATCCACCACAACAGGAACACCCGTAAAATCCTGGAGAATGACTCTGCTAGGTTTAAAAGGAACTTCACCACTTGGCGATTTAGCTTGATAATGCATCAAAGACCTAATGTTATCTTTTGTTACGTCAATCCCATCTTCCTTACGAAGGACACTTTCTAATAATATGCGAATAGAATAAGGAAGTTCTTCTATATTCCCTCCTAGTATAGCTGAGGCTTTCCCCAGGTCTGTGTATTGGTATATTTTGCCTTTATAATTTAAATCGCTTAGGTATTCTGCCATATTTCTGCCCCTCACTTATTTTAAATTGTTTTATATTATACTTTATTATGAAATTTTATGCAATAAAAATTATAATTTTTATGTTATATTTTATAACATACAAGAACAGTTTTTAAATACAGTCAAACTGTACTAATAATTATTTTTCCCAAGCACGAAAAAACAAGCACCATTCTCGGTGCTTGCTATAGTAAAAATAATTTCAAATGTTCACTTCTTATTGGCCAACCATTTAAGAAGCTTGGTCAAGAGTCCCCAGATGATTAGACTAATAACAACAATATAAATCCAGGCATTTTTATCATTAGACAAAGGCAGAGGAACATTCATACCAAAGAAACCAGTGATAACTGCAAGTACTGCCAGAAGGACCGAAATAATGGTCAAGACCGTCAAATTGTCATTCAGATTATTGTTCAGAATGTTATTGTAGGAGCCAGAGAGCTGGCTGAGAACTTGAGCAATCAGATCGGTCATGGAGACGAGCTGACGAGCCTCAATCATGGCATCCTCAAACTGCTCGGTTTCTAACTCATCAAAACGGCGGTAAATGCCGTGGCTTTTGATATGCTCTAGGAGCATGTGATTCTGCTTGGCAGCAGCAAGCAGATAGACCATAGATGTCTCTAAGTCCGACAGAGCAAAAAGATGCTTTTTGGTAGTTGTCTGACGCAGGAGAGCATTAATCTCATCCTTGCGCTTGTCCATCCGCTCAACGATGGGATAGTAAGAATTGGAGACCAACTCCAGACTAGCAAAAAGAAACTTATAGACCGATACCGGCTCATGATGCTCAGTATAGGCTTTCATCATGTCCACAACATAGGCGTTGTCTTGGTTGCTGATAGTAATGAGCCGCCCCTGCTGCACCACAAAGGTCATGGGAATCGTCTCATAATGTTCCTTATCTGTCGCTAGATCAAGGACATTGTAGATAAAGACAACTGTTCCATTCTCACGATTGTAGTCCATGTGAGCCCGCTCGTTCTTATCGAGTGCATACTCGATGGTCTCCTGGTCAATTTCATAATCCTGATAAATCCGGGCATTTCTTTTGAAATTATCTGAGTCAATGTTGATCCAGACAGACTGATCTTTTAATTTTCTTTCCAGAAACATGGAACTCCTTTCTATGAGGTAGAATGATTCTCTAATAAACTAGCACCCAACTTCATAAACTCTTCCTGCAAGTAAATATGCAATGTCGAAGCACAAAACCAATTAAATTAACTACCTCGCCTGATGAGATTAGTCAAGCGGCTAGCAAGGCTCCAACAGAACTCGGCCTTAGTAACTCTAGTTTGTTAGACAACCATAACAATCCCGTCCACTACAACACGAAGAGGCGAAAACGATTATTTTTTCGCCGATGAGTTAGTAAGGCAGTTAGCTAATCCGTACAATAGTGGCTAGCGTCCAACAATTAGGAATTTTAATTCCAATTGTTGGTACTGAGTTACATCTTCTCTTCCAATTTAACATCGGGATACTTGTCCTCGAACCAGCGCAGGGCAAAGTCGTTTTCAAAGAGGAAGACAGGATGGTCAAAGCGGTCTTTGGCCAGGATGTTACGGCTAGAAGACATACGCTCATCCAGGTCATCTGGTGAAATCCAACGGACAGTCTTTTTGCCCATAGGATTCATAACTACTTCAGCATTGTATTCATTTTCCATGCGGTGCTTGAAGACCTCAAACTGGAGCTGACCGACAGCGCCCAGCATGTACTCGCCCGTCTGGTAGTTGGTATAAAGCTGGATGGCTCCCTCTTGTACCAGCTGCTCAATCCCCTTATGGAAGGATTTTTGCTTCATGACATTCTTGGCTGAAACCTTCATAAAAATCTCTGGAGTAAAGGTTGGCAGGGGCTCAAATTCAAACTTATTCTTGCCTACAGTCAAGGTGTCACCGACCTGATAAGTCCCCGTATCATAAACCCCGATAATATCACCAGCTACAGCATTGGTCACATTCTCCCGACTTTCGGCCATAAACTGAGTGACATTGGATAGCTTGGCAGACTTGCCAGTGCGAGGCAGATTGACACTCATACCGCGCTCGAACTCGCCAGAAACGATACGGACAAAAGCGATACGGTCGCGGTGGCGCGGGTCCATATTGGCCTGAATTTTAAAGACAAAGCCTGAAAAGTCTGGGCTGAGTGGCTCGACTACCTCGCCATCTGTCTTCTTGTGGCCATGCGGTTCTGGAGCAAACTTAAGGAAGGTTTCCAGGAAAGTCTGGACGCCAAAGTTGGTCAGGGCTGAGCCAAAGAAAACAGGTGTCAGCTTGCCCTCCAAAATCGCTTCTTCCGAGAATTCATTCCCAGCTTCGCTCAAGAGCTCAATGTCTTCCTTAACCTGCTCATAGAAAGGATTTGAAGCAAACAGTTGGTCGCCTTCTGCCAGAGTCGCAAAGCGCTCCTCACCCTTATAAAGTTCCAGACGCTCATTGTAGAGGTCATAAAGACCTTCAAAACTCTTCCCCATGCCAATCGGCCAATTCATTGGGTAGCTAGCAATGCCCAAAATCTCTTCCAGTTCTTCCAGCAAATCCAAGGGCTCGCGACCGTCACGGTCCAGCTTGTTCATAAAAGTGAAGACTGGAATATTCCGATGCTTGACAACCTCAAACAATTTCTTGGTCTGGGCCTCAATACCCTTGGCCGAGTCAATAACCATGACCGCAGCATCCACCGCCATCAAGGTCCGATAAGTATCTTCTGAGAAGTCCTCGTGTCCCGGTGTATCCAGAATATTGACTCGCTTGCCATCGTAGTCAAACTGCATGACAGAGGAAGTCACGGAAATCCCCCGCTGCTTCTCAATATCCATCCAGTCAGACTTGGCAAAATTACCCGTCTTTTTCCCCTTGACTGTCCCAGCCTCACGAATCTCGCCCCCGAAGTAGAGCAACTGCTCCGTGATGGTCGTTTTCCCAGCGTCCGGGTGGGAGATAATGGCAAAGGTCCGGCGTTTCTTAATTTCTTCTTGTAAAGTCATCTTCTTCTCTTTCTTTTATTTAGGATAATGGTGAATCTTAGTATTTGTTTTTTATTTTACATCGGAGTATTTCAATCCTTTCAACCTACCTATTATAGCGGATTTAGCGCTTTTTTTCAATTATCTAAAGAAGATAAAAATCGCCCTTTTGAGCGATTCTATTCTACTATGTCAATAAAATTTCTCTTATAATCTGACAATGACACTTCTAAAGAGGAAATTGCAAAGATGAAGGTTAAACCCAGTAAATAGAGCAGACGTTTTTTTCTGGTTTCCAACTCTTCTTTCTCTTCAGCTGTCATGGAAAACATGACCTTATTCCGTTTTCAAAAGATAGAGGAGCAAACCTTCTCCCCTTTGTCTGCCAGCCTTAAGAAAGACCAAAATTTGGGATATTTCATTCCGCCAACAGAAGCGTCTAGTTGAACCAGCTTAAAGAGTTGATAGACAAACCGTCCATTTGTCACTAGAAGCAAAGCAAGTCATAATTAAGCTTTCTAATTTAAAAAAATCCTGCCACATTAACTTGACAGGAGCTGTAAACTTGAGATAAATTAACTGCGGACCAGACTTAACTGCTTTTTCCACCGTTTCTTAAACAAGATATCAAAGAGAACCAGAGCCAGAGAAAGGATGACTGACACAAGGAGGTACTTTATCCATAGGGGGGCATCAGGGATGAAAGGCGGACTTTTTAGCAGACCGTAATTTCCTCCTGTCACTTGGTTAACACCGACTAGGAAAAGATTGAGTCCAAAGGTGTAAGCTACAATCACGTATTTCTTGAGCAAGGTCTTGTCGTAGTGATTCATCAGATAAATCAAGGAATTAACCAAAAGGGCATAGTGGCCAATCAGGAAAGAAAAGCTGGTAATATGCGGGAAATCATAGGGATCAAAGACTGGGTAGCCCAAGGCAAAGACCGCTCCGCTGGCTCCTAATAGAGCAAAATACTGCTTGCTGCGCCATTTGTCTGGCAGAAAGACCACCGCAAACATAGCCAGGCGGCAATGATAGAAGGGCAGACTATTGGAAAAGGGAATCCGAAAACCAAAATACCAGCTATAAAGTATCAGCAGCTGGGCAATCTGAATCCACTTAAAAGCCTTGACAAAACGCGGATTATCATGGTATTTGAGCGAGCTCCAAATAGACAGCAAGACCAGAGCAATCATCACAGCATACCATAAAATCGAGATAGGCGGTGCCACCGTTTTTGTCGTAGTTAAAAATTCTTTCATATTTCTTTTTAATCTAAATAAATCATGTCTTATATAGACATTCAATCATAGATAACAACATTTATAAAATGCTGTTATTTCCAGTTAGGTTGAATCTCTCTTTTACACATTTAATATCTTGTATAGTTTCTTGAAATGTTTTTTCTTCCCATTTATCACTTCTTTTACTAAAGAGTTTTTTATTCTTGTTGTAATGTTCGAAATTATCAAAGTAATAATAAATAACTGCTAAAGTTGCATATTTCCAATAGTCATCCTCATCCTCTTTTTCACTAACAAAGTCTATAAGTTCTCTATAAACCTTTTCAGCTTCAAATTGATTATATTTTATCTGTTTCTTATCATTAATATGTAAAAGTTGCAATAGTAAACAATTAGCATAGTTCTCCCCATTGTAATAATCTTGTTTAACTATGTATCCTTTTCTATAAAACATTATCGCATCTTCTAAATAATCTGGATTTTTATTTATTTTATACAATCTCTTATATATAGCCCCAGCTATGCCCAATGTTTCAGTATCAAGAGTCTTCTTTAATGGCAATTGCTGAATAGTCTGTAATGCCTCCATTAAAGCGCTTGTCTCATTGGGTAGTTTAGATTTATAAGTAGTGAGAGCCAATTGCTGAATAAAATAATCTTCTCTCGGTGATTTTTCAACCAATTTTTTCCAACATTTTTTTGATTCTATAAAGTTTCCCTTCTTTTTAAAGTCTTTCGCTTTTTGTAACAATTCTCCAATCGTATCCGAATAGTTTTCTGCATCAGAAATTAATTTACAATAACAGTTGTTATCGTATTGAAGGGGTTTTACTTTTGGAATATAGGTATATAGAGGGCTATCCGTTTGCTGTTTTTCCGATTCTTTAATATATTCTTTGAGCTTACTCATTATTTCATCTGATTCAGATTTCGAAATTTTTTCACCAAATTTTTTGTATCTACAGATACGAGAATGGTTCAAATCAAATGGAATATCATGATCTTCTTGAATCATCATCACAGTGGAGAAAGGCTTCGCAGCATGGCGAACACCCAATTCATAAGCAGCATTTATATTATAAGTTGTCAAGTCGGCAATTACCAAATCAGCATGCAAAAGTAGTTCATACATACTAACATCAATGATTGTCGAACCAGCAATATCATCTGCTCTAATTACTTTATAATTCGGAAATTCTTTCTCAAATAATGGTTTAATAACTTCATTATAAATTTCATCCAAATCAATTAGTTCATTCGTTTTAAGGTATGTTTTTTTTCCAAATCCCATTACAACAAAACAAACTTTATTTTCCATCAGAACTGCTCCCTCTAAAAAATTTCAATTCCATCTAAATCTGCATAAATGTTTCTGAAATTCTTTTCACCATAGGCTTCCTCATAAAAATTTGTTATTTTATTTGGAACAAAAGTTATTGACTTTCCTTTCTCCACCTTTTCTATAATATCTTTATTATATTCACGACTAAGTTGAAGCCAGTGGGATTCACCTTCATGAAAATCTTCCTCAGTCGGCAATAAAGCATCCAATCTACAAAATGTGTAGTTTCTTTTTTGATCAACTTCTACAATTTTTGTTGTAAATGCTTTTTTTAAAACAGAAATATTTCGAAATTTTTTGCAAGCTTCATCAAGCTCTTTATTTAGTCTATAATCATCACAATTTAATTCAAAATTATGAATAATAGAATCTATAAATCTTTCCAAGCCTACTCGACATTGACTGTCTCCATTTAAAAAGATGCCTATGGAATTATTATCTATACAACTGTTTAAAAAATTATTATCTTTTAAATTAAAACCCGGGATATAAAAATTATAGTATTCATGTTTTTTTACCCACGTTGCCCCCAACTCATTCAAGCAAACTACACTAGAAAAGTATTCTGATGAGAGTAAAAATAGTACAATTGTTTTATCATTAAGGCGCTCTTGTAAGTAATTATAGATATTTTTACCAAATGGAACACCATTATTTTCATTCGAAGTATAAATTAACTTATCATTTCTTAAACCTATTCCAATCAACAATTCTCGTAATATATCTCCATATTTTTTATCTTTAGAGTTGTGACTTAAAAATAAATTAGTTTGACTGTCTTGAGATCTATCAGAAATACGTTTGCTAAAAAAAGGAAAAGAAGACATCTTATCACCCCAAATATTATAAGTATATCTAAATAGTATCAAAATTTTTAAAAGTTTTCCAATTTTTTATCAGTTTTGTAAAAAGTAAATTCTTAATATTTCATATTCCTATTTACTTTTTAAATCAGTTTAACTTCCTTAGTCTTCTCCACGCTCTTAAAAATGTCAGAAACCAAGCAAACTGCTGCACTTAAGACGATTGAGACAAGCAGATAATTAAGCAGGAGTCCGTGATTGCCAACAAGCGGCGGATCTGTGAGAAATCCATAAGAACCCTTTGTCAACATATTGATAACAAGCAAAAAAGCATTGATCATAAAGGTCGTCCACACCACTCGCTGCCAGCTCATAGAGAAAGTATGATAATATCTGAAAAGATAAATCAAACAATTTCCCAAGAGCGCTAGATGGCCGATGATAAAGGACAAAATAGTGATATGGGGAAAAGGATAAGGATCAAAAATCGGATAAATAAAGGCTACAATCGAGCCAAAAATCCCCAAAAGTGCAAAATAGAATTTATACACTGAGCGATTAGGCAGAAACATCAAGGCAAACATAGCCATTCTGCAATGATAAAAGGGCAGACTCTCAGACAGCGAGGCAGCAGTCAGCATATACCAAGAGTAGAGGCCTATCAGCTGGCAAGCTTGCATCCCGACAAATAGCCGTTGGTAAGGTTTCCGATTGTAGTAGTGATAGGAAAGCCAGATAATCGCAAAGACCAAGCCCAAAAGAACAAAATACCAAAGTCCCAGTTGAGGCGGTTCGGTTTTATAGGTTGTAAACATATCTCTTATTCCCATCTCTTATTCCCATCTCTTATTCCCATCTCCTAGGCTCCCATTCTAGTATAAGGTTTGAACAAGGCTGAGTTTGCCTGTTGTTGCTTATAATCCCCCTCCAAGTCCTCTACCAGCTTAGCCAGATTCATGGAATTGCTGCCTTTGAGAAGAATTTGGTCAGTAGGAGTCAGACTCTCTCTGACAGCTTTAGTCAGTTGTTCAAACTGGTCTTTCTCGTCATTTTTGATAAAGTAATGAACCTTGCCAGGCGGATAAATCTCCTTGGCATAGTCATAGAGGGCTTCCATGTCCTGTCCATAGAGGAAAAGGTCGGTCACAATTTCTGGATTGAGGCTGGTAATCATCGAGCCGTGCATGGACTTAGAGTCTGCTCCCAGCTCTTTCATATCCGCCAGCACCGCCAATTTCCGTCCGCCTGAATTGGCCGGAATGGTCGAGAAAGTCTCAAGAATCAAGCGCATGGCTGTTGGGTTGGCATTGTAGACATCCGATAAAATATCTGCGCCATTACCAGCTTTCTTCCACTCCGTTCGATTGCGGGTCAGTTCCAGCTCAGAAAAGGCTTGAGCAATTGCCGCCTCAGATACACCCTCCTGCAGAGCCGCATAGGCTGCAATCATGGCATTGGTCGCATTGTACTTACCGGTCACAGGCAGGTCAATCCTCCGCTCTAAAAAGTTGCATTCAAAGCTCAAGCTGTCCTTGCGCTCTTCCAGATACGTCAGGAAGATATCCGCATCAGGACCAAAGCGAACAATTTTGCAGTCTGCTGGCAGAAATTCATTGACAATCTTATCTGCCGGAACAATCAAGAGACCATCTTTTCTCAAACCGTCCGCAATCTGCATCTTGCCTTGGGCAATCTCAGCTCGGCTGCCAAAAAATTCCAGATGGGCTTCTCCGACCAGAGTTACAATGCCTGTCTTAGGTTTGGCAAGTTCAGACAGGAGATGGATGTCTCCCAAGTGATCTTGCCCCATTTCTAAGACAAGTTTCTCTGTGTCCTCAGGCATGTGAAGAACCGTGTAGGGCAGACCGATTTCATTGTTGTAATTGCCCTGGGTCTTATAGGTCTTGTAGCTGGTTGCTAGTAGCTGAGCTAGCATGTCCTTAGTTGTCGTTTTGCCGTTGGAACCTGTCACCTCCAGCACATCCACCTGCATTTTTTCCAGATAATACTGGGCCAAGCGCTGGAAGGCCGTCAGGACATCGTCGACCAAGATATAAGCCCCTTCTGTCACTGGTCGCTCAGATAAGGTTGCGGCTGCTCCCTGAGCAAAAGCTGTCGCGATAAAGTCATGGCCATCACGCGCCCCCTTAAGCGGCACAAAAAGGTCACCCGACTCAATCAAGCGGCTGTCAAACTCAGCATTTCTAAGAGAGATATTTTCAAACTGAGTCACATCATTTTTCGCAGACAGGACTTCTGCAATTTCATATAAATCTAATTTCATACTTCTTCCTCGTTTTTCGGTTTGCTCGCAAAAAGAAAGGACCGAAAATTTTCAGCCCCTCTATTATATCATATTTTAGAGAAGATGCGCCTCTCTCTTGGCAAATGCCTCTTCAGCTAGGCCAACTAGTTCCTCAATCAAGTCAGGATAGGCCAGCCCCATATTTTCCCAGAGTAATGGATACATGGACCACTGGGTAAAACCTGGCATGGTATTAAGCTCATTAAGGAAGACCTGACCATCTTCTGCATAGAAGAAATCACAGCGGGACAGTCCCAGACCGCCCAGAGCTCGGAAAGCGGCCTCTGCATTTTGACGCATCAAGCTCACCACTTCTTCTGGAATCTTAGCCGGAATATCCATGGTAATCTTATTATCAATGTATTTGGCTTCGTAGTCATAGAAAGCAACGTCCTTGACCACTTCTCCAGGCAGGGTACTCTTGACATCCACATTGCCCAGAAGCCCAACCTCAATCTCGCGAGCTGTCACTCCTTGCTCAACCAGTACCCGGCTGTCGTATTTGAAGGCCAGGTCCAGAGAAGCACGCAGTTCTGCTTGGTTCTCCGATTTAGAAATGCCGACACTGGAGCCCATATTAGAAGGTTTGGTGAAGACTGGATAGGTCAATTTCTCCTCGATTTCCTGGATTTTTTGCTCTAGATCCTCACCATCAACTAGCGCTACATAAGGCACTTGGGCAATGCCTGCCGATTCCAGCACTCGCTTAGTCGTGATTTTATCCATGGCTAAGCTAGAAGATAAAATATTACAGCCGACATAAGGCATTTTGAGCACTTCTAGGAAACCTTGGATAGAGCCATCTTCGCCCATGGGACCATGCAGGACCGGAAAGACCACTGCTCCATCTTCGTAAATGTCGCTAGGCTTAATCTTCCGAGACATATCCACTGTGGCATTGGTCATCAGCTTCTCGTCAGCAGCTGGCTTTGCTTCAAATTCCTGAGTTTGGATAAAATCTCCGTCCTTGGTGATGAAGTAAGTCTTCACCGAAAACCTATCATAATTGACAGCCCGCATGACGCTCTCAGCTGATAAAACCGAAACTTCCCGCTCTGCACTGCGTCCGCCATACAATAAAATCAATCTTTGTTTTACCATGATTTTTCCTATCATTTTCTAAAAATAGTACGATTTACAAAAGCTGCCAGCTCGAAATAAAACAACCTAAAAAGCTTGGTTTTACACCTACCTAGCTAGTCGATTCTTCTAAGCAGGAGCTTCTGTATCAGTCCGTTTTAGTATATCACAATTCCCAGCATTTTTGAACAGAAAAAAGGACTCTTCCAGCCAGCTAGAGCCAGAAAAATCCTTGATGTTTATAATTCTGTCCGATTTTCGATGGCGCGAATCAGCGTAACCTCGTCCGCATACTCAATGTCGGAGCCAACTGCTAAACCACGCGCTAGGCGAGTCACCTTAATCCCAGCGGGTTTCAAGACACGTGAAATATACATGGAAGTCGCTTCGCCATCCGCTGTCGCATTGGTTGCGACAATGACCTCCGTTACCTCGCTATCCATCAGACGAGTAATCAGGCTTTTGAGATTGATATCATCCGGTCCAACGCCATTCATAGGCGAAATCAAGCCATGCAAGACATGATAAAGTCCGTGGTATTCCTGAATATTTTCCATGGCTGACACATCTCGGCTGTCTTCAACGATCAAAATAGTCGATTGATCGCGCGACTGGTCTTGGCAGATTGCACAAGGGTCTTCGTCCGTTAAGTTGCCGCAGACAGAGCAGTAGCTCAGCTCACGCTTAGCAGCCAGCAGATTCTTGGCAAATTCATTAACATCGTCATCACTCATGCCAATGGTGTAAAAAGCCAGACGAGTGGCTGTTTTGATGCCAATGCCAGGCAGCTTGGAAAAACTGTCAATCAGCTTGGCGATAGGGGTTGGGTAAAGCATAAAATCCTTTCTCTATTCTCAAAAAATCTCCTCAAACCAGATTGCTCTACTTGAGCACTGACTGCATTAGCTTTCTCCGTTTGCTGATGATTTTCATTGAGCACTAATTCATAGGGTGTTGTTGATTGTAAAGATTGATTATATCGCGAGTGATACTGTGGCTGACAGTAGAGGACAGGTCCGTGTTGTGGGGGAACACTACCGCCACCGCAATCTGCGGCTTCTCACTCGGTGCATAGGACACGACATTGGTATTGATGGCTTCTTTCTTGCCCTTGTCCACAAAGGTCTCAGCCGTACCAGTCTTGGCACTGATTGGCACGCTCTCTCCCTGAGAAATAGTCCGGCCAGTCGTAAAGCCACTGCTGCCATGAACCACTTGATAGAAGCCTTGCTTGATAATGCTCATATCCTCGTCAGAGATATTGACCTGGTTCAGCTCCTTGGTGTCAATTTTCTGCACCAAATCACCGAGTCCTCCTTGGTCACTGTTGCCGTAAATGCCTTCAACGATATGTGGAGCCACACGCTTGCCGTTATTAGCTACTGTTGAGGCATACTGGGCCAGCTGAAGCGTTGTATAGTTGTCAAACTGACCGAACGAATTGGTCAGATAGTTGGCAAAGGTAAACTTGTCAGGAAGATAACCTGTGGACTCATTTGGCAGGTCAATCCCTGTCGAAGTGCCCAGACCATACTCTGCAAAAGTCGAGCGCAGCTTTTTCATGGACGGATCCAGCTCATCAAAATTCAGCTTCATATCCGCTGAGTAAGGCGTCCCCATCATCTTCAGCGCTACCTGCACCATATAGGTATTGGAAGAGTATTCCAAAGCCTCTTGAGCTGTGATGGCACGCGAACCATACTGGGTAAACCAAGACGTGATGCTGTCCGTACCGCCAAAGCTAATGGGCTGGTCTGTCAGGACTTGGTTGCCGCTAATAGCATTATTCTCCCAGCCTGAGGTCAATGTTGCAGCCTTGACCACAGATCCCGGAACAAAGACATTGGTCATGGTCCCCAGAGCATCGACCGAGCTTTCTCCTGTTTCCAGGTCGTGCCGGATGCCTGCCATGGCTAAAACAGCACCGGTATTGGGATCCATAGCTACGGCATAGACCCCCTCAGAGTAAGTCGCATTGCCACTAGCCAACTCTGCATTAAAGGCATTTTTGAGAATGTCCTCCACTCCCTGCTGGAAGTTCAAGTCCACCGTCAGCTTGAGATTGTCTCCCTTGCTGCCGTCAGAGATATTTTCCACGCTCTCCATATTACCATTTTTGTCCAGATGGATCTCCTTCTCAGCTCGCTTGCCTTGCAGGACTGACTCATACTGCTTTTCCAAATAGGAGGTCCCCACTCGGTCATTGAGGGAGTAGCCTTTTTTCAAGTAATCATCCACTTCCTCAGCCGGAAGTCCAGTCTTTTCTGTCGAGATATTTCCAACGATAGAGGCCAGTGAGGTATCCAAGACCTTGCGGTCCCAGCCCGTTGAGACACTGATACCCGGCAGCTCCTTGCTGCTGGAAGCCAATACAGCCACCTGCTCTGTTGTCAGCGGATCTGTCTGGATGGTCCCCGTCGCAAAGTTGGAAATTGCATTCATCTGGCTAAAGAGAACGATGGCCTTCTTTTCCTCATCCGTATAGCCCAGCTGTTTAGGGTCAATGCTTTCAGCTGCCGCCTTATAGATTTTGGACTCAGGCAAGCGGTTGCCGTCTGTATCAAATTTCTTGTCCTTGGGCAGCTTTTCCACTACTTCCTGATAGACTGCGCTGTCCGCCAAATAATAATCCACCTTTTGGCGATCTGTCACCTCTGTATCGCTGACACTGACATAGGTCAGGAGCTTTTGAGCTGTCGCTCGAATCTCTCCAGCTGTCAGCCGGTTATCCCGTGTATAGGTCACCACCTGCTTGGTCGTATTTTCCACCAAGGGCTTGCCGGTAGCATCATAAATCTGCCCACGCACTGAGCTAGTGGTAATCTTGGTCTTGCTGGCCTTGGCCAACTTATCCGTATAAAAGTCCTGATTGACCACCTGCATATAGCCCAGACGGGCAATCAAGGCTAAAAACAAAAACATCACGATTCCAAATAGCAGATAAAGCCTTCTGGTGATGGAATGACTGTCAAATTTTCTCTTCTTCCTTGCCATCTTCTCTCTCATTCTAGTAAAAGTTCTGACCTTTATTTTACCATAAATCCAGCTCGATGAATGTTTCAAAACTGATAGAAAATCTGAAAATGTGGACGAGTTAAGAGGAAGTCTGCCAAACCTCAGAACCTAAAAGACTTGCTGGCTAGGCTTCCAGCAAGCCTTATTTTTCCTCTCTGGAAAAGCAAAGAACCTGAGAATAATCTCAGATTCCTTTAAGCTTATTTTCCAAGGTAGTATTCTTTTACTACATTCAATTTTTCGTCAAATTCGAATACCAATGGTGGGAAGTTTGGAATTTCCACATCCATGATTTCATCGTCAGACAATTGTTTGATGTGCTTCACAAGGGCACGAATAGAGTTACCATGTGCACCTACAAAGACATTCTTGCCATCTTTCAAAGCTGGAGCAATCTTGTCTTCCCAGAATGGAAGGGCACGCTCAAGCGTAACTTTCAAGTTTTCAGCATCTGGAATAACTGAGTCGTCAAGTGAAGCATAACGACGGTCAGTGTGTGCTGAGTGCTCATCATTGCGATCCATGTTTGGAGGCAATACATCGTATGAACGACGCCAGATATGCACTTGCTCATCACCAAATTGCTCAGCTGCTTCTGCCTTGTTTTTACCAGTCAGGCCGCCATAGTGACGCTCGTTCAAACGCCATGATTTTTCAACTGGTACCCAAAGCTGGTCAGCCGCTTCCAAAGCAAGGTTAGTTGTCTTAATCGCGCGCTTCAAAACTGAAGTGTAAGCTTGGTCAAACTCGATACCAGCTTCTTTAATCAGTTTACCAGCGTCAATTGCTTGCTGTGTACCTTTTTCAGACAAGTCAACATCAGCCCAACCAGTGAAAAGGTTAGCTTTGTTCCATTCAGACTCACCGTGGCGAGCAAAAACTAATTTTACCATTAGATGGATTCTCCTTTTATTTTCCGAGGCAGTCCCCGTTTATCTATTCTATTTTACAAAATTTTCGCCTAAAAAGCTAGCCTATTTCGTCAAATCAGACCTTTTTCAGCAAGAAAGCGCTTTTGTATTTCCGGGCAGAACCCTTTGCCTTAGCATCCGCCAGACAGATAAGTCTCATTAGCTTCCTTAAGCCACCAAGTCCGCCGCCTGTCTACCAACTGATAAATAAGCAGTGAGCCAGATACAATCCAGATGGAGAGCATATTGACAAAGATGAAAAGCTCTACACCTTTAGCATGCTGGGCGGGAGTTAGCTGGCTATGTTTACCTATAAAGACATCTCCTTCGACCTCATAAATCTTTGGCATAATAATATTAATGAAGCAAATAACAGCGATAAAAGTAACAAGCCGAACAGGCCAAGAATAAAGGATTTTATGAAAACGCTCAAATCCTAAAGAAAAAGTAGAGAAACGTTTAAAGCGTTCTTTGCCCATAAAAAAGATGAATAAAGGAATATAGCCTTCATAAGTGAAGCTAATCATTGTAGGCGTATGACGGCTAGCAATGAAAAAGCTAGAAAAGCCGTAATCTCCAGTGGTTAAAATCCAATGGCTTAAAAATTCTGGAAGAAAAATAGCTGGTATCACAAACAAAGCTGCTGAAAATTCCCTTCCAAATCTTACACTCCATACTCGCTGCATCTTCTCCCATATCAGGTGCAGACGTGCTTTGTCCGCGCCTTTCGTAGGAAAATTCTCTTTTATGAGTCCGCCACAAGAAGGACAGATAGGATAGCCAGCTTCCTCTTCAAAGAGAAGATGACGGCATTCCAAAAGAGGCGATTCATCACTGTCTGACAACTCATCCAGCCATTTCTTTCTCCACCAGAACATAAGACCTCCTAAAAATCGAAATTTCTTTTCATATCAACACCCGCCAGATAGATAAACCTCGTTGGCTTCCTTGAGCCACCAAGTCCGTCTCCTGTCTATCAGTTGATGAATGGCCAACAAGCCTGCTACTATCCAGTTACAAAGCATATTGACAAAGACAAAGAGCTCTACTCCCTTAGTCTGCTGGGCGGGAGTTAGCTGAATTTGCTTGACAATCAACGATTCTCCTTCCATTTCGTAAAACTTAGGCATATAAGTACTTAATAAGATGATTAAAAAGATAAAGAGAGTAAGCTGAACTGGCCAAGAATAAAGAATGTTATGAAAATGCTCAATCCTCAAAGAGAAGGTAAAAAATCGCTTAACACGCTCTCTTGCTACAAAAAGGATAAATAAGGGAATGTAGCCAAAAAGTGTCACACTAAATAAGGTAGGATTATGAGAACTAGAAGGAATAAATCTACTAAATCCATAGTCCCCTGTCCATAGAAACCAGCCACCTATAACCTGTGGCAACCAATAAGATAGAATGATAATGAGCAGTGTCGAAGCAATTCCAATTTTGACACTCCATACTCGCTTCACCTTTTGATAAATCAGATAAAGACGTGAGCGATCCACACTGTTTTGAGGAAGATTTTCCTTTATTAGCTTGCCGCAAGAAGGACAAATGGGATAGCCAGCTTCCTCTTCAAAGAGAAGATGACGGCATTCCAAAAAAGGTGATTCTCTGCTTCCTGATATCTCTTCCTCCCAATCTCTTCTCCAAAACATAAGACCTCCTAAAAATCTAACCTACCCACAAAGTAATACCCCTTAAAGATTTCAATACTACAGACTTATGATGAATTTACCTATATTGTAAATCTTTCAGAACTCTTTGAATCTCTTTGCACAAGGCTTTATTCTGCTTTCATTATATCAAAAGAGAATTCGCCTGTAAAATAATAGCATAAGTATATAAGGGGTTATCCTTAAAATATCTGATTTTGCTAAGTACCGTGACTGATTGGGCATCCTATCTCTAAGATCGGATGATGTTCTGCGAACATGCCTTGCTAAAACGCATAGAAAAAGTCTAAGAGACATAAGTTCTAGCCTTACTTTTTATTTGAAAAAGAATCTTAACGCAATAGCCGATAGATCAAAGTACTGCTTTAACGTTACAGATTGAATTTGCAAAGCGAGTCACATCTTTGTTCGTCTTTAGGCTCCAAAAAGCTCCTAATCATCCTCTCAGTCACACCGCCTCTTGCTGGCATTGGGGGCATAGGCCATAGACAGTCGTCTGGCTTTGGGTGATGTGGTAGCCAGTCTGCACTTCAGCCTCATGCTTCACATCAGGAAGTTCCAGCTCCATATCAGCAATACGGCCGCATTTTTCACAGATGACATTGAGATGCTGATGACCCATAAAGTCAAAGTAGGTCGTCGTATCATTGCGAACCTTGAGCTCAGCGACAAAACCCTCATCAATCAGAACCTTGAGATTATTATAGACTGTTGCCAGACTCATATTAGGAAAATTGGGCTTCAAGTCCTGATATATCATTTCAGCGCTAGGATGGTCGTGACTTTGGATAATATAGTCAATTACCGCTTTCCGTGTTTCTGTAATACGCACGCCCTTGGCGCGCAAATGGCCAATTACTTGGTCAAAGTCATGCTGATGTTCTTGTTTCATTATTTACTCCGTTATAGCCTCTCATCTAAGTCATTACCATTATACCATGACTAGGCTTACTTGGCTATTAAGAATGATTGTAAATAAGGCCTAAAATTTTTTAATTCTATCAGTGCCTTGATTTTCCTGCCAAAAATAAAAAGCCTGCTATTCCCAACAAAAGTTGAGACAACAGACTTTTCATATATTCTTGATTTTCAAAGCTTTTTACTGTAGCTTAATCTTAGTCACGCTGACGTTTGGTCAAGCTAACTGCTCCTCCAAGAGTCAAGAATCCAAGAATCAGCATCCAGATAGATGCATCTTGGCCGGTCTTAGGCAGAATTCGTTTCTTGCCAATCTCTTTAACTTGAGCATCTACAAGCAAGCGATTGGTTACATTCATACCTTCAGCTTGATTGCTGTAGCCTTCCACTTCGTCCTCGCGGACACTATAGACGATTTCTTTTCCATCCTTGAAGCGAGGCAGGTTTTCAAAGCTATATTTCCAGCCCATCGCCTCATCAACAGTTACGCTGATGCCTGTATCCTGTCCATCTGCAAGTAAATGAACAAGGACACTCTGTGGTCGGCGACCTGCACCGTTATCATTGTCAATCCAGATCACAGTGCCAGTAAGCGTCGTTGAGTCAGCTGCAAAAGTCCAAGTGCCAACAAATTTTGCATCCGCTCCGTTAATGGTCTCTTCCGTCTTGTCGTAAGACTTAAAGGTCCAAGTACCGTCTGCGGTCTGCACTTCCGTCTTCGCTGGCTGTGTTGAAGTGGCTTTAGTGCCATCTAACAAGTTTGCTTGGTCGCTTGGAAGCAAGGATTTCACTTCTTGGGGCAATTCCTTACCAACAGTTCCACTGACAAATTCATGTGTAGTTTTGTAGGTTGGTGCCGGACTAGGTTTTGCCACAAACGTCCATGTACCGACAAATTTTGCGTCTGCTCCGTTGATCGTTGCTTCGTTCTTATCATATGACTGAAAGCTCCAGCTGCCATCAGATGTTTCAACTTCTGTCTTCACTGGTTGCGTTGGAGTGGCTTTCGTACCGTCGGCCAAATCAGATTTATCGCTTGGAAGCAAGGATTTCACTTCTTGTGGCAGTTCTTTACCTGCTGTACCGCTAATGAACTCATGCACAGCCTTGTAAGTTGGTGCTGGGCTAGGCTTCGCCACAAATGTCCAAGTGCCAACAAATTTAGCGTCTGCACCATTAATGGTTGCTTCGTTCTTGTCATATGACTGGAAGCTCCAGCTGCCATCAGATGTTTCAACTTCTGTCTTAACTGGTTGCGTTGGAGTGGTTTTCGTACCGTCGGCTAAATCAGATTTATCGTTTGGAAGCAAAGATTTCACTTCTTGTGGCAGTTCTTTACCAGCGGTGCCACTGACAAATTCATGCGTTGCTTTATATGTTGGTGCTGGGGTAGGTGTTGCTACAAAATTCCAAGTACCGACAAATTTTGCATCCGCTCCGTTAATGGTCTCTTCCGTCTTGTCGTAAGACTTAAAGGTCCAAGTGCCATCAGCGGTCTTCACTTCTGTCTTCGCTGGCTGCGTTGGAGTGGCTTTCGTACCGTCGACTAAATCAGATTTATCAGTTGGAAGCAAATCTTTCACTTCTTGTGGCAGTTCCTTACCTGCTGTACCGCTGACAAATTCATGTGTAGATTTGTAAGTTGGTACTGGACTAGGCTTCGCCACAAACGTCCAAGTTCCAACAAATGTAGCGTCTGCACCATTAATGGTTGCTTCGTTCTTGTCATATGATTGGAAACTCCAGCTGCCATCAGATGTTTCAACTTCTGTCTTCACTGGTTGCGTTGGAGTGGCTTTCGTACCGTCGGCTAAATCAGATTTATCGCTTGGAAGCAAGGATTTCACTTCTTGTGGTAGTTCTTTACCTGCTGTACCACTGACGAACTCATGTGTCGCTTTATAAGTTGGTGCTGGGGTAGGTGTTGCTACAAAATTCCAAGTACCGACAAATTTTGCATCCGCTCCGTTAATGGTCTCTTCGTTCTTGTCGTAAGACTTAAAGGTCCAAGTGCCATCCGCGGTCTTCACTTCTGTCTTCGCTGGCTGCGTTGGAGTAGCTTTCGTACCGTCTGCCAAGTCAGACTTGTCGCTTGGGAGTAAATCCTTCACTGCTTGTGGAAGGTCTTTACCAGCTGTGCTGCTGACAAATTCATGTGTCGCTTTATAAGTTGGCGCTGGGGTAAAATCCCATGTGCCGACAAAGTGCGCATCCGCTCCGTTAATGGTCTCTTCGTTCTTGTCGTAAGACTTAAAGGTCCAAGTGCCATCCGCGGTCTTCACTTCCGTCTTGACTGGTTGCGTTGGAGTGGCTTTCGTACCGTCTGCCAAGTCAGGCTTGTCGGATGGAAGTAAATCCTTCACTTCTTGTGGAAGTTCCTTACCTGCTGTACCGCTAATGAACTCGTGAGTAGCCTTGTAAGTTGGATTTGGGGTGAAGTCCCAAGTGCCGACAAACTTCACATCTGCTCCGTTGATCGTCTCTTCTGTCTTGTCATAAGATTTAAAAGTCCAAGTACCGTCTGCGGTCTGCACTTCCGTCTTCGCTGGCTGTGTTGAAGTGGCTTTGGTACCATCAGCTAAATTAGGCTTGTCGGATGGAAGTAAATCTTTCACTGCTTGTGGCAGTTCTTTACCTGCTGTTCCACTAACGAACTCGTGAGTAGCCTTATAAGTTGGATTTGGGGTGAAGTCCCAAGTGCCGACAAACTTCACATCTGATCCATTGATCGTCTCTTCGTTCTTATCGTATGACTTAAAGGTCCAGGTACCGTCGGTCGTTTTCACTTCTGTCTTCACCGGCTGTGTTGGAGTTACCTTTGTACCATTCTCCAGATTCTTTTCTGTTTCTGGTATTAGGTCTTTGATTTCCTGCGGGAGTTCCTTACCAGCAGTGCCACTGACAAATTCGTGTTTCTTTTCATAGAGCAAGTCAGTAGTAACTTGATTAGATGGTGCTGAAAGATTATCTACTTTCAAGGTCACTGTATTTTCAACCGTTGCAGCACCCTTTTCTGCTACCTTTTGATTGGTTGCAGTCTTGTAGGTAATGACTATATCTTGAGAAGAATTTGCTTTTACATACTCCGGTGTCATCTTGACCGTAACGGTCTGGCCTTTCTTTTCAATCGTGTAATCACGACCTTCCTGCAAGACATTGCCGCCAGCCTCAACCTTGAGCTCCTTGTAATCCAGTCGCTCATCAAAGGTTTCAGTCATCTCAATAGTAGTCGGGGTAGCCAAAATATCCTTACCAGGAACTGGAATCTTGAAGGTTCCCTTATAAGTCACCTCTTGACCTTCCTTAGCTGGAATCTTAACTGGATCCACTTCTAAGACTGGCTTGGGATCAACTTTTTCAATATAAAGACCAAAGACTGCCGAGCAAACCTCTGTTGATGAATAACCAAAATTCATCTTATTACTATTTGACCGAAGCGCTAAACCAGAAATATTGTTCTCAGAATAGCTACCGCTTGTAATCTGAGTTGCTACCCAAGCAGTTCGTTCTCCTTGGTCTTCCTGTCTTAAGACATTGGCATTATTCATCAAACGAAGATTAACATCATTTTGATAATCTTTAACATAGAAGGTTTCCTTCAAGTTGTTGGCATCAATTGCATCGATGTCTGTTGGCTTCATAACCAACTTCAAATCTGTCTCGGAACCATCTGCATAACGCAACTCTGCTGTTACATCCGCATCAAGCCAAAAAGCCTTATTCATAATGTAGTCATGAGCTGCATCTACATAGGGAACATTCCCAATTTCAAAAGCATTATTTTCCCATAATTCCGAAATAGAGAAAAATTCTACCGTTTGCTTTTGAGCACTATTCATCTCTGACTCTGCCTGAGCAGTATTGAGGTAGTGTAAGGTTACCTTATTGAAATTCAGATAAGCATCCACTTGCTTACCGTGAACAGTTCCAACATTGGTAAATTTTAAAGACAGAGGATTATCAAATACTTGATCCTGCTTCTTGCTCTTATCCACTTTGAGAGTGAAATTCTCCATCTCTTTAGCATAAGCTCCGCCACTCAGATATTCATAATGCGGATTGGACAAATGAAATTGATCAACAGCCGATGACTTAGATAAGACACTGACATTATTGATATTCAAATTGAACTTATGGATATCCAGAGTAGAAATATCCGTTGCATTCTTAATCTCCTCCAAGGCAGACAATGTCTGAATGGGGAGCAAAAAGATTGAAAAAAGCACAACAAATAATCCCATCAGCAAGCGAAATTTGCTGCCAAAAGGATTAACAGGGCGCAGTGAGCCCCGATGTAGTTTCCATTTCATTTCTTACCTCCTAAACTTTTTCAATGATCTCGCAATCATTACGCAAAAAGAAATGTTCCCTTCATTTTATCATAAAGACCTATGATTTAAAAGTGCTTTTGCTAAAATTTTCAACTTTTTATTTTAAGTCTTTAAAAATGTTTGTCCTTTATCATTCTCTTTTGATTAGAGACAATTTCCTTCACTTCTTTGCAAAATAAAAACTCCAAGAAAGTTCATCAATCAACTTTCTCGAAGCCACTAAATCTTTTATTAAGTTCAAGAACTGAGAGCAAAAAGAAAAACCTGACATACTCGCCAAAGGCAAGTGTGTCAGGCTTTATTAACCAAAATTATTTTACAGCGTCTTTAAGTGCTTTACCTGCTTTGAAAGCTGGTACTTTAGAAGCCGCGATTTTGATTTCTTTACCAGTTTGTGGGTTGCGACCTTTACGTGCTGCACGCTCACGAACTTCAAAGTTACCAAAACCGATAAGTTGAACTTTTTCACCTTTTGAAAGGTACTCAGTTACAGCTGCGAATACAGCATCAACTGCTGCTGCTGAATCTTTTTTAGTCAATTCTGTAGCTTCTGCTACTTTTGCGATCAAATCTTGTTTGTTAGCCATTTAACAAATCCTCCAAATTTTTTCTGGGTTGATAACCCTAACAAATATTATCATATCTAAAAATAGCTTTCAGGTCAAGTACTAAGCCGCTATTTTCTAAATTATTATGGTTTTATTCGTAACGAATCAACACAGCCCAAGCATTTTCCCCTGTATGTGTCTGAATAATGGACCCTGTTTCCAGCATTGAAATAGGTTTCTTGACATACGGCTGTAAACTTTCCTTCATTTCCTGGGCCAATTCTGGACCGCCAGCATAGGAAATTCCAATCTCAGCCACTTGCTTATTTTGCAGACTTGCTGTCAAATCATCCAACCATTTTTTAAAGGTCTTAGCGCCCCTACCCTTGACAATGGGCTCCAGCTGATGGTCCTTCATTTGCATGATAACCCGGATATTAAGCAAGGAGCTAATCAGACCGGAAACTCGGCCAATACGGCCTCCTTTAACCAGATTTTCTAAGGTAGAGAGACCGATATAGAGCTCTGTCTTTTCTTTCACTTCCTCTATTTTGGCTAGAATTTCCTCCACGCTAGCTCCTTCCTTGGCCA
This sequence comes from Streptococcus sanguinis, assembly GCA_013378335.1. NCBI lineage: Bacteria > Bacillati > Bacillota > Bacilli > Lactobacillales > Streptococcaceae > Streptococcus > Streptococcus sanguinis. Next base: position 1,714,648 of record CP040556.1, read on the forward strand.
GTTTAGCCGCTTCAGTGACTTGGAATTTCATAGCCTGATCAGTAAAAGAGCTGTCAACAACCGTCACATCAGCATTAGCCAAAGTCGCTCCCTGACGAGCTGCTTCGACAGTCCCTGACAAGGCGTGAGACATGTGAATGGAGATAATCTGCGCTCCATCCTCAGCCAATTGCTCAAAAACATCAGCAAAGACTCCGACAGGCGGCTGGCTGGTTTTAGGCAGATTGCGACTAGACTGCATGAGACGAAGAAACTCACCTTCCTCTAGGTCTGCATCCGAATAGACCACCCCGTCCACCATAACAGAGAGAGGCACAATTGTAATGTCTAATTCCTTAGCAACCTCTGGTTCAATGGTTACAGATGAGTCTGTTACGATTTTTATTTTTGTCATAGATTTCCTACTCTGTATCTAAATTTTAACTTATTATTACACTACATTATACCAAATTTTTATGGTTTTGTGGGGGAATATTCGCTAAAATCACAGCTCAGACCAAGCGTTTCCTAAATTTAATCTGCTTGTTTTAGGTTTTTAATCTTTTTGCGCTTCTTTAAAATTAGATGAAAAAGTGTTTACATGCAGCTTTTTTAGCTTTATTGGGGAAAATTTTAGGAAAAAGCTGGTTTTCAAAGAGAATCTCAGCAAAAAAATATTGGATTTTCCCAATCTCAGATTGAAGTCAAAGTCGTAAGAACAGCAGTTTCTAAGGGCTTTTCTTTGTGTAAAGTCGTATAATAGAGGCGAGAACAGTTGTGAGGTGCTAGCTATGTTTCACAAAGAAAAACCTGATTATAATCGTTGCCAATATGGCTTCTATACGATAGACGAATTGGTCCCAGAAGATCACTTTCTTCGCCAATCGGAATCAGAGGTTGATTTCGACTTTATCTATGACTTGGTTGAAGAAACCTATAGCCCAGATCAGGGTCGTCCCAAGAAAGGACCCAAATTAGGGAAGCCTTACTATATAACAGACAATAAGTTGGATCGTGATTTTCAGGCAGACAAGCCTATGGAGAAGCTCGTAACGGACATCACCTACCTCTCCTTTGGCAACTGTAGACTTTATCTATCTTCGATTATGGATCTCTATAATCGTGAAATTATGGCTTATACCATCTCAGATTGCTAGGATACGGACTTTGTGCTTGACATGCTTCATCAACTCGACCTGCCTCAAGGGGCACTCTTACACAGTGATCAGGGATCTGTCTACACCTCAAAACATACCATCAGGCTTGTACTGAAAAAGGCATCACCCGCTCCATGTCCCGTAAAGGAACGCCAGCAGATAATGCCTGTATCGAATGGTTCCATTCTGTTCTCAAGTCCGAAACCTTCTATCTCCATAATTGGAGAAACCTAACCAAAGATAGTATAACAGATATTGTTAATCTTACATCATATTTTATAATGAAACTAGAATTCAACAGAAATTAAATGACCAGTCTCCTATAGATTACAGAAAACTGGCCTCATAAATGTGTTTTTCTTGTGTCCCATTATAAGGGTGCAGTGCCACTTTCGTTCTAGCCTTGCATGAGTTATTTTTCGCTTGGCGCAAAGATATAAGACAAGCCATTAGTGATGACACCAAAAGCCAATACCTTGGCCATAGTAGCAAATCCTACTATTGGATTGAACAACATGACAAATGAGAAGATGATACCCAATATAGCTAGAGCTACCTCTACCATGTACCATTTTTGATTTCTGTTTTTCAACAAAACTTGTAGATAAATAGCTGACATTGTCAAAAAACTAAAGATAAAGAGCCACAAAATGACAGTTAGCGAGAAGAAGGGGATGAAAAAGAAGCCAAGTCCGATAGCTAGAGAAACCAAGATATTTCCCCAAGGAATTGGGTTGAGCTTTTTCCAAAAGCTATAAATCAGCACTGCAATAGCACCTGACAGCTGCATCAAGCCAAAGACTAGCGAGAAAGTCGCAAGTGTTTTCAAGGGATAGTTCCACAAAAAAAGACCAAAAGCAAGGTAAAAAATACCGACGATAATATTGATAATTTTCATTGTCATTGTCATCTCCTTTTAAATAATCTGTCTCCATTATAACAGTTTCAAAAAAAAAAAGCAAATGTACAGAAATCCATCAGTTTAAAAGATTTTGATATCCTTTCTAAGATAAAGAACGGACAAAATTCCAGTTTTCTTTTTCTAAGAAGAAAAAAGAACCTGGGACAATAGTCTCTTTGCTACAAAAAAAGCAACGGATTTGCTGTTGCTTTTTACATTGTTGCGATAGTCTTGGTAAAATAGAATTGACTAATAAACCATTTAGAAAGGCTATCCCATGCATATTCACTATAACACAAATCAAACAACTTTACCACTTGAAATTAGTTCTTTCTTGCCTCAAGACCACATCGTTTTCACCATCGAAAAGGATGTCAATGCAGTAGATGACAGTCACTTCCATGCCTTCTATCATGCCTTCGGTCGCCCGTCTTATCACCCTAAAATGCTTTTAGCTACTCTTCTATTTGCATATTCACAAGGGATTTTCTCTGGACGAAAAATTGGTGTGGAACCTGTCTTTGGTCAGATAAAGGCTTGTTTGGGTTACAAGAGATGTAACCTGAGAGGCAAGCGTCAAGTGAAAATTGACATGGGATTAGTGCTCATGGCTAATAACCTCCTTAAATACAATAAGAGAACGGTTCAACATTAAAAGCTAGAGTTCCGCAATGGGAAATCTCTAGCTTTTTTGTGGCTGAGAATTATTTTGTCTCAGACCCTTTTTCAGTCTTCAGCTACCAAACCAGCATTTTTTATGGCATACCGATCTATGATGATGCCATCATGACCAAAGAGAACTCCGTGGAGGACTCCGCCATAAACAGCTCCGCCATCCATGCCAATCTTGCCATCCTCAGTCATCCATAGCTGATCAGTTCCCGGTGCCTTATGCAAGAGGTAAAATGTTGGTGTATGGCCAAAGACAATCGTTTTGCCAGTCTGATTGCTGCCTTCGTGAAAAGGCGCGCGAATCCAAACTTTTTGATAATCACTGGTCTCTCGCCAGTCTTTCAACTCCAAATCTAGGCCAGCATGGACAAAAATGTACCGCTCTGTCTCCAATAGGAAAGGCATCTGACGAATAAAATCTACTAAATCGGCCGCCTCCGTCTTGACACGTTCCGCGTCTGCTACTCCATCTACAGGAGCACTGAGAGGTCGGCCTAAAAGCGAATTGATCGTCGTATCTCCGCCATTACGTCGGTAGTGGTCATAAGACTTTTCAGGATTGTCCAGCCAGGTCAGAAACATATACTCATGATTGCCAGACAGACAAACAGCTCCTTCTTGGTCCACTAGGTCCTTGACCCGCTCCAAAACTGCTCGGCTGTCCTCACCACGATCTATCAAGTCGCCTAGAAAGACTAGTTGACTGCGACCATCCCAGTGCTGGAGCAGCTCATCTAGCATACCAGCCTTGCCATGGACATCACCGATTGCAAAATATTCTGTCATACGCGCCACCTCCTAAAGGAGACCGAAACACTAGTGTCTCAGCCTCGCTTGTTTATTTTTTTAATAACTCTCTGGCCTGAGTCAAAGCAGCCTCCGTCACATCTTCGCCAGCCAGCATCTTAGCGACTTCCTGAACACGCTCGTCAGCCGTCAGAAGCCGAACCGTTGAGACGGTCGAATTCTCATCCGAAATCTTCTCAATAAAGAACTGATAATCGGCAATCGCAATGACCTGAGGTAGATGGGAAATAGCCAAGACTTGCCCGTTAGAGCCAATCTTGTGAATCTTCTGAGCAATAGCCTGGGCCACTCGGCCAGAAACGCCCGTATCCACTTCGTCAAAGACAATGCTGGTCTTGCCTTCCTTACGAGAAAAGGCAGACTTGATAGCCAACATGAGACGGGAAAGTTCCCCGCCAGACGCAACCTTTACCAGAGGTTTGAAATCCTCACCCGGATTGGCTGAGATGTAAAACTCTACTTGTTCATTGCCTTCACGGTTGAACTTGCCCTTACTGAACTGCACTTTAAAGCGCGCCTTTTCCATGTAGAGGTGTTGCAGCTCTTGCTTGATTTCCGCTTCCAGCTTGGCTGCTAGGCCGTGACGAGCCTGACTCAGCTCCTGGGCCAGCTCTACCAGCTCTCTTTCCAAGGCCTTCAGCTCTCGGTCCATATCCTCTGAGGACAAGTTACTTCCAGTTAAAAGGCTGTATTCTTTGGAAATCTGAGCAAAGTAATCCAGCACATCATCTACTTGGCCGCCGTATTTACGCGTGATGCTATTAATCAAATCCAGACGACCCTCCACCTGTAGCAGCCGATCTCCGTCAAAATCCAGTCCATCTAAAATGTCCTCTAGGCGCTTGCTGACATCTTCTAAGACATAATATGTCTCTGACAAGCTGCCTGAAAGCTCCTTGTAGGCTGGATCGTAATCCTCGATAGACTCAAGGTCATTCATAGCTGAGCGGACATTGGTCAGACTGGAAAAATCTTCATTATCTAGCATGGTATAGGCGTTGGTCAGCGTATCGGCAATGAGCTTGTGGTTGAGCAAGCGATCCTGCTCCTGATGCAGGGCAGTATCTTCACCACTTTTGAGGGCTGCACTCTCAATCTCCGCCATCTGAAACTCCAGCATCTCAATTCTGGCCTTATGCTCCTGCTGATTTTTCTGCAAAGTCAGGACTTGCTTGCGCAGGCTTCGATAGTGGTCAAAGGTTTCCTGATAGCGGCCTTTGAGATGCAAAAAGTCTGCTGAGCCAAACTCATCTAGCATGGCGATATGAAGCTGGGGTCTCATCAGCTCTTCCTGATCATGCTGACCATGGATATCCACCAAGTGCTGGCCGACAGCCTTTAGAACAGACAGATTAACCATCTGGCCATTGATACGGCTAACACTGCGGCCGTTTTGCAGAATTTCCCGACGGATAATCAGCTCATCGGTCAGCTCCCAGCCTTGCTCCTCAAAAATCTCTCGCAAAGCTCTGCTATTTTCCAGCGAAAAAAGTCCCTCTATCTCAGCTTTGGGTGCCCCATGACGAATAACATCCGTCGTAGCACGGCTGCCCAGCATCATGTTCATCGCATCAATAATAATAGACTTGCCGGCTCCGGTTTCCCCGGTCAAAACCGTCATACCTTGTTCAAAATTAAGGGAAATCTCCTCAATAATGGCAAAATTTTTAATCGAAATTTCTAATAACATAGGCTTTCCTACCAATGGTGAATGATGGTTGCAATCCTTGCAGCTGCTTCCTCTGTCATCATAACCATCAAAATACTGTCGTTGTCTGCCAAGATACTGAAAATATCCTCAGCAAATTCATTTCTAAGATGACGCTTGACCAGTGCTGTGCTCCCCGGTACCAGACTGAGATTGATCATGTTTCCCAAAACCTGACAGGACAGGATATTATTTTCAGCCAAGCCCAGACTGCTAGTCATGGTCTTAGGCAGCTCGTAGATATAAGTGTTATCCTTGAGCGGTATCTTGACAATGCCCAGTTCCTTGATATCCCTAGAGACCGTAGCCTGGGTCGCTGTAATCCCAGACTCCCTGAGATGTTCTACAATTTCCTCCTGTGTGCCAATGTCATAGTCACTGACAAAGCGTCTAATCTTTTCTAATCTATCCTTCTTATTCATCCTTAAATTCCTTGTGTGCAGCCTCTACGACAGCTGTCATCATTACTGAATCAAGAGCCTGCGGTTCTGTACTCTTTTCTAAATAGGCCAGAAATTCTACATTGCCCTGACCTCCCTGAATGGGAGAAAAATCCAGTCCCCTGACAGAAAAGCCAGCCTCCATCATAAATGCTGTCACCTTTTCCAGAACTGCCAAATGGACCTTTTTATCCTTGACAATCCCTTTTTTCCCAATCTGCTCGCGGCCTGCTTCAAACTGAGGCTTGATCAAGGCGATCACTTGGCCATCCCGAGCCAAAATCTCATGCAGAGCTGGCAAAATCAAACTCAGCGATATAAAGCTGACGTCAATACTGGCAAAGCTAGGCTCCTGCTCAAAGTCAGTCCTTTGGGCATAGCGAAAATTAAACTGCTCCATGCTGATGACCCGCTCGTCCTGTCTGAGCTTCCAGGCCAGCTGATTGGTCCCCACATCCACTGCATAGACCAGCTTAGCACCGTGCTGCAGCATGACATCTGTAAAACCGCCGGTCGAAGCTCCGATATCCAAGGTCACTCGGTCAGTGACCGAAATATCAAAGACTTGCAAAGCCTTTTCTAGCTTGAGCCCGCCTCGGCTGACATATCTGAGTTTCTCACCTTTTAAGCGCAGCTCTGTTCCTGTGTCAATCTTTTCACCAGGCTTGTCAAAGCGCTGGCCATTGACCGCAGCAATAACCAGCCCAGCCATGACGCCACGCTTAGCCTGCTCTCTGGTCTCAAAGAGCCCTTGTCTGTAAGCCAGCACATCTACTCTTTCCTTAGCCATTCAATCTCAAACTTTCTATTATCTTTTGAATTTCTCCGCCTGAAAACTCTGTCTTTTCTTCCAAGTCTATCAGAATGTCCACAGCTTCATCAAGAGTCTGATTGAAAAAGTTCTTAGCTCCATCTAGACCCAGAAAGGCTGGATAAGTCGACTTGGCCGCAGCTAAATCTTTCTGCGGGGTTTTACCCAGCTCTTCAAAACTAGCTGTCACATCCAAAATATCATCCCGCACTTGAAAGGCCAGCCCCAAGAGCTCTCCAATCCTACGAAGCTTGTCTTGAACAGACTTCTCGACCTCAGCAATCAAACCAGCTGCGACAAAGGGATACGTTAGAAGTTTTCCAGTCTTATTGGCATGGATGTTTTTTAAATCTTCTAAACTAATTGCTTGTCCTTCGCCTTGCATGTCCAGAACTTGTCCTGCGACCATACCAAAGCTCCCTGCTGCCAGAGACAACTCAGAAATCAATTCCACCTTGACCTGACTAGGCAGCTCAGCCTTTGCCAATAGTCCATAGGGGTCTAAAAAGAGAGAGTCACCCGCCAAAATAGCCATATCCTCTCCAAACTTCTTATGGCTAGTCAAGCGGCCGCGACGATAGTCGTCATCATCCATAGCCGGCAAATCATCATGGATAAGGCTGCCAGTGTGAATCATCTCAAGAGCCGCTGCGACCTGATAATGGGCCTCAGTCAGCTCTAGGCCAAAAGCTTGAATCAACTCTAATAGCAGTAAGGGTCGAATCCGCTTGCCGCCAGCCTGCACAGAGTACAAAATAACTTCTGATAAATCCGGCGACACTTGCTGAGATTTATAAAAATCTTCAATCGTCAGACCGATTTTTTCCAGTTTCTCGTTTCTTGTCATTCCATTTCCGTTTCTGTGCCGTCTGCCTGCATGACCTTAACTAAGGTCTTTTCTGCCTTGTCCAGACTAGCCTGGAGCTCCTTTGAAAGCTTCATCCCTTTTTGGAATTCCGCAATCGCCTCTTCTAGCGCTACATCACCATTTTCCAGCTTTTGGACAATGACTTCCAAGTCTGCTAAGTTTTCTTCAAATTTCTTTTCTTTGGACATGTTTTACCTCTACTTCCAACTGCCCATCCCGCATAAACAGGGTCAGTTCATCTTTTTCTTCAATACCTGCACTTGACTCGACAACCTTTTGATTCTTTTGGACAATAGCATAGCCACGCGCCACGATTCGACTGGTATCCAGCATAAGCAAGGCCTCGGATAATCTCCTGACTTGAGCCACCTTGTTATCATAAATGACCGCCATGTTGCTGCGCAGCAAGCGCTCCAGCTGGGCAGTCTGCTCCTGAAGACGCTGAACACGACTGAGCGGATTCAATGCCTCCAAACGATGCTGCAAGATTTTGACCCGCTGTTGCTCTTCACTATAATATTCGCGAATTTTTTGCTTGAGTCGCAGGTTGAGCTGGTCTAATTTCTGCAGATGACCATCATAGAGCCGCTCTGGCTGCCGGAAGATAACCGACTGGGTCAGTTTATTCAGTCGCTCTCGATAATAGCTCAGGCGATTGGAAATCGCTCGTGACATGCGGTTTTCCTGCTGCTGCAAATGTCCCAGAAGATCCAGCTTGGTGACTGGTGTTGCTAACTCAGCTGCAGCCGTAGGAGTCGCAGCCCTGCGATCTGCCACAAAGTCCGCCAAAGTCGTATCTGTCTCATGGCCGACACTAGAAATAACAGGAATCCGAGACTCAAAAATAGCCCGAACTGTTTCCTCTTCGTTGAAAGCCCAGAGATCTTCGATAGAACCGCCACCTCGACCAATAATCAGCACATCCAAATCCGACCGCTCATTGGCCAGTCTGATGTGGTCAGCAATCTGAGCTGCAGCCCCATCTCCCTGCACTTTTGTCGGATAAAGGACAATCTCCACTCCCGGAAAGCGACGGCTGACCGTCGTGATAATATCCCGGATGACCGCTCCGCTGAGACTGGTTACAACACCGATTTTCTTAGGAAACTGGGGCAAGGCTTGCTTGAATTTATCTTGAAAAAGCCCTTCTTCTCCCAGTTTTTTCTTGAGCTGTTCAAACTGGATAGCCAAGGCACCGATACCATCTGGCTCCGCTTTTTCAACGATGATAGAATAAGAACCGCTCGGCTCATAGAGCTGCACCCGGCCAATGACATTGATTTTCATGCCTTCTTCCAGCTCAAAACCCAACTTCTGGTAGACACCAGACCAAATCGTAACCTGAATGACGGCCTTTTCATCTTTCAATGAGAAATACTGATGATTGGGGCGCCGGCGGAAATTGGACACCTGGCCAGTCAGATAGACCCGCTCCAAATAAGGATCCCGCTCAAACTTCATCTTCAGATACTTGGTCAAGGTCGAAACCGACAAATACTCTGGCATGTCCTTTCCCTTTCTTTTCTAGTTTTTCCGTAACTTTTATTATAACAAAAAACTGCATAAAAAACCGATTACAAAGTCTAAAAATACCCTGAAAAGCAAGAAAAAAACTGGGCTTCCACAAAAGAAACCCAGCTGACTTAAAACCCAAGAAAAAGTCTACTGACTCATCTCCTTCATCCACTTTGGAATGACCCTGCTGATTGCCGTTGGCAGGACGACATAAGCTTCATGACTCAATTCATCAGCGATAAGGGAGTGAAGAAGGGTTGCAGCCGCCACTCGCTCAAAGAGACTGCTTGACTTGAACTGACCCGCAAAAGCGGCAATCATACCTGCCAGCGTATCCCCCATGCCGCCAGTTGCCTGATAAGGTCCGCCTACTGTCAGCTCAAAGACCTGTTCTTGCCCACTTTGATAAATGGTCGTCCCATGCTTTTTCTGCACGACAATACTGCCCAGTGGCAACTGATTGACCGCCGCCTGATTGGCTGCCGCTGCCTGATCTGACAAGCTCAAACCCGATAAGCCTTCCCACTCCTTCTGGTGAGGCGTAAAAACTGTTTGGGCTTTTGGAAATGGCAAAGCTGCCTTGCTAAAGAGTGAAATGGCACCGCCATCCATGATAAGTATCTGTTGTTCTGACACAGTCTGGATTACCTTTTGTAGGATATCTAGACCTAGTTGATTCTCCGCCAAGCCAGGACCAATCAAGACTAGATCCGATTTAGCCAGCTGCTCTGTCAATCGGTCTTGCTCCTCTATGTCAAAGGCCATGGCCTCCGGTAAATGACTGTGCAGAGGGGCGATATTTTCTCTATCTGTAGCAACAGTCACCAGACCGGCTCCGCTATTGACTGCTGCTAAAGCAGCCATGATAATGGCGCCCCCATAAGGATAGGTCCCCCCAATCAATAAGAGACGGCCGTAATCGCCCTTGTGACTATCCAAGGGACGTTCCCTAATGACTTTTTTTAAAAAATTTTCAGCATTTTTTGACATGATATTCTCCTAGAACAACTTCATCCTGCACTTGTCTCAACATGACCAAACCTATCTTCATTATACACTAAAAGGCACCTAAACAGGTGCCTCGTATCGCAAGAAAGTTATTTTCTTCGGAAATCTGCAAATTTTTGTAAGATTCTTGCTGCGACTGCCTTGGGTAAATTTTCCTGAAAGGCGACCTGCTCATCCGCATAATCGCTCAAGCCTGAGAAATCCCCAACCTGCACAGCGTAGAGAGAATTCTTAAAGAGCTGGATATCATTTTGATCATTACCAAAAGCCACATAATCTGATCCGCAAAGTTCCTTTACAGTTGAAGCTTTATTGGTTTCAGCCGGATTGATATAAAAACATTTCTCATGTTCATGATAGTCTAGACTCAGATTGGGCAAGTTTGCAAAACGAGCCTGTAAATCGTCTAAGAGCTGCTCATGATTCCCCATGTAAATAACAAGCTTAATAGGATGCTGGAGTTCAGTCAGTTCCAGCCGTCTTGCCCGCTTGAGAGGATCTACACTGGCAATAAAAGGGATTTTTTCTAAAATCTGGCCGCTGTAGTCAAAAGTATTATCAACGAAAAAAGGTAAATTATAGGTCAAACAAATGTCTAGAATGGCTTGATAACTTGACTGATGAAGCTGACGCTCAAATATCAGCTGTCTCTTCTGATAAGCTACTCCGCCGTTCAGGCCAATCACTATCTGCTGGCTCAGTTCCGGCCCCAATAGTCCTAGACAATCTCGATAAGAACGCGCCGAAGCAAACAGAACTTCATGCCCAAACTGAGGAGCCGTTAGCAGAACCTGCTTAATCTCCTCATCAATCGTCATATAATCAAAGGACAAGGTCCCATCCAAATCAAAAACAAATTTCATGATTCAAGACTCCGTTTAAAGGCCTGGTAGGTCTGCTCCATCAGCATGGTAATGGTCATAGGCCCAACACCTCCAGGTACAGGGGTAATCAGACTAGCAATTTCAGCAACTTCATCAAACTTAACATCGCCAATCAGCTTGCCATTTTCATCTCGGTTCATACCGACATCAATGACAACAGCGCCTTCCTTGACAAAGTCCTTGGTCACAAAATATCCACGACCGATAGCCACCACTAAAATATCTGCCCGCTTAGCAGTCTTAGCTAGATTGTGGGTCCGCGAATGCGTTAGGGTCACTGTCGCATTCTTAGCTAAAAGGAGCTGAGCCATGGGCTTACCAACAATATTACTCCGCCCGATGACGACCGCTCGCTTGCCTTCTAGTTCAACACCATATTCATGGAACATTGCCATAATGCCTGCAGGAGTAGCTGGAATCATAACTGGATGGCCGCTCCATAGCTTGCCCATGTTAAGCGGATGAAAGCCATCAACATCCTTGTCTGGATCAATGGCCAGCAGCACAGCTTCATCATCAATATGCTCAGGCAAGGGCAACTGGACTAAAATGCCATGCCAATCAGGATTTTGATTATAAATTTCAATCAAGCTCAAGAGCTCTTCTTGGCTGGTCTCTTCTGGCAGACGTTCTATCTTACTCCGAAAGCCAGCAGCCAAGGCAGAGCGCTCTTTATTACGCACGTAGATTTGACTGGCTGGATTATTTCCCACCACAATCACTACCAAGCCCGGTACCTGACCTGTCTTTTCTTTGAGGCGAGCCGTTTTTTCGGCTAATTTTTTCTGAAGCTTCTCTGCCAAACCTCTACCATCAATAATCTGCGCCATGTCATTCTCATTTCTTTTTCATTATCTTTTTCATTATACCAAAAAAATCTGTGTCCAGCCTATAACTTTTTCTTATACAAGGTTATAAGACGAGGATTCATTAGCACCTAGTGGTAAAATTTTCAGCCCTACTAAATCTTTTTCAAAATAAGATAAAAAGGGTAAAAATAAAAAGCAGCAAAGTGCTTTTTAGTAGAGTAATTCATAAATTTCCATTGCAATCAAATCGATGCTGTCGAAAGTATAGGTCTCACGCGCTGCAACGTCACGCAAGGTGAAGACAGAGCCGTTTTCTTCGTCGTAACTGTAAGCTACTTCTGCTACAACCACTCCTTCACGCTCAAAATTACGTTTCAAATTTCCGCCATCCTTAGCCATAGCTTCTAAGCGGTTGATAATTCTAACTAAATGTGATTCCATTTTGTTTCTCCTATTTACTTAGTTCCCTCTTATTTTACCATAAATAGCGACTGAAATACCACTAAAAGCCCATTTTTTGTAATTTTTCAAGAATTTGTTTTCATTCTGCTCGGTCTAAGGGAGGATTTTGTAGTAAATTCTTGCAAAGTTCGAGAATACTGATATAATGAAACTATAAAACTTTGACTATTTTTGACCTTTAATTATTTCTATAAATAGCTTGCACACTAAAAGAAAAGAGGTATCTGCATGCTTTGCCAAAATTGTAAAATCAATGAATCCACAATTCACCTTTATACCAACGTAAATGGCCATAAACAGCAGGTGGATTTGTGCCAAAACTGCTACCAAATCATGAAAACAGACCCTGAACATTCCTTGTTCGGCGGAATTGCTAATACCAACAATCACGGAACAGATCCTATCGATGACTTCTTTAACAGCCTCAGCAATTTTCAACAGCCTCAGGAACCAACTACTCCTCCTACCCAATCTGGCGGAGCCTATGGAGGCGGTGGCGGCTACGGCTCCAATCCTAGCAAGGGTGGTCAGCCTCAGCCAAGTCCGCAAAAGCCAAAAGGCCTGCTGGAAGAGTTTGGTATCAACGTGACTGAGTTGGCTCGCCGAGGCGAGATTGATCCTGTTATTGGCCGTGATGAAGAAATCGTCCGTGTCATTGAAATCCTCAACCGCCGCACCAAAAACAATCCTGTTCTCATAGGAGAGCCAGGAGTCGGAAAAACAGCCGTGGTGGAAGGCTTGGCCCAGAAAATTGTTGATGGTGATGTGCCTCATAAACTCCAAGGCAAGGAAGTTATCCGCCTAGACGTTGTCAGCTTAGTACAGGGAACTGGTATCCGTGGCCAATTTGAGGAGAGAATGCAGAAGCTCATTGATGAGATTCGTTCTCGTCAGGATGTCATTCTCTTCATTGATGAAATCCATGAAATTGTCGGAGCAGGCTCTGCTGGCGATGGCAACATGGACGCTGGGAACATTCTCAAACCAGCTCTGGCTCGCGGTGAGCTCCAGATGGTCGGAGCAACCACCCTCAATGAATACCGTATCATCGAGAAGGATGCTGCACTTGAGCGTCGTATGCAGCCAGTTAAGGTAGACGAGCCGACTGTTGAAGAAACCATTACTATCCTCAAAGGGATTCAGAAAAAATACGAGGACTACCATCACGTCAAGTACACAGATGCGGCCATCGAAGCGGCTGCCCTTCTCTCCAACCGCTACATCCAAGATCGCTTCCTGCCAGACAAGGCTATTGACCTCTTGGATGAGGCTGGTTCTAAGATGAATCTGACCCTCAACTTCGTTGATCCCAAGGTCATTGACCAACGTCTGATTGAGGCCGAAAATCTCAAGGCTAAGGCAACCCGCGACGAAGACTTCGAGAAGGCGGCTTACTTCCGTGACCAGATTGCCAAGTACAAGGAACTCCAGCAGACAAGTGTACTGGATAAGGATACTCCGATTATCAGCGAGAAAACGATTGAGCACATCGTCGAGCAAAAGACCAATATCCCAGTTGGCGACCTCAAAGAAAAGGAGCAGTCTCAACTAGTTAATCTCGCCAGCGACCTAAAAGCTCATGTCATCGGTCAAGACGATGCTGTGGATAAGATTGCCAAGGCCATCCGCCGCAACCGAGTTGGACTAGGAAGTCCTAATCGCCCAATCGGCAGCTTCCTCTTTGTCGGACCTACTGGTGTCGGTAAGACTGAGCTGTCTAAGCAACTAGCCATTGAGCTCTTTGGCTCGGCTGACAGCATGATTCGCTTTGATATGAGTGAATACATGGAGAAACACAGCGTGGCCAAGCTGGTCGGTGCCCCTCCGGGCTATGTTGGTTATGATGAAGCTGGTCAATTGACTGAGCGCGTCCGCCGCAATCCATACTCACTCATTCTGCTGGATGAGGTGGAAAAAGCCCATCCCGATGTTATGCACATGTTCCTGCAGGTTCTAGATGATGGCCGCCTGACTGATGGCCAAGGACGGACTGTCAGCTTCAAGGACACCATTATCATCATGACATCCAATGCCGGAACTGGCAAAGCTGAAGCCAGCGTTGGCTTTGGAGCAGCGCGTGAAGGCCGCACCAATTCCGTTTTGGGTGAATTGGGCAACTTCTTCAGTCCTGAGTTTATGAACCGCTTTGACGGCATTATCGAATTCCAGGCGCTTAGCAAGGACAATCTGCTGCAAATCGTCAACCTGATGCTAGACGATGTCAATCAACGTTTGGCAACCAACGACATTCATCTAGATGTTACGGAGAAGGTCAAGGAAAAATTGGTTGACCTGGGCTACGATCCTAAAATGGGGGCTCGCCCACTGCGCCGTACCATTCAGGACCATATCGAAGATGCTATTACTGACTTCTATCTGGAAAATCCAAGCGAAAAAGATCTTAAAGCTATCATGACCAGCAATGGTAAGATTCTCATCAAGTCAGCCAAGAAAACCGAAAGCGCAGAGTCGGTTAATTCATCACAAGAAGAAAAATAAATGTCGACAAAATAGAGCAGAAAACAGTTAGTTTTCTGCTCTATTTCTTTATTGATCTTTCTGAACCTTGTAGCGCAGAATTGTTTTCAGCTTGCTAGGCTCTGTCCGATTCAGATTATTGAGATAGATTTCCCTATGAGAGTTTGAAATCCGTGTCAGCTGGTAATTCTGGCAAAAGGTATCCATTTTAGCGAAGGATTGAGGTTCTTCGTCAAAAGGTCCTAGGTGCAACACGGTGACACACGCTCCTTCCGACATTTCTTCAAAGCGAATCTCGTCATAGAGAGGATTAGGCTTTTTGACACGAACTTGTTCCAGAGCCTTTTTCACCATCTCTCCAGTGACAAAGTCCGGCTGCCCAATCATAATAGTATAGATCAATTCTTCTTTAATGAGTTCTCCTACTTGCTCTTGCTGCCAAAGTCCTTCCAAGGGATAGACTGTAAAATCAGTAAATTCTTGCTCGGCCGCTGTCTTTTTGTAGTTCATCTTGATAACATAGGCTAAGCTGTACAGAGCACCAACTCGTTCCGAAAAGTCAGCAGCATTAGGATTGCCCTTGCCGTCAATCATGATAAAAGACTGGGCAGGAACATCTATGAGACAGGGTTCAGACTTGATTTGATATATTTCTCGATTGGCTTTTCTCCATTCATATTTCATGAGAGAGCCCTCCTTTCTTTACTACAAACAGTATAGCAAAGAAAAGCTGACAACCTCTGTCAGCTTTTATAAATATCGGCAATGGCTTTTAACTTTTCTTTGAATTCTTCCCGTAAACGAGGCGGCTCCATGATTTCAACTCCATCCAAAAAGGATAGCAAGTAGGTATAAAGACTATCGTGACTCGGCAAATGCGTTTGGACATAAAGGCTCCCATCAGTCTCCTCTATCTCTGCTTCTGAAAACTCCTCGTACACTCGAAAGGCATGCTTCCTGTCAAATTTCAAGAAGACTTTTACAGTATATCTTAGCCGCTCTTCAGGACTAAATCTCTCATCCAAGACTCTCTGCTTAAATCGTTCCTCTAACATCTGACAGTCTCTCATTCTGTTGAGTTTAAAAAAGCGCGGGGCTTGTCTTAAACGACAAAAGCCAGCAACATACCAGTTTTGGCTTTTAAATACTAACTTCAGCACCTCTATCTTGCGCTGCTCTCTTTCTCCACGCCCATTCAAGTAAGAAAATGACAAGACTCTTCTTTGCAAGATCGCCTGCTTAATGGTATCAAACAGTTCTTTCTGATCTGCTTTCTTGCGCCAGTCAGTGAAATCCACCTCTAGCCAAGAAGTCGCCTGAACTTGAAACAAAGACTGCAGCTTAGCCAAGGTCTCTACTTGCTCGCCATCTGTTAAAATCTGGAAGCCTTGAAGAGCAGCTAATAGCTCATCCCTCTCAGACTCTGAAAACAAGGCCTTGTCTAAGACAAAATCCTTCATCAGAAAAATACCCCCGCCCTTGCCTGGGCTGCAATAGATGGGGATTCCTGCCAAACTCAGCTTATCCACATCTCGATAGATGGTCCGGATGGATACTTCAAATAGTGAGGCTAATTCGGGAGCTGTTGTGCGGCCTTGCTCTAAAAGAAGATATAAGATTTTAAAAAGTCTGCTTTCTGTCATAAAACCACCTCGCTACTATTATAACAATTTCTTCTATAAATGTTTTACCATTCCCATAAAGAAGAGTTTTTTTAAAACGGTCGGAGGAAGGAATTTATTATTTGAAGGGGATTTATTTCAAGGACTATCATTCTTTTTCTGTTCAATAAATTGAGTAAATTCTTGACAGCTGGTCCTTAGTCCATTATGATAGATAGTAAACTGACTAGAGATTGAGGATATTAGAATGACAAATCCAACCTTTGGTGAAAAGGAAGCAAATGTAGAATATGTGACCCGCTACGGAGTCTATGCCGTTATCCCAGATGAAAAGAAAGAAAAGATTATTTTGGTCCAGGCGCCTAATGGGGCTTGGTTTCTGCCCGGTGGAGAGATTGAAGGGGGGAAAAACCATCAGACTGCCCTTGAACGCGAGCTTATGGAAGAACTTGGATTCACAGCCCAGCTTGGACGCTATCTTGGACAAGCTGATGAATATTTTTACTCCCGCCATCGCGACACCTATTTTTACAACCCAGCCTACCTGTATGAGGTCACCTCTTTCCAAGAAGTCCAAAAACCGCTGGAAGATTTCAATCAGCTTGCCTGGTTCCCAGTCGATGAAGCTATTGAAATACTCAAACGCGGCAGCCATAAATGGGGTATCCAAGCCTGGAAAAATGCGCTTAAAGCTTAAAGAAATCATTCACAATTTATAGCAAACATGTTATAATAATAGCAGGTATAAAACAGGAGGAAATCGTATGAAGCTTATTAATACAACAAACAGTCATGCTGACCTTGTCAAAAGCCAATTGGAAAGCACCGATGCGATATTAGTCGAAGTTTATTCTGCTGGAAACAGCGATGTTGTTTTTACACAAGCTCCTCTTCACTATGAAATTTTGATTTCAAACATGCACCGTGCTGTACGCGAACAGGAAATCGAAAAAATTAGAGAATTTTTCTTGAAGAGAAAAATTGATGCAAATGCTATTGATAGAGCTGCTATCCGAACGATTTACGCTAATAATCTAATCGAAATTTCCATTCCTGTTAAACAGTAAAAACTAAGGTCATCGCCTTAGTTTTTTTATTCTTTATAGATCATGGTAATGTGAGGCGTCGATTCAAAAATAAAGGGTTGACCAACCGCCTTGAAGCCATACTTTTCATAGAGAGCAGCCACCTGCTCCTGAGCCTCTATTTCAATTTCCTTTCCTGGCCACTTTTCAGCACATAATTGCAAGATTTCTCTGATAAGCTGTCCTCCCAATCCCTGTCCTCGTACAGACCGGGCTGTGACTACTCGACCAAAGACTAAATGCTCTCCCTCTTCAAAGACCCGAGCATAAGCATCAATTTCCCCTTTTTCATTAGCATGGTAAACGTGCACTGCTTCTAGGTCCTTCTCATCCAGTTCATGATAAACGCGCCCCTGCTCTACCACAAAGGTGTCAATGCGCAATTTTAAGATTTGATAAAATTCTATCGGGTTCAACTCTGTTAATTTTTTCCTAGACCACATACTTGTTTCCTCTAACTTTTTAATGTATAATAAGTGCAAATGCAACTATCAAGGAGTTCCTATGGATTACCGTCAACTTTTCCGACAAATGGGCTTTATTTCTAGACAGGCCATGATGCAAATGAATCAGAAAGCCAGTAACTACGGCCTAGACAATAATTTGTTTCTACTGCTCATTCGCATCGTCGAGAATGAAGGTCTCAGCCAATCACAACTGGCAGAAATGGTGCAGATTGATAAAACTACGCTCAGCCGCTCGTTACGAAAGCTGGAAGATAGGGGCTTGATTATCAAAAAGACCAAAGTTCAAAATAAAAAGTTCAAAGAGCTCTATCCTAGCAATCAGGCTCTCAAACTCTATGACCAACTGATTGGCTTTGAAAATACCTACACCAGTCAGGCTCTGCAGCAACTGACTTCCTCTGAACTCTTTCAGCTCCAAAATATTCTAGCTAAAATAGACTCTCCTAAGTTATAAGTAGTATAACAGAAAACAGTTGCAAATGCAACTGTTTCTTTTTTCTAATTTAGTTTTAATTTAACAAATTAACAAATTTTCAAATCAATCTGTCTATCTAAAAAATGGCTTACCACTAAAGGGCAAAGCCATTTTTTATTTTGGAAATTTACGGCTCTATAATATCTGTAGTTGGTAAATCCGACACAGAGGTTATAGGGCTTTTTGAATGTATACAAAAAGTCCCATACGACCTATAATGAAAAGCGCAAACAACTCATTAGAAAGACTCATATGGAACACATCAAGAATACCACAGAATTGCTGGGAATGAAAGACTTAAATATCAAAATTACCTTCATCTTGCAGCACCAGACCCATCTTGAAATTCGGGCTAGACTGGATTATGCAGCTCCTTCCTGCCCTCACTGCGGCGGTAAGATGATTAAGTACGGTTTTCAGAGGTCCTCTAAAATCCCACTCTTGGATGCACAAGGGTTTCCAACTCTGCTCCGTCTCAAGAAGCGGCGATTTCAGTGTAAATCTTGTCATCGGGTGACCGTAGCTGAGACACCCATCGTAGACAAGAACCACCAGATTTCACACCTGGTCTGGAAGAAGCTCACCCAGCTCTTGACCGAAAATCGAGCCAATACCGATATTGCCAGAACCCTCCACATCTCCGTCTCAACCGTCCAGAGAAAGCTGGCTCAGTTCACTTTCAAAGAGGATTACACCAAACTTCCCGAGGTCATCTCCTGGGATGAATTTTCTAGGAACAAAGGCAAATTAGCCTTCATTGCACAGGATTTCGAGACCAGGAAAATCATCGCCCTCCTCGAAAACAATCGCCAGAATACCATCAAAAATTATTTCTACCGCTACCCGAGAAAGGTCAGAGAACAGGTCAAAGTCGTGACCGTGGACATGTCTGGCACTTACATTCCAATCATCAAGCAACTATTTCCTAAGGCCAGAATTGTGTTGGATAGGTTTCACATCGTCCAACATCTTGGCAAAGCCATGATGACCACTCGAATCGCTATCATGAAGACCTTTGACAAGAAATCTCTGCCTTATCGTGCGCTGAAAAACCACTGGCGACTATTTCAGAGAGAAAGCAGAAAACTGTCTCGTCATCGCTTTTATTCCAAGACCTTTAGGCAGACCCTAAAGCCTAAGGAAATCGTGGACAAGACACTTCAATTCTCAGAAGAACTCCGTTATTACTACGATCTCTACCAGCTCTTGCTCTTCCATTTCCAAGAGAAACGTACTACAGAATTTTTTGAAATCATCGAAGACAACATGAATCTTGTCAATTCGACCTTCAAAAGAGTTTTTGAGAGCTTCCTAAAACTCAAACCTTACATCACAAATGCACTCCAGTTCGACTATTCCAACGCCAAGCTCGAGGCTACCAACAAGCTCATCAAGGATATCAAACGAGCGGCCTTCGGCTTTCGCAATTTTAAGAACTTTAGAACTAAAATCCTCCTCGCTTTGAACATACAAAAAGAGAGAACCAATTTGGTCCTCTCTCGGATTTAAACTTTCTACCAACTACAGTTGACAAAGAGCCAAATTTACTTGCTCTCAAAGCCTTCTGAGACAGCTTGAGCGAAATTTTCTTCTAAAATTTCTGCACAGTGGTCACAGACAAGGGCTTGATAACTGCGCTCTTTAACTGTTGTATCAATGCGGCGGCATCGATCACAGACTTGCCCCTGCGCATGCTCTACGACAAAAGCTACATCTTCAAAGACTAGAGCGCCTTCTGGAGCAGGACCATCAACAATCGTCAATTGAGAAACAATGAGAAGCTGAGCCACATCGCTGTTGACCGCTTCCAGCAAGGTCTTGATGACTTCATTCGGATAGACAGTCAGATGTGCTTCCAGCGATTTCCCGATAACCTTCTCATTGCGGGCTTCTTCCAAGGCTTTCTGAGCTTGACTGCGGAAGTCCATAAAGGCAGACCAAGTGTCCAAAATTTCTTCTTGATTTGGGAAAGTCTGAGCTTCAGGCAATTCAGATAATTGAACAAATTCTTCCTCTTCATGCTCTAGGTAAGACCAAATTTCTTCTGCTGTGTGTGGCAGAATCGGCGTCAACAGCTTGGTAATCTTGACCAAAATGTCATAGAAAACAGTCTGCATTTGACGACGTTCCAATGATTTAGCTGCTTCGATATAGACGACATCTTTGGCAAAGTCCAGATAGAAAGCGGACAAGTCAACGGTCACAAAGTTGACAATCGCTTTATAAATAGTCAGAAACTCAAAGTCCACATAAGCCTTGCGAATAGTCTCTACTAATTGATTGAAGCGGATAGTCATGTATTTATCAACGGAGCGAAGTTCTTCGTAAGCTACGGCATCCTCAGCTGGATTAAAGTCAGAGGTATTGGCAATCAAGAAACGCAAGGTATTCCGAATCTTACGATAGGTTTCAGAAACTTGGCTCAAGATATCCATAGAGATACGAACGTCGTTGCTAGAGTCTACACTGGTTACCCAGAGACGCAAGATTTCCGCACCGAATTGTTTTTCCACGTCACTTGGAGCAATGGTATTTCCAAGGGATTTAGACATCTTTTCACCCTTACCATCTAAGGCAAAGCCTTGTGACAAGATTTGTTTGTAAGGGGCCACACCATGGTTGGCAACCGATGTGATGAGTGAAGAGTTAAACCAACCACGGTATTGGTCTGAACCTTCTAGATAAAGATCAGCCGGGTAAGTCAATTCCGGACGGTTGACCACTACCCCATTCCATGATGAACCTGAGTCAAACCAAACGTCCATGATGTCCGTTTCCTTGGTAAATTCGCCGTTTGGAGAACCTGGATGAGTAAATCCTTCTGGTAAGAGGTCTTTTGCTTCACGCTTCCACCAGACGATAGAGCCGTGCTCCTCAAAAAGCTGAGCCACGTGTTCGATGGTTTCTGCTGTCATGATTGGTGTTCCGTCTTCGGCATAGAAGATTGGAAGTGGAACTCCCCAAGCCCGCTGACGAGAGATAACCCAGTCACCACGGTCACGAATCATATTGTAGAGGCGTACTTTCCCCCATTCAGAATGGAATTTAACCTTGTCAATTTCATCTAAGATTTCTTGACGGAATTTAGAAACAGATGCAAACCACTGTGGTACTGCCCGCCAGATGATTGGCTTCTTAGTACGCCAGTCAAATGGATAAGAGTGAGAAATTTCTTCCTGAGCAAGGAGCAAGTCACCAAGTTTTTCAATAACTGTTGGCACAACCTTATCATAGAACTGGCCTTCAAAGTCAGGACCAGCATTTTCCATCATGATACCGCGCTCATTGACTGTCACAGCAACTTCCAGTCCATTGGCTACACCGACATGGTAGTCATCCTCACCAAAACCAGGCGCAGTATGGACAATACCAGTACCAGAGTCAGTCGTAACGTGGTCACCCAAAATGACCAACTCATCTACAGCAGTATCCCATGGGTGAACTGTCACGATGTGGTTCAATTCTTGACCACGGTAGGTATCCAAAACTTGAACATCAGCCCAGCCAAATTTCTCAGACAAACTATTCAACAATTCAGACGCTACAATAAACTTGCGACTTTCACCCGCAGGCTGAACCAAAACGTAGTCAATATCTGCTCCTACAGTCAAACCGCGAGAGGCTGTAATGGTAAATGGAGTTGTTGTCCATACGACAATGTAAGTATCTGTGTCCAAGACCCCTTTGCCATCTTTGACACGGTTAGCATAGTAGAGAGAGGTGGAAACCAAATCATGGTATTCAATTTCCGCTTCAGCCAAAGCTGACTCAGAAGACCAAGACCAGTAAACGGGCTTAGCACCACGGTAAATGTATCCTTTCTTAGCCATTTCACCAAAGACGCGGATCTGAGCGGCTTCATAATCTGGTGTCAAGGTTACATAAGGATTTTCCCAATCACCAGAAACACCCAAACGCTTGAAGTCTTCTTTTTGCTTTTCGACTTGGCTGAGAGCATAGTCCCGACACATATTGAGGTAGTCTACCAAGTCTAGCTCTTTGCGCTTAATGCCTTGCTTTGCCAAGACCTGCTCAATCGGAAGACCATGCGTATCCCATCCTGGAATGTAGGGCGCATAGTAGCCAGCCATAGACTTTGAGCGAACAATGATATCTTTGGAAATCTTATTCATGGCATGCCCGACGTGAATATTCCCGTTAGCATAGGGAGGGCCATCATGCAGGATAAAGTGCGGCTTGTCTTCATTCAGTTCCTGACGACGTTGATACAGCTTAGCTTCATCCCATTCTTTCTGCCAGAGTGGTTCCTTATTTGGTAGACCGGCCCGCATAGGAAAAGCAGTTTTCCCAAGATTGAGTGTTTCTTTCAGTTTCATTCTATTCCTCTTTATTTTTAAAAATACAAATTAAAAACCGCAATCTTCTCCAAAAAGGACGAAAATTCGCGGTACCACCTTTTTTTAGGCAAGACAATAGCATGGCGCTCCTCTTGCCCCTCTTTATCCGTAACGTGGACTGCCGTCTCATCCTACTGATTTCAGACGAAAGTTCTGTAAAATGATAGCCCAAGCAAGATGGACTGCAGATCTCTCACCATCATCTGCTCGCTGAAAGTATTTTGCTTGGTCTGTGTTTTTACAATCTTATCTTCTTTAAAATTATAAAATATTTACAGGAACTTTTTGTTCCCCATTTGTATCATCATCGTGATGGTCAGCTTCTGAGTTTTCCTCAGCTGCGTGAGCTTCTATATCTTCATCACTAAGCGGAGAAAAGGCTTGGGTCGCAGCTAATTCACGATTAGCAGCTTCAATGCGCTCTTGCAGCTCAGCCATTTCTTCTGGAGAAAATTGACGAGTCACATCCACTTCTTCCTCACGAACAACTGCTTCTTCTCCCAGGACCTCAGATACAACTTCCTTGAAAGCTTCATCACTGGTCTGCAGATAAGTAGCTGTCGGACGCAGGATTTCTTCCCACTCAGATGAATCCACAATGCTGAGTTGGCTCTCAATGGTTGATTTCAAACGTTGATGGAAGACACGTGTTTTGTTTTTCAGTTCTTCTGTTTCAATGGCTACTTTCTTAGCATTATCAGCTGCCTGACGTAAAATCTCATCAGCCTTGTACTTAGCTCCATCCAACAAATGCTGCGCATCCTGCTCTGCCTGACGGACAATATTCGTAGACCGCTCGTTGGCAGCAACTTTAACGCGCTCAGCCGTATCTTGAGCAATCAAAACAGACTGGCTGAGAGAGTCTTTCATCTCATCAAAATATGTCAGACGTTCTTCCAGATTGCGAATTTTTGCTTCTTTTTCGTGGTTTTCGCGAACCAAGTCCTCATAGTCACGGACAACGATGTCAAGGAATTCATCTACCTCTTCAACATCATAGCCTCTAAACTTGGTTCCAAAGGATTTATCTTTAATTTCTAATGCTGTAAGTGTCATAGTTCCTCCTCATTTACTAGCTAATAATTCAACGGTTAACTTATGTTTTCCATTCTTGGAAAGGCCATTTTCTCTTAAAACCTTAAATCTTCCAAATCGTCTAACGCTTATCAAGTCTTCAAGCCCAACTTGCTGGCTGGGATTGTCATTAACAGCGTAGTTCATTTTCACATGCTTGCCAGAAATCAGCTGAGCAGCCTGACTCCTCGATAACTTAAAAGTGCTGGCTACCAACTTATCCAAGCGAAGACTAGATGCTAAAATTTCTCTGGTAACAGCTTGCTTCTGCTCTTTCAGCTGTTCTGCAAAGGAAACTTCCTTTAGTCTAACAGGCATCTTTGCTATTTTAGTGACATGGTCTATAAAATACTGGGCCAGTCTTTTATCTACAAAGAGCTGAGCACGGTCCCCCACCACAAGGATATCACCAAAAATCCGTCTTTCAATCCCTAATCGATTGAGAAGAGTGCCCAAAATCTGCGAATGACTGATTTTATAAAATTTGCTTGCATAGGAAATTTCCAGCAAGCTCAATTCAAAATCATCCATATTCAGTTGGTAATAAGAAGGCGCCACAAGAACTCTTGCCAGTTCACTGGGAAAATAATCCGAACTAGCAAAGACTTGCACATCATATTGCTTGCCAATATTCTTCAGAATCGAAACCTGATGGGGATTCAGAAAAGACGTTGTTTCAAACGCGTAGGTATCTTGAACCCGCTGAAGCAGTTCCAAACTCCTATCAATACACTCTCGATCCTCATGCGAAAAGTGTTGATATAAATCTTTCATCATAATAACATTAGTAAGATGCTTATTAAATAAAAGACTACACGATTTAAAAGGTTTAAAGCCAGAATTGCAACCCAAACGGTAAAATCCAGCCCTGCAAACTGCAAGGGAAGACGGCGGAAAAGTTTTAAATACGGTTCTACAATTCGTGTTAGAAACTCTCCGAATTTGGTTTGATAGGCTCCTGGAAACCAAGATAGAAGTGCATAGACAATCAAGGCAATGCTATAAAGGTCGACAAGATTAGAGATGGCACGAATTACAAAATATAACATATCTCTTACCTACTGCGCTTCATATCAAAGTCGAATTCGCTGATTTCAACATCGTTTGGCAGGCGGATATCTTCCACATTTACCACTACATTAATCGGAGTCAGCAAATACATAGTGCTTGCAACTTTTTTCAAATTTCCAGCCAAAACATAACGAGCACCGTCTAGGTAGTCTAAACAACGTCGAGCCTGTACCTCAGTCATATACTGGAAGTCAATCAGGATGCTTTCATTGGCCAAAAGCAGGTCAACAATTTCAGTCGCTTCCTCATATCTCCTCGGATAACGAACATCAATCGTAATCTTCTCATCCGCATTTGCACGGTGCTGAGCCAATTCCTGCTGACGGGCATGCAGTCTGGTAATATTCTCTGTCGAAGATTTCTGCTGGGGCTGCGGTTTGGGCTGTGGCTTGGCCGCAGCAGCCGGACGAGGAGCTGGCTTACTCTCTCTGACTGGCTTAGGCTGAACCAACTCAGGCTTCTGTTTGACAGGTGCTGCTGGTCTACTAACCGTCTGCTCCTGAAGCTCAGTCTCATCTCCATCTTCTGTAAAATAATCTATAAATTTATCAAATCTATCTTTTAATGACATATTTCTTTCCTATTTAAAAAATGCTGTACCAATTCTGACATAGGTCGAGCCATGGGCAATTGCTTCTGGATAATCACGGCTCATTCCCATGCTTAACTCAGAAAAGGGCATATTTGTTAACTGTTTCTTTTTTAATTCTTTTTGCAGTTGCTGAGCCTTTTCAAAAATTTGATTCAGCTCCTCATGACTAGCTTCAAACGGAGCCATAGTCATCAATCCCACAATTTGAATGTTTTCTAATCTTTCAAGCTCAGGAAGGACAATTTCTAAATCTTCAACCAAAAAGCCATGCTTGCTTTCTTCTTTAGAAATATTCACCTGCAGGAAACATTTAATCACATGTTGGGCTCGTTTGTCAATCTCCTTGGCCAATTTCACAGAATC
This sequence comes from Streptococcus sanguinis, assembly GCA_013378335.1. Classification (NCBI taxonomy): domain Bacteria; kingdom Bacillati; phylum Bacillota; class Bacilli; order Lactobacillales; family Streptococcaceae; genus Streptococcus; species Streptococcus sanguinis. Next base: position 1,740,254 of record CP040556.1, read on the forward strand.
TAAGGCATGAAAGTAATCAACATAGTTAATCACATCCTTGACTTTTCTCCTCTGCAAACTGCCGATCAGGTGCCAGGTCAGATTCTCATCTTTCAGAGCACGGTATTTTTCTAGAAATTTATCTACCCGATTTTCTCCGATATGCTGAATACCTGTACGGACAAGCTCCTGAGTTGTTTCACAGTCAACATATTTGGTAACCGCAATGATATTTACTGAATCTTTCAAACGCTGGCTTGCTCCGCCGCCTGAGCGACGGACTGAAAGACCAACTCTTTATTATTCTGCAAATTCATGATTTAGATTAACGATTTCTGAAGAATGGAGGTGTTTCCAACTCATCATCATCTTCATTAGTTTCTGCATAGCGCTCCACGCGGGCTGAAGAACTTGGTTCTGCCTGACGAACAATCGCTTCACGGCGAAGATCCCAATCACCAAAGGCTGAACCTTTAGGTGTATCCGTTCTTTGACGGCTTGGAGTAGGAATATCAACTGTTTCGGTCATATCAAAGTTTCGGTCAAACTGTCCTGAGCGAACTTCGCGATTTGGCTCAACTTGCTGCGGACGGCTTGGGCCAGTAGGCTGCTGTGTCTGACGAATACCGCTGACCTTTTCAACCTTGTCCTGACGTACACCGGTAGCCACAACAGTCACGCGGATTTCATCCTTCATGGACTCGTCAATAGCAGTACCGAGCCAGATGTTCACACCATGACCTGCTGCTTGGTTGACAATTTCTGAAGCTTCTTCAGCTTCAATCAAGGTCATATCTAGGCCACCAGTAACGTTGACAATTACGTCCTCTGCGCCATCAATGGTTGTTTCCAAAAGAGGTGAGTAAATAGCTTTGCGAGCAGCTTCGATAACGCGTTCTTCACCGCTACCAACACCAATTCCCATCAAAGCATTACCCTTGTCTGCCATAACTGTTTTCACGTCGGCAAAGTCAAGGTTAATCAGTCCTGGGCTGGTAATCAAGTCGGTAATCCCTTGGACACCTTGGCGAAGAACATTATCTGCTTCACTAAGTGCTTCAAGAAGTGGAGTCTTCTTATCTACAATTTCAAGCAAGTTGTTATTTGAGATAATCAAGAGTGTGTCTACATGCTCGCGAAGTTCGTTGATTCCTTCTACTGCAAAAGTTCCACGCTTGCTTCCTTCAAAACCGAAAGGACGTGTAACTACAGCAACAGTCAGAGCACCAACATTCTTTGCGATACGAGCAATTACTGGAGCAGCACCTGTCCCAGATCCACCACCCATACCAGCAGTGATGAAGACCATATCTGCTCCTTGCAGAGCTTCAGTCAGGACTTCTTCGCTTTCTTCAGCAGCCTTGCGGCCAACTTCAGGCTGACCTCCGGCACCAAGTCCGCGAGTCAGCTTAGGACCGAGCTGAATAACTGTTTCAGCTTTGGCACTGCTAAGAGCTTGAACATCTGTATTTGCTGCGATGAATTCAACACCAGCAACACCTTCATCAATCATTCGGTTGATGGCATTACCGCCACCTCCACCGACACCAATAACTTTAATTACTGCGCCTTGTGCAGCAGCAGCGTCAAATGAAAATGTCATATTCTCTGTATTCTCCTTAATCAAACATTTTGCCAATTAGGTTGCGCATCCGATCTGTAATACCGGGTTTTGGTTCTTGGTTTGGCACATCAGCACTGGCAACTGGAACTTCTTGGACCGGCTCCTCAGGAATTTCATCAGCTAGTTGAGGTTCAAAGTGTGGTACTGACTGAGCAGGACGGTCAAATGATACAGGTCGATGGCGCAGTTGCTCATCACCATGAACAGCGACCTGAGCCAGCATATCCACATCTGTTAAGTTTCCAGCATACTCTGACAGGCTGATAACATGTGCAAAGGCTGGATTGCGAATGCCGATTTGATTTGGCACATAAAGCTTGACATTCACGCCAAATACTTCCTGAGCCAGTTCAACTACTCCTGGAAGAATTGCTGCTCCACCGATAATCACAATGCCGCCTGGCAACTCGAGAAGATGCCTTCTATCCAAATCGCGTTTGATTTGCTCAAAAATATGTTGGATACGAGCAGAAATAATCTCAGCCAGATACTTTTCAGTTACTTCAACCGGCTCAATCTCGCCAATCACTTCTACTTGGAAGGACTCTGTCCCAGCTTCAGGAACATAAGCAGAACCATAGTTAAACTTGAGACTTTCAGCTAACTTTTGCGAAGTCTTCAAAACCTTAGAAATATCCTTGGTTACATAGTCGCCGCCTTCTTGGTATATATTCGTATATTGAAGTTCTTGACCTCTAACAGAAGCTACTGTAGTTTGGCCGCCGCCCATATCAATAACACTTGCACCAAACTCACGTTCCCCTTCATTCAAGATTGACTTAGTTATAGCTAATGGGGAGATAATAACGTTCTCAAGCTGAACTCCCGCGCGCTCCACTGTCTTGCGGAGGTTGTGGAGAATAGTCCGTGGTCCAGTGTAGAGAAGACCACGCATCTCTAAGCGAATCCCCATCATACCGCGTGGATCACGAATCCCTTGGAAACCATCCACTACAAACTCTTCTGGGATGAAAGTAATCACTTCGCGGTCAGGAGTCATACTCTTCGTCAGAGCAGATCTAACAACATTCTCTACATCTGTATCTGTGATTTCCTTAGAATCACTAGTCACAGGAATCATACCCTGAGTAGGCTCAATCTGTAAGAGATTAGCCGGAAGTCCGACATTAACTAAACCAATTGAAATGCCTGCTTTTTCTTCTGCTTGAGAAATAGCTGTCTTAATAGCAGCAGCTGCAGCCTCAATATCAACAATAATTCCATCTTTAACGCCAGCACTTTTCGCATTGCTGACTCCAATAACATTTATTTCATCGTTGATGTGCTCTGCCACCAACACTTTAATTGAGCTAGTTCCTATATCTAATCCAGTAAAAAAGCCGTCTCTAGCCATTACACCAGTCCTCTCTATCTTCCATGTTTCCGGTCTATACTAATAACGCTAAAAATTAGAGTTACCCAAGCTTTATTATAACATAAAGAAAATGAAAATGTGCAGTTTTTCTACATATAATTTAGCGATTTTCGTTATTTGCCGGGTTTTCTGTCGAATTTTGCGGCTCTGCAGGTTCTTATTCCTGACTTTCTGTCAGCTGCTCAGCCGCTTGCTCTGTTTGCTGTCCCGTCGGTTCCTCTTCTGTTTCTTGCTTTTCTTCGTCAGAAGAAGACGACTCGTTTTGAGCTCCTTCAACATAACTAAAAATTCCTGCTTCCATATCTACAACACTAGGTACACCCTCTTCCAGCTGTGATTGGATTCCCTTGTAATATGGCAGTTTTTTGGCAATATGCGAAATTGGTACCAAAATTTTATTGCCATCATGCATGGTCAGCGTAACCAAGTCCGGTGTCACATTGCTTGGAGTCAGCTGAACTGTCTTAATATTTTTCTTAATCGAAGCCGGTACCTTTTCAATTTGAAGGGCAAATTCCTTAATCAATTTTTTATCTGAAAACTCTATCGAAATATGGGTTTCTGGCAAAGAATCTGCAGCAGTCGGTTCCGAAATAATCTCCCCATTTGTCAGAATAGGATAGTATTGGCCTCCCTCATGCAGATAGGCCAGAACTTCGTACTCCTTGACCTTTACCTGAAAAGTAATCGGAAACTGATAAGTCATCTCCAGATTGTTAATCCAAGGACTAGACGCTTTCATATTGCGGATATGATAGCCGCCATTGATAAAGGTTGTTAAAGTATAGTCCCTCTCATCAATCTTACTGCTTTTGAGCAGGTCTTCCTGACTGACCATTTGGTTCCCTGAAAATTCGATTGTTTTCATGGTCGCCAGTGGCGTCAAAAAATAAACTGACAGGAGAAAAATCAAGCCACTGCCCAGCAAAACCGGCAGCGCCCGATAAATATGAATCCTCGGGATACGAATCTTAGAAGCTTCTTTTTCTGCCTTTTTCTGAAGTTTCTCCAGTTTTTTGCGCTCTTTCTCGCTCAATTCGGTCTCTAGCTCAGCTTCAGATGAGTCATTTCCCAAATATTCTGTTTCTTCCTCTTCATAAGATGAGTCATCTTCTTCCGTCTCTTCAGCTATTTCTCCGCCTTCGATTGAGTCCTCAGCTTCAGCTTCTTTTGCTTCCTCTCCTTCCAGCTCCTTTTGTTTGCTGGCTTCTTCCTGAGCCTTCTTTTCAAGATATTCTTTGTTTCGTTTCTGCCATTCAGAGAGGTGCTCACTTACCTCTTCCTTTGGCTCATCGTGGTTTTTCTTGCTCATTTCTTTCCTTTGTCAATATCCGCCTTCAATAAAGCATAAAATTCATCTACAGACTTGATTTCCTGAGAATTTTGCATAGCTTGATGATAAGAAGCTTGATTAGCCAAAAGGTCATCAAGGGCTGTTTGTAAATGGCTCATATCCAGCTGTTCCTCTGCCAATTGCTTAGCATATCCCTTTTTCACAAAATAATCCGCATTTTCAATCTGATCGCCGCGGCTGGCTTCGCGTCCCAGAGGAACGATAATATGCAGCTTAGCCATGGCCAAGAGCTCAAAGATTGTATTGGAACCGCCGCGTGTCACCACTACATCTGCCAAGTCCATCAAAGGCTGGTAGAGGTCGGTCACATAGGCTCTGCGAAAGAGACGTTCAGACAAAACATCTAAACTTGCATCGCCTGTCAGATTGATAACGTTGTAGCGTTCGGTCAGCGCAGCTTGATTCTGGCTGACAAAGTCATTAAAGACCTTAGCACCTGCAGAACCTCCGACAAAAAGCAGGGTGGGCAGTTCTTTATCAAAACACTGACGGATTTCTTCTAGTTCCTGCGGTGCGACTGACTCTTGGTTACCGACCTTGGTCACAGCTCCGACATGCTCAATCTTGGTCAGACTGGAACTTTGCTCAAAGGTCGCATACATCTTGGTCGCACACTTATAGGCTATTTTATTGGCCAAGCCAATGGATAGATCCGACTCATGAACATAGACGGGCACTCCTGATAGACGCGCTGCAATCACTGGCGGAACAGATACAAAGCCTCCCTTAGAAAAGAGAGCCTGCGGCCGTACCTTGAGCATAATGCCCAGCGACTGGAAAATGCCCCAGACGACCTTAAAGCCATCCAGCAGATTCTGCCATGAAAAGTAGCGGCGAAGCTTACCCGTAGCTACCGAATGGAAGGTCACGTCCAATCCTGACTTTTGGATTTCCTGATACTCAATACCATGCTTATCGCCAATATAGTGGACCTGCCAGCCTTCTTTGACAAATTTTGGAATCAGGAGAAGGTTGAGGGTTACATGCCCAACCGTTCCTCCGCCTGTAAATACAATCTTTTTCATCTTAACCTTTTAATTCTTCAAATGCAGCGAGAAACTCATCGCCACGGACTTCAAAATTACTATACATATCCCAGCTGGCATTGGCAGGACTAAGCAAGACAATGTCTCCTGGCTTCGCTTGATCAAAGGCCTTATGAGCAGCATCTCGGACATCAGTCGCATCTAGATAAGAAACACCAGCCTGATCGGCTGCTCTCTTTACACGCGCTGCCGATTGCCCTAAGATTACCATCTTCTTGAGTCCTTTGAGGTCAGGCACTAATTCGTCAAATTCATTGCCACGGTCCAAGCCACCTGCAATCAGAATCACCTTGCTATTGTCAAAACCAGATAGGGCTTTCTGGGTTGCCAAGATATTGGTAGACTTGCTGTCATTGTAAAAGGCAACCTCATTTACCTGCCCCACATACTGGAGGCGGTGCTTAACACCCCAAAAGCTGACAAGACTTCTTTAATCGTCTGATTATCAATACCACGCAGCTTGGCTACTGCAATCGTAGCCAGAGCGTTTTCAATATTGTGACTGCCAGGAACGCCGATTTCAGCCGCCTGCATAATCACTTCTCCACGGAAGGTCAAGACATCACCCTCTAAATAGGCACCATCCACCTTTTCAGTCGTTGAAAAAGGCGCAACAGTAGCCTGAGTCTGGCTAGCCATTTCCTTGGCCCAGTCTTGATTGAAATTCAAAACCAGATAATCATCAGATGTCATATTTTTCTGGATATTCCACTTGGCAGCTGCATATTCCTCAACAGAGCCGTGATAATCCAAATGTGTTGGCATGAGATTAGTGATAACAGCGATTTGCGGATGAAAAGCCTCAATCCCCATCAACTGGAAGGAAGACAGTTCCATAACCAGTGTATCCTTGCTGCTGGCTGTTTGGGCTACCTGACTGGCAGGAAAGCCGATATTACCGGACAATAGACCATTTTGACCACCAGCTGTCAAGACTTGTGCAATCATGGTTGTGGTCGTCGTCTTACCATTTGAACCCGTAATACCAATAATCGGCGCTTCTGAAATCAGAAAAGCCAACTCGACTTCAGTTATAACTGGAATCTTCTTCTCAAGAGCTCTTACGACCATGGCATTGTCATAAGGAATACCTGGATTTTTCACCATCAGTTCAAAATCTTCGTCCAACAACTCCAAGGGATGACCTCCTGTCACCACTTTGATTCCTTCTTCGAGCAAAGATTGGGCAGCAGGATTTTCCTCGAAAGGTTTGCCATCGTTAACTGTCACGATGGCTCCTAATTTATCTAAAAGGCGAGCAGCTGACTCACCCGACTTGGCCAATCCCAGAACCAAGACCTTTTTATTGGCAAAATTTGCTATATTTTTCATAAGCAACCTCTTCCATTCATACTTCATTCTATTTTACCTTTTTTTGTGGAAATAAAAAAGTCATAGGAGTCTTTTATTTTCGACTGTAAGCAAGTTTTGAAAAAAATGATATGTTTTCATCTATTTGAAATATTTTGTAACACAAGGCTATTATTTTTGTAAAGAAAAAGAGCAAAAGCTCAAAACGTCTATCCGACTTTCTAAGCTCTTGCTCTTTTTTATTCTTCATCAAAATTCTTTTTTGATTTCTTAGGCGGCTTGAGGCGATTGATATCCCGCAAAGCTAAGACGGCCACTACGGATAGGCCAAATCCTACAAAATATTCAGCTGGCAATTGGAAAATCTGAAAAATGCCTAAGGCAAATAAGATAATCAAGGCCACAATCAGTAAAACCATGGTCACAGCATTAACAGTCCCTTTAATACTGGATGGAACAGCAAAAATGTAGAAAAAGAGGATTAAAATTCCAATGATAAGGTAAACCATCTTGCTGCTCCTTTCCTTTTTACTTATTCAGCTGCAGCTGATTTTTTCTTTTTATTGGCTTTTTCGCGTTCTTGTTTGTTCAAAATTTGCTTACGCAGACGAATAGATTCGGGCGTTACTTCCATGTACTCATCGTCATTCAAGAATTCCAAAGATTCTTCCAAGGTCAAAATGCGCGGTGTCTTGATGACTGCTGTCTGGTCCTTGGTAGCAGAACGAACGTTGGTCATCTGCTTGGCTTTGGTGATATTAACAGTCAAGTCATTTTCACGAGAGTTTTCACCAATAATCATTCCTTCGTATACCTCAGTGCCTGGGTTGACAAAGATGGTTCCGCGCTCTTCGATAGACATGATAGAGTAGGTCGTTGCCTTACCAGCATCGATAGATACCAAGGCACCGCGGTGGCGGCCACCGATTTCACCTGGAATAAGTGGTAGGTATTGATCAAAGGTATGGTTCATAATCCCGTAACCGCGGGTCATGGATAAGAACTCAGTTGAGTAACCAATCAAACCACGAGCAGGAACCAAGAAGACCAAACGAGTCTGACCATTTCCTGTAGCCACCATATCCAGCATTTCACCCTTGCGTTCAGAAAGGCTTTGGATGACCGAGCCTTGATATTCTTCAGGTGTATCGATTTGGACGCGCTCAAATGGCTCACATTTGACACCGTCGATTTCTTTCACGATAACTTCTGGACGAGATACTTGCAGCTCATACCCTTCACGACGCATTGTTTCAATCAGGATTGACAAGTGCAATTCACCACGACCTGAAACAATCCACTTGTCTGGTGAATCAGTTGGTTCAACACGTAGAGATACATCTGTTTGCAGTTCAGCCTGCAGGCGTTCTTCAACCTTACGAGAAGTCACCCATTTCCCTTCGCGACCAGCAAAAGGTGAGTTGTTAACCAAGAAGGTCATCTGCAGAGTTGGCTCATCAATATGCAGAATTGGCAGAGCTTCAACAGCATCTGTCGGTGTAATGGTCTCACCGACAAAGATATCTTCCATACCTGAAACAGCAATCAAGTCACCTGCTTTTGCTTCGTTGATTTCACGACGCTCCAAGCCAAAGAAACCAAAAAGTTTTGTAACACGGAAGTTTTTAGTTGTACCATCAAGCTTAGAAAGGGTTACTTGGTCACCAACTTTAACAGTACCACGGAAGACACGGCCGATACCGATACGGCCAACGAAGTCATTGTAGTCCAAGAGTGACACTTGGAATTGGAAAGGTTCGTCAGAATTATCGACTGGTGCTGGGATATGGTCAATGATGGTATCAAAAATCGGTGCCATGGTGTGCTCTTGATCAGCTGGATCGTCAGACATTGATGAGGTTCCATTGATAGCGGAAGCATAAACCACTGGGAAGTCCAGCTGGTCATCATCCGCTCCAAGCTCAATAAAGAGTTCCAATACTTCATCCACTACTTCTGCTGGACGAGCAGACGGCTTGTCGATTTTGTTCACAACTACGATAGGAACAAGGTCTTGCTCCAAGGCTTTTTTCAATACAAAGCGAGTCTGAGGCATAGTTCCTTCGTAGGCGTCCACAACCAGAACAACCCCGTCCACCATCTTCATAATCCGCTCTACTTCACCACCGAAGTCCGCGTGCCCTGGTGTATCCATGATATTGATACGAGTACCTTCGTAAGCCACGGCTGTATTTTTAGCCAAGATGGTGATACCGCGCTCCTTTTCAATATCGTTTGAGTCCATTGCCCGCTCTTGCAATTCTTTACGCTCATCTAGTGTATGAGATTGCTTCAGCAACTCATCAACCAAGGTTGTTTTCCCGTGGTCAACGTGAGCGATAATGGCGATATTGCGAATATCTTCTCTTAATTTTGTCATGATTTCCTCTGAATTTTTAAATTTTATTTCTAACTGAACAATTATACCACAGACGCAGGCAAAAAACACGGCTTTGATAAGTGTAAATGTTTTCATTGAAAAATATGGGAGCTCCATGAGGATTTGCATTTCCCATCCTGAAAATTTATGATATGATTTAGAAAAAAACAAGGAAAACAGATGCGCCTCGACCAACTGCTGGCTACCAATCATATCAGCCGAAAAAAGATGAAACAAAGCCTTTTACAAAAACAGATTTTAGTGGATGGTAAGCCCGCCTGCAAACTCAGCCAAAACGTTGATACCGGCCTGCAGCAGATTACTTTTCAAGGAAAACAGGTCAGTGGTCCTGCCCACCGTTACTACATGCTGAATAAACCCGCAGGTGCAGTCACTGCCAATCGCGACGCTGAAAAATTGACTGTCCTGGATTTACTGGACAAGGAGGTAGAGAAAGAAAATCTTTACTCTATCGGACGCCTGGATAGAGATACCGAAGGGCTTCTTCTGATTACCGACAATGGTCCTTTGGGATTTCAGCTACTGCACCCTCAATATCATGTCGAAAAAACTTACTATGTAGAAGTCAATGGACCTTTAACTCCTAAGGACAAATCTTCCTTTCAAGAAGGCATTCGCTTTTTAGACGGCACCACCTGCCAACCTGCCCAGCTCTCTATCCTCTCTAGTAGCTCTAATCTGAGCTGTGCTACCGTCAAGATTTCCGAGGGGAAATTCCACCAGATCAAAAAGATGTTTCTGGCAGTTGGTGTCAAGGTCATTTATCTCAAGCGGATTCAGTTTGGGGATTTTACATTAGATCCAGACCTAGCAACAGGTGATTACCGTCCTTTAAACCTAGAAGAATTAGCGATTATTAAAAAATATTTGGAGAAAAGTTGGTAAAACAAAAAAGCTTTAAAAAATAAAGCTTTTTGTTACTATCCTACTCCGTTCATAAGTACCATGACATTTAGAATCCAAACAATTACGGAAATTACAATCCCTACGATACCCAGAATTTTTTCTGTTTTATAGTCTAATTTAGACTCTTTTTGATGTGAATTAGCCAACACCAAACCGATAATACCTAAAATAAGACCTACCAATGGAATGAAAAAACCAAAGATGATAGATAGGATACCTAAAACAAGAGAGGATTTTTTCTTTTCTTGCATGTTTTAAAAACTCCTTAAAATTAATATTAATTTATTATAACACAAGAAACCAGCTTTGTATATATAATGCGACAAATTTTTGATTTATGTTAACTAGCCTTCACCTTGCCATTCCAAGAATCCAACCCATAAGAAAGAATATAGATTTCTTTAAATCCTTGTTTTTTCAGATACAGAGCCGCATTGGTTACGCGCTGACCGCGACTATTTTCATAGAGGAGAACAGCCTTGTCCTTACGAAGTGCACCGACACTATCCTTCAGCTGCTGAGATGGAATATTGCGAGCACCTAAGATATGCTTCCGGTGAAAATCAGATGGATCCCGCAGATCAACCAACTGACCTTGGCGAATCAAGTCTTCAAATTCTCCATTGTCCACGATTTTTGCTGCCTGACGAAGGCGCAGATAATTAAAGCCCATCCAGCCAAGTATTCCCAAAAGTACCGCCCACAAAATCCAAATTGTCATCTCAAGTCTCCTTTTTCTTTTCTAAATATTCTAACTCTAATCGATGTTCTCGGCGCAAGACAGCCTCTGCCTCAAAATAAGCTAGCTTATCCATTAGATCGGCGTCGTAAATCCTTTTCAGCTCGATTTTCATCATTTCAATATCGTAAAGGCGTTTGCCCATATAGATAATGATTCCGAAACTTTTAAGAAATTGCTGAACATCATACAGGGTTTTCATGAGCTATATTTTATCAGATTTTCCAGCGCTTTTCAAGATGAAAAAAGCAGAAAGGAAAGCCTATTTCCTTTCTGCTTGGCATGTATCATTTTTTATAAACCTGGTGCTTGACCAATTTCAGCTGTCAGCATCCAGATAGTCTTTTCAAGGTCTCCCTTGGCACCGACAAAGATATCATTGGTTACATCGTCCCCTTCTTCGTCTGTTACATCCAGCGCTTCTTGGTAAAGACCTGTCAGGTAGCGGAAAATCTCAATCACACGCGCCAGACTTTCTTCTACATCCTTGCTGAATTCACCAGCTTTTTCTTCAATCTTGCTGTGTTGGATAAACTCAGTCAAGGTAGAATAAGGCTTGCCTCCTAGTGTAATCAAGCGCTCGCTAACTTCATCCAAGGTTGTATCCAAAGTTTCCATGTATTCATCCATTTTTGGATGCCAAACCATGAAGCCTGCACCACGCATATACCAGTGAACTTGGTGAAGAGCGATATGAGCTGTATAAAGGTCTGCCACTACTTGATTAAGAATAGCCTTAGTCTTTGGCAAAGCCTTTTGATTGCTGAAAGTTGCTACGTCAGTTGCTGCACCATTTTTTACTTGTGTCATTGTATTTACCTCGTTTTATTTATAATGATTCTAATCTTTTTAGATTATGGTTTAATTATAATGCTTCTAAATAAGAAAGTCAAGGCAAAAGATTCAAAAAAAGACTTTATTAGAAAAGTTGCAAAATTTCAGAATTTTTCTGTTTAAAATTACGAATAAACAAGTATGATTCATCTATACTTTTTTCTCCTTGGAACTGTCTTTGCCTCATTCTTAGGCTTGGTTATCGACCGCTTCCCAGAGCATTCTATCATCGCTCCCGCTAGCCATTGCAATGCCTGCGGGAAAAGATTGGCACCGCGTGATTTGATTCCTATTTTTTCCCAAATCTTAAATCTTCTTCGTTGCCGCTTCTGTGGAGACAAGATTCCCTTACGCTATTTATTTTTTGAATGTGTCTTGGGAGGTCTTTTTCTGGCAACCTCACTTGGCACGATTTCCATCAGTCAACTCCTACTACTCACCATGGGCTTGACCCTAGCCATCTACGATCAAAGAGAGCAGCAATATCCCCTGATGGTCTGGCTGTTTTTTCAGCTTTCACTGATGATGACAGCAAGTGTCAATCCTCTCATGCTCTTCTTTTTAACCCTAGGACTTCTAGCCTTCTTTTATAATCTTCGTATTGGAGCTGGCGACTTTCTATTTCTCGCTTCCTGCTCAGCTATTTTCAGCCTGACAGAGATTCTCATTCTTATCCAAATCGCTAGCTTCTCCGGCCTCGCCTGCTTCTGCTTTAAAAAGAGAAAAGACAGGCTGGCATTTGTCCCCTGTCTTTTGTTTGGTGTCGTGGTGCTTATTTCTTATAAGCTGCTGCTTCTTGGATAAAGGCTGCTATACTGGCGTCCTTTTCATGAAGAGCTTTTACAATCTTGGATCCGACAATGACTCCATCTGAGACTTGATTGAAGCGGTCAACATCCTCTAAAGTCGAAACGCCAAAGCCCGTCAGTACTGGAATCTCTGCAATATCACGAAGCTTGCTCAAATGCTGGTCCAAATCATTGCGGTAGCTTCCGCTCTTACCCGTCACACCGTTGATGGCTACAGCGTAGATAAAACCTTCTGCCTCCTTAATCAGCTCCTGCTGACGTTCTAGGCCAGTCGTCAGACTCACTAAAGGAATAAGAGCGATATCTGAATCTTCCAGCAAAGGCAAGATAAAGTTCCTATGCTCGTAGGGCAGATCCGGAATAATCAATCCTTTAACCGGTGTCGTAGCCAAATCCTTGACAAAATTTTTGAGACCGTATTGGAAAATAGGATTGAAGTAGGTCATGATGATGAGAGGCAGCTGAGTGTCCAAATTCTGCAAGCTTGCGACTAAAGACTTGGCCGAAGTCTGATGACCCAGGCTCCTCAGACCAGCTTCTTCAATAACTGGCCCATCTGCAACAGGGTCTGAAAATGGCAGACCGATTTCAATGGCTGACACGCCCAAGTTTTCCAAAAATGAGATAGTTTCTGCTAATCCTGCCAAACCTTTCTCGTGATCACCAGCCATGATATAAGGAAGGAAAATTCCCTTGCCTGCTTTTTGGATGGTTTCTAAATGCTGAGTGAGTGTTTTAGTCATGGGCACCTCCTTTTTGAGCCGTTTCACTTTCCAAGCGTTCCTTTACCTGAACGACATCCTTATCACCACGGCCGGATAGGCAGACAATCATTGATTTATCTGGTCCCAACTCCTTAGCCAGCTTAACTGCGTAAGCAATAGCATGGCTAGACTCTAGAGCAGGGATAATCCCTTCGATACGAGACAGGAGCTGGAAGGCTTCCAAGGCTTCTTCATCCGTTACTGGCACATAAGTGGCGCGCTGAATAGCATTAAAATGAGAATGTTCGGGACCGATGCCAGGATAGTCCAGCCCAGCAGAGATAGAGAAAGCTTCCAGAATCTGTCCTTGCTCATCCTGCAAGACATCCATCAAGGCACCGTGCAAAACACCCGGCCGGCCCTTGGTTAAGGTCGCAGCGTGTTCATCTGTATCCACGCCCCGCCCAGCTGCTTCTGTTCCATACATAGCCACCGTACTATCATCTACAAAGGGATAAAAGAGCCCAATAGCATTGGAACCACCGCCAACGCAGGCTACTAAAGCATCTGGCAAGGCACCTGCATTTTGCTCAGCAAACTGGCGCTTAGCCTCACGCCCAATCACGCTCTGATAGTCGCGGACGATTTCTGGGAAGGGATGAGGTCCCAAGGCTGAACCCATGATATAGTGAGTATCATCCACCTGAGCCACCCAAGCTCGCAAGGCAGCATTGACTGCATCCTTGAGGACTCTAGAGCCATCGGTCACAGACTCTACCTTGGCTCCTAAAAGTTCCATCCGAAAGACATTAAGGGCTTGGCGCTTGACATCTTCTTCGCCCATATAGATAGTACAGTCCATGTTGAAAAGGGCCGCAGCTGTGGCGGTGGCCACTCCGTGCTGACCTGCACCAGTCTCTGCAATAATTTTCTTCTTGCCCATTCGCTTGGCTAATAAGACCTGGCCTAGGGCATTATTGATTTTATGAGCCCCAGTATGGTTGAGGTCTTCCCGCTTCAGATAAATCTTAGCACCACCAGCATAGGCTGTCAGATTTTTAGCAAAATAGAGAGGATTTTCTCGCCCTACATACTGCTTCAGCAACTCGTCCAGCTCAGCCTGAAAGGCTGGGTCTTTTTTACTCTCACGGTAAGCTTTATCCAGCTCCAAAACTGCTGTCATCAGCGTTTCTGGAACAAAGCGTCCGCCAAACTCACCATAAAATCCTTCTTGATTGGGTTGATTATATGCCATCTTTCACTCTTTCTATAAATTCTTTTATCTTTTCTAAGTCCTTCTGTCCGTCAGTCTCGACCCCGCTTGAGACATCAACTGCGTAAGGAGCGAAGTGCTGAATCGCTTCTCGGACATTTCCTGCATTCAAACCACCGGCGATAAAGAAGGGCTGGTGGATTTGATTCTTGTCAAAAGCTTGCCAGTCAAAGGTCTGACCACTACCAGCAAGAGGTGCATCAAATAGCAGATAGTCCGCTTGTTGGCTGACTCCCTTTAACTCACCCTTGACCTGATAAGCTCGAATAACCGGCCGGCCAACCTGAGTCAGAAGTTCTTCATCAAAATCGCCATGAATCTGCACCAAATCCAGATTTGCCACTGAAATAGCTTCCTGCAGCTCTGCCAAGCGCGGAGAGACAAAAACTCCTACCTTTCGGACAGAAGGCGGCACCAAGGCAGCTAGCTTCTGAGCTTGCTCCAAACTGACCCTCCGACGGCTCTCAGCAAAGACAAAGCCAATGTAATCCGCACCAGCCTTGCATGCAGTTTCCACAGCGCTGGCCGTTGATAAGCCGCAAATCTTAACCTTTGTCAATTTTCAGCTCCTTGATTTTTTCTGCCACATCCTTAGCCTGCATCAGGGCTGTTCCGACTAAAACCGCATGGAAATAAGGAGCTACTAGCTCCGCATCTTCCTTGCTGAAAATAGCGGACTCAGATACATAAACCCTGTCATCTTTGAAATGGGCAGACAGCTGGAGACTGGTATTGATATCTGTCTCAAAAGTAACTAAATTGCGGTTATTAACACCGATAATCCGAGCTCCTATTCCATGGGCAATTTCCAGCTCCGCCAGATTATGGGTTTCGACCAGAACTTCCAAGCCTAGACCCGTCGCAAAATCATAGAGCTCCTGCAGCCGCTTTTCGGGCAAGGCAGCCACAATCAGAAGAATAACTGTCGCTCCGGCATTGCGGGCGCGAACAATCTGCTTTTCATCAATGATAAAGTCCTTATTGAGGGTTGGAATGGTCACTTGACTGGAAATCTCTCTCAGGTAATCCAGATGTCCTTTGAAGAAAATTTCATCTGTCAGAACCGAAATCATGGCTGCACCGCATCGTTCATAAGTTCGAGCCTGCTCCACAATATCCACACCGAGATTAATATCTCCCAGACTGGGGCTGGCTTTTTTGACCTCAGCAATCAGCTGCAGCTCTTGAGGATGACTTTTGAGATATTCATAGAGGGAATAGGTCGAGCGCAAAGGTTGCAGTTCTTCATAGGACATGGCCGCCACTTCCTGCTCTTTTTGCTTTAGAATGGTCGGGAGAAATTCTTTGCTCATTTTTGATACTCCTGTAGTTGCTTGAGTTTTTCATAGGCTGCGCCGCTGGCAATCACTTGGCGAGCCAAAGCTATTCCTTCTTCTATACTGTCTGTTTTCCCATTAGCATAGAAGCCCAATCCCGCATTCAGAACTGTCGTTTCTAGATAGGGACTAGCTTGATTTTGAAGAACAGATAGCAGAATTTCTGCATTTTCCTTGGCATTACCCCCACGAATCGCTTCAAGACTTATCTCTTCCATGCCAATATCTGATGGCAGAAAACTGCGCAGGCTGATTTGTCCATCTGAGAGCAGAGCATATTGGGTACGGCCATGAAGACCAGCCTCGTCCAGACCATCTGGACCCGACACGACCACTGCACGCTTACGCCCCATATTTTTCAAGACTTCTGCCGTGCTCTCTAACATATCCGGCCGGCTGGTTCCTAAAAGCTGAGTTTCTAGACTCATGGGATGAATAAGCGGGCCAGTTAGATTCATGATAGTAGGAATACCTAGGCTAAGACGTGCTGGCATGATGTATTTCATGGCTGGGTGCATATTCTTTGCAAAGAGAAAGACGATGCCTGTCTGCTCAAAAATCTTGCCCAAGCTAGCAGCGTCCAAGTCTAGATTAATCCCCAGAGCTTCTAACACATCAGCTGATCCTGACTTAGAAGAAATGGATCGATTGCCGTGCTTGGCCATCTTAATTCCGCCACCTGCTAGTACAAAAGCTGCTGTAGTCGAAACATTGAAGCTGAAAGACTTGTCCCCGCCCGTACCGCAATTGTCCATGGCAGTGCGAATAGTGGTCGGAATCTGCTTAGCGTGGCCTCGCATTACCTGAGCCAAAGCAGTTCGTTCCTCAATCGTTTCCCCTTTCATCTTGAGCCCCAGTAAGAAAGCTACAATTTGAGACTCTGTCACCCGTCCGGTGACAATACGCTCAATCACATCTGTCATCTCAGCGCTGCTTAAATCCTTAAAATCAGCTAGTTTTGCAATAATCTCTTTCATACACGCTCCTTTACTTTACTAAGTCGATGAAGTTCTTGATAGACGACAAGCCGTCCGGCGTTCCAATACTTTCAGGATGATACTGAAAACCATAAATGAGCAGACTCTTGTGCTGGATAGCCATGATCGAGTTGTCATCAGCCGCCCGAGCCGTCACTTCAAAGTCCTCTGGCATCTCCTCAATCAAAATCGAATGATAGCGCATGACCGGCTGCCCATCCTCTAACCCCTCATAGATAGGAGATTTCCCCTCAAAGCGCAGAATACTTTGCTTGCCGTGCATGACTTTGGGAGCCAATCCTAGCTTTCCGCCAAATACTTCTGCAATGGCTTGATGTCCCAAGCAAATCCCCAAAATCGGCTTCTTACCAGCAAAATCGCGGATAAGTTCTTCCATCCGTCCTGCATCTGCTGGCCAGCCTGGCCCCGGAGACAGAACCAAAGCATCAGCTTCTTCTGCCGCTTGATAAAGACCTGCATCATCATTTCGCAAGACCTTAACTTCTGCAAAATTTCCAATATACTGGGCTAGATTGTAAGTAAAAGAATCATAATTATCAATTAATAAAATCATTGCATCTCTCCTATCTTGGTCATTGATTTAGCCTTGTTGATGGTTTCTTGGTATTCATTGGCAGGGATCGAGTCATAAACAATACCCGCTCCTGCTTGGACGTAGGCTCTGCCATTTTTCAAAATCATGGTTCGGATAGCAATGGCAACATCCATATCGCCTGTCGCAGACAGATAGCCAATAGCCCCCGCATAAATGCCACGCTTTTCCTGCTCCAACTCATAAATGCGCTTCATGGCCCGAATCTTAGGTGCGCCCGAGACGGTACCAGCCGGCAGGGTTGACTTGAGCGCATCCATAGCTGTCAGTTGAGGCAAAAGCTGACCACGGACCACACTGGTCAGATGCATGACATAACGGAAATACTCTACTTCCATGTACTTCGTGACTTCCACGCTGTTATTCTGAGCAATTTTACCGATATCATTACGCCCCAAATCAACTAACATACGGTGTTCCGCCACTTCCTTCTCGTCAGCCAGCAACTCCTTCGCCAAAGCTTTATCCTCTCTCTCATCTTTCCCACGCGGTCTGGTTCCAGCAATAGGATTGGTCGTAACCTGACCTTGCTTGACAGAGACCAGACTTTCCGGGCTGGCTCCGATAATCTGATAATCCCCGAAGTCATAAAAGAAGAGATAGTTGGAAGGGTTGGTCACACGCAGATTGCGATAGTAATCCAGCGGCCTACCAGAATATTCTGCCGAAAAACGCTGACTAAGCACACATTGGAACATATCTCCCTGCCGAATCAAGCTGCGCGCTTCTTCCACCATTTTTTCAAAAGTCGTCTGCTGGATATGACTCTGGAAGTTCAAACTGGACAGTTCCAGTGGTGAAAATTCATCTGCCGCAGGCTGCGCCAGCTCAGCCATGATACGCTCCAGACTTGTAGCCAATTCAGTTTCGCTTCTATCACTGTAGAGTGCCTCCTCAACGATATAGAC
Organism: Streptococcus sanguinis; assembly: GCA_013378335.1. NCBI lineage: Bacteria > Bacillati > Bacillota > Bacilli > Lactobacillales > Streptococcaceae > Streptococcus > Streptococcus sanguinis. Next base: position 1,758,444 of record CP040556.1, read on the forward strand.
CTTGTCTTTTTTATGGTCAAAAACCATGTAACTCTCATAGACGAAAAAGTGCATATCGGGCGTTCCAATCACATCAACTGGAATCTGGCCAATCTCCTCATAGAGGGAAATCATATCGTAACCGACAAAACCGATGGCTCCACCACCAAAAGGCAAATCTGAATGATAATCTTTTCTTACTGTTAAGTCATGAAGATAATCCAAGGGATCCGCCTCTATCACTTGTCCGTTCTTTGTCAGCTCCCCATTTTCATAGCGAACTTCAAAGACTGGATTATAGGCTAGGATAGAGAAACGAGCTGTTTCGCTATCTCTTGGAATACTCTCCAAAATCACCTTGTGGTCGCCCTGAATCCGCATGTAAGCTAGAATCGGCGATAAAATATCAGCTGGTAAAATCTTTTGCATATTTTTTCTTTCTATTTAAATCGGACGCGTTTAAGGAAGAACAAACTGCTAGCCATGACTGCATTTCACAAGAGCAGGTAGCACCTGTCCACTGTCACAACTTGCCCAAAACTACAGAAAAACGCCCGCACAGTTCATCCTGTGAGGGCGTGTCATCGCGGTGCCACCTCAGTTATGGAGTTTTCAGGCTCCACATCTCATTTACTTATTTACAGTCATTTAGATCCCTTTTAGTAGAAAGCAGCATACTGGTTTACAGCAAAGTAGGCTAATAAAGTAATAAAAGTTCAACTAAAGGACAAAACTTTGTTTCCAGCAGCCCATTTCATAACTTCTCCTGCCTGTTTACAGCAACCACAGACTCTCTGAAAGGAGGGATGTTACTACTCTTCTGCTGGGTATTTTATTTTCGTTTTTCTAGATAGTCGGCAATGGCTGCCACATCCTTGTCTCCGCGACCAGATACGTTGATAATGATGATTTGGTCAGATGACAATTGCGGAGCTCGCTTGATAGCTTCAGCAATGGCATGAGAACTTTCGATTGCTGGCAAAATCCCTTCCTTTTGTGTCAAGAGAAGCAAGGCATCCACAGCTTCATCATCTGTCGCTGCCACGTATTCTACTCGACCAGAATCTTTAAAGAAAGCATGTTCGGGACCAACTCCAGGATAGTCTAAGCCTGCTGAAATGGAGTAAACCGGTGCCACCTGACCATCTTCTGCAAAGACAGCGTAGGTCTTCATACCGTCCACTACTCCGACACTTCCCTTGGTCATAGTCGCTGCATGCTGGTCTGTATCAAGTCCTCGCCCAGCTGCTTCAACACCAACCAGCTTGACTTCTTCATCCGCCACATACTGGGAGAAGGCGCCGATAGCATTGGAACCACCACCTACGCAGGCAATAACATAGTCCGGCAAGCGGCCTTCCTTGTCCAAAATCTGCCGACGAGATTCTTCACTGATCACCTTTTGGAATTCATGAACAATGGTCGGATAGGGGTGAGGTCCGACAGCCGACCCCAAAACATAGAAGGCTTCCAAATCGCTCATCCAAGCTCCGAAGGCTGCATCTACAGCATCTTTGAGGGTTTTGGTTCCTGTTTCCACAGCGTGAACGGTCGCCCCCATCATTTCCATGCGGAAGACATTGAGGCGCTGGCGCTCTACATCCTCTGCACCCATGTAGACATCGCACTTCATACCAAACTTAGCTGAGGCTGCCGCAGTTGCCACACCATGCTGACCAGCTCCAGTTTCAGCGATGACTCGGGTCTTGCCCATGCGCTTAGCTAGAAGAATCTGCCCCAAAACATTATTGAGCTTATGCGAGCCTAGATGATTGAGATCTTCCCGCTTCAGATAAATCTTAGCTCCGCCCAGATGCTGGGTCAGACTTTCTGCAAAGTAGAGTGGAGTTTCCCGTCCTGAATAATCCTCCAAATAATGTCGGTATTCATTTAAAAATTCTGGGTCATCCTTATACTTCTCAAAAGTCGCTTCCAATTCGTCCAGCATGGCCTGGATAGGCTCCGGTACAAAGGAGCCGCCAAATTGTCCAAAATATCCTTTAGTTTCTGCCATCTTAATTTCCTCATTTCTTTATTTTCAAGCAAAACAAAAGCCCACACACAGAAAAAACTCTGTGTGAGGGCGTAAAATCGCGGTGCCACCTCAATTATGGAGCAAAGTATAGACTGCTTCCATATCTCTGTCTTGTCTAACAACAAGCTGCACTATAAGGTGTGCTCACCGAATTTTTATTGCTTCAAATTCATTTTTTCCATCAGCCCACTTCATAACCTTCTACTGCCTGTTTCCACCAACCACAGGCTCCCTGAAAGCAGAAAAAATTATTACTTTTCTGATGATTTATTTTATTATAGGCCTTTCCCTTTTTCTTGTCAAGAAAAAATTTAATTTTTCTCCTAAATCCGAACCTTTCTCTCGCTAATCTCTTTTGGAAGCGTCGTCTTGACGATTTTTCCAGATTTTCTGACCAAGCTGAAATGCCCGCCAAGCCAGATAGCCACCCAAAGTATTGGTCCAGAGATCATCAATCTCAAAAACTCGATTAGCATTGATAAGAAGGTCCAGCAGAATCTGAGTCACTTCGATAGACAGACTCATCCCAAAGCTCAGCCATACAACCTTCTTGGTCTTCCGCAATTTCGGAAAGAGCCAAAGCAATTGAAAAATTAAGGGTGATAGCAAGAAGATATTGGCTAGATTTTGGATAAAGACCTTGATCAGCTGGATCCAAGAAGTAATCTCACCAATATTGACAAAGGAATTAAAAGGGATTAACAAAACCACTATTCGGCCAAAGTACTGGATTCCCGGCGTCTCCATTCCCGGCTCTGGAACTTGAGGAATAAAGCACAAAATGCAAAGCATCAAGAAATAGAGCCAGCTTCCTCCCACCAGCAATTTTCGCCCCTTAGCAGTCAACTCACCGTCAGAAGTCAGGTAGTTCTTAAGGCTGAACATTTTCTATCAATGCTTTCTCACGATCACGCTTCATAGTATTAGAACGTAGCTGACCGCAGGCTGCATCAATATCCGTTCCATGTTCCTGACGAACCACGCAGTTGACTCCGTTTTTCTTGAGGGTATCGTAGAAGGCCATGACACGCTCTTTGGGACTGCGGCTGTATTGGTCGTGCTCGCTAACTGGGTTGTAAGGAATGAGATTGACATAAGACAGCTTCTTAATGTTCTTGAGCAGCTCAGCCAGCTCCTTGGCCTGCTCTAACCCGTCATTGACTTCATTGAGCATGATGTACTCAAAGGTCACCCGGCGGTTGGTCGTCTCAATGTAGTATTCAATAGCTGCAAAAAGCTTTTCGATAGGGAAGGACCGGTTAATCCGCATGATGCTGGTCCGCAGATCATTATTTGGGGCATGCAGGGATACAGCTAGATTGACCTGCACACCTTCATTGGCAAAGTCACGAATCTTATGAGCCAGCCCTGAAGTTGAAACCGTGATATGGCGGGCACCGATAGCCAAACCTTTGTCATCATTGACCGTCCGAACAAACTTGAGCACATTGTCATAATTGTCAAAAGGCTCACCGATTCCCATAACCACGATGTGGCTGACCCGCTCATCCTGACCACGCTCGTCAAAATACTTCTGAACCAGCATAATCTGAGCAACAATCTCACCGTTATTGAGGTCGCGTTGCTTTTTAATTAAGCCGGAAGCACAGAAGGTACAGCCGATATTGCAGCCAACTTGGGTGGTCACACAGACTGAAAGTCCATAGTGCTGGCGCATGAGTACCGTCTCAATCAGCATGCCATCCGGCAGCTCAAAGAGGTACTTGACCGTACCATCAGCTGACTCCTGAACAATGCGCTGTTTAAGCGGATTGACGACAAAGTGATCATTTAGCCTAGCAATTAAGTCTTTGGATAGATTGGTCATTTCCTCAAAAGACTGGACCCGCTTGCGATAGAGCCACTCCCAAATCTGGGCAGCACGGAATTTCTTTTCTCCCTGAGCTTCCGCCCATTCAATCATTTCCTGACGCGTTAAGCTATAAATAGATGGTTTCATTTTTCTCCTTTATTCTGGCGAATCACAAAATGGCGATTGCTGTCTTTTTGCTTTTTCTGCCTATCTTGCTGGGAATTGTTGCGAGAGCGCTTATTATCCCTTTTAGAACGACTGTCTCGATCTCGCTCGCTTCTGCGATTGCGGTCACCGCCTGAACGGCTGTTGCGAGAACGTTTCGACCGACCTTCTGACTCTTTCTTGCCATGCGATTTCTTATCAAAGGAAGCGCGCTGGGGATTTGGATTTTCCAAGACAAAATAAGCACAGCCGTAGCTGCAGTACTCCAGCAAATAGTCTTCTAAGCGGCTAATCTTCTCATCGCTTTCATTAGCCCGCTCGTCCTTGTAAAAACCACGCAGGCGCAGCTGCTCATTGCCCCAGTCACCGACAATATAGTCAAACTTGGTGAGAATTTCTGAAAAGCGCTGATGAAAGGCCGTCAAGTCAAAGCCTTCCTTATAGTTCTCAATCAATTCAAACTCGAATTTTTCTGCAACAATCTTGCTGTCAATCTGTTTAAATTCTGGTCCTGGGAATTTATTATAATTATACAATTCAGGTGAAATATCTTTACGCATACTCTTCCTTTAACGATCTTGGATAGTTTATCTACAACACTTTATTTTATCATAAATCAGCCAGTATTTCGCGGACTTTTCATCAAAAATATCTTTCTGAAAAAAGTCAGACGATTTAAAGCAGAGAAGACCAGCTGATTTTGTCTGTTTCACAAGAAAAGGGAGTGGGAAAGAACTTCAATCAAGTTAAAAAAGTTCGTCTTCCCACCCCCCTACAGTTGATTAGGTCATCTTTGGAGCTTAAAAAGCGAAGGAAGATGCCAATCAACCACTGCGTCATCTGTTTTTTCTAATTTAGACTCAAAAGTCTGGACTTTTTGCCCAGCCTCCTTACTTGTTCTTTTTCAGATAGTCAATGGCATCCTGCAGCGTTTTAACTGGAACAATTTTCATATCCGTTTTAATCTTCTTGGCTGTCTCCAGAGCCGTTTGGTAGTTATTTTTCCCATTAGGCGAAAGCTTCTTCTCTTCCTCTGTAAGTTCATTGTTCGGCGCAAAGAAGATATCTGCTCCGCTTTGGGCTGCTGAAACGACTTTCTTATCGATTCCGCCGATTTCGCCAACTTCACCTTCTCTGTTGATGCTGCCGGTTCCTGCAATATCGCGGCCGTCACGAAGAGTCGGATCAGCTAACTGGGTATAAATGGCCAGACTGAACATAAGACCAGCACTAGGACCGCCGATACCCTCAGTTGAAAATGTAATCGGAATATTACTGCTGACTTCCGTCCGGTCTATCAGACTAATCCCAATCCCGTTCTTACCATTCTCTAGCTTAATAATCTTTCCGGTTGCCGATTTCTCCTGACCATCTTCTTGGAAAGTTACCTTGACCTTATCCCCAAGCTTCTGCGAGTTGACATACTTGACCAGCTCCTCAGAGCTTTCAAATGTCTTGTCATTGACACCAGTTACCGTATCAGCAATATTGAGAACTCCTTTGAAGGTTGAGTTATCAGCTACCTGCAGGACATAAACCCCCAAATAGTCCATTTTAATCTCTTTACCAGCCGTCGTCAACCCCTGATATTTGGCCATATTTTGCGATGTTTCCATGTAAAATTGGTTGATCCGATTAAACTCATCGTCCGTGGAGCCACCTGTCATATCCTTGGCGGAATAAATATCTGTAAAAGGAGTCAGCCAAGCATAGACCAGATGAGCAAAGGTTGCCTGCTCTACTCCGACCGTCACAAAGTTATAGGAGCCCGCTTCCTTGTCAGCCTTATTATCAACCAGCAAGACCTGACGAACATCCTCGGCACCACCAGGAACTTCTATATAATAAGGCAGACGAACGCAAAGTGCTGCTATAAAAAAGACAATAGTGACGCCAATGACCGTCGGCAATATAAACTTCTTAATTCTTTTCATTGTTGATTCTTTCTAATTCTTTGATTACACTTTGGGGCACATAGGCTGCGATATCCTGTTGAAAAGCAATCAGCTCACGCATACGTGATGAACTGATATGCTGATAGACTGGCTTGCTGAGCAAGAAAATCGTCTCCAGCTCTCCTGCCAATTCCTGATTGAAAAAGTTCATATTGGCTTCATAGTCTAGATCTTGACTATTTCGGAGACCGCGTACAAAAGCCTTGGCTCCCAGCCTTCTGGCCACTGTCACTGCTAGTTCATTCTGAGAAGTAATAACCTCAACATTATCCAAATGCTGCAGAGCTTCTTTGACCATGCGCTCTCTGGCTTCAATTGTGAAAAAACCAGACTTTTCTCGGTTATAGAAAATCCCTACATAAAGCTTATCAAAAAGCTTACTAGCTCGCTCAATCAGGTCGACATGCCCTGTGGTCATCGGGTCAAAAGACCCTGTGAATAATCCTATCTTATCTGACATATACCGTCACCTTTGAAATTCCATATATCTTCTGCTTCCAAATGCCCAGCCCTGCAATTTCTTCTGGCAATTCAACGTCCTTGTCTGTCTCACAGACTACCAGAACATCTTGACTCAAGAGCTGACGCTCCTCCAACTTTTCAAGATTCTCCACAATCTGCTCCTTGGCATAAGGCGGATCCAAGAGAACTAAGTCAAAAGCCCCCGTCAACATTTCCAAGGCTCGGCCAGACTCCATCTTGAGCAAATCAAAACGTGTGGACTCCTTAGTCATCTGAATATTTTCTGAAATAATAGCCTGAGCTCTGCGATCCTTTTCGACTAAGACAGCTGTCTCCATACCTCGCGAAATAGCTTCAATGGCCAAACTCCCGCTCCCAGCATAAAGATCCAGCACCCGACCGCCATCAAAATAGGGACCAATCATATTAAAAATCGCCCCCTTGACCTTATCGGTCGTAGGCCTGGTCGTCTTGCCGTCCAAAGTCTTGAGGGGCCTGCCCCCGTATTTACCTGCCACAACTCTCATAAAAAACATTATAACACACATCGCACAAGAGGCCAATTTTTTGAAAACTTGACAGACAAAAAACAGAAGTGGCTCAAGATTAGAAACTTCTGTTTTCTTTTAATTTTAGTAAAAAATCAATTAATTCAGGCTGACAGTCTACCTTATCCAAGATCAGTCCCATTGACCGGCCAACCATGATATAAAAAGTTTCTGGCTTGTCTATAATCGCCACAATATCTTGATAGTCAAATCTGGCATTGTTATTCCGATTAACGACACGAAAGTCTGTCTCATAGAAGCTAAACTCCTGCTCTATATCATGCCAGAGAGGGTTGCCTCTATAAAACTTTTTAATATGTCGATTCATAGACAGGTAGTAAAGAAAAGGAAGTACAGCCACAATAACAAGAAAAGCTACGCCTGCCAAAGGTTCTCCGATAAAAAAACAGATTGCACTGCATATCAGCACCACTATCCCAGGGAGAATCAGTGAGAAGATGCCATTCTTTTTATACCAAAAGTTGGTCCAAGCGAAACGGCGGTAAGCTTCTTCTGTCATGATCGTCTTTGCTGTCATAGGAAACATCTCGCTACCTCCAGGTTAGATTCTTTCCTACAGTTTACCACATTTTTGCTCGGAATGAAAATACTCAAAGGAATAAAGCTATCTTAAATCGTAATGAAAAAACAATGAAAGAATTGCTTATTTTTTCACGATATAGTATATTATAAGATGTATAAAATATTAAGGAGATCGTTATGATTCAAGCTTATAAAAATTTCTGGCAGAACTACCTAAACTTTTCTGGTCGCTCAACGCGTTCAGATTACTGGTGGGTTGTTCTCATTCATAATATTATTCTATTACCTTTTAACTTTTCATATTTTAGTGCAGTAGCAAATAACAACAGTTCAGAAGCGCTGCAAGCTCTTTCATCCTTTGGTGGATTTTACATCATTTTCGGCCTAGTACTGTTTCTACCATCCATTGCTCTTCAAGTTCGTCGCTTACGTGATGCTGGTAAACACTGGATTTGTATTTTCTTGCCACTTATTCCCTTTATCGGCTGGTTTCTTTTAATTATGCTAAATTGTTTCCCAAGCGAAAAAGTTGAAATTCCTGAAGGTTATGATTATCAAGGACTTCAAGGCCAACACTTCAGACAAGACTCTGAAGAATAAATCTCAATTTTATCTACACATTAATAGCAGCTATTTACATGTAAAAAGACAAATCCCAAACAGCGATTTGTCTTTTAATTTATATCTGTTTCAAGATTTTCAGTCTCAATGACAGGCTGTTCATCTTGTTTAAACTTGTTGACAGTCATGTTAACACTAAGATTATACTTAAAATAGACATGCCAATCCCACTGCTAATAAAGCTACTTCACTATTAATCAGAGGCAAGAGCCCTGTCTTTTTATACCAAAAGTTGGTCCAAGCGAAACGGCGGTATGCTTCTTCTGTCATGGTCGTTTTTGCTGCTATAGGAAACATCTCGCTATCTCCAGGTTAGATTCCTCCCTACAGTTTACCACACTCTTACTCGGAATGAAAATACTCAATAAAGCACTTGCTTTTCTCAATTTCATCTGGTATACTATGTGTAACTTTTAAAACGTTACGTAGGAGGTGTAATATGTTTTCGCATGAAAAATTAAAAAAACGCCGGCTGGAGCTTAATTTGACTCAGTCTTCCATTTACCAAGAGCTGGACATTTCTCGAAAGACTTACTCTGCTTGGGAAAATGGTCTAGCAGAACCCCACGCCAAAAATCTCAGGAGGTTGGCCACCTGTCTCAAGGTCCAGGAGAACTACTTTGTGGATGAGACCAGTGCGCTCTACACCTACCCTTTACTAACTCCACCACATAAAAAAGAAGTAGACCAGCTCGCTAGTCGGCTCCTAGAGAGACAGCACAAGGTTAGCTCTCTTACAGCCTATAAGGTTCTATCTGTTGAGCTGGCTGCAGGTCGCGGTCACAGTTACTATGACAATGAAACAGACTACGAAACTGTCTACTTTGATCAAGATATCCAGCATGACTTTGCATCCTGGGTCTCTGGGGATTCTATGGAGCCCAAGTATCCCAATGGCTCTGTTGCCCTTATGAAACAGACAGGATTCGACTACGATGGGGCGGTCTATGCTCTCATGTGGAATGGCAAGACCTATATCAAAAAAGTCTACCGAGAAGCTGAAGGTCTACGCCTAGAGTCTATCAACCCTGACTACGAGGATCTCTTTGCTCCCTATGAAGATCAGCCTAGCATTGTTGGTATCGTAGTCGGACATTTTCTGCCGATTGAGGTGTAAGTTATGGCCCTATTTGATTATTCACGCGAGCCCCATTCAGACATTGCTTTTGTGGATATGAAAAGTTTTTACGCCTCTTGTGAATGCATTGCCCTCGGCCTTGACCCTTTGAAAACCTCGCTCTGTGTCATGAGTCGAATTGAAAACTCTGCCGGACTGATACTAGCTGCCACCCCTCTCTTTAAAAAGAATTTCGGTAGCCAAAATGTCAGCCGAAGCTATAATCTTCCTTTTGATGTCCACACCCGTAAGTTCAACTATGTTGCTGCCCGCAAGCTGGGACTGCCTATTACAGCAGATTATGTGCGCTTTATCGAAGACGCTGCTCAAAAGACCTTATTGGTCCCACCTCGGATGAATTACTACATCCAGAAAAATATGGAAATCCAAAAGATTTTCCAGGATTTCGCAGCTCCCGATGACATTTTCCCCTACTCAATCGATGAGGGCTTCCTAGATTTGACAAGCTCTATCAACTACTTCATTCCCGATCAGACGCTGGACCGCAGGACCAAACTAGACCTGCTTGCTGCCCGCATTCAACAGGCGATCTGGAAGAAGACTGGGATTTATGCCTCTATCGGTCTGAGCAACGCCAATCCTCTTCTCGCCAAGTTGGCCTTGGACATTGAAGCAAAACACACAAAAAAGATGCGGGTCAACTGGTCCTATGAGGATGTTCCAAGTAAGGTCTGGACTATCCCAACAATGACTGATTTTTGGGGCATCGGCCACCGAACAGCCACTCGTCTTAAGAAGCTAGACATCCATTCCATTTATGATTTGGCCCATTTTAATCCCGACATTCTCAAAAAAGAAATGGGGGTCATGGGTCTGCAGCTTTGGTTTCACGCTCATGGCATTGATGAAAGCAATGTTCACAAGCCTTATCAGGTCAAGTCACATGGCCTGGGAAATTCGCAAATTCTTCCCCGAGATTATAGACAACAGGCAGAGATTGAGCTCGTTTTCCGGGAAATGGCGGAGCAGGTCGCCATCCGACTCAGGCGGACCGGCAAGAAATGCCAGCGTGTGTCCATCTATGCCCGCTATTCCAAGCAGGAGCGCCTGCCTTCCATTCATACACAGAAAAAAATTGAACCTACCAATAACAGTGATCGACTGGCTCAAATCGTAGTTCAGCTTTTTCGTTCTAAATATCAGGGCGGGGCTATCCGACAGATTGGCGTTTTTTACAGTGACTTTGTCGATCAAGGATATGGTCTGATTTCTCTCTTTGATGACCCCCTGCAAATTCAAAAAGAAGAAGAGCTCCAGCTGACGATTGACTACATCAGAGATCGCTTCGGCTTTGCCTCTTTGCTTAAGGGATCAGCCTTGCTGGATTCCTCCCGTGCCATTGCTCGAAGCAAGCTAACCGGAGGCCATTCTGCTGGAGGGTTGGAGGGCTTATCATGACCGATCGCTCCTATCTCCCCTATCAGTCAGCTCGTGACTTTCAGGATCGTGGCATGGCTAAGTGGTCTGGCTTTTTTCTCTCTGAGCACAGCACTGCTCTGGCCAAAAAAGAACTAGATATGAGCCAGTTAACTCAGCTTGACAGGCAGGAGAAATTCCACCTGCTCAGCCAAGCCTATAGTCAGCAAGTTCCCATCAGAATCACCTTTCTCAATCAGGGCAAGCTGACCGATGTTGTTGTTACTGTCTTTCATCTGGACAGCAAACAGGTCCTCCTGCAGAAAGGTGGCCATTACAAAGTCCTTGCTATCCATCAGATTCTTTCGATACAAGCTTCAGGAGGCGCAGATGACTGCTCAGAATCTACATGAGGAACTTCAATTTGATTATTTTTCCCAGAATTACTATCAATTTCAAGAGGATTTTTATCAATTTTCCAATCTTCCCCAGCCTCTGATGGTCATGGAAGATGACATCCTACTCCACATGGCCAGCCGCCGAGTCACTTATTTCAAACTTTCCAAGACCAAAAGTTTGGACAAGAAGGACCATTACTTCCACTTTACCGTCAGCCGTCCAGATCAAGCAAACCGCCTCTGCATTTACCACTATCAAGGCCAAACAGAAGATATAAATCAATAAGCTTCCAAACTAAGTCTGGGAGCTTATTGTATGGAGTTAGCCATCTACTAGAATCTTCTCAATTCTTTCTTGCTTTAAGCTAGGGAATAATATTAAAGATTTGAGCCAGCTATATTTGAACTCGAGAAACGCCATTCTTTTTAGGTTATATACCTAGTTTATTTGTATAACCTAATTTCATATTAAAAACACCCCAAAAGTTAGATTTTCTGTCTAACTTTTGGGGTGCAAGTCATAGCAATTTGTCTTTTCTTTTATTTTTTGTCGATTTCAAAATTTTACAAGAATTATTCATCAAACAGTCCTTGCAAACCGGCGAAAGGATTGTTCTTCTCTTTTTGAGCTTCTTGAGCAGCGGCAAATTCCTCTTCCGTCATAACTTGCCAGTCTTGGCCTGACAGAAATCCTTGGCCAGCTTCTTCCTCAGCTGTTAGGATTTTCAGCGGGATATTCATCAGGATATTGTCAGCCACACTCTCGGCTACATTTATTTCACCATTTTCAATCGGCAGCACCAAGTCCTGATCAATCATATCCTGCGATGCGGTCTGTCCTTCTTCCATGAAAATTTCGTTGACTAGATAAGACTCCTTGAGTTCCACTGGCTCCATGCTACGACTGGACATCAGAGTGATGGTATAAGACAGGTCATAATCTAGAAAATAAAGGCCATCTTCATATTGAACCTTTCCTTTGGCTACAATATCCTGAACATCTAAAATCTCAGGATTGCGTTCTTTTAACTCCTCTGCCAAGTCCAGCTTTTTCTCAAAGGCTAAACCTTCTGGATTCTTTCGAATTTCTTGAATATGCAACATAAGTTCCTCTTTGTTTTTTCTTTTATTATATCATGTTTGGGCGCTCCGCTGTTATTGAAAATTATTTTGTTATAATAAATTACAAGGAGGGAAGACAATGGAACATCTAGGACAGGTTTTTAGATTTTTTTCGCGAGGCAAGGCACATCTCTTTATCCGAGGCGACTGGCGGAGAATTTTCAAAATCGATGCTCTCTCGCTTTGAAAATGGGCAGAGCGAACTGTCGGCACAGAAACTTTTTAGCGCTCTCAGGGCCATCCACACGGAAACGGAAGAATTTACCATTGCAGCTGGCATCCAGGATCATCATTCTCACAAGGAACTCTTAAGCCAAATTCAAGATCTACTTCAAGCCAATCAGCTTAACCTCTTAGAAGAACTTTATCTGGAAAAAGAAAAAATCACGCGAAAAAGTAAAAGCGCTAGCGATTGGGTTGAGCGCCTGATTGTAAAGGCCTATCTCTGTGCCCTCAAAGAGTCTGAAAAAGCCCGACCAGAAGAGCTTGATTTCCTGCATGATTACCTCTTTTCAGTTGATATTTGGGGGCGCTACGAGCTCCATCTCTTCTCTGTCTGCACTCCGGTTTTATCTCTAGATTTGTTTTCCCAATACACCAAAGAAATCCTCTCAAGAAAGGATTTCGCAGCCTTGTTTGCCAACAATCGCAACACCCTGCACACTACCTTTCTTAATGGATATTTGCTAGCCATTAGTCAGGAAAATATCACCCAGGCAGACTATTTCCAACAAGTCATTGAGCGACACTTTTACGAAGAAAATGAGACTTACTTCCGAATTGTCTATCTCTTTGCTCAGGGAGAGTTGATCTGTTTGAAAGGGCAAACAGAAGAGGGACTCACTCAAATGAAGCAAGCTGTCGACATTTTCCGAATCTTGAACTGTCAGCATAGTGCTGACTATTATCAAGAAGCTCTTGATACTGCTTTTCAAAAATATAGTAAATAATACAAATCTCCATTTTTGAACTCAGCGATGTTGAGTTGGAAAGTGGAGTTTTTTGATGCAAAATACACTCCAACTTACTCATTTTAACAATTGCACTCAAAAATCGTTGAATATATGCAACATTTCCTGTGGCTTAGATTTTCTATTTTATACTAAAAACAGAAAGAGCTAGCGCAAGTCACTTTCAGAATTATACCACTTGCTTATGAAACCTAACCAGTTGCCGAAAAGCCCTTGTTTTTGGCTTTAAACGGTCTATAATGGCCATCAGAAAGAGAAAAAAAGCTAGATTACAGATGTGCCCAATCAGCTTTTATACACTCTTGTCGTTTAGAAAAGGAGTCTACGATGAAATTATTCTTTAAAAATGGGGTCTATGCCTCACTCAGCCTTTCCCGAATCTTCAATACCTTAGGAGCTTCTATTTTCAATATCGTTTTTGTGGTATTTGCTTCCAGCATGCCCAATCCCAAGTTTGCTATTGCTGTGGCTAATTTTATCGTCCTGGTTCCGACATTCTTTACTATCTTTGCTGGTATCAAAGCTGACAAGACCGTTCATAAGGCTCGTTGGCTGATTCATTTTGGTTATCTTCAGGCCCTGCTCTTTGTCCTTGTTGCCTTCATGACTCGCTCCAGCTCCTATCTAGCCTTTTCAGCCGTCTGCTTGATGAATATTCTTTCAGATATTATCAGCGACTATCGCAGCGGTCTCCAAATGCCGATTTTAAAAAAGAATGTTCCAGAGAAAGACCTTATGGAAGCTTTCTCTTTTACCCAGCTTATCAGCTTTCTTTGCAGCCTGGCCGGACAAGCTTTGGGAGTTTGGCTCTTAACCGTCAGCCAGCAAGACTTTTTCCTAGTTGCTTTGGTTAACGCCTTGACCTTTCTCCTATCCTCCACCATCCTCTATCTAGTCCGCCGCCGATTGACCCATGACCCCGTCGTAATTTCTGAGAAAAAAGCTCCTCTGAAGGAAGAGTTGAAGAAAATGTACACATCGTCCAAACTCATCTTCGAACAGAAAGGTTCTAACAGTTTTCTCAAACTGCTGGCTCAAATCCTAGTCGTCAACGCTATGGCAGGTTCTCTTATAGCTCTTTATAATCTCTACTTGCTGGACAATCCTATCTTCCAGCTGTCCTATAGCCAGTCGCTCTTGGTTCTTCAGACAGCTCTTGTCCTAGCCATGGTCATCGCTAGCCTGACTCCCCACGATTACTTTAGCCGCCTAGCGCTTAATCAGCTCATCATCTGGGCTGCTCTTACCATGATTCTGCTTGCTGTCAGCAACTTCTTGCATCTGCCTGTTTTCGTTGGCATTGCTTTTGGATTTTTACTAGCTTATATCTCTGGCAAAATAAACCCCAAAATTAATACTCTCTTACTGAGCAAGTTGTCTTCCGATGTTCTCGCTCAGACTTCCAGCTTTCTGAGTCTGCTCTTTTCTTTCTCTGTTCCCTTTGGTACTATGGTCTTCAGCAGTCTAGCCCTCTGGAATATGAATGCTAGCTGGCTCATCTTCAGCTTTATAGGTGTGATTGCTCTGCTCTTATCTATTGAGAAAAAGAAAGATGTTAATGAAAGATGATAGATTCTTGTTTCTAAATTTATTCTCCCAGAAGACAGCAAAAAACGATAACTTCCAAATAAAGAGTTATCGTTTTTGTGTATTAGAAAGCTAAAGATTAAGTTTCATTTAGTCTATTCTATTGCTATTAGTTCCAGCCGAAGCGTCTGCCTCTACCATTGCGGTCGAAGTACATCCAACTTCCATCTTCTAGCTGAATCCATTTATTGCGTGCCATTTCACCTGATTTCGGATCAAAGTAACGGTTAGCACCATTGACATAGACAACCTTGCCTTTGACTTGCTTGCCGTCTTGGTCGAAATAGAGGGTCTGTTGGCCGACCTGCTGCAGACCTGTTACTGCTTTACCAGCCTGATCGAAGTAATACCATTCATTCTTGGCACCTTCTGCAAACTTGCCGACTGCCATTTCTCCTGAATTAGCATCGAAGTAACGGATCGTTTTATCAGCCAGAGTTACGACTTGACCCTTGACTTGCTTGCCATCTTGGTCAAAGTAAAGCACTTGCTTGTTGATGGTTTGTAGACCAGTCACAGCCGTACCAGCCTGATCGAAGTAATACCATACATTCTTGGCACCTTCGACAAACTTGTTGACAGCCATTTCACCTGAGTTGGCATCAAAGTAACGGATACTCTTGTCTGCAAGTGTCACGACTTGACCCTTGACTTGCTTACCATCTTGGTCGAAGTAAAGTGTTTGCTGGCCAAGTTTTTGAAGACCTGTTACAGCAACACCATCTGCTCCGAAATAGTACCAGTCACTTGGATTATCTCCTTGGGCAAAGCGATTAGCAGCAGCGTTACCTGAATCCTTGTCAAAGTAACGAAGTTTACCATCCTTGGCACGCGCAATCTTGCCCTTGACTTGGTAGCCGTTTTGGTCGAAGAATTGCTGATTGCCACCCAGAGTTACCAAACCTCTAGCCATGACACCCTTGGCATCAAAGTAACGCCAGTTTTGGCCATCAGTAGTGTAGTAGCGATTAACGATTTTAGCACCAGTCTTATCGTAGTAGTACTGATTGCCATTTTCATCTTCACGGAGAGAGTCTCGCAGCTGAATACCATTCTTGAGGAAATAAACTTGCTTGCCATCAATTTCTTGCGCGCCTGTCACCAGATAGCCGCGGTTATCGAAGTAATACCAATTTCCATTTTCATCTTGGATAAAGGAATTTCTAGCTTGATAGCCACTAGTTGAATAGTACTTGAACCCAGTAGTATCTTTGACAAATCCTGTATAAGCTTTCTTATTGACCAGTTGCTTAGGCAGTACCATCTCACCATTCTTGTTGTTGAGATATTCGTTGCTAGCCCAGTCTTTAAGAACATAGTAAGCACCACGACCCAAGATATTGGTACCGTTGAAGTATTTGGCTGACCACTTGGTAATCTTCTCATCAGTCGTCATCTTTTGACCGTTGGAAATTTGTACTCGTTCAAAGATTTCCGGGTATTTAGCTTTGAGTTCATCCAAGAAGGCTCCACCATACTTGCCTTGATAGTCTGTACCATTCGTTCTAGTATTGGCAACGTAAAGTTTTTCCTTGATTTCTGCGCCTTCACGGTAGGTTCCGTAGTTATTGACACGAGTTGCTGTTACTACTTCCTTGCCTGGCAGATTGTAGATTTGGTCTGGAACCCAGTCTGCAATGGCTTGGATATTGACACTATGAAGAGCACGGAGAGCATTGAGCAAGTCATTTAAAGAACCATATTTATTGTTCTTGCTCATTGCCATATCATAGCGGTCTTCAAAGGCATAACCATTCTGGATGATAGAGTCTAGGAAAGTACCGTCTTGGCTAGATACATACTGAGGTGGCAGCTCAAACGAAGTCACTCCCCATTCCTTGAAGAGGTTGACATTTTTAGCAATGACTTTATTAGTATACTGGTCATCACGGGTTGCAAAGTCTTGGAAGTTAGAGAAACCTTCGTAAATCAGCTGAGAATCAAGGGCTGCGCTAGATTCGTAAACCTGACCGCTGGCATTTTTCTTCTTGCTGGCTGTTACACGTGCATCCTGATCTGCCTTAGCACCAACTGGTACCCAAACAGCCAGATAACCAGAAACTTGGACATTGCTGTAGCCTGCGATATCATTCATATCAAAGGTCAAAATACCATTGGCATCTGTCTTCTTCCAGAGCGATTGCGGCACTTCTTCGTCAGTTAGATAGCGGGAAATGCCATCTTTAGTCGTCAAGAGTACAGGACGGTAGTATTGATTCTTATGGGCTGCTCCCATATTGACTTGCAGTTTATCCCACTCGTTCAGCTTGAGATTCGGGTTATTAGAAGCAATAACTGCCATCCCTTGGGTACGGGTCTCTTCTGTTCCTTCATCCGTTGCTTCGTTGGCACCAGTACCATAACGAACAGAAGTCAAAATTCCATTGTAAGACCATTTATCCGCCTCACGAGGCACACCCATATAGGTGACTTTCATGTCCTGACCGCCAGCTACATACTTAATACGAGCCCGTAACAAGGCATCGATAGCGTCATAGTAAGGAGATTTCTTCTCCATATATTGGCCGTCATCTGTATAGAGATCACCATAGTAGACCCGAGTGACAGAGTCTTTATTGGAGAGCATGAGAGCATGAGCAGTTGGGATATTGAACTGCGTATACTTCTTGTCCGCCTTGCGCATATCTTCGTTGTAGATCTTGAAGGCTTGCTTGAGCTCATCCATGGTAAAGGTCAAACCATCAGTATTTGGATTGATATTTTCCCGAATGATGTCGGCAATAACGGTTTGCACTTCACTGTCATGAGCCCGAACAAAGATATAGTTGGCCATCCGCTCGCCATTTTTCTTTTCAGTAGAACGGTCATTCAGACTATTAGTAATCGTTGGCTCTACTCCGCTACGGACAGAAAGCTTACGCATGAAGGAATAAAGCAAGGACAGACGAAGTTTGTTGTCAATCGCTAATTGAGCACCCTTGGTGTCTTTATTATAGTCAGGGTCGTTGTCAGACCAAGCTTCTAAAATAGACAGGTGCTTAATAGCCTGCTCTTCACTTTCTCCAACCTTGTAGCGAGACTTGAAGTAGTCAGAGGCAATTTGGAGCAAGTCCGCATTGACGTTGTCTACCGCATCGACACGAACCCCGTCAAAGTTAGCAGTCGGATCATTGGCTACGATGCTTCCGAAGTTCATCATAAAGTGCAGCCAGTTGAGTTGCTCAGCCTGAACAGCTGGATTAGAGTTGTCAAAGTCGTTAGCTAGCAGGAACTCATAACCACCGGTTGACTTGTCAATGAAGTACTTAGGTGTACCAGTTTGGTTGGTTGGTGTGCGGTTCAGGATGCGGTACTTAGAATTAGCATGAGAAGTCTTCTCACTATTAGTATAAAGCAGAGCTCCGCCTTGCAAGTGATCCTTATTAGTACCGGTTGTTTCAGACTCCGTCTTGATGTTCCAGTTTGGCTGAGTTTTGACAAATGCGCCCATCAGTGTTCTCAGCCATTTAGTATCGCCTTCTTTACCGATTCTTTCTTCAATTTTGCGCTGAACCTGCTGAGAAGCACCTGTCAGGATAGCTTGTTCCACTTTGTTTTCAAAAGCTCCTGCTCCCAGGCCTTGCTGGTTCATATAGTTGAGATAGCTAACCTGCGTTTGCTTATCAGGCCACCAAGCCATTAAAAGGGGACGTAGGTCTGTTTCTGTTGATGCTGTCCATGTTTTTCCATCCTTGAGGATAGCTTTTGGACGGTACCAGCTATCTGCTGTCAAATAGCCATCTACTGTTTCGATGTCCTTATCCGTTGTACCATGGAAGGCATTCATTCTGGTAAATTCATTGTTGAGGCTGCTAGTACCTTGCTGGAATTGATACTCAGCTGAATCAATCAATGCTCCGGTCTCTGCATCGAAATAAAGAATTTTTCCATTGAGTTCAACTGCAAAATTCTTTTTAACTGTACCGTCGTCCTGAACATAGTATTTCTTGCCATCAATGGTCTTGATGTGAGCCAACACATCATCATCATGCTCAGTATTCACAGGCGCATCTTGAGCTTGAGCAGCCACCATTTTTTCAGCTATTGCTCCCTGTCTTTGAGCAGGTTCTGGTAAACGGTCTTTCTTTGCAACTTTTGGATTTGCAACAATCTTGTCTGAAACAGTCTTTTTTGCTTGTTTGTCAACAGCCTGCTTTTGAACAGTTGCTGGACTTGCTTGTCTATCCTGATTAGCTGCTTCCGTTTTAGCAGTTTCTGATGCTGTGTTAGCTGCTTTTGCTTCTTCAACAACGGCTGCCTTTTCTGTAGCTGCTGCTTCTGCTACTGCCGGCTTAGCTGGCTCTTGAGTATCAGTTTTAGCAGCTGCCTCTGTATTTCCTGCACTCTCAGCAGTCTTTTCACTAGCTACAGCAGCATCAGTCCCCTTGTCTGCAGAAGTTGCTTTTTCTGCTTCTAGTTGAGAAGCTGAGCTAGCTTGTGCTTGGGCAGCTTGATCCGGGCTACCAGTCTGGACTGTAGTTGACTCTTGAACTGCCACCTGCTTAACATCATCGGCATGGACAAGACCTGCTTCTAGACCAAGTACTTTTGGTGCTACAATAAGTGCTAAGGTAGTCACACCGATGGCTACCCAATTCTTCTTAACTTTATGCATCTTATAATGAATTTTTTTCTCCATCATAAAACCTCCTTCTGAATTTGGTATAAAGTTTTACCTTTATTTTATCCTTTTTCAGAGGAGGGCCTATTTTATTTGCACATCTGCAACTGCGAAAGGCAAATTCTTTCAAACTGGGCTTTGAGCTTCTGAGCAACACCGAAGGAATCTAAAAATTCCAAAAGAGATAGGCATTGCTCAATATCACTCAGAGCATGGCTATTCCCAACCTTATAGGAATAAAGCGCCTTATGATACTTAATCAGCATCCGATCATAGAGATCTGTTTCAGGGATTTTTGAATGGTCAATATAATTGAGGAACTTCATAGCAATCTGTAGATGATTTCCCTCTATACAAACGCTGATAACATTGAGCAGCATCTTGATAATACGCCGGCGATTCTCCGGTAGGTCATTATAAAACTGGGTCCGATTGATCATCTCGCTGGCAAAGGTTTCCAGTGTTTCCAAGGTCAAGAGATCCACACTATTAGTAAAGAGCCAAAGCTCGTAGCGTCCCCACTCCTCGACTGAAAAAAGGTGATCGGTCAGAAATTCTATATCTTTCTTGCTAATCTGAAAATCTGGATTGCAGGAAGACAGAACTGCTCTGACGACAATCGTATTGAGCCTGTAATTCTTTTTCTCAGGAAATTTTTCAACCAAGGCTTCCGAACTAGCTAAAATACTTTGGAGCTTGACAACATTGTTTTCCTGATAAGCATCAGCTACTTTTTTTGAGAAGAGCGCATCATCTGCCTCAATGTAGTTATGATAAACATACTGGAACTCGTCTAGAGAAACAGCCATATTCTTCAAGCAGCAATAGAAAGAATCAAGCGTGATGCCACTGACTCCCCGCTCAAAACGAGACAGCTGAGCCACTGAAATATCTCCGGCTGCCGCTTCTTTAAGGGACATGTTTTTTGATTCTCTAATGACTTTGAAAATTTTTCCAAATGTTTTCAACATACCGAACCCCCGGTTTCATATATGCAATAAAAAATTCCTACTAAGTTTAATATACTCGTAATATATTTCTTTTTTATTACAGAAAAATTACTTTGTGTTTCCAAATAATACAAATAGATTAATTTGACTGATAGAACAACTCAATATAGTGACTTTTTCTGAAATTTTTCTGGTTTTCAAGAAAATGCTTATTTTATAAGAAAGCAAGAAGGGCTCAACCTGACAACTTGAAAACACTGACTTTTTCTAATCTAAGTCTTTAACTAATACAAAAATAAAATTGGATTATCTAAGTTTTTCTAGAAACTTGAAATAAAATTGTAACACAATCTGAGAGAACATCCTTTTAGACATGACTTAAAGGAAGGAAAATGAATCCACCTAATGAACTAAAATAGATTTGACTAAAAAAAAGAGGGAATAGAATCATAAAATTCCCCCTCTTCTATTCCCTTCCGTATCAATTAGGCCAATCAGCCATGTGGTCATACCCTTCGTCTATGGAATAGCCTATACTACCACGATAAGAGTATTCTAACAACGATACTGACCCTTCAGTCAAGTCTTGGTCACTGTCGTTCTTATTTAACTGGACTAACTTTCCGTCCTTAACTTTAGCAAAAAATTGCTTTTTGCTAGTAACATTATCCTTGTCTCTCTCTTCTATCTCAAAGACATAGTTTCCTGTCTGAAAGAGGGAATAGTCCATATCATGGAAGAATTTTTCTCCTGAATCTGAATCAAAGAGTCTTTGCTTCAGATTCAGCTCAATTCTAATACTGATCCAAACATCTTCTTTTTCTAGCAATTTCTCATCAGTAAGATCAAAGAGAGAATTTAACTTGAAATCTTTTTCCTCAAAGCTCTTGGGTTTTGAGCGCTTAGGATTAGTTATGTACTCTACAGAAACCTCTGTATTCCCATAATGAGGAATGATATTAACACTCTCATCTATATTATCTAGACTTTTTTCTACATTTTCTTTCGTTTTGATTAGATTTTCTTGACTATTTTCCTTTTGGAGAATAACTCGCAGAATGGGAGAAGGTGTTGTTTTCGGATCAATAAACGCAGCTTCTTCAATGCTTCCCGCCTTATTGACTCGAACTTCTTCATAGAAAGAATGCTTGCCAATAGTTACTTTAAATTTCCCGATTGGGTATATATCATTAAAGTCTGGATTATTCGAATCATCTTCCCCATAACCACTTGGTACAGTCTCCACCTTGGCATCCATACCACGCTTTTTATATTCCTGCTCCAAACTGCTCAGAACCCGCTCTGTTCGTGTTAGTTGGGGAATGACAGGCTGAAAAAAAGCTACAATCATGAGCAAAGTTAGCACGCCATTAACCACATGCCCTGCCCAGAGCAGTGCCTTCTTTCTTTGTCCTTTGAGTCCATACCGACCGTAAAGATAGCTGAGGAAAGGCAAAATCGAGCATAGTGGCACAACCTCAATCAACCAGCGATAAGGTTCTATGGTTCGCGTATCTTTCAAAGCAGAGATGAATGGAAATAGCTGAAGTAAGAGAGTCAGAATTAAACTGATTGGAGCCAGATAAAGCGAATCCTTGCTTGTCTTTATACTCTGAATCAGCGAACGAAAGCTCAAAATCAGATAAATAAACAGATAGATCAGAACAACAAACTTAAAAATCATACTAAATATCATAAACTGCATTAATATGCTTGTCTTGCCTGAACTCAGAAATTCTATAGTAGATAGCAGTAGAACTATTACTGCATAGCCACCCAAAGGGGCTATTATTATAGACAGAATCCAATTAACAATATAAAAAATTGTAAATAAATCTTTAGAGGCTTTTAGTTTTTTCATTACATTTCCTAATTACTATATTATTCATCTATCATTATAGCATAAACAATAAAAAAACTGAGAATTTTCCCAGTTTTTACATCTGTCTCAAGCGCTCCACCCGCTCTGAGATAGGAGGGTGTGTATAGAAGAGTTTCTTCAGTCCACCTTCTTTCTTAGGGTCGCTGATATAGAGAGCTGCGCTTGCATCATCAACATGATGCTCCATAGGCTCACTGCGATCCAGCTTGAGCAGGGCGTTGATCATCCCTTGCGGATTGCGGGTCAGCTCTACACTGGAAGCATCAGCCAGAAACTCCCGCTGACGAGAAATGGCCAACTGCACCAAGGTAGCTGCCAGAGGAGCTAAAACGATAGCAATCAATGATACGATAAGGAGAATAATTCCCAAACCACTATCATTATCTCGATCATTACTACTGCGCCGTCCACCACCAAACCACATCATCCGGCCAGCCAGGCTAGACAACATGGTAATAGCACTGGCCAAAGCCACAGCAATCGTTGAAATTCGGATATCGTAATTGCGAATATGACTGACTTCATGGCCAATCACTCCCTCAAGCTCCTCACGATTCATGATTTGCAAGATACCTGTCGTTGCTGCCACAGCTGCATTTTCAGGCTTAGAACCGGTCGCAAAAGCATTGGGAGAAGGATCCTCTACGATATAGACCCGAGGCATAGGAATCTGAGCGACCATGGCCATATCTTGTACGATATGATAAAGCTCAGGCGCTTCCTGCTCAGAGACCTCACGGGCTCCATTCATAGCCATGACAACCTCTGTAGACTGGAAAATCATCACTCCGGCATAAATAGCTCCGATAATCAAGGCTAGCAAGACACCACCTACAGCAGACCGCAGCCAGAGATAGCCTATAGCTGCTCCAACAAGAGCTAAGAGGCCGAAAAAAGCGATAAGGAGGAGCCAAGTCCTCCTTTTATTGCTGGCAATTTGATCAAATAGCATCTTAGTCACCTAGTCCAGTGCTGCCAAAGTCAACTTTTGGTACAGCCTTTTCTTCTTCTGGTGTCTTGAGGAAGTCTGCAGCTTTAAAGCCAAACATTCCTGCAACAATATTGCTTGGGAAAGTTTCCAGCTTGACATTGTAGTTGCTAGTTACTGAATTATAAAGCTGACGAGAATAAGCAATTTTATTTTCTGTATTGGTCAGCTCTTCCTGCAACTTCAGGTAGTTGGTGTTAGCTTTCAGATCTGGATAGCTTTCAGCTACTGCAAAGATTCCAGAAATCTGACGAGAAAGGGCGTCACTGGCTTGCATGGCTTCGGCAGGTGAAGCAGCTGAAGCTACCTGGTTGCGCAGTTGTGTTACCTTTTCCAAGGTTGCCTGCTCGTACTTGCCATAGCCTTTGACCGTTTCCAAGAGGTTAGGAATCAGGTCATTACGGCGTTTGAGCTGCACATCAATCTGGCTCCAAGCTTCCTGAGTCTGCATGCGGCTTTTAACTAAGGTATTGTACGCACCAACGACAAAGAATGCTAAAACCGCGACAATAATAAGAACAATAATAAAAGTCATGATATACTCCTTCAATTTTGATTAGACTTATTATATCAAAAAATAGTAGAACTGTCTTTATTCTTGACATGGATTTAGAAAAGATGTATGATAAAGGAAAGAATATACCGACTGTCGGTCGAATAAAATTTTACTACCGAAAAGGATACAAACATGGCCAATAAAAAAGACTTTATCTTAGATACCGCTCAGGAGCTTTTTATGGAGCAAGGCTTTGACCAGACCTCTATCTCCCAGATTTTAGAAGCGACTCAAATCGCCCGTGGTACTCTCTACTATTACTTTTCTTCTAAGGAAGAGATAATGGATGCCATCATTGAGCGAACCATTGAAAGAGCATTTACAGCTTCCCAAGCCTTTGCTGATAATCGTGAACTGACTGTTCTGGAGCGCTTGGCTGGCAGCATGGCTGCACTGAATCTCAATCACCAAGAGGGAGAGGAAGTGCTGCTGCATCTCAATCAGCCACAAAATGCGCTCCTGCACGAAAAAACCAATCAAATTCTTCTTGAACGGGCACCTCAAATTTTACTCCCCATCATCCAAGACGGCATCGCCGCTGGAGACATGAAGACCGACTATCCCTACGAAAGCCTGGAAATGATTCTTACTTATTCACTACAAGCTTTTGGCAGCAGTTTTCAGGCTCTACCCCCAGAAAAACAGCAGCAAAAACTGCAAGCTTTTCTCTATCTTTTAGAAACTCTTTTTCACAGCCGGCAAGGCTACTTCAATCCCTTTCTAGACTTGATTCAGACTCAAAGCAGCTAAAAAAATAAGCACTAGATTCACTATTTACACTTACTTGACGTCACAAGATTAGGAGGCAACTATGAAACAATCAGGCTTTAGACTCTTTTTATTGATTTGGATAGGAAGCCTCATTTCAGAAATCGGCTCTGGTATGACTTCTTTCGCTTTAGGAGTTTATATCTTCCAGCTGACCGGTTTGGTTTCTGTTTCTTCTTTTGTTACTCTTTGTGCTTTCCTGCCCGGTCTTTTGGTCACCCCTCTGGCTGGAATTCTAGCAGATCGCTATGACCGAAGATTGCTGATGGCTCTGGGAGATGGCCTGTCAGGCTTAGGAGTTCTCTGGATTTACTTTAGTCTGAAGAATCCTGCTTTGATTTTTATCTGTATCGGAGCTGCCATTAGCTCACTCTTTTCAGCCTTGGTCAATCCGGCCTTTCGAGCTACGATTTCCGACTTGCTGCCTGAGGACCAGTTATCAAAAGCAACTGGTTTGTCCCAGATTAATGGCATTGCCCGCTATCTGATTTCACCAGCCTTGGCTGGAATGATTTTAGCGAGTGGACATATCAGCACGATTCTGTTGCTGGACTTTTCAACTATTTTCGTGACAGTAGCCTGCACCTTGCTCGCTCGTAGAGCCATTCATTCGCAAGTTTATAGCAGTGATAGTCGTTTCTGGGCTGATTTCCTTAAAGGTTTTCAAATCGTCTATGGAAAAAAAGGCATCTGGATTTTAGTCCTAGCTGGAACAGGCTTTTCCTTCTTTTTGGGAACAGTCCAAATCCTGCTTTCTCCCTTGGTGCTGGCTTTCTCAGACGCCAAAACAACCGGCTGGGTGATGACCATCTCTAGCAGTGGTATGCTGATTGGAGGCTTGGTTCTGGGGATATTTGCTATCAAAAAACACTTCCATCGTATGCTCTGCCTATCTCTATTTCTACTGGGACTCTTCATGCTTGGGCTGGGCATGAAGGAAAACTTCATCTGGATTTGCAGCTTTGGCTTTCTCCTCTTTGCTGCTCTGCCTTTTGCCAATACTGCCATTGACTATCTGGTCCGCATCAATATCAATAAAGCGGATCAGGGCAAGGTCTGGGGAACCATTGGGATTATTTCTCAGCTGGGCTATGTGCTAGCTTATGCTGGCATGGGTTGGGTCGCGGATACTCTTTTCAAGCCCTCACTGACTTACTTTGGCTGGCTGGCAAATTCTGTCGGAAAAATCATCGGTGTTGGCGGAGGCAGAGGATACGGTCTGCTCTTTATCCTATCCGGTATCTCTATCAGCATCGGTGCTTACCTGCTCTCCCGAGCACGTTCAGTAAAGGAGCTGGAATATATTTCAACGCTTGATAAAAAATGATTTAAAAGAAAACAAAGTCAGTATGCTGGTCATCGGGCTTTTCCTGCTTCTGACGCTGACCCTAAGCTTTGCAGCCACGCGCTTGACCGTCAGTCTTAGCAACTCGATTGAGCGCTTTGTAGAAACAGCCAAAAGCCCTCATCTCTTACAAATGCACAGCGGAAGCATTAACCGAGAACGACTGCAAAACTTTGTCCAGCAGCATCCAGAAATTGCCTCTTGGCAGCTGACAGACTTTGTCAATGTAGAAGGATCAGCCATCCACATCAATGAGAAAGACTCGCTTCAGGACAGCTCGCAGGATAATGGCTTTTCCAGTCAGAACCAAAACTTTGACTTTCTGCTAGATCAGAATAACCAGCCAGCCCAGCCTCGGCCGGGGCAACTATATATCCCGCTCTACTACTACAACAGCGGAAAAATCAAAATCGGTGACCAAATAAGGGTCGGCAAACTGCAGCTAACTGTCCAGGGCTTTATCCGAGATGCCCAGATGAATGCTGGTCTGGTCTCCTCCAAGCGCTTCCTCATCTCGCAGGCTGATTTGCAGACTCTGAAAAAAGAAGCATTTGCATCTAATGAGAAGCTGATTGCTTTTCGAGTACATAAGTTTAGCCAGATCTCAACCATTGAGCAAGCCTATAAAAATGCAGAGCTTGAGTCCAATGGACCGCCTATGATTACCTATCCGACCATCAAAATAATCGATGGCTTCAATGATGCTCTAGTCATCCTGGTCATGGGACTGCTGGTTGTGGCCATTATTGGTATCACCTTTCTCTGCATGCGCTTTGCCCTCTTGACCAAGATTCAAGAAGAACTGCAGCAGATTGCCCTTATGAAGGTGATGGGACTGACTGCCCCAAAGCTTTATCAGCAGGGTCTACCTGACCAAGTATTATTTCTGTCTGGCTCTGGCAACCATCATAGGATGGGGACTGTCCTTTCTTCTGAGTGCTCCTTTTAAAAAACAGATGGTATTGTCTATGGGGCAAAGCCCGACGCCCTTCTATAGCTATCTTTTGGAAATGCTAGTGGCTCTGTTGCTCTGTCTCTTAGTCTTCTGGCTGACTGCCCGGCCTCTCAGCTCCTTTAAGAAAATGACGCCCGGCCAAGCTTTAAGATTAGCTTCTTCCAACAGTCTGACCGAGACTCGTTCTACTCCCAAAATGGGCTTACCGCCTATTCCCTTTTTAGACAGAGCCTATTTCGCTCTGAAAACGATTCTAAATCATAAAAAACTCTATTTGACTATATTGTTCATTGTCAGTCTGATTAGCCTGCTTATCCTGCTGCCAGCCAGTCTCTATAGCACTGTGATGGACAAAAACTTCATCCAGTATCTAGGAGCTGGTCAGGCAGATGTGTTGGTTGATATTTCTCAGACTGATGATATCAATATCAAGACAGCCCAGCTTCTGAAAGAACTGCAAGCAGACAAGGATATCGCAGAGATTAATCAGTACCAAAGCCAGAATTTCTCCTATCAAGACCAGCAAGGTCAAACCCAGCAGTTGCGGGTAACTCTGGAAAACCATGCAGGATTTCCAGTCAAATACAGCCAAGGCCGCTATCCTAAAAACGAGCATGAAATTGCCCTCTCCAAGCTGCAGGCAGAAGAGCTCAAGCTAAAAGTAGGAGACAGCTTGACCTTGACGGTAGACGGTCAAGCAAGAAAACTAAAAATAGTCGGTATCTACTCAGACCTGACCTACGGTGGCAAGACCGCCAAGGCTGTCTTTGTGACAAAGCAAGCCCAAACGCTCAATAGTCTGACGACCATCCGACTTAAAAATCCTAGCAACAAAGCTAAAAAAATCAACGAGTGGAAGAAACGATATTCCAACTATAAATTAACCGATGTAGAAGACTTTTTCCATCAGACTTTTGATGACACTCTAGCCATGCTCCGCCTGATTCAGACCAGCGTTTTCTGGACAGGACTGGCCATCATCTTCATCCTTATGACTCTCTTTGTCTATATGATTTTCACCAAGGACCAATCCGATTTGGCACTTTATCGGATGCTGGGATTTGGCAGTGAACGACTCAGGAGTCACTACCTGCTAGCTATCTGCTTTATCTTGATGCTGGCTCTGGCAATAGCCAACCTGCTGCTCCTTAGTCTGGGGCAAGAAGTTTGCAGTTTGCTACTCAGCAGCTTCGGTATCAGCAAGCTCCAGCTCATCATCAATAAGTCCTTTACTTTTCTATGGACACCGCTGGCTCTGCTTCTTAGTGGACTCACAGCAGCACACATAAGTCTCCGAGCGCTGAACAATCTAGAAATTGGACGTTATCTCAAGGAACATTGACCTTAAGCAGATAGCTTCCGAGCGCTTAGCATTTATTTTGCATCCGAGGAGAAGACTATGTTATTAGAAGCACATAACCTCAGCAAAAGCTATCAGGAAAATCAGGAGCCCATTCTCCGTGATTTGTCGCTGGAGATTGGAAGCGGCCAATTCATCGCCATCATGGGACCTTCTGGCTGCGGGAAATCCACTCTTCTCAATCTTCTGTCCACTATTGACAAACCTGATCAAGGACAGATTCTTTACGAGGAACAGGACTTGCTGGCTATGAAAGACAAGGACTTGGACCGTCTTCGAAGAGAGGCTTTCGGCTTTGTCTTCCAGCAGGCAACCTTCCTGAAAAATCTCAATATCCTAGACAATATCTGCCTACCGAGTATTATCGGTAAGAAAGGCAGCGAGCGAAAGGCAGCCTATGAGCGAGCCAAGGACTTAATGGCTCTGACCGGGATTAAGGACATTGCTCACCGCACTATCCATCAGGTATCGGGCGGCCAACTCCAGCGAGCCGGCATCTGCCGGGCTCTCATGAACCAGCCTCGAATCATTTTTGCTGACGAACCTACTGGGGCGCTCAACTCTCAAGCCGGCCGTCAGGCTATGGAGCTCATGCAGCACTTCCACCAGCAGGGTGCAAGTATCCTTCTGGTAACCCACGATGCCAGCGTGGCTACCTATGCCGACAAGGTACTGCTCATTTTAGATGGCAAGATCAAAAAAGAAGTTCTCTTTGACCCAGCTGCCCATCAAGATGAGCGACGTCAGCTGCTCTTGGCGGAGCTCAATCAGATTGGCATATGAAAAAAGAAGCCCTTTGGCAGAATGCCGGGGTCTCCTTTTTATGATATAATAGGATGAATACTGACAAACAAGGATGAAACTATGACACCGCAAGAATTTTACCAGCTCTTAGCCCAGCAGGGAATCGAGCTGACCGACCGCCAGAAAGACCAGTTTGAGCGTTATTTTGAACTCTTGGTCGAATGGAATGAAAAAATCAATCTGACAGCTATCACCGAGAAAAATGAAGTCTATCTCAAACATTTCTATGATTCAATTGCACCCGTTTTGCAAGGCCTGATTGATAATCAAGAGCTTAAGCTGCTGGACATCGGAGCTGGTGCCGGCTTTCCTAGCCTCCCTATGAAAATCATCTGTCCTCAGCTGGATGTGACCATCATTGACTCCCTCAACAAACGAATCAATTTCCTCAAACTGCTGGCAGAGGAGCTGGAGCTGGACAAGGTTCACTTCTACCACGGCCGCGCAGAAGACCTTGCTCAGGACAAGGCCTTTCGGGCTCAATTTGACCTGGTCACTGCTCGTGCAGTCGCTCGGATGCAGGTTCTGTCTGAGCTGACTATTCCCTACCTCAAGGTTGGTGGCAAGCTTCTGGCCCTCAAGGCGTCCAATGCCCCCGAGGAACTATATGAAGCCAAAAATGCCCTGAACCTGCTCTTTAGCAAGTTCCAAGACAACCTCAGCTATGCCCTACCAAACGGTGACCCTCGCTTTATCACAGTGGTGGAAAAGAAGAAAGAAACCCCCAATAAATACCCCCGCAAAGCAGGCATGCCAAACAAAAGACCATTATAAAAAGCAAGAGTCTGGGACAAAAGTCCAACCTCAAATATAAAAAGCGAACAAAACTAGTTTTCTGGTAATCAGAATTCTGCTTTGTTCGCTTTTCGTATTTAATTATAGATTTGAAGGGCTTAATAATTAAGATTTTTAAAAATTGAAATCTTTTTGTCCCAGCCTCTTTTAAATGCCTCGTTTAGATTAGTTGAAAAAAATCCGATGTACTAAAGAACTTCGTTACGCGACCGCTTTCGTGTTTGATAGTAGATTAAAAGCACTAAAAATGACAAGGTCTGAGCCACGGTAATTCGAAGACTAAGTAGCTGATCCGTTCCGTTTTTTGATAGGACATGAAGCAGATTAACCACCGTGTTATTAACAAACTGAACAGCCATACCCATATAGAGACTTCCCGTCATCTTAGCCATAAGAGCAAACTGAAGACCAATCAGAAAACTAGTGAGAACTAAAATCAAACTATTAATACAGAAGCCTGTCAAGCTCATTTCCCCATCAAGCAAACTTCTGAAGGGTGCCATGATATGCCAGAAACCAAAAAGGAGACTCGAAAAAAGAGCTGCTTTTATAAAGCTGTATTTTCTTTCAAAAACTTTTTGAAAGAGTCCACGAAAGATTCCTTCTTCCATGAGGACATTGATGAGATTGCCTGCCAGACAGATCAATAGAAAAAGAAGGCCCCTTTGCTGGCCGATATTGCCGTTGACCGAATAAGCAGACACATAGAAATCAAGCCCCAGAAAATTTCCTTGACTCAGCAACACAGCGATTTCTATCAGATAAGCTAAAGCAAAAAATAAACTCCCCCAGACTAGACCTAGACTAACTCGACGGAACAAGTTTTTTGTCCCCAAGCCAATTTGTTTGAAATTCAGGCCGTAAAAACGCAAAGCTGGGACCAGTAGTACAAGCCCTAGGAGTTTGTGGACAAAAGATTCTCCCCAGAATGTCTGATCCGTCCTCAAAATCATGTAGTCTGCAATCCGCAGAATACAGCAAACCAAATAAATAATCAAAACAATTTGAATCTGTCGGACATATTGGTCTTTAATTCTCTTTATTTTCATACTTTCTTATTCCCCTTTCCTACCTCCACGGATTGTAAAAGCGGCCGTTATTAACTGCGAAGAGAGCAAAGCAAAGCAATAGAAAAGCGACTGCCAGTGTCAGCACCAGCATATCTCGTCTGCTTAGAGCCTGATAGGTATACCAGGTCCGTTTTTTATTTTTTCCGAAACGGCGCAGCTCCATGGCCGTGGCAATGGTATTGATGCGCTCTAGCGAGCTGAAAATCAACGGAATGATAATCTGCAGATTTCCTTTCACGCGCTGAGTCAGTTTGGCTTTCTTGGATAATTCCTGCCCACGCGCTTCCTGGGACATTCGAATCAGGAAGAACTCTTCCTGCAAATCTGGAATATAGCGAAGCGTCAGACTGACCGCGTAAGCAATTTTATAGGAAATACCAAGCTGATGTAGGCTGGAAGCAAACTGACTGGGATGGGTTGTCATGAGGAAAATCACTGCCAGAGGTATGGCCGAAACATACTTGAGCAGGAGATTAAAGAGGTAGAACAGCTCCTGAGCTGTTAGATTATAAGCTCCCCAGCCAGTCCAGAGGACATCTTTGGCTCCGTAGATATCGACACCATACTGAGGCGCGAAAAGATAGACCATCACTAAGTTAAGAGCAGCAAAGGATGCCGCAAAGACTAAAACAAATGAAATGTCTCGGATGCGGATGTGGGACAGCCGAAAGAGGCAGAGGGACAGCAGGGCTAGCACCAGCAAAAAGCGAGTATCAAAGCTGATCATGGCTGCTACTGATACCAGAACGAAGAACAGCATCTTGCTGGCACCGGACAGACCATGAAGAAACGTCTCGCCTGCATGGTAGCCGATTAATTTTCGCTGATTAAGCATGCTTATCCTCCTTTTTTCGCATATAAAACTCGGTCAAAGCCAGAGGGTCGGCACCAATCTTCTCAGCCAGAGCAAAGATAGACGTTTCCTTTAGATGAGCCGCCGTAATCAACTCTTGATCTGTCAGCACCTGAGCAGGCGCCTTATCGGCTAAAATCTGACCATCCACCACAACCACTGCCCGATCTGAGTAATCCAGCATCAGCTGCATATCGTGCGTAATCATGATAATCGTATGTCCCTGCTGATTGAGCTCGTCTAGAAAGTCCATCATCTCGGTATAATGGCGCTGGTCCTGACCAGCTGTCGGTTCATCCAAGAGGATAATCTCCGGATTCAGCACCAAGATAGACGCAATAGTCACCCGCTTCTTCTGGCCGAAAGACAGGGCCGAAATCGGCCAACTACGAAATTCATAAAGGCCACAGGTCTTGAGAGCCGCATGGACCCGCTCTTCGATTTCCGCTTCTGCCAGTCCGCGCAAGCGCAAACCTAGAGCCACTTCATCAAAAATCATGGCTGCCGAAATCATCTGATTGGGATTCTGCAGGACATAGCCAATCCGCTCAGCTCGCTCCTTGATAGAGTCTCCTTTGATGTTCTGACCTTTCCAGCTATAGCTTCCTTCAGTCTCAATAAACTGACAGAGAGCCTTGGCCAGAGTTGACTTACCAGCTCCATTTTTACCAACGATGGCTATCCGCTCACCCTTGAAAATCTTCAGGCTGATATCCTGCAAAATAGGCTTGCCGCTGCTCTGGTAAGCAAAGGAAACATGTTCTAGTTCCAATAAGGGCTCCTGAGGCTCTTTATCAGAGTCAGACCAGTCTCTGCCCTCAAAGGTCACATCTGCCAGCTGTAGCTGATCCAAACGGGACAATCTTTCAGTATTTTCCACATCAACACCCAACTGGCGTAGAGTGGTAATGTAGAGCGGTTCGCGGATGCCATTTTCAGCTAGCAGCTGGGTCCTGAGCAGGTCATCCGGCTGTCCGTCAAAGAGAATGCGTCCGTCATTGACAAGCACTAGTCTGTCTACCGGTCTGTAAAGAACATCTTCCAAGCGATGCTCGATAATCAGAGTCGTCGTTTCCGTCTCCCGATGAAGCTGGTCAATCAAATCAATGGTATCCTGACCCGACTTGGGATCCAGATTGGCCAAGGGCTCGTCAAAAAGCAGAATAGGACTCTCGTCAATCAAAACCCCAGCCAGACTGACGCGCTGCTTTTGACCACCTGATAGATCCTGGGGCCGATGCTGTAAAAGCTCAGCTAAATCCAGCTTCTCTGACCAGGTTTTAACTTTTTCGCGCATAAGCGACAGCTCCATCACGTCATTTTCCAACGCAAAGGCCAGATCTTCTGCTACGCTAAGCCCGATAAACTGGCCATCCGTGTCCTGCAAGACCGTGCTGACAAGATTGGACTTATCATAAATGCTGGATTCAAAGGCTGGCTGCCCCTTAATCAAGAGCTGACCGCTGGCCTCTCCTTTATAAATGTTAGGTATAATTCCATTAAGGCACTGGCCCAGCGTTGACTTCCCAGAGCCAGACGGCCCGACAATCAGAACCTTCTCCCCTCGTAAATAGTCAGATTGATCTGCTTCAGGGTCGGCTCAGACTGGGCCTGATATTGAAAGCTAAAGTCTTCAAATTGGATAATTGGTTTTTTCATCTTATTTCTCTATAGTGCCAGAGCGATTTGAATCGCGAGATTGGCAATCTTATCTTTTTCGTCTAAGTCTGCATGATTGGCTAAGTTGCGCATATCCCAAGCTTCCTCAGACAAGTGGTCGGCTGCATAAAAGAACTGGCAGACGATTATCTCTCGAAAAGCTGCTAAGGCCGCTACAGCTGAGCATTCCATATCCACACAGATAGCTCCCTCAGCCTTTCTCTGACGGAGTTTAGCTGGTGTCTCACGGTAAATGCCGTCTGTCGTCCAGACCTTGCCCTTGCTATGGGAAATCCCGCGCTCATCCAGAAAAGCCGTCAAAAAATCTTTCAAGCCAAGATTGACTTCCTGCTCACGGCTAGCTGGCTGGTAGTGATAGCTAGTCCCCTCATCACGCAGGGCCTCCGTCGGGATAATGACAGACGTTTCCTTAATCTCCTCATCCAAGATACCGCAAGTACCGAAAAGCACCAGCTTCTTCATGCCAAAAGCAATCAGGTCTTCCAGAATAGCCACACAGGCCGAAGCTCCAACCGGTGCATTGAAGAGAGCCAGTTCCCGTCCATCCGCGAAAATACGATAGATAGGAATTTCAATATTAGCCATGCTGGTCGTCGTAATCAGTTCATGCTCAAAATCCGCTAGCATCCGCGCAAAAGTCTCTCTGGCAAAACAGGAAACAGCCGTCTCTGGAAAACCCTCTATGGATTCATTCAAGTCTTTTGGGTTGATGATGGCCTTGCGACTTTGGTCAAATTCTTCAAGTATCATAGGCTTGCTTTCTTATCCCTTTCTTCCTGATGAAACAGGCAGCAGTTCTCTGCTGACTTCATCTTACCATTGTATCATAAAAAGGCGGTCTGCTGAACGCTGCCTGCATATTTTCTACATAGCCAAAGCCATAGGCAGACTCTATAGCTACAAATGAGGTGAATACTTTGTCCAATGATTTTCCAACAAAAAAGACTGGGCATAAATCCCAATCTCATCTTACATAAGGGCTGTTGCAGCAGTAATCAAGCCAAATACAATACCCGGCATATTAGCCGCTGCCAAAGGAATGTCCCGCTTCTCTTTAAATAGACCATAAATGACCCAGAGAGTACAGTTTAGAGCAGCTACTGAAGGCTGGATAAAGTCACCCTTGTTGCCAGCTAGATTATTCATAATCTGTGGGATATAGGAAACATACATCATAACAGACATAAAAGTGGCCACCCAGCCCAAGATTAGCATGTGTTTTTCTTTCATTTCGTTCTCCTTTTTATAAAACTGACCTCTATTCTATAGCTTCTTTTTGAAATTTTCAAGATATTTTCAATAATGTTATCAAAAAGAAAAGAGTCACAAAATTGTGAGAACTGCTGACAGACCTAAAAAAGCCGCCTTTTGGCAGCTCTGTTAAGATTCAAAAAGTAAATTTTCCTAGCGCTAAAACTTCGGTTCTCCATCGGGAAGTTGAGCCAAAATAGCTTCCAGTTCCAGCCGATTGAGTGGCTGAATCCGAATCTGACTGGAATCCAGATAAGTGCGGTGAGTGTCTGGAATCTTCTCCAAAAAATCTTTTAAATCCTTTGTTGTCAGATATTTATAGCCCTGCGGACTGCTGGCATCCTCTATCAGGATATGGAGATGCCATTCCATGTCTTGACTAGCACCGCTCTCAATCATCTCTTTAACCAGGTAGCCCTTGGGCATGGGCTGAGTAGGAAGGACTGTATCCACTCCTTCTGCCAGAACATAAGAACCCAGGTATTTCCCACCCTGATCCTTATAATACTTAGGAGTAGAAAATTGACTCTGAACCTGCTGCATCTCAGCCATCTGCCTGCCAAACTCCTCCACAGGATCTTCAGCCTTGAATAGTTCCAGAAGCTTTTCCTGCGACATGTACAAATCATGAGCATAGCCTTCGAAAACATGCATAGGCGCAGCTGCCACTCTGGCATCGTTCAGGCCATAGAGAATATCCGCTTCAAAATCAATATTAAAAATCCCGTCAGCAGTATAAGTGGTGCCGTATTCATCGACAATATCCTGCTTCATCTTTTGAGCCAAACGACTCATAAAGAGAATGGCCCCTTTCCAGTCACCCACAGTCGATGGTGTCAAGACGCGGATCTGATAGGTTTCTCGGTCTGGCAGATAATAAACTTCAAACCCTCGGCCTGCCCCTTCCCAATAGACAGCCAGAAAAGTTCCGACCTGTCCCAAGGATTGATAAGCCTTATCGCCCTCGAGGCCTACAACCTCAAGCCCTTCTACCAAGGAAACCAAAGACAAGGGTGTTTCGACCGCCTTATAGCTAAACAAGCCCTTTCGATTCTGAATGTAAAAAGAAATACTCATACCATGCTCCTTTCTAACGACAAAAGCCTTTCTGAAAGCGAGAAAATGCAAAATCAACACTCAATACTGGTACAAACTCGCTTTTTTCCAAGGCTTTTAGGGATAAACTCCATTCGCAAAACGGACTCTGGTATTAGTATAACATTTTTGGAAGGAAAAGACGAAAAAACCTGTATCCATGAAGAGACGTTCCGGCTGAAAACTTCATTAATACAGGTTGTCACAAGATATCTGAACTTCATAAAAGAACAAGGGACAAACTGGGCCTGGTTTCTAAATGTGCCAAACTCATTCTGAGCTCTTCTTACTTTTTATCCTGCTGCGTCATCTCCTGATTGTAGGACAAGGCTAGCTTGATCCAGTAAGACAGTTCTTTTTGTCCTTCGGCATCTAAATCAATATAGCCATGATAAAGCCTGCCCTTCATTAACGTCACACTAGCACCATTTTTGGGCAGGACCTGCTTTTCCATTTCCTTACCGATGCGTACCATGACAAGCTCTTGACTTCTCGAACTCACAGTAACGGTCATCTTACCTCGGACCATAAAAGCCAAACCACCAAACATCTTCTTCTCTTCTACCTCTTCTTCAAAAACATGAGGAGGAAGTTCAGTAGCTAAAATGGCACGGACTTGCTGGGCTAAGGATTCACTATAAGCCATCCTTCTACCTCATTTCATCACATCCCAGCCGATACCAAAACGGTCAATCAAGCGGCCATAAAACTCTGCGAAAGCTTGTTCCTCTAAAGGATAGAGAATTTGTCCACCTTCAGCAAGCTTGGCAAAAAGCTCATCGGCTTCTTCTCTACTGTCTGGGCTCAGAACCAACCATTGATTGGGCTGATGATTGCTAGGAATAGATAGGTTGTTAAAAATGCCTACATCTCCTCACCATTCAGGGTTAAGTTTTCCGTATCTAAGGCAATCCAGGCAACCTTATCTCGTTTTTCTGCAGGAAGGTTAGCTGGATCCATCATATCACTAGCTCTAACAAGTCCCTTTATCTCTGTCTGAAAAAGGTCCGCATAAAAACGAAAAGCTTCTTCGGCCTGACCATTAAAACTTAAAAACACGTCTAATTTCATTATTGTTCCTCCAATTTTTTATATCTGAGAATAGATCTCTAGTATCAGTTTATCAATTAGGATAAAAATTTTCTTATTCTCAATTGCGCTTGTTTGGCTAGGGAACGCATGATTAAAACTGGAAGATTAACTGTAATAGGTGGATCACTGGGCAAGGGCCTGCGCATGCTGATTTCCTCTTGATAGATGCTATCGCCTGAAAAAGTGAGAGGTTCATCGCTGCCTCAGCGAAAGTTGTGTTTCAAGACATAGTTTTTAGTTAGGCGTAAATCCTCCAGCAATTCACAGGCCAAAAGATAGTAGTGACCATCCGGTACATTTTCAAAAGTAAACCGTCTCTCCTGACTCAGTGCTACTCCGATAACCGGCTCTTCTTTGGGTATGCGGGTCTTAAAAAGCCCGACACAGCTAATGCGTGGTTCATACCCCTCAGGATAAGATAGCGCCACAGTCAACCGATTGTCACTTTTACAGTCGGGATCCTGATGCAACAAAGCTCCCTTCTCATCCAGCTGTTTTACCATAAAATCATAAGCTTTGGTTGATTCCTGATAATATTTTTTGGGTGAAAGTCCAGTATGTCGCTTAAAAGTATTGGAAAAACTGCCTAGACTATCATAACCAGCTTCCATAGAGGTCTCGGTCACATTTTGCCGTCCTTCCACAATTTCCTGAATCCCCTTTTCCATCTTAAGAGCTTCCATATATTGCTTGATAGAAAAGCCCATCTTTTTCTTGAAAGTTCTGGATAGATGGGAAGGACTATAATGGAAATACTGAGCCAAATCAGTCAGACTCAGCTCTTCATCTGCATGCTGACGCAGATAGGCTGCCACTTCTTCCATAATAGCTTTAGACATAGACTTGCTCCTTTCCCATTTATTTAAGCTCATTATATCATATCAAAAAGAAAGGACAAAAAATCAAAACCGCAGAAAGAAAACCAGAAAGTAAGTGATACTCCGCGAGATGTCCCAAGAACATGAGGAAATAGTCTGCTTTTCCAAATCTCTGTCCAACAAGCCTTTTACCTGTAAATAAATGAGTCTGGGACAAAAGTCCAACCTCAAATATAAAAAGCGAACAAAACGAGTTTTCTGGTAATCAGAATTCTGCTTTGTTCGCTTTTCGCATTTAATTATAGATTTGAAGGGCTTAATAATTAAGATTTTTAAAAATTGAAATCTTTTTGTCCCAAACTCTTCACGATTAAATTACTGAGCCACTAGTGTTTCCAAGCTTTCTCCAATCGCAGCCAAACGCTCCACCACTTCTGCTTGACTCAGGTCGTTTTCAGCCACATAGCGGTTGCGAGGATGAATGCGGCATTCGTGAGAACAGCCACGGAGGTACTTGTCTTCATTTTCTTCTGAAGTCAAGATGCGGCGGTTACACTCTGGATTGCCACAGTTGACATAGCGCTCGCAAGGAGTCCCGTCAAACCAGTCTTTCCCAATCACGACTGGATCAACATGGTTGATATCAACGGAGATACGCTCATCAAAGACATACATCTTGCCGTCCCAAAGCTCACCTTGAACTTCTGGATCCTTGCCGTAAGTCGCGATACCGCCATGAAGCTGGCCGACATCCTTGTAGCCTTCACGCACCATCCAGCCTGAGAATTTCTCACAACGAACACCACCGGTACAGTAAACAACCACGCGCTTGTCCATGAACTTCTCTTTGTTATCACGGACCCATTGCGGCAATTCGCGGAAGTTACGGATGTCTGGACGAATGGCCCCACGGAAGTGACCCAAATCGTACTCATAGTCGTTACGAGTATCTAGGACAACAGTGTCTTCGTCCAAGAGCGCTTCCTTAAATTCCTTAGGTGACAAGTAAGCTCCTGTCGTCTCCAGCGGGTTGATGTCATTATCAAAATCATTGTCTTCCAAGCCCAAGTGCACGATTTCTTTCTTGTAGCGAACAAACATTTTCTTGAAAGCTTGTTCGTTTTCTTCGTCAATCTTGAACCAAAGGTCTTCCATGCCCGGAAGGCTGTGCACATAATCCATGTATTTTTGAGTGGTTTCATAATCACCAGAAACCGTTCCATTGATTCCCTCATCTGCTACCAAGATACGGCCTTTAAGACCGATAGATTTACAGAAGGCCAGATGATCAGCTGCAAATTTCTCAGCATTCTCAATCGGAACATATTTGTAGTAAAGTAGGACGCGAATATCTTTTGCCATAAGATTTCAACTCTCTTTTCTCTATAAAATTTTCTGAATTTTTTAATTCATCTATTTATTATAACCCGAGAAGAAAAGCTGGGCAAAAAATTTGTTTGAAAAATAGCAGAGCTGGAAAGTTTAAATGAAAAGGACAAGTTATCGCTCTTCTTCCAATTGATCCAAATACTTCTCAAAGCGCTTTTTCTGCCATTTGTTTATATACTCCAAGAAAATATTGACCAGCAGCATAAAGGGAAAGTGAATGATAAAAGTAATTAAAATAACAAATAGAAACATGGGGTGAAAAACACTATTATGATAAATAGCGTGATTCAGTTGGAAATTCTGGCAAGCAATCAAGAAAGTCAGAAAGCCTGTCGAAACTAGAACGCCCCAGATAGTCAGACTGAAACTATTGTAATAATTAGCTCCCAGATGCTGAGCTCGACATATGAAATAAAGAGAAGCAATGATAATCAAAACCAAAAAAGGTTGATAGTGAATGGCTCCAGCATTCATAACTACGGAACCAGCATATAAGGCTAAACTACTGTACAAGAAGAAACTAAAAGCTTCCATACCGGCCTTGTTGACAAGCTGCTCTTCCCGCTCGTCCAAGATCTGACGTTTAATAAGTTTAATTTTCATTTCAAGCTCCTATACTTCTACTCCCAAAATAGGGATTAACAACATAAGAATGGCAGGAAGTCCGTTATTTATCATGTGAACTGCGATACTGACTTCCAAGCGCCGAGTTCGATAAGCCAGCAAGGTCAAAATCACAGAGGCACCACCATAAATCACAAAAGACATGATATTGGTTGGGCCATGAAAAAGCGCAAAGAGCAGTCCGCCTATGATATAGCCCCAGCTTTCATAGCCTTTAAAGATTTTTAGAGGGATGATACCACGGAAAATAATTTCTTCTGCGATAGGCGCTAAAACACCAAGCATGATGGCCAACAACATCGCATTTCCC
Source organism: Streptococcus sanguinis (assembly GCA_013378335.1). Classification (NCBI taxonomy): domain Bacteria; kingdom Bacillati; phylum Bacillota; class Bacilli; order Lactobacillales; family Streptococcaceae; genus Streptococcus; species Streptococcus sanguinis. The sequence goes on from CP040556.1 coordinate 1,798,343, forward strand.
CTTCGGAACTCCTCCATCAAAGATGCCTGATTAGCCGTTGTCACTTCTCCATGTAGCCAACGGAGTAATACCCTCCCAAGGACAGATGTGAGCAACATGCCTAAGAGACCTAGAGCAATTCGCTTCCCGTCTCCTTTTTGAAAGATTTTTCCAGACTGGGATAAGATTCCAGTTTTCTTTGCTACCACGACAAAGACCAGCAAAACTAGAAAAATCATCGAAAGCCCAAGACCAATAGTCCATTGTTTGGGAAATTGATAAGTTATTGCTAGCTGCTGAAACAGCATAGGGAGCATATACAAGGCTAAGGCTAAAAAAGCGCAGCCAACCCAGATCAATCGTTTCCACCAAGTCATTCTTCGTCCTCCAATTCCTGATCGAGCTTTGCCTGACCTTTGCCGTTTAGGTAAAGACTGATTTTGTCCATGTTCAGGCTTCCAAGCATAAACAGTACCATTGCAAGAGCCAACTTGAGCAGATACAAAATGCTCAACATGCCAGCCAGATTTTCTCGCTGACCAAAGAAATCAATGCCAATAACAATGAGAACAAAGACAATGCCACCGCCAAAACGCTCTGCCCATTTTTCCTCTCTCACCATATCACCAACATCAATACCTAAGCTTACGCGACGAAGCAAGGCATATAGACCTACTAGGGTAAGCAGAATACCTTCTGGCAGATAGGCCAGCAAGCTCAGATGGAAGACATAGGCTTTGCAAAATACAGAGATAGCTAAGAAGAGGAACATTCCTAGCACTAGTTCTCCCGCAACTTTACCGTCCAATTTCTCTGTTCGTTCATCTTTTATAACAGGTTGCTTCTTCATTCTCTTTCTCGCTTTCTTATTTATAAGTTGAAGATTCATTGATGCTAATTCTCATCATTTTCTAGTTCTTGATCTAATAGTGCCTGCCTCTTTTGATAAAAATGGTTGACTGCCTTATCAATCATACTGGAAAAGGCGGTTATCAAAGCTAAAATAAAAATAAATTGCAAAATTGGGTAATGTTGAAAAAATAGTCGAAGAGCTGAATTTCCACTCCACATCAGAACAGCCATAATTACAATCGCTAGGTTAGCTCCGTTAGCCAAACGACTTCTGAAACTCTTAAGCCCGATAGATGGCTTGTAGCGTCTGATATCAAGTCCCAATTGCCAGCTACGAATTCCAGCATACATTTCCATACCCAAAATAACTAGAATTTCTGGTAAGTAGCCTTCTACTGGCACATGCCAAATCATGATTTTGATAAAAATAGAAATAACGAGCAAAATAATCGCAAAAAAAGCAACTTCATTTCCTAATTTTCGCTCAAGTTGTAGAGTCCGCTCGTCTGTATAGACTTTTTGTGGTTTGTCTTTCATTTTCTTTCTCACTTTCTTCCTATTCTTCCCAAAACAACTGATCCAGAGTCTTATTGAGACATTTGCAAATCGCTAAGCATAAGCTGAGGCTGGGATTGTACTTACCTGCCTCAATCAAGCCAATGGTCTGGCGGGTCACTCCGATAGCATCTGCCAAGTCCCCTTGGGTCATATCATGCTCAGCTCGTGCCATTTTTAGTCTAAGATTTTTTGCCATGGCCATCGTCCTTATCGTCTTTCTTTGCCCGAATATAACATAGAAAGCACAAGCAAAAGTGATATCAGCAAAA